>JAFAQY010000014.1 GCA_019261985.1 Bryobacterales bacterium | reverse complement strand
GATGGAGCAGGATCTGAAGGCGGCCCGCAAACTGCAACGCGTGCTGTTGCCGCGGGAGGCGCCCGAGATCAGGGGCATTCGTACAGGCATCCGCTCGCGCCCGGCGCGCGAAATTTCGGGCGATGTGTACGACTTCTTCGAGCAGGGCGAAGACCGAGTGTTGATCGCATTCGGCGACGTGAGCGGTAAGGGGGCGTCGGCGGCGCTCTATGGAGCGCTCGTCAGCGGCCTGCTGCGAATACTGGCGCCGCGCAGGCGGAGTCCCGCGCAATTGATCAAATCGCTGAATGAGCTGCTGCTCGAACGCAAAGTGGATGCGCAGTACGCCACCCTTTTAGTCGCCCAGTGGGAGCCCGAGACGCGCCGCATGCTGTTCGCAAACGCGGGCGCCGAGCCGCCGCTTATTTGCCGCTGCGGCGAGATATCGAAGCCTCGCGTCGAGGGCGTGCCAATCGGATTGCTGGAAGATCGCGAGTATGAGGAGTTGGAATATTTTATGGAGCCCGGCGATATCATGGTCTTCTACTCTGATGGAGTCGAAGATCAGGTGAATGAGGCCGGGGAAGACTACTCTCGCGCGCGCTTGTCGAAACTCGTACAACGCCACTGCCACGAGTCGCCGCAATCGATTGCGGACACGGTCATTCGGGATTTGGATCTTTTCAGGGACGGCACGCCGATTACGGACGACCAGACGATTGTGGTGGTAAACGTCCTGTAATGTGGCGGTTCGTGCAGGATGGCATCCTGCCTCGGTAAACTAATGCGACCACGACCGTCTGAAGAGCACGTTTTGACGATGGACGGCGTACGATTGTGGTGGTAAACGTCCTGTAATGCGGCAGTTCGTACAAACCGTGTGGGGCAGGCTGGCAGCCTGCGGCGGCTTGTTAAGCCGCCAGCTGAAGTTTTCACAGAACCGCCCAGCGCCGGCTAGCAACCGGCGCGCAGAATTGCATGCTGCCCCACGAAACTAATGCGACCACTAGCTTACGAAGAGCACGTTTTAACGATGGACGGCGTGGAACTCTCGCGCATCGCGTCCAAGGCCGGCACGCCGTGTTACGTTTACTCCGCGGCGGAAATCCTGAAAAATTACCGCGCTTATGACGACTCATTTGGCGATCAGCCACACACAGTTTGTTATGCGGTAAAAGCGGCGAGCAACTTGAGCATTCTGCGGCTTCTCGCCGGAGCTGGAGCGGGTTTCGATATTGTCTCCGCCGGCGAACTGTTTCGCGTGCTTAAGGCAGGCGGCGATCCGGCCAAAATCGTTTTTTCCGGCGTGGGAAAGAGCGGGGCGGAGGTGGATGCGGCGCTTGAGGCCGGTATTTTCGCCTTCAACTGCGAGTCGGAGCCGGAACTTGCGCTCGTGGATTCACTTGCGCACCGGCGTGGAATTAAGGCGCGAGTGGCCCTGCGTGTCAATCCCGACGTGGACGCGGCGACCCACGACTACATCTCTACGGGCCGGCTGGCACATAAGTTTGGCATCGATATTGGGGATGCGGAGACGGTGTATGAATGCGCCCGGCGGCGGGAGAATCTGCTCGTCGAAGGCGTGAGCTGCCATATCGGATCTCAGCTGCTGAATACGAAGCCGGTGGTGGAGGCTGTCGACCGCGTGGTCGGGCTTGTCCAACGGCTGCGCGCCAAGGAGTTCGAGATCCGTCACGTCGATTTCGGTGGAGGGTTGGGCGTTGCGTATAAGCCGGAAGACTCGATCCCCGCGATCGGCGAGCTTGTCGGCGTCTTGCGCCAGCGCGTCGCAAACCGTGGATTGCACGTCATGGTCGAGCCGGGCCGTTCCATCGTGGCCAGCGCGGGCGTGCTGCTGACTCGCGTTCTTTATCGCAAGAAAACGGGCGCTAAGGAATTTGTCATCGTTGATGCCGCAATGAATGACTTAATTCGCCCGGCCTTGTATTCCGCGCATCACGAAATTCTGCCGCTGAGGCAGACCTCCGTTGGAACGATGCGGGCTGACGTGGTTGGACCGGTGTGTGAAACGGGCGACTTCCTGGCGAGGAACCGTGATCTACCCCAGGTCTTTCCCGGCGATCTGCTGGCGGTCTGCACCGCGGGCGCCTACGGGTTTGCGCAATCCTCCAACTACAATGCGCGCCCGCGCGCGGCGGAAGCGATGGTCGAAGACGGGACGTGGCGGGTGATCCGGCGGCGGGAGAGCTATGAGGATTTGATGCGGGGAGAGGAGTAAGTTCATGCTGAAAATAGGATCTCCATATGACGGTCCACGCGCATTAGATGGTAAGGTTATTGTTCCAGATGAGCCGCTAGACCTCCGCCCGAATCAACCCTTGCTCCTCCAAATCGAGCCTCTCGAAAGCGAAACTGAAGGATCGGCATTAGCCTGGATCGTCGCTAACGCGGTCGATAGTGACGCATTACCCGCGGACCTGGCTGAGCAACACGATCATTACCTGTACGGGCGCCCGAAAAAGGACCCACGGGGATAGTGGCCGCATACTTCGCTGACACCTCCTGGATCGGGCTGTCGAGAAAACGCGATCAGCATCATGATAGAGCTGTCGAATGGTATCAACGCGCCATCGCGACAGGGAGCACGATCGTGACAACGGAGGCCGTTCTTTTGGAGTGGCTCAACGCGCTTTCGGATGTGAGCACTCGCCGAATGGCGGCCGAGAGTTATGCGCGCGTCCGCTTAGATGCACGCATCGAAGTAGTCCTATTCCAAATCGAGCTGATGGCTGCCGCGGTTGAGCTATACGGGACGAGACCCGATAAGACCCGGAGCCTGACAGATTGTTTCTCATTTGTGGTTATGGAGCGACGCGGCTTGTCCGAGGCGCTAACAACAGATCACGATTTTGAGCAGGCCGGCCTGAAGGCGTTGATGCTCGTAGAGGCCCCCAGCTGAGAGTACGCGTCATGCACCTGCCGGACGAAGCCGTGACCATCCGTTCGTAGGACGGAGTGGCTTGCGAAAGCGGCGAAGACCAACGAATTAGCCGACCTCATCAATCGCCGGAACCGCACGCCTCCGGACAACTCGCCAATAGTACGCGGCTCCAGCGCACTCCACCCCGACAACCACCCCGGCGATCTTGGCCGTAAAGAGCCAAGGATTCTGCACGTCGATGATAGGGAACACGGACAACACGACATACAAGAACGTCATCAGAAAACCCGATACCGCGGCGATCCGAACGCCCCAAGATGCCCGTTCACCAGGGCCCACGAGAGGAATCGCGAACATCACCAGATAACAGATTGCGTACAGAATGCCGCTCGTGTTGTCCAGCAGTTGAAAGGCTTCCTGATTTCCCGTTCCGACGTTCGCCAGAATCACGAAGAGCAATCCGGCCGCTCCCGCGAAAAGCACAGAGCCGAGCGGCGTGCGATGGCGTGGATCCAAGCGGCTGAACCAGCCGGGGAGCAAATGATCCCAGCCCGCGACCATCGGAAGGCGAATCATGGTGCTGAAGCTCAGCGCATTCTGCGCCATCAAAGCGGCGATCAGCAGGAACGCCGATGCCGTGGCCAAGCGCGGAGCACCCAAGCTCAAGACCTGGGTCATGGGCGCAACCAGATCGATCGATTCCGGGCGAATGTATGTCAGGACACCTGCGGTGCCCGCGATGAACATCGCGGAGATCAAAGGGCCCGCGATCCAAACCGACAACCGGATCGGCTTGGCCGGATCTTTGGAACGGCACTCGCCCGCGAAGATCCCCACGCCATCGAAACCGCCAAATGCTCCGAAGCCCATTTTGCCGAGGAGGTTGAAATTCAGCAGCGAAACAGCCGGGAAGGTGAATGCCAGGGGAGCTACCGCCGCGCTCCCCTGAAACCAATGCGGGAGCGCGACCGCGATGATAGCCGCAAAAAGAAAAACGATCGTATAACCGCCGAAGTTGTTCACCCATTTCCCAACCGATAATCCGCGCCAGGCCAGCAGCATAAGGCCGAGTATGGCGATCGTGCTGATGGCGAGGATCGCGGGACGGCTCGTGGAAATCCAGCCGGCCTGTGGGCCAAAGGCGTACTGCACGTTATCCGCGGCTACCAGGCCGACCTTGCAAATCACCAGCAGACAGTACAGCCACAGATCTAGCGCGACCAGGAATCCGATCAGCGGCGTAAAGCGGAGCTTAGCCCATTGATACAAGCCGCCCTCTAACGGCATCTCCTTCACCAGGTGCGCGACCACGATCCCCGACGGAATGTAAAACAGCAACATCGCAGGAATCCAGAACATCACGTGCGAAGAGCCTAGCTTGCCAGCGGTGCCGACCCAAAACAGGCCGACGATGTTTAGAATCTGGATGCCCACCAAGTCGATTAGCCGCAGTTCCTTTTTTAGGGCGGCGCTTTTGACTTCGATTTCATGTTCCGCGGCAAGGAAGCCCTCGTCAGTGGAGACTCGCGGCACAACGGAGCCTGTCGCGGCGGGACCGGGCGCGTTTCCGGCTCCCGCGGCCGTTCCGGCTCTGTGCGGCTCTTCAGAAGACGGGGAAGAGTTGAGGATAGCGCCTACTTTCCAACCATGTGCACGGAGTCCTTTTCACCTTCCAGACACACGTATTCAAGCAGGTCCAAATTGAGCTGCAGCGCCCAGCTTAGCTTCACAGTCCAAGGCTTGGTGTAGGCCTTGGCATCGTCGATCGTCATTTCGACTTCCATGGAGCCGAAGGCGGGCCGGCGGAAGCGCTCCGTGATTTTGGCGGCCGTGGTGAGCGGGCTTCCGTCGTAATCCGCCCACAACCCGTCGCGTAGGCCGATCGTTTCCACCACCAACTTATCGCCGGACCACTTGCCTGTCGAATAACCGTTCCATGCCGGCTGTGGATCATCGGGCAGGGGCCTGCCGTCAGTGAATATTTGGCGGTATTCCATATCGCGCTCGTGCAGAATCGCCAGATACCCTGGCGTCTGCACCAGCCGGCGCGGAAACGGATGAGTGTTCATTTGCGGAATGCCGAGCGGCATACAACGGACGTCTGGATTATCTTTGCTGTGGTCGGCGAAACGCTGATTGCGCAACTGCGCCGCCCAAGGCTGGTAGGGCAGGCCTCCGGGCACTACGGAGCCGAAATCCCAAAAGGGGCCGGTCGCGTTCGTCTGGCCTTCCAGGCTCTCGTTAAGGGGACGGTCGCGCACGGGCGCCCAGATGCCCGAGAGATCGGGATGCCCGTCCGCCGTTCGGGGAGCAGGGGCGGCCAGACTTGGCGAGCCGTCCGGATTCTTGGGCACACCGGCGGTGGGATAATTGACCCACTGCGCGGACGCGATTTGCGCGGCGGCAATCGCGGCGCCGAGAAGGACTCGCATGGGTTAGGGCCAGTATATCCCGTTTATTTGCCCGCCTGAAGCGTGGCGTCGAGTTGCTGCATCAGGCGCTCCGCCTGCGCGATCTGCTCGCCGGTGCCGCGGATGACCAAAGCTCGCCCGGAGTTGCACGCGTATATTCCCCGCGTATCAACCTGCGACCGGATAGCTGCGGCGTTATCCTGAAACTCCGAATCGCTACGGCTGTGTGTGAGATAGAACACGCGTACCGAGTCCGCTGGATCGCCGGCAATCGGAAATTTGTATCCGGACGACGCGGTGCTCTGCCTTGCGGCCACTGGCTGGTCCATCTCGTTAAATAGCCAGGTGGCAAGCGCGACCTGGTCGGATGTGCCTCGCACTAGCATGGCTCTTGGAGCGTTGTAGGTGTAAACACGGCGAATGTCGCCCACGGTTCGAATGGCAGTCGCCAACTCCTGGAATTGCTGCACGCTGGCTCCATTCGCCATGTACAAAACCCGAACGGTGTTTTCATTCGGATACGGCGCGGCGATGTTTTGCATTTGGTATTCGGCGGAGACCGCGTGGGGACCGGGGAGGTTGCCGTGCGCCCAAATCTCGTTCAAGTACCAATCGCACATCGCGAGCTGATCCTCGGTACCGCGCACGATTAACGCTCTTCCCGCGTTGTAGGTGTAGACGCGGCGGATATCGCCGGCCGTGCGCATGGCGGTAGCAACTTCCTGGAATTCCTGGACGCTTTGGCCGTGGTCGATGTAGTAAACGCGAACGATGTTATCGGCGCCGCTTTGGAAACGGTATTCGTGCGTTCCGGAGTCAGGCGGCACGGGCGTCTTCAGATCCAGCCCGGCGAAAAGCCAACCGGCAAATGCAATTTGAGCGGCGGTCCCTTGGACGGTGAAGGATCGCTGCACCGGGTTGACAGTCACGCCTGTAATTTCGCCCATGGTGCGTACGGCAGTGGCGATTTCGTTCATGCTTTGGGCGGTTTCGGTGTGAACGAATTGAAATGCGCGTTCTATGGTTTGCGCTGAAGCGACCGCGGCGAAAACGGGGATAGCGAGTCCGAGGAAGACGTTCCCCATTGGCCCTCCTTCTTAGCGGATGGCTCGGTCCAGTACATTGTACATGACGCAGTCTAGGGCGGAAGCGTGGAGCCTTGAACGATAGCCCGGTCGAGCTAGAACCTAATTGCAGAAGTTGGCATACAGCCGCTGTCGAGCGGGCTTCAGTGATCTGAGGCGCTGTGTCAAGCCCTCGCTAAAAGAATATTCACCACCTCATCGATTTTTTTCAACCCGGAATCCACAGTTTTTTCACAGGCGGCGCCGTACGCGGGAAGAGGCGCGGAAACCGGCGCGGGCGCGGGGAGAGGGACGGCTCGCTTTTGCCGGGCTGCCACGTACAATTCCTCGTGATAGGGCTGATGGTTCTGCCAGCAACGAAATAAGATGCGAATCCACTTGAAGGCCAGCGCCCGCACGGCAGCGTGGTGTTTTTTCTGCTTGGCGCGCTGCTGGCGGTAGAAGTCACGGGCCGATTCGCAGTGCGGAATCGAGCACTCCGCGAACTCATGAAAGCTCTGGCGCAGGAATTTGGGACAGGCCCAACGGAAGTGGATCCACAATTGGGTTTTCCCGCTGCGGGCCATCACCGGGGCGATGCCGCTGTAGCACAGCACCTCTTCGGCCGAGCCAAAGCGGTCGCGCCGCGACCCCAAAGCAGCCAGCAGACGCGGCGCCAGCGCTGCCCCGGCCCCGGGCAAGGAGGCGAACAATGGCGCATCGGCATGTCCGGCAAAGACTTTCTCGATCTCCCGATCCAGACCGGCAATGCCTTCGCGCACAGCCGCGACTACCTTTAACAGTGCTCCCACCATTAATACCCCTGGCTCAACAATGGCGGGGTCTTCGACGGCCGGGTGCGCTTTTCCGATGCCCTCCAGCCGCTCCTCGATCCGCGTCGGGCTGCAGTGATGGCGCCGGAAAAACCGGCGCACCTGCCCGGGATCCTCAGCCTGCAGTTGCCGCAGCGTGGGCCAGCGTTGGAGCGCCGCCGCCGCCAGGGGCGAAGCCAGATCCTCGAACCACCGCAGCGCTTGGGGAAAGTACACCTTCAGCAGGTCCGTGATGCTGTTGGTGTGGGCGGTCCTGGTGTCCACCAACTGACGCCGCTTCTCTACCAGCGCTTGTAGTTTCCGCGTCGCCTCCGTGTCGGGGCGCAGGGCCCGCAAGCGCCCGCGCTGCTGCATTAGAAAATCCAGCAACAAGTCGGCATCCTCAGGATCGTCCTTGTGGCCGGAAGGAAACAGCGCCGCGCGAAACTTCGAAGCCGTCGTGGGGTGAATCGGATATAGCACCAGGTGGGCGAACTTTTGCAGCCAGCACACCAAGGCTCCACGCGACTGCTCCAACGCCACCGCAACGGGACGGCCGCCGAAGCGTTCCGCCAGTCCCGCGGCCCACGCCTCCACGGCTTCCGGAGTCTGCTCCAACCGGCCGCGCTCCCGCCGGGTGCCTGGGGCCTCCAAGGCCCAGGCGTGCTCGCGATCGGCCCAGTCCAGCGCCACAAAAGCGGCGAACTCCGGCTCAGGGCCGACTGACTTCGATTCCGTCATGGTTGTCCTCCTTAAAGTTTGGAAGGCCGCTCGGTGGGCTGGCTCTGCCAAGACGAAACGCTTATAGTAGAGTCTGAAGCCAGACGCGATCTGAATATTCGTTAAGGCCGAGCTCCGGCGGCTCGACACACTGAAGCTAGTCGTCGTGCGACTGCCTGCGCAAGTCGTAACCGCCGGATGCCCTCACGGAGGATTTCCACAGCCGCCGCGTTTACGACGACTGTGGAAAACTCCATTCCAACCGAACAGCACTACGGTTACTATAAGCCTGCCTGGGACAAGCTTAAGCTTGTCCTACCGCGGCTTCCAATTGATCCAAGCCGCCCAAGAAAAAATGATCGGCGGCCTCGACGAAGACGAGCCGCTTGGGTTCCGGCAAGCGGTCTACGAGGCGTTGCAGATCTTCAGCCGGTCCGAATTGATCGTGGGTGCTTTGAATAAAGATCTTCGGCACGGCGCAGCCTTCAAGATACGAATGGTCCCAGTTGGTCGGGAGACCGACCGCGATCGCTCGCCGCGCGCCGATGCCCGAACACGCCAGGCGCAGAACGATCCGGGAACCAAATGAAAATCCGGCCAATGTGAACGGGAGATTTGGAAAACGGGTACGTAAATAATCGAGCGCGGCATGTGCGTCTTCGCGCTCACCCTCGCCATGCGCGTATTCGCCTTCACTCATATTCACGCCCCGATAGTTGAAGCGAAGCACCGCCGCTCCCGCATGGCGCAGTCCGCGTGCGATTCTGTGGACCACCTTGTTGTGCATGGTGCCGCCGTGCTGGGGATGGGGATGGCAGACCAGAGCGGTTTCGCGCGGCTCACCATCCTCGGGCGCTTCGAGAATAGCTTCCAACCTGCCTGCCGGCCCTTGCAAGAACAGCGTCTCTATACGCCGCGGCATTAGTTCGTGCGGTAATTCGTGAACTGCATGTCGATGCCGAAATCGGTGTTCCGCAGCAATTGGATTACGTCTTGCAAGGTGTCGCGATCCTTGCCGGCGATGCGCACGAAGTCTCCCTGAATCGAAGCCTGGACCTTCTTCTTGCTGTCTTTAATTACGCGGACGATCTCCCGCGCCTTCTCCACCGGAATGCCCTGCTGCAACGAAATCTCCTGCCGCACGGTGGACCCGGCGGCAGGCAAGATGGCCCCGTAATTGAGCCCCTTCAGCGGCACCTTGCGCTTCACTAATTTTTGCTCGAGTACTTCCGTAACGGCCTTGAGTTTGAATTCATCCTGACTCTGTAGCAGGATTTTATTTTCCTTCTCGCGCAACTCGATTAACGAGTGGCTATTTTTCAAGTCGTAGCGCTGCTGGATCTCCTTGATCGCCTGCTGCACGGCGTTCGATACCTCAGGTAATTCGATCTTTGAAACAACGTCGAAGGTGTTTTCAGGCATCCGGTGTTAACAACCAATGCTAGCAAACCCGGGTGTTATGAAATACAGAATCGTTCCGGTACTTTTCGCCCCCACTACTAAGACCGCGCGCGCGTACAAACAAAGCGGTCTACAAATCCCATGTGCATTTTGTTCATGACAGTCTGTAAGAAATTCAGAATCGCGCGGAAAGAACTTTCCGATGCAGGATTGTTTGAAACAATTGCCGTGGCTTCTAACCCACGGCCTGGCGTGACCTGCGGGCGGGCGGGGAAACGAGTTTTTGAGTTGGCCAGCGCCGGTGAGCCCCGGCAACACATCATGTCGCGAAACTTCGTTTGGGTTAGAGATTGCACTCCCTAGGTCGCATCATGCTCTGGATTCATATCGAAAACTGGGATTGCAATCAGGGGGCGGAAAGAGAAAAGGACGTATAAGGCATTATGAGTTTTCATAGATATTCGAAATGGACGTTGGGAGCGCTGTTAATCGTGGCTCCCGGCACATCAATCCAATGTTGGGCACAAAGCAGAGCCTTCGACAAAATCATCGTTGAGCTGCCGGAGAATACGTGGGTAGGCGGGCAGAAGCTCGCGGCGGGCAAGTATGATATGCGTCAGCTTCCCAGCGCGGGAAATGCTTCGAACGTCATCCTTGTAAGCGAAAAAACCGACCGGAGATTCAGCGCGTCGGCCATCAGCGAGAGGTCTGTGCGAGGCATACCCTATCAACAAACGAAAGTGATTCTGCAGCGGGTCGGCAACGATTATTATCTGGATCGCATCTGGGTGGCGGGGAAACAATTCGGCTATCGGTTCGCGCTTCCAGATGCAGTGCTGGCTCGAATCGAGGAACTTCAACAGCCGCTCACACTCAGTGCGACGTTCACGATGCCACCGGCGCAGGCTGAAGTGACGCCGCCACCAGCGCCAGCGGCTCCACCGGAGCAACCGCGAGAGGAGGCTCAAGCAACACCGCCTCCGCCGGCTCCTCCGCAAGCGGAAGAGCAACCCGCTCCGGCGCCCGCTCCAGGTCCACACGAGCTGCCGAAGACAGCATCTGACTGGCCTTTGGCGCTGGTCGGCGGGCTCGGATCGTTGGCGGCTGCGTTCGCGCTACGTGTTTCCGGACGCTTCCGGATGTAGCGGAGCGCTTTTAAACCGCGCTCATTTTGCGCCGGCTGCACGGACGGCTGGGGTCTTCCGTCCGTGTTGTTTGCGGTAGGCAGGCGGGCATTCGAGCGCATGCCCGCCCCACTGCTGCGCAGAAGATTCCATCGGGCGCGTGGAACAGTGTTGCCGGATGCCGCGGCATTAGACTCCGTCCTCGCGGGCGGGGTTGAAATCTGAGGTTCGGCGCGCTGAAAGCTGGATCTGGGGCCGGTGGAAAATACCTGCAGCCAGATACCGCCTATCCATCGCTCAAAGTGGAATAAACCAAAAATGAGGTTAGAATCGATGAATCGTAAATTTATTGTGGGTCTCATATTTTGTCTGTTTGGGGCACTTATATGTTGGGGTCAAGCAGGCACTCTAGTCGGTACGATCACCGATCCTTCCGGCAAACCGGTGCCGAATTCCGTAATCACGATTACGAATCTGAGCACCAATTTGTCCCAAAGGGTAGTCACCGGAGCGGACGGAACGTTCATGGCCGCCATTCCGCCCGGAGCCTACCGGGTCGAAGTGGAAACGGCCGGATTCAAGCGCATGGTGCAGGAGCAAATTCAAGTTATCTCCGGCAACAGCGTTCGAATCGCGGCGAGGCTCGAAGCAGGTCCAGCCGTCGAAACGGTGGAAATCAATGCGGATGCAGTAGAGACGCAAGATACTCCGCCGGAAATCCAGCGCGGCTATGGTCAGGCTATCCTTGAGAACCTACCCGTTTTCGATCGAAACTACCTGCAGCTGATGAATCTAATGCCGGGTATAACTCCGCCGTTCTCGGCCATCCAGACGACCCTAGGCGTTACCGCTGATCCGCAGCGCAGCCGGCAATGGAATACGAACGGGCAACCGGCGTATTCCAACGACAGCACCTTGGACGGAGACACGGTTCGCGAGCCATTTACAGGCGATTTGAACATTTCAATTCCGCCCCGCGATTATATTCGCGAGCTGCAAATTCAAACCGCGAACTACCGCGCGGAACAGGGTTTCGCCGGCGGCTCTATCGACAACGTCTTCACACGCCCGGGAACCAATGGTCTCCATGGCCAGGTGTACGGCTTCTTCTCGCCCGGCTACTTCCAGGCTAGGAATCCGCTTTTTTTCGGAGCCAACCCTAGTTCGCCTTTGCACTACTGGCAAACGGGCGCAGGCGTGGGAGGCGCAATCAAACCAGACCACACCTTCCTTTTTATCAACTATGAAGCAACGCGGTACAGAGACGGCACACCTGTACTCGGCACACTGCCAACCGCTGCCATCGTGAACGGAAATTTCACCGGCACTGGAGCCACCATTTTTAGCCCGGCGTTTGGCACGGTCATTCCGGCGGGCGACATCAACCCTCTATCGCAGGCGATCCTGGCTACGCTTCCGGCGCCCAACCTGCCCGGCTTCTTTAACAACACACAGGCCGTCATTCCGTTCACCGATAACAGCAGTGTGGTGACGGGGCGCCTGGATCATCGTTTCTCGGACGCGTATTCCGTATTCTTGGATTACCAGTTCTCGTACTTCAACGCTACCCAAGGCTCATTGTTCGGCCCGATCGTCGGCGGCGGCACAGCCTCCGGGCTGCGCAACCATCACGCGACCGCCGCTCTGGTCGCGAATAGCCATGGCATTATTGGCGAGCTCCGCTTCACCTACAACCGTTACCGGAACAACATCAATGCTACCGGCGTCACTGGATCGCTTGCGCCGCTACTGGCCGCAAATGGATTCACCTCACTACCGACCATCAACATCGAGGGATTTGGTACGCTCGGCGCGGCCGCCAATATCCCCAGCAAGATGTTCGACAACACGTATGAAGGCTCGGCGGTGTTCCACTGGGCGCGTGGAATTCATGACGTCCGCTTCGGAACCGACATCCGCGCGCTTCAGGCCAACGGATGGAGGAGTTCGCTGTTCGGGCCCAACGGAACCTTGTTCTTCGGACCCGGCGCGACACTCTCCACGGCGGAAGCAGCAAGCGTGCCTCTCATGACTACGCCGTTCAACTCGCTCGCGGCATTCTTGCTCGGAGCGCCTGTCGCCAGCGGCGTGTTCAACTACGCTAACGTTCCCACCTACCGGCAGAATCTATATTCCGGATTTGTCGCGGATACCGTGCGGCTATTCCCGAGGTTCACGATGGAACTGGGCTTGCGCTATGACCTGTTCAGCCCGGTTTCAACCAGCTCCGGAAATGGCGCGCTGTTATATAACCCCCTGACCGGAACGGTGACGTTCGGGAGCCAGCTGCACAATTACGATTTCAACAACTTCTCTCCGCGCGTCGGCTTCGCGTACCATCCAATGGAACGCACGGTCGTCCGGGCGAGTTACGCGATCCAATACTTCCCGTTACCGTTCACATTGTCTGGGATTAATCAGGCGGGATTCGGGGCTCAGACCGGTTTGATCAATGGATCGTTCGCCGCGGTTCCTTTCTCGATCCCCACGGTTACGCCGACAACGCCTGGACCCATCGGATCGACCGTCGCCGCTCCTAACATTCCATTGAATCTGGCGACAGGAAACAAAACTCCTTACCTCCAGACCTACTACCTCATGGTCCAGCAGGACCTCAGGCGCGGCTTCCTGTTCGATGCCGCGTACGTAGGCAACGTCGGGCGCCAGCTTCCATTTGTTCAGGCGCTCAACGTGGCCGCCCCGGGCACCGGACTCGCCGGACTGCCGTTCACCGCTGCGGACAGGGTCGCAACGGCAGACGGTGGTTCTCCAACCCCGGTTATTCCAGTAGTAAGCAGCAACACTGGCGTGAACCTGTACGGCCAAGGCCTGACGAGCAACTACAATGCGCTGCAAGTGAACTTGACCAAGCGGCTTTCGCAAGGCCTCGGGTTCACGGTGGCATACACGTGGAGCAAGGCGCTGGATCACGGCACCTTTCTAGTTAACCCGTTCAGCCGGGCCGCCAACTACGGACCGGCGGATTGGGATCGAACGCAAATGTTGACCATCAGCCATGTGTTCGAGATTCCGTTCGGTACTGGGACGAACCACTTGAACACCGGATGGATGGGACAGATTCTGGCGGGTTGGTCGCTGAATGGGCTGTTCCAGTGGGGAACGGGCACGCCCTTTTCTGTATTGGCGCCCGCCACCGCCTGCAACTGTCCTGGTATACCCGCTGTGTTTGCCGCGCCTGTGGGAGCGGTGGGCATCAACGGCCAAGCGAGCTTCAATCCCGCGCTGTTTACCAGTCCGGGGGCGGACTCGTTGGGACCCAATCTGCGGAACGCATTCCGCGGGCCAAATTTCCAGACGTATAATCTGTCTCTGTTCAAGTCCTTTCGTATCGCGGAACGGGCGCGGATGGAATTGCGCGGCGAGGGGTTCAATATTCTCAACTCGCCCGTGTATGGAAATCCGTACGCCAATCTAGGAAACCCGAACTTCGGGTTCCCATCGCTGCAGAGCTCGAATCTGGTGAACGGATTCGCGCCACGCACCTTCCAGGTTGCAGCGCGCATATTGTTCTAACCCGAGTATTGGGGCAGGCCTCGGCCTGCCCCGCCTCGTCATTTGACGGATTTTTTGAAAAGCTCGAGTTCGTCTTGCGAAAAACCGTCGCCCTTAACGTCGAGTTCCTGCGAAGTGACACTGGCCTTCGACAGCGCGCCGTCTCCATGGGTGAGAGTATTGGTGAGCATGTGAAACAGCTCGTGAGCGATCACGCGTCCCATGGCTACGCCGAGAGACGCCGCTTGCTCGGCCCTTCGCCAAGGCCGCAAAAAAGCGGACACGCGATCGCACTGGACCTCCGCGAAGGGAAGCGCCTGCCCGTTGCGAACCGCGGCGTGCGCCAGCTCAAGATTGTCGACCAGCGGCTCAAGCTCACGCAGCGTTGCAGGATGCGTACGGCACTCGCCGCGGACGCGGATCACAACCACGTGCGGAAAGAGCTCGGTTCCTTCGTTATCCTCCACGCGGCGCCATGCGACTTTGATGCCCGCCGGCTCGAATAGCGCCTCCACCTCGCGCTGCATCGACTCGATGACGGAAGGCGGCGGCTGAAGATCGAACTTCATCAGAATCGCCAGTTGCGCCGGCGACGGTTGTGCGTCTTGCCCGAAAGACCAAAGGGCGGCTGCGGCAAGCCCAGCTGCCAGGTACAGCATTTTGGCCATTAAGGAAAAATGATACCGCAAATCGCGATCGTGGAGCAGGCTTAAGCCTGCAACCGAGGCTTCAGCCTCGGCACGCCGTGCGTCCCGACCGCCCGGCAGCATTACAATGTCTCTTGGGCCGGTGAGAGCGTTGGCACGGTGTATCCACTGCGGTGCTGAAACGGAACTTTATGTTCAGGATGTGCCGGTCTGTACAGCATGCGACGGTCTACCACCGATCCGTACGAGTCTGCCGCAGGCGGGTATCAGGCTCGATGAAGCACGAGCCAAATGGAGGGCAGCGAAACTGGAGCTGGAGAAAATGACCGAGCTTCACGCCGACCTGCAGCCAGGGCATCCGGACACCAATCGGGGTTTGGCCAGGGCCAACGCCCTATTAAAAGAAGCCGCGGCGGAGTTTCAGGAAGCATTGCGGGAATATCTCAACGCCGGCCGGAAACCGGAATAACTGGGCTGAAACACTCTTCATCTGGCGGCCCACGATAACGCAAGAGTAGCCAGAATCAGCGCCGGCGGCATGACCGTCGCTCCGAGTTTCAGGAACTGCCAAGGGCTCATCTCGACGCCTTCGCGGCGCAGAGCGATCAGCCATAGCACGGTTGCGAGAGAACCGGTGACCGACAGATTGGGACCGAGATTCACGCCGATTAAAACGGAATCGCGAATTCTCGGAGCGATCTGGACCGCTTGGATTGCGCTCCCGGCGAGCAATCCCGCGGGGAGATTATTTACCAAGTTGGATAGCGCAGCGATTCCGAAGGCAGCGGCGAGTTCTCCGGTTGGGCGCGGCATGGACTCGAATACGCGCAATGAATGTGAGATTGCGGCAAGCGAACCGGCGCGGTTGAGACCTTCGACGAGAATGAAGAGTCCCGCGACTAGCGGCAGGACGCTCCATGCCACGCCGGCCGTAACGTCGCGGAGCGCGGACCAGCGAAAACGGGTGGCGATAAGAACGGAAACGATCGCTACGGCGCAGGCCGGCAGGCCAAGATTCAGACCGAAGGCCGAAGCCAGAATTAATGCCACGGCGGATGCAGCGATTCCCGATGCCGCGCGCTTTCCTTCCACGGAAAGTATTTGGGTAGTCGAACAAGAACGGTCGTTTACCGTCCCACTCACGTTGCCGCGCGAGGCCCATCGCAGCGCCGCATAAGTGGCCGCTATTGAAAAGATCGAAGGAAGAAGAAAGGTCCGCAGCCAAGGCCCCAGCGGAGGCAAAGTTTTTCCGTACACGATTAGGTTGGCGGGATTAGAGATGGGCAGAACGAAGCTCGCTGCGTTGGCTACGAATGCGCAGATGAAGAGATAGGTGAGCGGGTGGGCGCGCGCCCTCTTTACCGCGGCGTAAACGGCAGGCGTGAGCACGACGGCTGTAGCATCGTTCGATAAGAAGACCGTAACCAAAACCCCGACACAATACACAAGTGTGAATAAACGCGCGTGCGAACCTTTGGACGCGCGCACGGCAAGAGCGGCGAGCCAGTCGAACACCCCTTTCAAGCGCGCGAGTTCGGCAAGCAGCATCATACCGGTGAGGAACAGATAAACATTGGTACCTTTTCCAATCGCGCCGATGGCCGACATCGGTGACACCGAGCCGAAGAGGACTAATAATGCAGCTCCAGCGCAAGCCCACACCGCCTCGGGCCATTTTCTCGGGCGGAAGATCACTCCGGCGATGGCGGCCGCCGCGATGGCCCAAACTAAAACAGTTTGGGGCGAAGTCAAAACCTGCATTGGAAGGATGATCGGCCCGGAGGCCGCCGGTGATGAAGAAAGACTCCCGCTACCCGTATGAGCGCACAATCGCAGTAGGCGCCCAATTTATCGTTGCACCGCAACGCTTGCCGCGCGCCGAAGTTGCCAGGCAAATTGCGTGCGATGTGGAGCTATCTCTATGAAATAGCGGCCCGATAGCTTAAGTTCCATCAGCATCCGACATAGCTTTCCGTGCGTCTAATGAATAGGGAGAAAAGATATGAAGTGGAACGCAAGGTTTTGGAGGGTGGGTGGCGGCGTTTTCCTTTCCGGCTTGCTGGCCCTTGCAACTCCGACGAGAAGCCCGGTGCCTGGAACTTTGAATTACCTGGAGGGTCAGGCGACGGTGAACGGAACGCTTGTAAATTCCTCCTCGATCGGGAATGAGGTGCTTCAGCCCGGCGAGGTTCTGGGCACGCAAAATGGAAAAGTAGAAATGCTGCTGACGCCTGGAGTTTTCCTTCGCCTCGGCGAGAACAGCGAGGCACGGATGGTGTCTAACGGGCTGGCGAACGTTGAAATAGCCTTGGATCGAGGTCAGGCGACGGTTGAAGCAGATTGGTGGACCAAAGATAATCGCTTAACCATCGATCAGACCGGCGCGCGGACCGACATCCTGAAGAAAGGATTATACGTGGTGAATTCGGGGCAGCCTTTCGCCCAGGTGCTGGATGGAAAAGCCAAAGTAACGCTCGATGACCAGAGCGTAAATGTCGGCAAGAACCACGAAGCCATTCTGAATGAGTCCGGCAAATTGAAGGCCCAGGACTTCAACAGCAAGCCCGTGAAGGAAACGGCTCTGCTACGGTGGAGCAGCTTGCGCTCGGGGTACGAAGCGCAAGCCAACCTGGATGCCGCCCGCACGGTGGTGGTCAATAACGGATGGTACGGGCCGGGCTGGTATTGGGGTCCGTCATTCGGGTATTGGTCATTCCTGCCCGCGGATGGTTTCTTTTATAACCCCTTTGGGTGGGGTTTCTATTCGCCGTTTTATGTGTATGGCGGCGGACCGTACGTGATCGGCCGGCCGGGTTTCTATGGCCGGGGCTTCTATGGTTCGCGCGGCGGAGCGGTGTTCGTTGGGCCACGTGGAGGAGGTTTTGTGGGCAGCGCCCGCGGATTTAGCGGAGGAGGCGGATTTCACGGTGGAGGACGACGATAGGTAAGAGTTACTCCCTATGCCGCGGCTTGGAGGAGCCGCGGCTTTTTTGTGTCCCGGATAGCATATATGGATTTTTTGTCAACGCTGAGCCCAGTATTTATCGCGCGACTCGACGGTTAACCCCTTCTGCTTGGCCGTGAGCTGCAGGCGTCGGAATTCCGAAATGCGCACCGGCACATCGGAGACGAATCCCAAATTGTATTGACTGCGCAGCTCGTTCTGGATTTCGCGATAGATCTGCTCAATTGGCCGATTCTTCGAGACTTCGAAAAATCCGCCGCCAGTTTCCTTCGCTAAACGCTGTAGAACGTGGCGGCCATCGGCTCCGCCCCCGAAAAGCCCGTAATAGCCCTCATCGGAAAACAGGATCGAGTAGATCAAGGTGTCCGCGCGCTGGGCGGAATCGATCGACGCCTCCAACGTCGCCTCGCTTCCCGTATCGACGCCATCCGTCAGCAGGATCAGAGCCTTGCGGTTGCGACGGTCACGCATAATCTCAGCGCCTTTGATCACGGCGTCGTACAGCAGCGTCCCCCCGCCGCGCTGCAGCATCAGATCGTGATGCGAAGGAGTGTCTACGTTCTGAAGGGCTTCTTCCAGTTTCGTGCGCGAATTCGTAAGGTACTGCCGCAGCATAACGGCGAGGTCGAATTGCATCACGAAGACTTCGTCCTTGTCTTCGCGGACAACATCGTCGAGGAAGCGGAAGCTGGCGCCGAGCTCTGCCTCCAGAACCTTGAGCTGGCTCAGGCTGGTGTCTACAAGCACGCCGATGGATAAAGGCAGGTCGGTTTCGCGAGAGAAGTAACGCACGGTTTGCGTGCGCCCGTTTTCTTTTAGAAGAAAGTCGTCCTTGGTGAGATCGTTGATAAGCGCGCCGTTTTTCCCGCGCACGGTGGCCAGAACGTTGACGACCTTGATGCCGGTGGAGAATATTGCGCCGCTATCGTCCGGCTCCTGAGCCCGCAGGACACGGGCCGCTACGATCGAGGCGCCCGAGAGAACGAAGCGGCGGCGGGAGCACTTCATCCATCCACTATTCTAAAGGGAGTGCCTACCTCGGAGATCAAATACCATACTTCCGGCTTGATCCCGCTCACGCGGCCGCAATTAATGTGGACGATGGCTGGCCTCATGCTCGGGCTACTGCTATCGGCGCTCGATCAAACCATCGTGGGCACAGCCGAGCCGCGAATCATCGCGACGCTTTCGGGCTTCGACCGCTATCCATGGGTCGCGACGGCATATTTGCTCAGCTCGACAATCGCGGTGCCGATCTTCGGCAAACTGTCGGACATTTATGGGCGTAAGTGGTTTCTGCTGGCCGGCGCGGCATTGTTTGTGGGAGCGTCCGCGCTGTGCGGCGCCGCGGGCGAGCTTACGTTTCTTCCACTGGATGGGATGAATCAGTTGATTGTGTTTCGGGGCCTGCAGGGCTTGGGCGGCGGAATTTTGATGGGGCTGATCTTCATCATCATCGGCGATATCTTCTCGCCGGCGGAGCGCGGCCGGTATCAAGGGCTTTTCGCAGCCGTGTGGGGTTTGGCTTCCATCTTCGGCCCAACCCTTGGCGGCTGGCTTACCGATCACATTTCCTGGCGCGCTTGCTTTTACGTGAACCTTCCCGTGGGCGTACTGGTGATCGCGGCCATTTACTCGCAGTTCCCTGCCCTACACCCGGAAGGAATCAAGCGCGTGTTGGACTGGGCGGGCGTGGTGACGCTTACCATCTGCATCGTTTCGCTGCTGCTCGCGCTTACTTGGGTGACGGAATATGGATGGTCCTCGCCGCGAGTGGAATATCTTCTGGTTTTGTCGGGTGTGATGCTGGCCGCCTTTTTGTTCTTCGAGACTAGGGCCGTGGAACCGCTGATCCCACTTACGTTGTTCAAGCAACCAGTGATCGCCATCTGCTCGATCTGCGTGTTCGTGTTGGGCATGGGGATGTTCGGGGTGATCATTTACCTGCCGCTATTCATGCAGGGCGTTTTGGGCGTTTCCGCGACGCGCTCGGGGAACTTGATGACGCCGCTAATGATGGGGGCGGTGGCCGGGAGCATCATCTCCGGGCAACTTAATCTGAAACTGCGGAGCTACAAGCTGGCGGCGGTGACGGGCTCCGTGCTGGTGGCCATCGGCATGATTTTGTTCGCGCGCATGGACGCGGCTACAACGCACAGCTACGTAATACTGGGCATGATCATTGCGGGATTCGGCATGGGGTTGCTGAATCCGGTGTACACCGTGGCCGTGCAGAACGTCGCGCCGAGGCATCAGATGGGGGCGGCAACTTCGTCTACGACTTTCTTTCGCGCCATCGGCAGCACGGTTGGAGTGGCGACGTTCGGCAGCGTGTTCCTGACGCGCTTCCATCAGGATTTCACTAGCGCGGTCCCGCCGGGAACGCCCGCCGTAGCGCTAACGCCCTTTGTCAAGTACCCTCTGATGCTGCCGCAGCTACGGCCGAGGCTCGAACAAGAGTTCGGCCAATATCCGGGCGGCTTGGATTTGCTGCACAAGCTGATGTCGGCCGTACCGGCGGCGATGATTCACGGTCTGCAATCGATCTTTTTTGCGAGCGCCGTGATTATGAGCGCAGTGGTCATTCTGCACTTTGCGCTGAAAAACGTGCGGCTCAAGGCAAGTCACGAGAAGCAGCCCGCTGTGGCGGAAGTAGGACACGCTTAAGCTTGTCCCTTGGATTTTTTACACTTTCGCAAGGCTGGGTGCGGCAAGACTGGAGCGGCGGGTTAGACTGAAAGGTGCATGCCCAACGAGTACTCGGCCCCGCCGCCCATGTCGATCGATGTGAACAAGAACTACACCGCCACGTTCAAGACCTCACGCGGTGACATTGTGTGCGATCTTTTTGCCAGGGATAAGCCCAAGACGGTAAACAATTTTGTTTTTTTGGCGCGCGAGAAGTTCTATGACAACACGACCTTCCACCGAGTCATAGGCGATTTCATGATTCAGGGCGGCGACCCCACCGCTACCGGCCGCGGCGGCCCTGGTTACCGTTTTGAAGATGAGATCCAGGGGCGCCCGAATCAGCACAAAATCGGTTCGCTGTCGATGGCGAACGCCGGTCCGAACACGAATGGAAGCCAATTCTTCATCACGCATGTGGTGACCGGCCACTTGGATCCCAAGCACACCGTTTTCGGCCAGGTTACGAAGGGGCAGGACATAGTCAATGCCGTCCAGCAAGGCGATAAGTTAATCAGCGTTACGATCTCCGAATCCTAAGGCCTGATGAAAATTCTCGCCGTGGGTCCCCACCCCGACGATGTGGAGTTCGGCTGCGCCGCTCTGTTGATTCAAGAACTGCGCAAAGGCAACCACGCAAAAATTCTGGTTTTGTCGAAAGGGGAGGCATCGACATCCGGCACTCCCGAGGAGCGCGTGGAAGAAACGCGCCAGGCGGCGCAGATTATCGGGGCCGAACTTGAATTCATCGATCTCGGCGGCGACTGCCATCTTCGCCATACGCCCGAGAACGCGATCGCGATCGCACGCCACATCCGGCAGTACCGGCCGGAAATTATCCTTGCTCCGAATTTCGACGAGAATCAGCACCCGGATCATCTCGCCACGGCGCGCATGGTCCGCGATGCAGCGCGTTTGGCCCGCTACGGAGGGCTGGAAGAGTTGCGTCCATTGCCAGTCCACAGCATCTCAAACTTGTACTTGTATTCGATCACCCAAAGCTTCGGCGAGCGGCCGCACATTATTGTCGACACGAGCGATGTTGAGGAGCAGTGGCAAGCGGCGATGAGGTGCCACAAGACGCAAATGAAAACGAAGGCTTACATCAACCTGGTTATGGCTCGCGCCCGCGCCCTTGGCACAGCGATCGGAACGTCGTCCGCGATCGGCCTCTGGGTGAACGATCCCGTTCGAATCACGTCGATATCGGATCTTACGCTGTCGTCCCGCAACTATTGACATGAGAAGGCTTGCGATCGGGATTACGTGCTACCCGTCGATCGGCGGCAGCGGGATCGTCGCCTCGCAGCTTGGCAGCGAACTGGCGAAATTGGGCCACAAAGTCCACTTCATCAGCTACGAGCCACCGTTCCGGCTGGATATCGCGCAGCCGAATATCCAATTTCATCAGGTCGAAATCAATCAATACCAGTTGTTCAAATATCCCGACTACACGCTTCCCCTCGCCGTAAAGATGGTGGAAGTTGCGCAGCGCCACAAGCTGGATATTCTCCACGTTCACTATGCGGTCCCGCACGCCACGGCAGCGCTGTTGGCCACGCACATCGCCCAAACGGAGCGCCAGCGGACGCCGCATGTCGTGACCACCTTGCATGGCACGGATATCACGCTGCTCGGCCGCGATCCCAACCTGAGGCCGATCATCAAATATTCCATTGAGAATTCGTGCGGCGTAACGGCGGTATCCGAGAGTCTGCGGAAAGAAACTGTGCAGGTCCTGCGCACGCGCAAGCCAATTCACGTTGTCCATAATTTCTACCGGCCCATGCCGCCGCGCCGCGATCGCACGGAGGTTCGTCATTCGCTGCGCGTAGCCGATCGCGATTTTCTGCTAATTCACATGTCGAACTTGAGGCCGGTAAAGCGTGTGCCGGATGTTCTTCATGTTCTTGCCGACACCAACGACCGGAGAATCAAGTTGCTGATTCTCGCCGGCGGACCTTTCGACGAATATCGCCCGCTCGCAAAGGAACTGGGAATCTCGAACCGGCTCATTGTCCGCAACAACGTCGTCGACATCGAGAACTACATTAACGCCGCGGACACGGGTCTTTACACTTCCGAGAAAGAGAGCTTCGGTATGGGAGTGCTCGAAACCATGAGTTTCGGCAAACCCGTAATCGCAACCGGGGTCGGCGGCGTTTCTGAAATCGTGCAAGACCGCAGAACTGGATTCCTGGTCAAACTCGGAGACATCGGCGCGATGGCGCGCGACATCCTGAAGCTTGCCGCCGATCCCGAGCTAGCCAAGCGGATGGGCGACGCCGCGCGCGAGCGTGCACAGCAGGAGTTTTCGGCGGAGAAGAGCGTGTGCCGCTATATCGAGTACTACTGTTCGATCTTAAGCAGTTGTAAATGCCGGGGCTGAGTGCGCGTCAGCGCTCGCGAGGCGGCAGGCCCTCGAAAAACTTTGCCACGTTCACACGAAAACCTGGGAGTAACTCGGGATCTTCCAGAGTGTCCGTCTCGCGCAGGAGCCGCGATGCGCCGGTCTGATCGTGCACCCGCATTACGCGCAGTTCGGGGTACAGGACCCATACGGCCCGGCTTCCGAATGTGAGGTAGTCCTCGATTTTGGTCTCCAGATCTTTTGCTTCTTCGGAAGAGACGACTTCAATCGCCAACTCCGGCGCGCCACGCGCCGCTCTATTTCCTTCCGCTGCCGCGGCGGCAAAGCGCGCCTTCGTCAAGAACGAAAGGTCGGGGAAATATGCGATGGAGGCATCCAGCTTGTACTCACTTTCCGGAAGCACCTCCCCGGCATCGGATTGCGCGGCCCAAAGTACAAGAATCTTAGTCGCCTTGGCCTTTACCACCTCATGCGTAAAGCGCGCCACCTTTTTCTCCACAATCTCGCCGTGTCTTAATTCGCGCTTTCTGCCGTCTGGCCAAGAAAGTTTGTCGAACTCTTCGACAGTGAGCAATGCCGGAGTCGTCGCCATACCTGCAACTATAATACGTTACGCGCCGTTAATGCCCCAACGCGATCAATACCTTCTCGGTGATCTCGCGGACCAACGCGGGAAGCGCCGCGTCAAGCGCTAATGTAACGGCGGCTTCGATTCTACGGGGATCGGGAAGTGGACCAGGGGGTCGCGGAGGACCATCCGATATCGGGGCCGGGGCGGCGGCGGGCACGCCTTCCGCAATCGTTCCGCGCGCCGATTGAGCATCGTCGAGCAACGGACGGATGGTCTGCATCACCACCGAAGCCTCGAACGGCTTTCGCAGGATCGCATCGCAGCCCGCTTGACGCGCATCCTCTTCGTTAAACTTTTCGAGAAGACCGGCGGTCAGAACCACGCGAGCATGGCGGTGGTGCGCCTTTATGTACCGGCACAGGTCAACACCGTTGCGGCCCGGAAGAAAAACGTCGGCGATGACCAAATCCGGGTCGACGTCCGCCAAGCGCATCACCGTCGTAACGCCGTCCGTGAGGCTAACCACCTCGTAGCCTTCTTCACGCAAAATGCGCTCGCCCATGCGCTGCGCGTGCGCGCTATCGTCCGCAAGCAGAATGACGCTCATGCGGATGGCCGGAGTTGAAAACTGAAGGCCAACTACTGCTGCGGCGAAGGCTGCTGTTGCTGAGCCTGAGGCGCGGCCTGCTGATTTTGCGCAGGCTTTTGTTGCTTCGATTTCTTCTTCGCCTTGCCCTTGGTGTTGGCGTTGTCTTCTGGAGTTTGCGCAGTCGCGGTAGAGGCCGCCGGAGCGGATCCCGTTGACGACCCGTCCGCCGCTGCTTGTGCGGCACGGGCATCCGGCTTGGTATCGAGCGCGGATGTGTCGGTCACAGGCGCCACCGTAACGTCACCGGCGAATCCGCCGTTATCGGCGATTGGAACCGGAACATTGGCGGGAATATTCTGTTTAGGATTATTCATCTGCGGCGCGCCGGATTTCGCGGCTACGCTGGTCTCCGGGCTCGACCGCACCCAGCCGGTTGCGCGATGCACCATTCCGGCCTTCGTACGGTTCTCCTGGTCGAACTTCATCCGCGCCACGGCGGCCGGATCGGCTTCGGGAACTTCCAATTCCATATCCTTCAGCTTCTTTTTTGCGTCGTCGGAGTAAGAACTAAGAGGATAGTTCCGGACCAGCGATGCCAGCGCGTCTCCCGACTTTTGACGGAAGCGCGGGCCCATGTGGCTATAAGCGTCTGCTTCCAGCCATAGCGCCTCATCCGCGCGGCTGTACAGCGGGTAGGTTTCTGAAAGTCCCTGCATGCGGTTGGCAGCGGCGGCCCAACTGCCTTTCTTGTAATAGAAGGCGCCGGCGCCCATCTCCGATTCCGCCAGCACTTCCTGGATGTTGCGCAATTCCTGTTCTGTCGCCGGAACATACTTCGAGTTCGGGAACTGCGTTAGAAGCTGTTTGCATTCCTGTTCGGCGCGCAAAACCTGGTTTTGATCACGGTCCGGCTTTTCCATCTGTTTATAGTGGATATCGCACAGCTTCTTTTGCGACTCGGCGGCTTCTTCCATGGTCGGGTAGAACAGGATGAAATCCTTGTATTCGGCCTCCGCTTGGGTCAGCCCCTGAATGCCGCCCTCGCGATACCAGCTATCGGCGATCGCCAGTTTAGCCTTCGCGAGATACTCGCTGGTGTCGTACGTATTGATGAGCGTATTCAGCGTTAGCCGGGCGACTTCGTACCGCCCCTTTTCGATATCCTTCACCGCTTTGTCGAAAAGTATCTTGTCGGGTTGCTGCGTGTCTTTCGTGATCGGGTTTTCGTATTTCGCATGCTTGAACCCGCAAGCCGACATCAACAGGGCGGCTGCAAGTGCAGTCCCGGAAATCCATTTGTGCAACATGATACCTCGATCCTTAAATTTTACCCCGAATAAGGGTATGGAGCGGCCAATCTTGGCTACGCATCCTTTTTCGGCAGCCCTGGACAGCCGCCTGTCGCCGTAAGCGCCTGATCCGCCCGTCGCTCGCTACACCCGAACCAGAGTAGCTTCGCGGGCTGTTTCCCTCAATTGCCGGAAAGCGGCCAGCGGATTCACAGTGTGAAAAATAGACGACCCCGCTACAACCCATTCCACCCCCGCGCGAATCGCATCTCCCACGTTTTCGTTCGTAATCCCGCCGTCGATCTCAATGGCGAATTGCAATCCCCGTTCCTTTTTGCGCCGGGCAAGCTGAGCAACTTTGTGAACCGAATTGGGGATGAATTCCTGGCCTCCAAAACCCGGGTTCACGCTCATCACTAGCACGTACTCGGCGATATCGAGCACTTCGTCCAAGGTAGAAACCGGAGTGGCGGGATTTATTACAACTCCCGCCTTGGCTCCCTCGCTCCGAATCATATGCAAGGTGCGATCCAGGTGACGGCAAGCCTCCTGGTGCACCGAAACCTGGTCGGCCCCGGCTTGAATGAAAATGGGCGCGTACGTGTCGGGGTCCTCGATCATCAGGTGAACGTCGAACCTGAGCTTGGTCGCCTTTCGAAGCGACTCCACCAGCGGCGGCCCTACCGTCAGATTTGGAACGAAATGGCCGTCCATCACATCTATGTGCAGCATGCGGCATCCGGCATCTTCGAGCAACCGAATTTGCTCGCCCAAACGGGAGAAATCGGCCGCAAGAATGGACGGGAGAATCTCGATCTGCGACATCTCTGTCTACGGACTGCTGACGCTAAGCCGATGTTATCACGGCAGCAAAAAAACCATCCCCAGCGCTGCTATGCCCCGGAAGCCACGCTTGCGTGATTTGAACGGGAAAACCTGTAACAACCTCCTCGTTTTCCTCGCGTTCGAGCGAGCATGTAGAATAAACCAGCAGTCCCCCGGGCTTCAGGCGCTCGAAAGACCGTTCCAGGATGCTTCTCTGTATCCGAGCAAACCTCTGTAGATGCGATGGCTGAAGCCGCCATTTTATTTCAGGATTTCGCGATAATGTGCCGGTGCCGGAGCAGGGAGCGTCGACCAAAATCCGATCGAACTTCGCGCTGAGCGGCAGTGCTTCTGTCGCGTCAACCACAATTCGGTGCGCCTCCGAGGGGACATCTTGGAGGCGCTTCAGATACCGGTCGCACGCGAACACACGCGCGCCGGCGGCCGCTGCTTGGGCGGTTTTATTGCCCGGAGCGGCGCAGATATCGAGCAGCGACAAGCCCGGTTCGATCCGAAGCAGCGGGACAATTTCTCGCGAGGCAGGGTCTTGCAGGCGCCCTGTTTCGGCGCTGGTTATGGCCTTCGGCTCTTCGAGTGCCGCTCGCGCAACCGTCTCGGCCGTTTCTGAACCGTAGAATTGTTCCCAGCGTTCGAGCATCCAGGAGGGGATGCTCAGTTCAGTAGCTTTGTCGGGCCACTTCACTGGCTTTTGATGCACTTTTCGAAGCACTGCATTGACAAAGCCCGCCGCCGACCGTTTGTGCGCTCGCTTCACCAGTTCCACGCTCTCCGTAACCGCTGCATGCGAAGGGATGCGCTGCAGGTACCGAAGCTGATATATGGCCATGCGCAAAGCGATTCGAACTTCTTCGTCTAGCTTGGTCTGCGACCGGCCCGAGAAATGTTCGATCAAATAATCGAGTTGCGCCTGAAAGCGGAGGCATCCGAAGACGAGCGTTTCGGCGAGAGCGGCATCGCGCGGATCGAGCGCGGCGGTCTCCGTCCGAAGAAGGTCTGAGGCGTAGCCGCCGCCGTGCACGCGCTTGAGTATACGGAACGCAGCCTCGCGGGCGGGAGACATCGGTAGGACAAGCTTAAGCTTGTCCTACTCAAAATGTAAACCTGCCTACCAGCACGCCTTGGCGCGGATACAAATTGAACACACTGCCGAACGCGCTCGGAGCCGTGGTAAGCACACGGCCGAATCCAGCCGACGTGTTGCCGTTCGGCAGATAGGCTTGCAGAAGCTTCGCGTTGGTGATCGACGTTCCACTCGGATCGCCCCAGAACGCGCGGTTGAATATATTTGAGAACTCCATGCGGATGCTGAACGCGTACCGGCGCTCGGCGCCAAACGGGAAAGTTCGGCCGAAGCTCATGTTCTCGCGCGGACGGCGCTGGGCGCGGTAGTCGCTGTAATAAGCGGGCGATGCGCCCCATTGACCCGGCGCGGGATCGACCCACGCGGCCGGATTCAACACGAACGTCTTATTCGGGTCGTAGCAGTGGCAGTTGAGGTCCACCGTATATAGAGGCACTCCGGGGACGCGGTTCGCGAAGCTCGCGCCCTGGAACAGGTAGCTGTTCAGGTTGCTCTGCGCGTTCGGAACCTGAAGCGGCACGCCGCTTGCGTATTCAAGATTCGCGCCGATGGTCCAGTCCTTTATCGCGTACGAGAAAACTTTCTTGCCGCCCGAAAAACCTGGCGTCGTGTAGGTCAGCGAAGTATTGAAATCGAACGGCCGGTCATACGCCGAGATGTACTTGTTCTGATTCCGGTTGAACACGTCGTTCACCAGCGCTCCGCCGCTGGTGCCGGGGTTCGGCTCGCCGATCTCCGAGCCGAGCGTCAGCGCCTTAGACCATGTAAACGTGCTTAGAAAGAACAGCCCGCGAGACAAACGCTTGGTCAGCTTCATTTGCAGCGAATCGTACCAGCTCTTGCCGAGGGGGTCCCAATAAACCGGAATGGAAGTAAATTGGGGAAATGGGCGAAGGGCTTGCGCGACCAACTGGCCGGCGGGGAAACCAGGGTAGGGAGGATTGCTGAACCCCATCTGCTTCGCGATCGGCGAACTGAGCGTGGACGTCAGCAACGTCCGCGTGTTCGGATCGCTAAGATTCAAGCCATGCGCAGCCAAAATCGTAGGCGTGATTGCATCGAGATTGAGCAACCCGGGCGCCTGCCACCACACGCCGCGATTGCCGACGTAGGAGACCTCCGCCACCATATCGCGCGCGATCTCGCGCTGGAAACCAATGCTCCATTGATATTGCCGGGCGGGCCGGCCGGCGTTCGGGTCCATCATCGCGCCGCCAAACGGTCCGGGAACCGGCGCGGACGAAGGGTACAGGCCAGGATTGAAATTGGGCCAGACCGGCGGGTAGTCGTTCGCGGGATAACCAGCCGCAAGTGTAGTAACGGGCGAACCGAAAGTCGTCGGGAAATTGCTCGCCGTGGAAGCGGCCAGTCCGCCCGCGGCGTTGTTGTTGGTTTCCGTTCCCGCATACACAATTCCGAATCCCGCGCGGAGCACGGTCTTTGGATCGATTTGATATGCCAAGCCCATCCTGGGGCCGAACGCGAAAGGGTAATTATGCGCGATATTGCAATTGCAGCGGCCTGGCCCCGACCCATCGAAAATCGCAGCCCCGAGAATTCCGCCCACCGACGGATTCGGCGTGGTCGCGGAAAACTCCGGCGCGCGTCCGTACTGTTCCTGCAAGTAGGTGGAATAGTCGTACCGCAGTCCGTAATCCAAGGTGAACTTGCGGGTAATCTTCCAGGAGTCCTGGACATATAGGCCTAGCTGCTTTTTGCCCATGCGTGGAGTCGTGGGCCGGCTGATGCTGATGTTGTCGACCAAGCCCAAAAGAAAGCTGGCATAGCCCAAGCCCACGTTCGAGCCGTTCACGCTCGTGGTTTGGAACGGCTGTCCCGTTTCAGCGGGAGAGAAATTGTAGACACCGAGGGTGTTGCCGTCAACCCTCGGCGGATAGCCTTCGGTCCGAAATTCCGCGCCGTACTTATACGTGTGGTTACCCTTCACCCACGTCAGGCTGGAATTGAAGGAAGGGCTCTGCGTAATTGAATTCGTGCCGGCTTCCGAGCCGATGCCTGCCACCGGTCCGCCTCCGGCGCCGCTCGATGCGTTCAAACCCGTGATGGTCGGGAACCATTTATATTCCAAGCCTCCCTGCAGACCGAGCTGCGCCCTGGCATCATAGTTCGTGATTTGCCCCGTGGTGGTTACCGAAGGCACTAAGAAATAATTGCTGCGGTACCCCGCTCCGAAGTGAAGCAGAATGGTCGGAGTCAGCGTGTGATCGTAATTCAGGCGGTACAGCGGCGCCTGCTGGAATGTCCCCAGAGCGCCTGTGAGGGGATCGGGCAAGCCATCCGAACGCCCGAAGATCGTATTGCCGTTGGGGTTGGTCGTCTTGGTCCGTTGCCAAAAAAATGAGAGCCGGCCGTTTTTACCGATAACCTGATCGATCTTGACGGATGGAATATCGGTAACGCGGTTCGTATCGTACGAATTCACGAAGTTATTCGTAAGAGCATTCGCGTTCGGTCCAATGGGAGCCGGGAATAATGCCTGGATTTTGGCCGCCACCGGATCGAATCTGGAGATCGGGATTTTATTTCCGGGAAACTGCAGCCTGTAAACCTGCCCGTTCCCCGCAACCGCCTGCGTCTGCGGATCGTAGATCATTCCCTCCAGCATGGGCGCGCCGGTTGGGTCCGTGCCAATCACGCGCGCGTTCGGAAGAATCGCAGCGCTGAAATCGCCATTCCGGTATGCATTGGTGGGAATGGTTTGAAACTGATTGTTGACCTTGGTCGCCTCGCGGAACTGCTCCCAATTGAAGAAGAAAAATGTCTTGTCATGGCCGTTCCAAACCTTGGGAATCCAGACCGGGCCGCCTACTGTAAACCCGTAATCGTTCCTGCGCGCGCGAGGCCGCGGGTTGCCCTGCGGGCTTCCCGTGACGAATGGATTTCCGGCGTTAAAAACTTCGTTCACGAAGTAGTCGTAGCCGCTGCCATGGTACTGGTTGGTGCCGGACCGCATGGTCACGTTGAACAGGCCGCCGCCCACTTGCCCGTATTCAGCCGCATAATTGCTGGTCTGAATCGCAGTCTCCTGAATCGCATCCACGCTGGGCTGGTTCTGCTGTGGCACGCCGGGCGTGCCCGTATTGGTTGCGTCTTGCCCCTCAATGCGAATCGATTGCGAATTCGCGGGCGTGCCGTTCACGCGCATCAACGAATTCGGCGTGTAGTTCACGCCGGGGATCGTGAGCACCATGTTGTACGGATTGCGAATCCCCGCGCTGCCGGAGAGCGTGCCGCCGATTCCAAGGATGGGCAACTCGTCCATCTTGCGGACATCCACGTTATGGCTCAATTCGCCGCTTTCGGTATTCAGCAGCGGAGCGGCTTCGGTGATGGTCACTGACTCGGTCGCCGCCCCGACTTCGAGCGCGATATCGACGCGAACGGTTGCGGTCGCCTGAATTTGGAGGCCAGTCCGCACAAACTTTTTGAACCCCATGACGGTTACAGACACTTCGTAATTCCCGGCCGGCAACTGCGCGATCGTGTAGTTGCCGGTCGTGGACGTTTCGCCCGTGTAGATGACCGCCGTATCGATATTCCGGGCTTGGACCGGCGCGCTCGCGACGACCGCGCCCGCCGGATCCGTAACCGTTCCTGTAATGGTGCCGCGATCGCTTTGCGCGAGGGCGATGCCGGAAGCGAGAACCAATGCTAACGAAAGAAACCAACGCATATGAACCCCCCAATTTGTGTGGAGCAGACCTTAGACCCTGGGCCGCAGTATATAACCAATCCTGCTAAACCGTCAAGCAAAGGAAGCGCGTAAAACCAACAGCAACGCCGCCTTTTGCCCCGCCGGCCGCAACGGCCGGTCGAGTGCGCCGGCTCTTGCCAGGACTTACGCACGCATTAAAGTCACGCCCCTCACCGCCGTGTTAGTCTCGTAAGGTTCAAGAACTCCATCTGGTACATATCTCTCAGGAGGGACGATGAAGAAGCTGCTGGTGCTAGCTGCTCTTTCGGCAACCTTTATGGCAAATGCACAACTGGCAACCAAGAAAGCGCTCACGCTTGAGGCTGCGAAGCAGATCGCTGCCTCGGCTGAAGCAGAAGCAAAGAAGAATAACTGGACCATGGTGATTTCCGTGGTCGATGACGGCGGCCACCTGCTGTACCTCGAACGCATGGATGGCACCCAGATTGGAAGCGTGGAGGTGGCTCAGGAAAAGGCGGCGACGGCCGTCCGTTTCAAGCGGCCCACGAAAGCGCTGGAAGACACGGTGGCCGGCGGACGGCAAGTAATGCTTCGCCTGCCGGGCGCGACCCCTATCGAAGGCGGGCTGCCCATTATGGCCGGCAATGAACTGATCGGCGCTATCGGCGTAAGCGGCGGAACGAGTCCGCAAGATGGGCAAGTCGCCGCGGCCGGGCTCTCCGCCGTATCGAAGTTCAAATAAGGCGCTGCCGGCAGCGCACAACGCAGGCCGCGGCTGAGCACATCGTGCCCGTGGCCGCCCAGTTCCCAATCGGGCTGTGCGCTATACGCGCTCCAAAGCAATCGCCATCCCCTGCCCCACGCCGACGCACATCGACGCGAGCGCGTAGCGCGCTTTGATGCGCTGAAGTTGGTGCGCGGCGGTGAGGACCAATCGCGCGCCGCTCATCCCGAGCGGGTGCCCAAGCGCGATCGCGCCCCCGTTCGGGTTTACCTTTTCGTAATCATCGGGCAATCCAAATGCCCGAGTCACCGCGAGAGCTTGCGCGGCGAACGCTTCGTTCAGCTCGATGGTATCGAAATCCGCGATTTGCATTTTCAGCCGGTCCAGGAGCTTTTGAATCGCCGGAATTGGGCCGACGCCCATCACTCGCGGCTCAACGCCCGCGGAGGAAGAACCGAGAATCCGTGCGACGGGAGTCAGCCCGAACTTCGCGGCAGCAGCTTCGGACGCGACGAACATCGCGCACGCGCCGTCATTAATCCCGGAAGCATTTCCCGCCGTCACAGTGCCGCCTTTCCGGAATGGCGTGGGCAGTTTCGCCAGCGCCTCCAGGCTCGTATCCGGCCGGATATGCTCGTCTTCACAGACCGCCTTAACCGATCCCTTTGGCCCTGGAATGTTTACCGGCACGATTTCCTCGGCAAAGAAGCCCGCCTTCTTCGCCGCGGCCGCCTTCTGTTGGGAGCCCAGGGCAAACTTATCCTGCGACTCGCGATCGACTCCATGCGCGAAGGCGACATTTTCGCCGGTCTCGGCCATCGAGTCCGTGCCGTACTGTTCCTGCATTTTCGGATTTATGAAACGCCAACCCAGGGTCGTATCGTAGAGTTCGGCGGTTCTGGAAAATGCGGAAGCCGCCTTAGGCATCACGAAGGGCGAGCGGCTCATGCTCTCAACGCCGCCCGCAATTGCAAGCGATATCTCGCCTGTCGCGATTGCCCTTGAAGCTACTGCCACTGCTTCCATCCCGGAAGCGCACAAACGGTTCACGGTCATCGCGGGAACGCTATGAGGAATGCCCGCCAGCAGCGACGCCATTCGCGCAACGTTCCGGTTGTCCTCGCCGGCCTGATTCACGCATCCGAGGATTACCTCGTCGATGCTTTCCCAATCGGCGATGGGAAATCGCTGGCGCAGCACGGTCAGAGGATGGGCCGCTAAATCGTCGGTGCGAACCATCGAAAGCGCGCCTCCATAGCGGCCTATCGGGGTACGCACCCCCTCGCAAACATAAGCAGTCATCATGTAATCATCATTTTACGCGCTGGGCAGGGAAACGCCCCATCCAAATTCGTTGTGCTATATTTGCTGGATATAAAAGGCAAAGGCAGAATCGCCGTGCATTTTCATCTGCAAGCAGCGGTTCTCGGGGATTAATGTAACTTGTGCGGCATAGCCGGTTTTACGCACCTTAACGGCTTCTCCGATCCGGAGCGAATCTGGCACATCACGCGGTCGCTGACGCATCGCGGCCCGGACCAACAAGATGTTTGGGAATCTCCTGATGTCTCCTTGGGGGCGGTTCGCCTCAAGATTATCGACCTCGAAAACGGGGCGCAGCCGATGGTCAGCGACGACGGCCGCGCGGTTCTGGTCTTCAACGGCGAAATCTACAACCACGGTGATCTGCGCCGCGAGCTGATTCAGCTAGGCCATCGTTTCCGCACCCAATGCGATACGGAGACGTTGCTGCACGCCTTCCTCGAATGGGACGTGGAAGCATTCAAGCGGCTCCGCGGAATGTTCGGGGCCGCCTTCTGGAACCAATCTGAAAGACGCCTGGTGCTCGTGCGCGACCGGCTCGGAATAAAGCCGGTTTACTTTGCTCGTCAGCATGACGACATTTATTTCGGCTCGGAGCTCAAAGCCATTTTGCTTCACCCCGGTTTTGACCGGCGGTTAAGCGGCGCGGGCCTGCATCATTATCTGTCGCTGAACTACGTCCCGGGTCCGTCCACCTTGGTGGAAGGGATCGAGAAGCTGCAGCCCGGCCACTGGCTGGAATGGCGAGATGGACGAATTTCGAAGCAAGCCTATTGGCGCCTGGACTTCCAGCCCGATCGCCGACGGAAGCGCGCGGAAGCCAAAGAAGAACTCGACGTGCTGCTCCGCGAGGCAGTACGCGAGCAACTTGTAGCGGACGTTCCCGTGGGAGTGTGGTCCAGCGGCGGATTGGATTCATCGACCATCGTTCATTACGCGTCCGAATTCACCCGCAATCTGAAAACGTTTTCTGTTTCGTTTAATGGCCGGCGATTCGATGAGAGCCCTTATTTCAGGGAAATCGCACGGCAATATCAAACCGATCATCACGAATTCGATCTGAACCCCGATTCCGGGCTCGCCGACGCCGTTCTGGAGATGGCGCACTACTCGGACGAGCCGAGCGCCGATGCGGGCGCATTGCCCGTCTGGTTTCTCTCGAAGATCAGTCGCGATTTCGTGACCGTGACTTTATCCGGCGAGGGAGCGGACGAAGTGTTCGGCGGGTACATAACATATCTTGCGGACAGATACGCGCGCCGCCTGCGCGCTGTTCCCGCTCCATTGCGCCGCTGGCTGGGCGATGTTGCGCGTTTATTGCCCGTAACCGACGAAAAGATCGGGCTGGATTACAAGATTTCAAGGCTGCTGGCCGGCTCACAGTTGCCTCCACTGGATGCACACCTATATTGGAATGGCACGTTCTCCCGCAGTGAAAAACGCGGGCTTCTGAACGCGGCTGGAATCCATCTTCTGAATGGATTTGCACCGCTCGAATTGCCGGGTAAAGACGTTGGATATCTCAACCGGTTTTTGTGGCTCGATCAGTTGTATTATTTGCCCGACGATATTCTCTACAAGTCAGACCGCATGAGCATGGCGCATTCTTTGGAAGTGCGGCCCCCATTCTTGGATCATCGAATCGTGGAATTCGCGGCGCGTCTTCCGGAAAACCTGAAAATTCGCGGCGGAACATTGAAATTTCTCCTGCGTGACCTGATGAAAGACCGGCTTCCCCGGCCCGTGGTGAAGCGCCGCAAGGAAGGGTTTGACATCCCCGCGCATCACTGGCTTCGGACAGTTCTGCGGCCGCTTCTGCTCGATACATTGGACGAACGTGCCGTTAAGGAATCGGGGATTTTTTCCTGGCCTGCAATCGAAACGGTTTTGCGCGATCATCTCGACCGCCGTGCTAACCTCGGGTATCATTTATGGGGTCTTCTGGTTCTCTTCCAGTGGATGAGGTACTGGGGAATAACCGCGCCGCCAAAGATATATCGGGAAGCAGAGCCGGTAACAGTCAGCGCCAGTTCATCCTAGGGCAGTTGGCCGTTGTCGCTGTCGCTTGCGCCGTCTTTCTGGGTTGCATTATCAGCCCGCCCGCTTTGATGGACGATGTCGATGCGGTGCAGGCGCAAATCGCGCGGAACATGCTGGATTCGGGCGATTGGGTCACGGCGCGATTGGATGGCATCGCCTACCTGGAAAAATCGCCGCTTAAGTATTGGTCGATCGCGATTGCGTTCAAAACTCTCGGCGTACACGATTGGGTCGCGCGGCTTCCCGTGGCGCTTTCCGCCGTGGTCCTGTGTTGGCTGGCGTTTCGCATCGGCGCGTGGGCATTCTCTGTGCGAGCAGGCGTCTACACAGGTCTTATTTTGGCCACTTGCGCCGGAATGTTTCTGTTCACACGGATTCAAATTCCCGATGTAACCATAACCACCACCATCGCGCTGGCGTTGTGGTCGTTTCTACGAGCGCTCGATCCCGAGGAGCGCCGGCCAGAGTTGTGGGCGACCATTATGGCCGCGGCGATCGGAACTGGCCTCTTACTCAAAGGGCTGATCGCGGCATTGTTTCCAATCGCGGCGGCTTTGATTTTCCTTGGCGCCACGGGCGAGATTCGCTCGCGTAAAACATGGCGTAGGCTGCACGTCTTTCGCGGCGCTATGATCGCGCTGGCGATCGCGGTCCCTTGGCACGTGCTGGCCACGATTCGCAATCCGCCCTACCTCGATTTCACACTGCATAGCGGTCCGGGCGAGTATCGCGGATTCTTTTGGTTCTATTTCATAAACGAGCACGTGCTGCGCTTCCTGAATCTGCGCTACCCGCGGGATTACAACACCGTTCCGCGCCTTTACTTCTGGTTATTGCATTTGCTCTGGTTGTTCCCTTGGAGCGTGTATTTGCCCTCCGTAGCCAAGCTTTCGTTCGGGGCAACCGGGCGCGCCCGGCGCATGCGCCTGTTGTGCCTGTGCTGGACCGGCTTTCTGCTGCTGTTTTTTACGTTTTCATCGACACAGGAGTATTACTCGATGCCGTGCTATCCCGCATTGGCGTTATTGATAGGCTCGGCGCTCGCGGAGAGTACGGACCGGCGATACGCAAAGCTGGCGTTGACGGGGATCGCCGCTGTCGCGGCTCTGGTCATCGGAGGGATCTTGATCGGGGTGTGGCATTTGCCCGCGCCCGGCGATATCTCCCAAGCGCTGGCGCAGCAGGACCCGAGCGCTTACACACTATCACTCGCCCACATGGGAGATTTGACGCTGGCTTCATTTGCGTATTTAAAGCTGCCCCTGATTGTCGCTGGGATCGGATTTGCAGTTGGCGCGCTTTGCATCTGGCGAGCGCCGATTGTTGGAGCCGCCATTATGATGCTGTTGTTCGTACACGCGGCCCGGCTGGCTCTGGTGGCGTTCGATCCGTACCTTTCCTCGCGCCCGCTCGCCACGGCATTAAATAAGGCCCCGGCCGGATCGCTCATACTTGATGACCAGTACTACACGTTTTCGTCGGTCGTGTTTTACGCCGACGCATACCACGGCAAGCGCATTCTGCTGCTGAATGGCCGAGTCAACAATTTGGAGTACGGCTCTTATGCGCCGGACGCGCCACGGGACGTTTTTATCGACGATTCCGGCTTTCAACAGCGCTGGCGTTCGCCGAACCTGTACTACATCTGCGTGGAGCAGCCGCAGGTGGAGCGCTTGCGTAAGTTGGTCGGACCATCAATGCTTCATACCATAATCGAGAGCGGCGGCAAATTGGTCTTTTCGAACCGGCCAGTCGTGTGAAGACGCTTCGTGTTGCCATCGACGCCACGCCCGTGTTGATGCGAAGCGCAGGCGTGAAGAATTATCTCTACTACTGGTTTTCAAATCTACGCCGCTGCGCCGCGCCCGGCGAGGAGCTCGGCGCTTTTCCGCTGTTGAACGATCTCGGGACTCTCCATCACGATGCCTCCGATTTTTCGGCGTGGACGACGTATTCCCGGCTTGCCGCAATCCATTTGGCCAACCGGCTGGGTACGGGCGCGGTCGGTATGCTAGCTGGAAAAGTGGACGTTTTCCACGCATCGAATCAGGTTCACTGCGCGCCGCCCCGCGCGCGCCTGACGGCGACACTTCACGATCTGACCACACGAACCATGCCCGAGCTTCACACGCCCGGCAACATTCAAGCCGACCGGTACTTCGCCAAGCGGATCTTGCTTCGCGCGCACGGCCTTATCGCTGTTTCGGAGAATACGCGGCAAGATGCGATCCGGCTCCTGGGGCTTGCCCCGGAGCGCATCACCACAATTCATTCCGGCGTCCCCGACGAATACTTCGACGCGCGGCCCACGTCGCGAACGCGGCCGTATGTGTTGTATGTCGGGACGATTGAGCCGCGAAAAAATCTTGGGGTGCTGCTGGATGCGTGGCGCCAACTGAAGGCCGGGCTGCGCCAACAATTCGATTTGGTATTCGCCGGGCCTTCTGGGTGGTCGGCAGCGTCTGCGCTGGACCGCCTGCGCGCCGAAGCTGTGTATTTGGGGTATATCCCCGAGCGCGACTTGCCGGGCTTGATCGCCGGCGCAACGGCTTTTGCGTATCCATCTTTATACGAGGGCTTCGGCTTCCCCGTGGCGCAAGCGATGGCCGCGCGCACTCCCGTGGTCACTTCGAATACTTCATGCCTGCCCGAGATCACCGGCGGCGCAGCGCTACTCATCGATCCGCGCAGCCCCGCCGAGCTTGCGTCGGCTCTGACCCGATTGCTTGAAACCGAAAGCCTGCGAGCGGATTTGTCTGCGCGTGGACGGCAGCAAGCCGAGAGATATCGCTGGGCGCGGTGCGCAGAGGAGTCCTTGCGGTTCTTTCGTGCTGTTGTAGGACAAGCTTAAGCTTGTCCTACCCAACATCCGATAACAGGAACTTTTGGCCCGTGATCGCTTCTGCCGCGAGATATCCACTGCGAACGGCGCTCTCCATGGTGGCGGGCCAACCCGACCGCGTCCAGTCGCCGGCCAGGAACAGGTTCGGAATAGCGGTGCGAGTTGGCGGACGGTACGGCTCCAAACCAGGCCGCGCGGAAAACACCGCGCGCACCTCCTTTACCACGTGCGCCTTCTGAAGATTCGCCTCCCGCACAGCGGGAAAAAACTCCGCCAGTTCCCGAACCGCAAGCGCAATTACGTCGGCGCGCGGCATTTCGATCAAGGTTCGGGAGGCGCTTACAACAACCTGCACATAGCGACCGTCGCTCTTATTGAAGACCCATTGAATCGTCCGGTCGAGCATAGCGGCTTGCTGTACATCGATTACTTTGCGGTCAAACCACAAGTGAATCCCGGTTATCGGCGAGTACTCGAACGCACTCACGTCAATTGGAATCCCCAGCGCCGGAAGCCGGTCGAACGGAAGCGCGCAAACGAAATGATCGGCGTGCAATTCCTCGCCCCCTGCCATCACCGATTGCACCTTTCCGTTTTCAAAATTTACTTTCTCGACAGGCATGCGGAGGCGGATATCGACGTCACCGAGCGCGCGCCAGGAATCCGCGCCGTACAGTTTTCCGAGTGGCACCGCCGGAACACCCATCTCATAAGAATCCGCGCGGGCCATAAATCCCAGCCAGAAGACTTGAAAACCGTGCGCGGCGGCCACGCGATCGGCTTCTTCGCTGAGCGCGCTGATCAGCACTTGGCTCCAAAAACGCTCGATCGCCCGCTTAGGCTGGCGTTTCTCTTCCAGCCACCGCTGCATCGAGATCTTGTCCAGATCGTCCCGACATCCGTATTCCCGGCGTATCGCAAGCATGCCCCGTATGAGGGCCACTTTCTCCGAAAACGTAAGAAATTTCAGTCCGAGCAAAGAGGCGGAGAAGTGGAATGGAGCGGGAAGGAATCCGCGCGTCAAAACGCTGCGCCTGCCGCCCGGCTCAATGATCACGAAGTCGCGATAAAACGCGATTTCCTTATCGACACCCAGCCGGCTGTAAAAATCCAGCAAGTTGACACAGCAGCGCATCAGGATGTGCTGGCAGTTGTCGATCGTTTCTCCGCCCGAGTCGTAGGATGCGGCGCGGCCCCCGAGATAGGGACGGGCTTCCAAAACTCGAATGCGGTGACCCGCGCTACCGAGCGCGGCAGCGGCGGAAAGGCCGGCCAGGCCACCACCTAAGATGATTACTTCCATGTGGGGCAGGTTGCCAACCTGCGCGCGATTGCCAATCGCGCTAGGCGGCGAACGCTGTCAAAGGCCGGCACGGTTCCAGAGCCGCAACGAAATCTAGCAAGAGCCGGCTCTTCTCTGCGCGCGAGCAGGCCGATTGGCAATCGGCCGCAGGTTGGCAACCTGCCCCACAAAATAGTTTGGTACAAATTAGCGCCCTCGCTGCAAACTGAAGCCCGCGCCAAGCGTGTTCACGACGTTCGTCATCAACTTCAATCCGCACTGGCCCTCCAGCGTCAGAATCGACTCGGGATGAAATTGCACGGCTTCCATCGGCAGGTCGCGATGACGCACCCCCATGATGACGCCGTCTTCCGTCTCCGCGGTGACCTCCAGGCATGAGGGAAACTTCTCGCGGATGGCGTAAAGAGAATGATAGCGGCCGACTCGGAATGTTTCCGGTAACCCCTCGAAAACACCAACGCCCCGATGATGGATCAGCGAAGGCTTGCCATGCATGGGATAGTCGAGGACGCCCAGCTCGCCGCCAAAAGCCTCCACCATGCCTTGCAAGCCGAGGCAAACGCCAAAGACGGCCACTTCGAGCTTTGCAGCGTGGCGAATTAAAGTGGGGACGCCAAAATCTTCAGGCCGGCCCGGACCCGGAGAGACCAGAATCAGCGATGGCGCGATTTTCTCGATCAGATCAAGGGGAAAGCCGGCGCGATAGGTCATCACATCGGCGCCGGTCTGGCGAGCGTAGTTCGCGAGCGTGTGGATAAAGCAGTCTTCGTTATCCACCAGCAGTAGCTTCACGGCGTTGTCTGTCTTTACGGCCGCAGCCGCTTCTACCGAAGCCGCCGCGGGCGCGCGCAACGCCCGGAAAAATCCAGTGGCTTTGAGCCGGCACTCGGCGTCCTCATTCGCCGGAATGGAGTCATACAAAAGCGTTGCTCCCGCGGCGTAACGAGCCACTCCATCGCGCACGTGAATGGTCCGGATGGTAATGCCCGTATTAATGTCGCCGTCCAGAGAAATCATTCCCACAGCGCCGCCATACCAACCCCGCGCGTCTTTTTCGATACTTTCAATTGCGCGCGCCGCCCATTTTTTGGGAGCACCGATGACCGTCACAGCCCACATATGCGTGAGGAACGCGTCCAGCGAATCGAACCCCTCCTGGAGAGTTCCTTCCACCTGATCGACCGTATGAAACAGACCCGCATACGATTCGATAAGGCGCCGGTCTGTAACGTGCACTGACCCCGGCACACACACGCGAGATTTGTCGTTGCGGTCGACGTCGGTGCACATGGTCAGTTCGGATTCATCTTTCAGCGAATTGAGTAAGTCCCGGATATTATCGGCATCGCCCAATGGATCGCCGGTGCGGCGAGCCGTTCCGGCAATCGGGCAGGATTGGACGCGCTGCCCTTCTACTCGCACGAACATCTCCGGTGAGGCTCCGATTAATTGCTCGTCTCCGAATTGAAGCAAAAGTTCATAGGGGCTGGGACTGGCTTTCTGAATTCGGCGGAACAGCTCCGAGGGGCTGTCCGTGTAGGGAGCGGAGAAAGTCTGCCGCAGCACCACTTCGTAGTAGTCGCCCCGGCGCATGCCCCCTCGGACCTTCTCAACTCCGGCCGCATACTCCTCCGGCTCATGATCGCTCACGATTGGACCTTGCTCTGATTTCCCGCGGCGCTTGAGCTTCTCCGCTGTGCGCGGAAGTCCTTTCGTTGTGTAATCGCCGCGCGAAAACTCGAACTGAAATCGCTCGATCTGCTCCTTCTTGCGGTCCATAAAACAAATGTCATCGCAAAGGAACAAGCGAATGTCTTTAACTCCTGTCCTCGGTAGCCGTTGTTCGATAGGGTCGAAGCGGAAAAGCAAGTCGAAACCAAAAGCCCCCACCAGCGCCAGGCGGGACGCGAAAGGATGGCTGAATTCGCCGATCAGCGCGCGAATTATGGAAAACACCGAAGGCTGCTTGCTGCGCTCTTCTTCCGGGAAAAGCCCGGGAAGAGGCTGGAGCATGCCACGAAGAACGCCGTTGTCATTCGAAAATGAGTCCCAATGAGGATGCGGCGCAAGCACGGGTTCCAAAAGGCGGTTCAGCACTTCGCCGCGGCCGTTTAAAGGTTGAAAAACGACTTCGCGGTCCCCCGCAACAATCTCCAAAGGCGGTGCGGTGCTGGCGATATCCCATCGCGAGTAACGCCCCGGATATTCATAACCGGACGAGAGGTAAATTCCCCGCTGCGTGTCGAGCTTGTGTAGAACGTTTTCCAATCCGCGCTGATACGGCACGACGGAATGAGTTCGTTCAACGACAATTCCAGAGGGCGTAATGTAAGTTTCCTTGCGCATACTGCGGGGGGCTCTTTAGAGGCAGGATAACATCCACGCAAGCCTGCCAGTATTCCAGAGCGTTCAAAGTGGGGCCAGCTCTCGCGCCGGAAGACCTCCGCATCAAAAGCTCCTCCCCGTCTCAATTGTTTCGGCCTCTTCACTCTTTGAAGTCCGGCTTGTGCTCCCGAACAAACGCCGATATGCGCCTACTGGGCAGGATTGCAGCACGACGACTTAGGGACTGAGGAAGATCGAAACGCGGGCTTAAAGGCGAGCCCAAATGACATAACTTTTGAGTGGCGGCGTCGTATGATCGGAGATCGTGGAACGCGGTTTGACCGGAAGCTTCGAATTCCTGAAGGCGCGCGATTTTCTGCTGCGTCATCGCATCGATTATCGGGCTGCATACGAGAGCTTCCAATGGCCGAGGCTCAATGAATTCAATTGGGCGCTCGACTACTTCGATCACATAGCGAAAGACAATCACCGGCCCGCGCTCCGAGTTCTGGACGAATCCGGCGCCCCGGCGTTTCGGACCTTTGCTGAGCTGTCCGCGCAATCCAACCGGGTCGCGAACTATCTTCGGCGGATCGGCGCCCGGCGCGGCGACCGGATCCTAGTCATGCTCGCGAACGAGGTCCCGCTGTGGGAGGTGATGCTGGGCGCGTGTAAGGCGGGTGCTGTCATCGTCCCTGCCACCACCTTGCTGTCGCCACCAGACCTGCAAGATCGGCTGGACCGCGGGGGCGTCAGGTATGTGATCGCGACGCCGTCTCAAATTACCAAGTTCGCCGGCGTTCGCGGCTCGTTTTGCCGCATCACGACCGGAGCGGAAACCGAGGAATGGCGCAGCCTCGACGAAGCCAATACCGAATCGGAATCTTACTCGCCCGATGCCCCCACGCGAGCCAGCGATCCACTGCTGCTCTATTTCACATCGGGCACGACGGCGCAGCCGAAGCTCGTGGAGCATTCGCACGCCAGCTATCCCGTGGGACACTTGACCACGATGTACTGGCTTGGGCTTCAGGAAACCGACGTCCACTGGAACATCAGTTCACCGGGTTGGGCCAAACACGCATGGAGCTGCTTTTTCGCTCCATGGAACGCGGGCGCGACCGTGTTCGCGTACAACTACTCGCGATTCTATGCGAAAGATATCCTTAAAACACTCGTCCTTAACGAGGTCACGAGTCTGAGCATTTTCCAATCGAAGAATGAGCATGAAATGGGATTCCGTTTCCAATGCAAGATGAGCATGAAAATCGGGAAGGAGGCCGCGTAGCGGCCGACGTCCTTTCTTGGTTTTTGGTTTTGAATAGAGAGATCTCGTAATCGTCGTCG
>JAFAQY010000021.1 GCA_019261985.1 Bryobacterales bacterium | reverse complement strand
GAAACGGGCGGGTATGCACTGGTCTACCGCCGGAGCCAACTCGATCATTGCCCTACGCTGCTGTCGGCTCAGTGGTCGGTTTCAGGATTTTTGGGAACGTCGTTCGGAGCGCAGGAAGGCCGCGTGACCCGCTTTCAGATCATTTTTCTGTCGTGCGCCCCATCTTTTCTGTCAGCGCCACGTGAGAAGTTCCTATTAGTGCCATTTAGAAGGTTCCTATTGACACTCTGGAAGGATGTGCGAGAAACATCAGCTGCGCGCGCCCGATATTCGCAACATAGGTTGAAGGCACAGCCGATGACGGCGCGAAGCTGACATTCGAGCGGTCTGATGACGAACGAGTACATCAAGGAACGGAACGGCAACCCCGCCTGGTGACTTTAGCCGCCGGCTATTTCGTGGCTTCCTCATCATGCGACGAGCCTAAGAACAGCTTCTTACCGTCCTTAAATGTGATCGAGCTTCCGTTGGCCTTATAGTCTCCGCTCTTGGCGCGATAGCCTTCGACCAAAACCTCGGTCCCCGCTTCCAGAGACTTTTTCGTGAAACCGCGCCGCAGCAGGCCATTTGGAGTGTTCCCTTCGATCATCCACTCAGTTGTGGTTCCGTCAGGATTCTGCACTGCAACGTGAATCCAGGCATGAGGATTTACCCATTCCATTTTCGTGACCGTTCCATGCAGTTTGACGACTTGCTTTTCATCGAACTCCGCCACAAAAGAATGATGCGCCCAAAGCGGAGCCGCCAAGCTCAATCCCGCCAGCGCGAATAGCACGTTTCGCATAATGGTCTCCTACTTCTTTGCCGCCGCCGCTTCCGTCGCGCGAGCGCCCTTAAGAATGTCTGATAATCCGTAATTCGCCTCATGACAGGCGTATTCATACAACGTGTAAGTGGGGTCCGACATATACGGAACATGCATGGTCCAAGGCCGGGTCCAGGTGCCGGGATCTTCCACGGTGGCATCGTAGCTGAGCTGGTCCGGAGCGGTCCGCGTGAAGCGCTCGATGATGCGCAACTTGTCGGTGAGCAACGCCTGGTTAATTCCATTCATACCGATGTCATTAACGAAATTCGTCGTCTCGACAACCAGCGTGTTCCCCTCCCAGTGGCCGCGCCCGTCGCCCATGTAAGAGCGCACGTCCTGGCCCACATGCGGGCGACCGTCGAGCGGAATGACGCGCGTTTCGTGCACCATTTCATTGCGGATCACGAAATATCCGGGAGCTTGCAGAATCTGATTTCCTTTGTTATACAGATTGCCCGGCAGCATGGAGCCGATCAAACCCTTTGTGATGCACCGGCCCCAGAGGTCGAAATCGAGCCAGCTATTGGCCCGTCGTTCGACGCCCGCGAGACTGGGCGGGCCAAGTCCATCCCGCATTTCGCCATTCCGCTTGGCCGCTTCCGCTGTCATCGGCGGAAGCCTTCCATCCGGCGGATCGACGATCAGTGACGCCTGCCGGTTGGAAGGATAGTATTCGATCCAGTGACCACCCTCTACTCGTTGCTTTTCCTGTTTGTCACGCTCCGCGAGTTCCTGATCGGTAAGTTCATTCCGCGTCCCGAACGACGCTGGCCTTTGCAATGGAATATTGATGCTCCCTGGCCAAAGCCCTTGCAAATCGGGATCGCCCCAGGGCGTTTTGGGCGGAGCATACGGCTTGGTCGGGGCAGCTTTCGCCTTGGAGGGCGCGGGCGCGGTCTGCGCCGCCGCAACGCAAACGATTAAAAGCGCACAAAGCGACAGCCGCGCCGCCAGACCACGGAGGAATTCGCCGGACTTGGCCACGGCCGGCGAGTCTGTTGTGCGCGAGTTCCTTAAGAGCGACAAAGATATACTTCTCATGGGCACTCCAGGGTTACTGGTTCGCGCTCAGCGCGGCTAGTTGAAGCTTCCACAACTCCTCATCGGAGGCGACCCAGTCGAGCAGGGCCTTGCCGTTCTGGTCTCCGCCGGAACCGAGGGCCAACTTGCGCCCATCCTGAAAAGCGATGGCGCTGCCACTGGCTATATGCTCGCCACTGCGGGCCCGATAACCCACCACCACGATCTCAGTACCTGGCTCCAGCGATTTCTTGGTCAGACCAGCGCGGAGAAGGCTGTTTGGCGTGTTGCCTTCAATCATCCATTGCGTGACTGTGCCATTTTCGTTCTTCACCGCCAGATGAATCATCGCGTGTGGATTTACCCATTCGAACTGTACAACAGTGCCCTTCAATTTCACGACTTGCTTCTGATCGAATTCCGCCGGAAACGAATGATGAGCCCATGCGGCGGCGGGAACGGCCAGCAGCATAATCGTGGACGCAAGCCTGAATTCGAATGTCATGGGACCCATCTTAGTACCGCTGGAGGACGCAAGCAAGATTGCCGAACCGGCGGCGCAAAAGAGTTTGTCGCAAGCTTATGCCCGCTATCGGGGCTATTCGGATTCAACCGGCGCTAGCACCCCGCTAAGCGCATCTGCGCCCGGTTTTCAGCTAGGATGGCCGGAGGCGAATGCCCGCAGCCGCAGAGAGCCGGCTATCGGGAATCGGCCAGAGGTCATTTATGAGGATATGGATTCTTCTCGCCCTCGCACCAACCCTTCTCGCGCAGAACGCAAAAACTCCCGGCGCCGATTGGCCAATGTTCAATCGCGATTTGGCGGGCACTCGGTATTCGCCGCTAACCCAAATCACCACCCGGAGTGTCGCAACTCTGAAGCAGGTATGGTCTTATTCGCTACAAGCCTCCAATTTCAGATTCGCCACCGCCAGCGGAATGAGCGAGCTCACGCCGGTGGTGGTTAACGGAATCATGTACATCTCGGCCCAGACTCGGGTCACCGCGCTCGATGGCGAAAACGGTCAGGAAGTCTGGCGCTATGATGTGGCGGGCGGCCAAGCCTCTCCGCGCGGGGTGGCGTATTGGGCAGGCGACCGGCAAAATCCCCCACGAATTCTGTTCACGAATGGCCGTAACCTGATCGCGTTAAACGCCAAGACAGGCAAAGTGGATCCTGGATTCGGGCGCGAGGGAACGGTCGATATGGTTGTCCCCTACAACGGCGTTCCTACCGTATTCAAAAACATCGTGCTGGTGGGCGCGAGCACCGGCGAGCGCGAAGATGGGCCGCCCGGCAACACCCGCGCCTACGATGCCCGAACGGGCAGCAAGCTGTGGGAGTTCGTGTCGGTGCCCGCGCCTGGCGAGATTGGCCACGAGACCTGGCTGGACAATGGCTGGAAGAATCGCTCCGGTACGAATATCTGGGGCTGGTATATGACCGCCGACGAGGAGCGCGGCATCGTCTACATGACCTTTGGCGCCCCCGCGGCGAATTATTATGGCGGAGACCGGCCGGGGGCCAATCTCTTTGGCAACTCCATTGTCGCGGTGGATGCGGCCACAGGAAAATACAAATGGCATTTTCAAGTAGTGCACCATGACTTATGGGATTTCGATTTGCCGCCTGCACCGGGACTGGTCGACGTCACGCGCGGTGGAAAGAATGTTCCGGCTCTCGCCGCGATCGGCAAGTCGGGTTACATGTTCATTCTCGACCGCACCACCGGCAAATCGCTCTTCGGAGTGGAAGAGCGCCCGGTCCCTAAGGGCGACGTTCCGGGTGAGTGGTATTCGCCAACTCAGCCCTTTCCGCTCAAACCGCCCGCGCTCGCCCGAACCAGCTTGACTCACGCAGACCTCGTGACGGCGGAAGACACTACTCCCGAACACGCGAAGGCGTGCCAGGATCTCTGGGACAAGAATGTTTTCTACAATGCCGGTCCGTTCACGCCGTGGCTGTTCCATGCACCCGATGCTCCCGAGCGAGTGACGCTCTCTTTTCCGGGCGCAACGGGAGGAGCAAGCTGGGGCGGCGTGGCGTCGGATCCCAAATCCGGCTATGTTTTCGTGGAAACCAAAGACAGCCCTCTGACCGGGTGGGTCGAGAAGAAAAGAGACGGCATCAGATATGAAAACGCGAACCTTCCCTATGACCGGATCAATGGAACCGTTGGTTCTTTCAGCGTGCCGATTCGAGATGCGAACGGCCGCTCCGTGAATGTGCCGTGTTATCGGCCGCCGTGGAGCCGGATTATCGCGATTGACGCGAACACGGGAGATATCGCCTGGCAGACGACTCTTGGCACGAACGACGCGCTACCGGAGGGCAAGCGCAGCGTGGGTGGCGCGGGCAGCGCTGGGCCCATGGTGACCGCCGGAGGGTTGGTGTTCGTTGGCGCGGCGCAAGACAATCGCCTGCGCGCGTTCGATTCTAAGTCCGGCAAGGAACTGTGGGCCGGGCAGCTCGCTCGCCAAGCGAATGCTGTGCCGATGACGTATCAAGCGAAGAACGGAAAGCAGTACGTGGCGGTGACGGCTTCGGATACGCTGGTCGTATTTTCTCTGCCCTGAGCCGCGCTGTAGGATGTCAGCGTTATTGACAACGCCTCTGTTGATTCTTAGTAGTCTGGCGCGGTTGTGACCCGGACTTGGTGACAGTTCCTGCCGCGATTCGTGGCAGATACCATATTCCTGCCAATGTAATTAGCAAAATCCGATCGATTCGTCTTTCGGCTATGTGCTGGTGCCGCTTCAGAATACCACCTTCACCTGTACCCACATGCTGCGGATACCGCCGTCGGTGTAATTGCGATTTAGAAACTGCCCAGCCAGAGTGCCATTCACGCCCATTGGCGGCACGTTAACGTACTGCGGGTGATTGAAGGCGTTCAGCGCTTCCCAGCGCAGCTCCAGCCGGCGCGCTTCCCCGAGAGGAATCGATTTCGTCAGGTTCAGGTCGAAGTTGTTCGTCCCGCCGGTCCGCAGGGTATTGCGGCCAACCGTAGCGGCGTTCGGGAATCCCATTCCTTCCACCCAGTGAACGTCGTTGGGACTAACGCATGAGCCCGTGTCGGGATTCTGGTATCCCGTCGGGCACTGGGGGAAGATGATCGCGCGCGTGTTCACGGCCGCGTTGGGATTGCCGATATCCGGCCGGTCGCCTACAATGCCGTCCTTGTTGCGATCCGAACCGTTTGCGACTGAAAACGGAGTGCCGGACTGGAAAGTGGTGATCCCCGCGAGCTGCCATCCGCCCAGCGGATATTTCGCCCAGCTCGAGCGCGGGCCTGGGACGGCCCACAAATACACGATCGTCAGGCGCTGTGGCCGGTCGAAGTCGCTCAATCCGCGATCAAGTTTCAATCCTCCCTGCATGATCGGTACAGAAGTCCGGTTCTGCTTGTCGGGCTGTTGAAGGCCCATATTGCCCACGCCTTCGCTAGTGCTGTCAATGAACTTTGACCACGTATATGAAGCCGCCATTTGGAATCCGCGCGCAAGACGGCGATCCAGCCTGGCTTGCAGCGCGTGATATGAGGAGTTCCCCTGGCTGGTGCGAATGTCGGCGGGGCCGAAGTTGGGAAAAAGCTTGACGCCGCTGAGCAGGCCCGGGTTCCAATCAGCTTTCGTCGTTAACCGATGACTTTCTGAACCGATGTAGGAAATATCCAATACGGAGCTTTGAAGCAATTGCCGCTGCAATCCGAAAGACCAGCGTTCGGTGTAAGGATTGCGGAAGGTTGGATCGATTGCGATTCTGCTGTCTGTCAAGCTGGGCGCCGCCGCCACCGTAGGCAGTTGTTCGTACCAGCCGGGCGACCCGCGGTCGTTAGGCGGTGCGTTGACCTGCGTACTTATGACATTTGGCGTCGTGGTCGCGGGGCCAAGAAAAATCAGCTGTGTGAACGGCGCGTCGTAGCTGATCTCGTAGCCTCCCCGCCATACGGTCTTCCCGTCGCCGAACAATTTCCCGAGCCGCCCCGAGTGCGCGGTAGGCGACCATGCCAAGCCGAAGGCCGGTCCAAAATCTTTATTATCGTGGTCCACCTCCTTGCGGAAGAGAAACTGAGCCGGATCGAATCCGGTGAAAGCCGGATACGGCAGCGAGTTTGCGAATTGCCCGAAGTTTTCGTAGCGCAAACCCAGAGTCAATGCCAGTGAGGGCGTCACCTTCCAGTTGTCCTGGAAAAAATAGGTCTGGCGGAGTTGATCCGGATGGAGTATCTTTGCGCCGAAAACCCGGTTGATCCCGCCGGAGGGCCCGCTGTAATCATCCAAGAAATTCGCGAAGGCGGAATAGCCGAGGGAATTGGCGTCTCTAAACGAGATGCTTCCCAGGTCATTAGCGCTACGTTGCTGCGTCACGAGTTGCCGCAGGAATTCCACGCCGTAGCGGAATGCGTGCCGTCCGATCAATTTGGTTTGAGTCTCCTGGAGAAGAAAATTGTCCCCATAATGGAACGTCGCATTACCGGATGCCACACCAGGTGCAGAGACATTAGCAATCGTGATGTTGGGCAGAGTGAAAGCCAGAGGAGAGGACCCTGGCCAAGTAGTATTCCCGCTCTCACTAGGCCGCCCATAAGAGAAACGAAATTCATTTGTGTAGATGGGCGAAAGAGTATAGCTATCAGCAAAAAGGAAATTATGATGGCTGTAGCTGGTTTCCTGAATGAATCCTGGAAAAGAAACGGACATCGGCAAAATGAGTTGCGAGTCATAACTGTAGCGCCAGGATAACCTGTGTCTTTCAGATAGGAACTGATCGATGCGCGCCAACCACTGCGGGCCATCGTTAGTGGAGGGCAGCACATACGCGGCCGAGGCGAACTGCACCGATCCGCGGTCCGCGCCTTGGGGATCAACGCCCAGCTTGAGATAGGTGGGCGCTCCCGTGCCACGCAAGTCACCCAAGGCGCCGAGATACAAATCGAGCCTCGGGTTATTGGGAAATAGCGAGCGCAACTGAGTAACAGCATCCTCAGTCGGAAGCTGCATTGTGTAGTTGGCCGTCGAATGGAGATCGTTCTGCTGAAATGCGGCGAAGAAGAACGTCTTGTCCTTACGGATGGGCCCGCCGGCTGTGAAGCCGAAGATGTTGTCGCTGAAGACCGACTGCGGGGTTCCGTGCAGCCGGTCGAGATTGGAAATAGAGTTAAAGCGCTGCGACTGATACCGCCAGAGCAGAGTGCCATGGAGATTGTTGGTTCCGGACTTCGTCACCAAGTTGAACACGCCGCCGCCGGCGCGGCCGAATTCTACTCCGAAGTCGCTGGTTTGAACCGAAACCTCCATCACCGCATCAGCGATCGTGAAGATCTGTTCCTCGCCGCTGATCCAAACCTCGTTGTTCTCCGTCCCGTCCAGCATGTAGTTGTTTCCCCGGGGGCGCTGGCCGTTGATGGAGAACCCTCCTCCGTTATTGATCCCTCTGGCGCTCCCAGCGCCGCTCCAAACTCTGCTGCCCGAGGCGTCGGTCGCGCCGGGCAGGGTACGGGCCAGCGAAAGCGGATTCAGCGAGATCATCGGCAAATCGCGCACTTCGCGTGGCTGAAAATTGCCGCCGCGAAGGGGGGTGTCTTTAGTCAGGAGCTCGCTATACTCGCCACTCACTTCGATCTTGGTTTCCGCCGCGCCCACTTCCAGCTTCAGGTCAATCGTGGTCGCACGGTTCGCCTCCACGCCGATGCCGGTTGCCATATAAGCACTAAATCCAGGGTGGGTGACCTGGAGGTCGTAAGTGCCGAGATCAACCGCGTCGAAGCGATAGACTCCGGCATCGTTACTCTCGGTAGACAGCCGCACGCCCGTCTCGACGCCCGTTAACACCACGTGCGCGCCGCGAATCACGGCACCAGTGGGATCGAGCACGGTTCCGGTCACGGTTCCACGGCTAGTCTGTGCGTTCGCGGCTCCGGCGAGCGCCAAAAGCGCCACAACGAAAACCCGTTTCACGAGCCCCTCCGAAAAACCTAGACGCGGCCATCATTTACGCGAGAAGGGCGACAGGCCCGACAGTCGCGGTAAATTCACTGTACTGCGATCGTGACTGCATTGCTGGGTCTCCCGAGATAGGTTAAGCGCACGGAGACGGTCGGGCCCGATGCCACTCCCTCCGGCATCCGGAAGTTCACCTGGTAATAGCCTGGATATCCGGGCGCGTCGCCGAAATACATGATTTCGGCAAGGCGGCCGCCCACGGCCACTCGCGGAGGGATGACACCGCCCTCAATTAGCTTGTTCGTATACATGGACAGGATTTCGCCTGCGGCGGCCGGATTCGCTGCTGAGGCGAGCGCTCCGGTGGCTGCATGCCAGATAGCGCCCTGGCCTTGTCCATCTCCGGATAGAGAGAACAGTGCAGGCGCGGGCACCGGCAGCGCAGGTGTGTAGAGTTCAGCGGCAGCGAGAACGACTTCTTGTTGTGGTGGCGGCCCAAGGCTGTGCAAGCCGCCCGTAATCAAAACTCGGCCATCGCTCATGAGGGTCGCATCGTGAAAACGTCGCGACGCGACCATATTGGCAGCCGGGCTGAAGCTTCCGAGAGAGGCGTTGTAAAGCTCCGCACTCTGGAGCGTGGAGCGCTCTGAGCCCCCGGCAATCAAAGTAGTTCCGTCCGGAAGGAGCGTGGCCGTGTGCCCAGCACGAGGCTCGATCAAGTTGCCGGTCGCGGCGAAGCTCCCGGCAGACGGATCGTAAATCTCGCCATAGGGGTATATCAGATCGGGGTAGGCGGGGTCGCCGCCGATATTGTATTCATTGTCGAGTGTCCCTCCGGCAAACAGGACGTTTCCGTTAGGTAGCAAGGTCCCGGGGCGCTGGACCTGTGGATGGATCATTGCACCCGTATGGCTGAAGGAACCGGTGGCAGGGTAGTAGATCTCAGAGGGCGAATCCGCCGCACTTAAGACTCTGCCGTCAGCAAGCAAAGTCATGGGTCCGAGGACAGCATTTGGATCGGCATATTTCCCGGTAGCAGCAAACGTTCCCGTCGAAGGGTCGTAGAGCTCCGCTAGGCCTACGGGGAGTCCTGCTGGCCCCATCAGGACTTTTCCGTTATCGAGCAGTACGGCGCCCCAGTGGAGGGCCGCCGTTCCGCCCGTCTGAGTGAACATCCCGGTAGCGGGATCATAAAGCTCCGCGGTTAGATTGGTGTGGCCGGTAGCGTCACCCCCGCCGGCGATCAGAACCCGACCATCCGGGAGAAGCGTAGCTGTATGTTGATACCGCGGACTGCTCATGCTGCCGGTCGCGGCGAATGTGCCTGTAAGCGGGTCATAAAGCTCCGCTGCGGCTGTGGGGCTGAACGTTTGCTCTGTCCAACCGCCGGCTATCAATACTAATGCCGCCAGGAAGCAAGGTGGCTGTATGGCCGAAGCGAGGGGTAATCATGCTGCCCGTCGTCGTGAACGTGCCGGGCGATTGCGCCAACAAAACCGAGGCGAATGCGCCGATGCAAAACAGGATGCCACAGCCCATAGATGTCCTCCTCTTGTCCGTTGTCCATCCAGATCACTGGACCACGATGCTCACGGGTGTCCCCGTTATCCAGGCTGCGCTGACCTGGATGGTAGCCAGCCCTTTTGCCGTGCCTGAAGGGACCCGAAAATTGACTTGATAGCCGTCCACCGAACCGGGATAGCCGACTGCGGCGAGTACTTCAGCCGGGCTTCCATTTACTATCACTTGTATTGGCGAATTGACAGGCGCCGGAGGATTTGAGGGAAAGGTCTGACCTGTCGCGATCCCGCGTACCGGCCCCAGCCCTGTTGCAAAGAGCGATAGAACCTCGCCAGCCGCCGCCGGCTTCGCCCCATTGACAAGGGAAAAGTCGGAATGGGTTATCGCGGGTCCGTTGGCTGTGGTCACAATCTGTGGCGCTGTCATCGGGATGATGTGTAGCACACACTGACCCATGCTGCCTCCATTGATGCGGCGATTCGCGGGGTCCTCGCCCATGGATGCGGCGCGCCCCCCGAGTCCAATCCCGACGATCGCTTCTGCCTGGCCGCGCGCGCCCAGAAAGGCCCCCGTGCCTCCCACGATCGCCCAATTCGCATTTTCCGTGGAAGGCTGGCCGGGAGGAGGAGAATTGCCACCGCTCAACCCCATCAGCATGATACTCCCCACCGGGGTGCCGTCCGATTGCAAGATCTCAAAAATGTGCTCCCGTATCGCGGCGCGCGTCACATCAGCGATTGCCTGTCCGGGCGTGGGATTCGTACGTGTACCAATGGTTCGCGATCTCCCGGCGTATAGACCCTTAGCGGGTTGGCCGTTGACGGCCACGATGTCTCCCAGGAGTGTCGCGACAGCGAAATTCGCGACCCCGGCCCCAATTCCAAGCGAAGGCGTTACGTTGGGGCTCCTGGCGAATTTCACCGGGTCATAAATGTCCTCCTGATACTCAACCATGTTTCCGAGATCAATGGTCAGAGTCGTCGCGGGTAGTTGTTGCGCCGGCACAAGATTACAAGCTGCGGCAAGCAGAATCACTACCATGACGACATTAGCTGCCTTTCCGATCATTTTTCCTCCATGCTCCCGAGTAAGCCGAATTTTCAATAATTCGGACTAATTGTTATTGGAGTCCCTTCGTACTTCGTAAAACTAAAGCCCGGGAATGGCTCGTTGTACAGCGTCGCCGTATCCCGCAGAATCGAGATCGCGATCGCCTCTCCCAGCTTGATTCCCTCCACTCCGTCCGACCGGTAATGTACTCCTGCGGCATCCCGCCCTAACGCGATATTCGAGGCGAGCTTATTTAGTTCCCCACCCACGGTCAGTGATCCACCCGTGTACGGAACCAGCGATAACCCGTCGTCTGAAGGCGTCACCGGACTCGGAATGATGAACGACTCGTCGAATAGCGCCTTCAACACCGTAATTCCTGCCCCCGCAACCACCGCATGAGTCGCCGGATATGAGGGGTGCAACGGCGACCCCACTGGGTACGCCTGCGGCAGCAGGTAACTCCCGGTGGCGCTGAACACGGCCTTTAGCGCCGCTGAATTCAGCACATCGGAGTGGATCGGATACTTCGCCGCGCCTGTTACGAGATTGTGAATGCGTCCGCCGAACGCCTCCGGCCTCACCCGGCGATGCACCAGCCACTTCTGGTAGAAACCCGCCCTGTATGCCGGATTCGACACCCTCGTCACCAAGTCGACTTGCGACGGAGCTCCGAAGGTGATGCTTCCCACCTGTGTCGCCGAATGCAAATACGGATTCGATGCCGCCACTGCTGCCGCACCGAAGCTGTTCAGTATCAGGGCAGCCATCACGTTCGCCTGGCCGGCCCAATCTACCAGTAAGTACAGCGCCAGGTCGCGGCCATTCCGTATGTAACGCGAAGTCGAGTCGAACTTGTTCGACCCGCTGGCGCGGCCCCGCAGCCCGTTCAGCCAGTCCGCGTAACTCGTCCAGTAGTCGTCGCCGGCAATCGCCGTCCGATAAAGCTGCGGCATGGTTGCGGCGCCCATGGGGACCGGCTTTAAAAGAAACTGCGAAAGGTACGGACCCGCCAGATCGCCAGGCGTCGGCCCGCGGAAAATCACATCCGGCGTCACCTGCCAGTTCACCTTGGGACCGCGGAAGTCCGATAATTTGTTCAAGTCCGCGACTGCCTGAGCTATCGTCGCGTCAGTCCCGTACTGGCTGAAGGGGACGTCCCGAGTCAGTGCCTGCCAATAGTCCTCCACCATCTCCCCCGCCGCCTGAGCGCTCGAGAATGCCGGTGAAGGCGGCGCCGGTACCGCTGCTGCGTCTGCGCCTTCCAAGGTGTAGCAGTAGGCCGCTTGCGGATTCGATAGCTTGGCCGCGCCGCCCAGCGGAATCGCCTCGAAATCCGCCCAGTTTCCGCTGTTCAGCGCTTGCAGGTAAGCATTGTACGCATTCGGGTCCACCTCGCCCAGATCGTTATGTGGCAGACCCTTGGTGAAACTGGCGATCCGGTTTGCGTACGCCTCCTCGTCTCCGTTCGAAATCGACGGAGTCGCCGGCAGATCCCGCTGGTAAATCGCCGCATCCTGGCGGATCGCGAATGCCCGGTCGCGGCGCTCCGACGCATTCAGCGGTCCAGTATCGGCGAAGGCACTCGGGCTCGAAAGGAGCCCTAAGGCCGGAGCGGCGCCCAAATAGCTCAGAAACTTCCGCCGATCAGGCCCGTGAATTCCCGTAAGCTGATTGGTTTTTGACATGTTCGTCCTCCTTTATCGCTTCTCGAAAACCAGCCTGCGGTCGTAGCGGCGACCGCCATGGCGTTGTTCGGAAATCTCCAAAACGAGTTGGTCCTTGGGCGCGGTCCGCCGGACGAGTTTGGTCCACGCATCCGCTCCGCAGTTGCGCAGGATCTCGATGGTGTTGCTGTCGATTCGCCGCGATGATTGCGTTCCGGAACATTCCTTGTCGCGGAAATCCCGCTCCGCGCCGTCCAGGTAAAGCAGGATGCTGGAGCTGGTGACCCGGCCGTCCGCCTCGATCCGGTCAAACGTGAACACTTCGCCCTTCGAATGCGGCTCGATCCGAACGGTCAGACTCTTCGGTTGAGTGTCTCCGCCAAAAGTGGACTGGGCCACATTCAGCTTCCACGTCCCGTAAGCCGCTCCGGCCCAGCAGGCGGCGGCAAGCGGCATCAGAAGAAGAGCCCTTCGCATGAAGCCAGAATGCGCTTCCTACCGCTACGAGGAAAAGTCTAAAGGTGTCGGAAGGGAGTTTGATACACTTGCACGTCATTGAAAACAGGATGTATTCTCAAAGCAATGCCCACGGCGGGATCAGGTGTAGAAGCCGCGCGGCGGCAACTGGAAAGGGTGCTGGCGAGCCCAGGATTCTCCCGCAACGAGCGGCTGTCTGGTTTCCTGCGCTTTGTCGTCGAGCAGCATCTGGCCGGCAAGGACGCGGAGATTAAGGAATCGCTGATCGCAGTCGAGGTCCTCCGCCGCAGTCCGGATCACGATCCCAAGCAGGATTCGATCGTGCGTACCGAAGCCGCCCGTCTGCGGGCGCGGCTGAGCGAGTACTACCTCGGCGAAGGGAAGGGCGACCCCCTCGTGATCGAGCTGCCGAAGGGCGGATACGTTCCGGTCATTCGCGGCGAACCAGAAACGAGCGAATCCAGTCTCCCTCATGAGAACGCCAAGTCGCCTAAGCGGCGGCTGTGGGCGGTTGCCGTCCTCGCTTGCCTGGTAGTCGCCTTGGTGGCAGTAGGGTGGTGGCTCCTGGCTCCTCAGAACTCGCCGATTCCGATCGCCGTTCTACCCCTCGTCAACCTGAACCAGGATCCAGCGAACGATTACTTCGCGGACGGACTCACCAGTGAGATCATCCGCAACCTGACGATTATTGAGGGATTGGCAGTCCGCTCGGAAGCCTCCTCCTTCGCCCTTAAAGGCAAGCCCCGAAACGCACGCGACGCTGGGAAACAGCTCGAGGCCGATTACCTGGTAGAGGGATCGGTCTTGCGATCCGGACAGCAGTTACGGATTAATATGCAGTTGATTCGCGCGCGAGACGATTTTCCAATATGGTCGGGCCGCTATGACAGGGAATTAGCGGATATTTTCGCAATCCAAGACGAGATTTCGCGCGCCATCGTCAATAATCTGAGGCTGAGGCTGGCCCGCGGCCGCCGGCGCTATGAAACCAGTACAGAGGCGTACGATCTCTATCTCCGCGGCCTCGCTTTAGCAGTAGAACGTGCCGGCGACCCTGCCCCGCGTATCCCGGTATTTGAGCAGGCAATCGCGAAAGACCCATCTTTTGCCCCCGCGTATGCCGCTCTGGCCATCGCCCATCTCACTCTCTCAGGTCAGCCCGGACAGGATATTCATGCTGAAATGGCGAAGATGCGGGCCGCCGCGGAAAAGGCCATTCAACTCGATCCGCTCTCGGCCGAATCCTACGATGCCCTCGCCGCCGCATTTGCACGCGAGGCCCAGTGGGATCAAGCGGAAAAAAGCTTTCGCCGCTCGATCGAGATTGAGCCCAACCGTTTGGAGTCTCACGGTTGGTTCGCCATCTATTACTTCTTGCCGCTGGGGAGGATCGATGAGGCAATCCGGCAGTTGAGGATTGCGGAGAAGAGCAGTCCGTTCTTCCTGTTCTTTCTGAGTGACGCACTCGGGGATGCAGGCCGAAATGACGAAGCTGCCGAAATCTGCGGTAAGCTGCCGCCCGACTATCCTCTCACGAGGCAGTGCATCTGGTTGCTCGTCCGGCAAGGCAAGGGCAACGAGGTGATTCGGACCTACGGTGCACGCCCCGACAACCCTAATCCCGTTGAAGCCGCTCTTGCGTGTGCGTACTTTCGTGTCGGTCGACGCGACGAGGCGGAGAAAGCGGCTAATCTTTCCGGCGTCTACCAGACCGTGGCCTTCGCCTGCCTCGGCGATAAGGATCGCGTCTTCGAAGCCTTCGATTCGAATGCAGCGATTGGTCCCATCCGAGTAGGTTGGTTCCTGCTCCGTGCTGATCGTGAGAATCCCGGATTTCTGCGTGGTGATCCCCGCTGGAAGGCGCTGCGAAAGAAGGTCGGCTTGCCGGAATAACAGGTCCGGTCAATCACCGGCGAACGAGCTTCTAATGGTCCCACTACCGATGGGAGGCGCGCACGAAACGATACCACCACCCGCATGCCCAAGCTCCTCGGGCACGAGGCACTCCGGCTCGGGTGAAAAACGAAAGCGGATCGCGTCTCAGATTCCCGTCGAGGTGGCACACGCTTCAGCCTGTGAATCGGAACTACCAAACGAACCCACCGGAGCACAACCCGATTGATTTCAATGCTTCAGAGACGATGCGGCCGAAGCAGATGCCGGTTGACACCATGGGCGCGTGCTGATATCAATAATTTGGCCCGTACGGCGGGTGGAGGGGGAGAGGGAGAATGGCAACCAAGACCGTAAGCCGGACACTTATCTTAGGCTTGGCGGTCGCCATCTGCACATCGGCAGCCGAAACTGATTCACGGCTGGCGCAGGCGGCACACGACGGCGACATGGCTGCGGTTCGCGCGATGGTCGCGGACAAAGCGGACGTGAATCAGCCGCTTGGGGATGGGACGACGGCGCTACATTGGGCGGCCCAAGCCGATGACTTGGAAATTGCCGACGTTTTGATCCGCGGAGGCGCCAACGTCAATACCCGAAGCCGGCGGGGCGTGACGCCGCTGGAGCTGGCCAGCGTGAATGGCAGCGCGACGATGATTGCAAAGCTGCTCGACGCCGGGGCAGATGTGAATTCGTCGAACGCTGCGGGCGAGAGCATTCTCATGATTGCGTCGCGGACCGGGAATCCGTCAGCCGTGCGGCTGCTGATCGAGCGGGGCGCGCGAGTGAATGAAACCAATACCGCGGAGAAGCAGACGGCGCTCATGTTGGCCGTGGCTGAGAATCACACGGATGTGCTTCGCGTTCTCTTGGCTGCCAAGGCGGATGTGAATGCTCAAACTGCGGTCGAGATGCCCCCGGCTACGGCCGGCAATCTGCAAGGCATCGGGCGAGCGCAGAATCGCGAAAAGCCGGTTCCGCAAGGGGGGATGACGGCGCTGCTCTATGCCGCTCGGGACGGTCGCCTCGAGAGTGCGCGGCTGCTTCTGGACGTTGGAGCGCAAGTGAATCAGGCGGAAGCCAGTGGGGCCACACCCTTGCTCGTCGCGGTGCTCAACGGACATGTCGACGTGGCTGCGTTGCTCCTGGAACGCGAAGCGGACCCGAACGCCGTCGATACTTTCGGCCGGACGGCGTTGTGGGCCGCAATAGACCTGCGCAACCTGGATTTGCCGGACGGCGGCAATGGGACGAATGGAGTGGATCGAAACGCGGTCTTGCCCCTGATTAAGGCGCTACTCGATCGAGGCGCGGCGGTGAATGCTCGCACTACTCGGGAGCCGCCCAGCAGGCGGTGGATGATGCCGTTCGGGGCGCGCCAATGGGTGAATCCGGCAGGGCAGACGCCATTCGCGCGCGCGGCTCTGGCGGGAGATGTGACCGCATTGCGGCTGCTGCTCGAACACAAGGCAGATCCCAGCATTCCTACACTCGCGGGCACAACTGCCTTAATGGCGGCGGCAGGGGTTGGCTGGGTTCCCCGCCAGACGTATACCGAAAATCCCGACGCGCTGCTGGAGGCAGTGAAGCTCTGCATCGAGAACGGAGCCGATGTCAATGCGGCCGATTCCGGCGGATACACCGCGTTGCATGGCGCGGCGTTCCGCGGCTCGGATGCGATCGTGCAGTTGCTGGCGGAAAAGGGCGCACGGCTTGATGCGAAGGATAAGCAGGGAAGGACTCCGTCTGCGTTGGCGGATGGCACGGCGTACTTGGCGGGTCCTCCGGAGAAGCGGCCGAGTACGCTGGCTCTGCTTCAGAAATTGTCGAACGGCAAAGGCCAATGATGCCGGTGCGCGTCTGGGCAGCGGGAATCGTCGTGGCTGTGGGTTGCGCGTCCCCAACGCATGCGGCTGAGTTGTCCGATCGCGCTCTGCTCGATCGCTATTGCGTTACCTGCCATAATGCACGAGCGAAGACCGGCGGGTTGTCGCTTGATTCGCTTGAACCCGATCGCGCGGGTGAAGCCGCCGAGACCTGGGAGAAGGTGGTGCGGAAGTTGCGCGCGGGGATGATGCCTCCGAGCGGCGCGCCTCGGCCGGATCGCGCCACGCTCGACGCATTCCAGGAGCGCATTGAGGCGACGCTTGACCGCTGGGCCGAGGCGCATCCGAATCCCGGCGTCACTGCGCTGCATCGGCTGAACCGCAACGAGTACGCACGGTCGGTTCATGATCTGCTGGCGCTGGACGCGGATGTATCGACGCTGCTGCCGGCGGACGATTCGGCGGAAGGATTCGATAACGTCGCCGATGTGCTGCGGGTATCGCCGTCGTTGATGGAGCGGTACGTATCGGCGGCGGCGCTGGTGAGCCGGCTGGCGGTGGGCGACGCTTCCATTTCCCCAGCCACGGCGACCTACCGCGGATCGCCTCGGGACGGGGGAGCGGGCAATGGCGGTGGCCAGATTCCGCTGGGCACTTATGGCGGCATGGCGGTACGTCATTACTTCCCGCTGGACGGCAGGTATGCATTCAAGGTACGCGGTGGCGGCGGTGTACCGTACGACAACCGGGTGGTCAATATCGAAGTGACGGTGAACGGCGTGCCCGTGAAAACCGTGGAGGTCGGTTACTACGTCACAGCCGATTTTCAGCTCGATGTGAAGGCCGGAGAGCAGACGTTGGGATTTGCGGTGATCGACCATGACCCACAGCCGTTGAACAGTCTTTGGAAAAATCCTCCGAGCCAGGTAGGGCCGACGAGCGTGGCTATCGCGGGCCCGCTAAGTTCGACGGGTCCGGGCGATACAGCGAGCCGCCGCCGGATCTTCGTTTGCACGCCGGCTTCGCAAAGCGAGGAACTCGGGTGCGCGCGAAAAATCATCGCGAACTTGGCCCGGCATGCATATCGCGGACCGCTGACGGACTCCGATATGGAGATCCTGCTCGGTTTCTACCAGCGGGGAAGAAATCGCGGAGAGTTCGAGAACGGTATTCAATCCGCGATCGAGCGAATTCTGGTTTCGCCACGTTTTGTATTTCGCTTCGAAGAGGAGCCGGCGGGCCTGGCGGCGGGAGCGATCTATCGAATCGACGATCTGGAGCTGGCGTCGCGCCTTTCCTTCTTCCTGTGGAGCAGCATTCCCGATGACCAGCTTCTGGACCTTGCAGAAAAACACAAGCTCCATGATCCTATGGTGCTGGAGCAACAAACGCGGCGGATGCTGGCGGATCCACGTTCTGAAGCGCTGGTCAAGAATTTCGCCGGCCAGTGGCTGCATCTGCGCGAAGTGAAGACGGCTCCGGCGCCAGTAAACGCAGAGCTGCGCAGAGCCTTTGAGCGTGAGACAGAAATGTTGTTCAACAGCGTTTTGCGCGAGGATCGCAATGCGCTCGACCTGATCAATGCCGATTATACGTTCGTGAACGAACGGCTCGCCCGGCACTACGGCATCCCGAACGTCTACGGCGATCACTTCCGCAAGGTCACGATCACCGACGATGCGCGCCGCGGATTGCTGGGGCAGGGAAGTCTGTTGCTGGTGACTTCGGTGGCCGATCGCACGTCGCCGGTGGCCCGAGGGAAATGGATTCTGGAGAATCTGCTGGGAGTGGAGGCTCCCACGCCGCCGCCGAATGTGCCGGCGCTTGAGGAAAGTGCTGGAAAGTCTGAGCCGCGTTCGGTTCGGCAACAGATGGAGTTCCATCGCCGCAATGCCGTGTGCGCGTCCTGCCACAAAATTATGGACCCGATCGGGCTGTCGCTGGAGAATTTCGATTTAACCGGGAAATGGCGGGCGATGGATCAAGGAGTTTCGATCGACGCGTCGGCCGAAATGGTGGATGGAACCAGGCTTGACGGGCCGGCGAGTTTGCGCAACGCCCTGATGGCGCGCCCCGGCGCTGTACTCACAACGATGACAGAGAACTTGATGACCTACGCCCTTGGCCGCGCCGTTCATTATTACGATGAACCCGCCATACGTTCGATCCTCCGCAAGGCGGCCAGTACCGATTATCGATTTTCTTCTTTGGTGACTGGGATCGTCGCCAGCGATGCATTTCAAGAGAGAATGATGGCCCCATCCGGCGAGGCTGCCGTGGAAGCCAAACGTTAGGAGAGGCACTATGTATATTACGAAGAAGCATTTGTCGAGGCGCACGGTGTTGCGCGGGCTGGGAGCTTCGATCTCACTGCCATTGCTGGAATCGATGGTGCCCGCGCAGACGCCCCTGCGCCAGACCGCGGCAGCGCCAAAGACACGTCTGACGTGCATCTACGTCCCGCATGGCGCCATCATGGGCAAGTGGACTCCGGCTACGGAAGGCCGCGGGTTCGAGTTCAGCGAGATTCTGAAGCCTTTGGAGCTGTTCCGCGAACATCTCAACGTTGTCAGCGACCTGGCGCATCCGCTGGCGGGCGGCGCCGATAGCGATGCCGGCGCCGATCACCAACGCGCGGCAGCGGTGTTCCTCAGCGGCGCGCATCCGGAGAAAGGCGTCGAAGCGCACGTAGGCAGGACGCTCGATCAGGCTTACGCCGATGCGATGGGGCAGGACACACCGCTGCCATCGTTGGAGTTGTCGATTGAAGACGTATCGTTGAGCTGTGGCGCGGGGTACGCCTGCGCGTATCAGAACACGATCTCCTGGAAAACCGCGACCACGCCCATGCCGATGGAGAACAATCCGCAAGTTGTGTTCGAGCGGCTTTTCGGCGGCGGACGGAACAACGCGGAACGCACCTCGCGGCGCGACGAGGCAGCCAGCGTTCTCGATTCGGTACAGGCGGAAGTAGCTTCCTTGCGCAAGCGACTGCCGGAATCGGATCGCGCGAGGCTGGCCGAGTACTTGGAAGACGTCCGCGAGATCGAGCGCCGTGTCCAGAAAGCCGCCTCCGCCAAGACGGCTGGTCTGGATGTTCCCGACGCCCCCGTAGGCATACCCGATTCCTTTGCGGAACACCTCAAGTTGATGTTCGATCTCCAGGTGCTGGCGTATAAGGCCGAGATTACGCGCGTCTCCACGCTCATGTTCGCCCGGGAAACCAGCACCACCGTATATCCCGACAGCGGAGTTCGAAGCGGTTTCCACAGCACGTCCCATCACTCCGATGTTCCCGAGAACATGGATCGATTCGCACAGATCAACCGTTACCACGTGAGCCAGCTCGCATATCTCTTGAAGAAGATGCAGGAGACGCAGGACGGCGACGGGAGTCTGCTGGATCATTCCCTTGTGCTCTATGGAAGCGGGATCAGCGACGGCAACAAACACAACCACGATCCACTGCCCGTATTGTTGGCCGGTGGAGCTTCAGGACAGGTCGCTGGCGGACGTCACTTGCGCTATGCCAAGCACACGACGATGTCGAACCTTCTCGCAGCGATTCTCAACAAACTTGGTGTGGAATCATCGTCATTCGGCGATAGCACGGGCGTGCTGGAAATTTGAAAGCTGCTGGAAGCTTTCGTGACCTTCTTTCCTACTCTGGATTTCCAATTACCGCGCAACGGGTGCAGGGGTCGCGATCGCTGAGCCGTCGCGCCCTGAACCGTCCAGCGCGCCCGGCTGCAAATGGTGCTCTTCCAAATCCTTATTGCCGGTAGTGCAGGCGTATTCCATAAGCTCCCAGTTTTTCGAAGCCAGTGGTATGACCCAGCCAGTCGTCCAGGGTTTCGAATAGAATTTCGGGTCATCGATGGTGTGCTCGTACCAGATCTGGTTCGCGCTGATGCGGCGCCACCGCTCCACCACATGCAGCGCGTCGCTGTGCCGGTTGCCGTGACCATCCAGCCAGGTCACATCACCCGTCAAACCAACCGTATCGATCGTCAGCGTGTCGCCGTCCCACATGCCCACTGGGTCACCCAGCAGCGACGGCGCCCAATCCTTACGATGGCCACGGCCGTCGGTGTAAACGACCCGGAAGTTATGCATGTATTCGTACAGAAAAATCACCTTGTCCGGCAACTGCACGATCTGCATAGGATAGGGCTCGCTGTTCAACCTGGGGATGCCGGGAAAGATGCAACGGCTCATCGGATCGATCAGCCCCGCGACATCGTTAAACGCCTTCAGCCCCTCTGGTGTAAACGGCAGTGGCTCCAGGGCAGCAGTTGTGTTCGTGATCAGCCTCTTGTTCCAGACTCCGGACAAGTCGGCCTTGCCATCTGGCGTGCGCGGAACCGGGGTTCCGTCAGGATTGGGCTTGCTACCCAAAACGGCGGCGGCCTGACCCTGAGCATTCTGGGCAAAAGCTCCTAACGGCGCAGCGAAACCGATTGCCAATACCGCCGCGATCGGGGAGTGGCGCCGTTGCCTCGATATTGTCACCTTGCTCGTACGGGAAGGCGCGTTATTTCGATTCATGAATTCAACGCAGGCAGTCACGATCGTTTTGGGTTTTCCGCTGCCGCCGATCGCCCCCTACTTCGATTGCTTTCCAGATTCGGCGGCCCGCTCCTCAGCACGGGCGCCCGCCAGGACGCCTGCCAGCCCGTAGTTGCCCTCATGGCAAGCATATTCCAAATACGGGTCGGAAGAGCGCCTCAAGGGGATCATCAGGCTCCACGGCTTCGTCCAGGTGTCCGGATCATCGATGGTGATTTCGTATTTCAGCGTCTCGGGGCCAGTACGAGTGAAGCGCTCCATGACATGCAGTTTTTCGCTAGAGATGTTCCGAAAGGCTCTCGGCTTGTAGTTCGTGGTGTCCACGACCAGGGTGTCGCCTTCCCAGTGCCCGCGCGAATCCCCCAGCCATTGATGGACCGTGGAGGGAAGATGCGGCCCGCCCTGCAGCGGAATCACGCGAGCGTCGTGAATCATCTCCGTCACGACGATCACAGCGGTCCGCGTTTGTGAAATCCAATAGCCGCTTTGGTAGCCGGCCACCAGCGAAGGCGAGCCGTAGGTGATGCAGCGTTCCTGCAATGGCCGGTCCTGCGCCTGGTCGGCCCGTCCGATGGACACTACGGGAGTGCCCAGAGCTCGCTGCCCTGCCGTTCTCGCTGCCGCCTCTGCTGTTATGGGTGGCAGACGCCCATCGCTTGGGTCAGTGATAAGCGAAGTTCGATTCTCCCAATCCCTCTCGACCGTCCAGACCGAACTGTAGTCGCCGGTTTCTCCGTCGGTGCTTTTGAAGCCCGATCTGGTTCCGTTGACGTTGGCGAACACGGCGTTAAATACTGTATCGCCGAACGCCGCGTCGGAGTTGCCGTTGTTGAAGAGTTCCCGCGCTTTCTTCTTCATGGCGGCCAGTTCGGCGTCCGTGAGCAACGGGCGCCCGGCCAGTTCCTTCGGTCGCTCGAGCGGAGTAGCGATGTTGTTGGCCCACGCGCCCTGAAAATCGGGATGTCCATCAGGGGTTCGCGGCACCTTCCAATTTGGCTGGGCTTGCCCATGCGCCAGCGAAACCAGCGCCGCGATTGCAGCTACGAAGTAGAGGCATCGATAGTTCATGTTTCCTCCATCTGACCGTCAAGTATACGCCTTGCGAGAGTTGAAAAATCAGACGGTTCGGAACACAACCTGCCTGTGCAGCTGAGATGAGAATCGAGGCTGTGGCGGGTTCGTCCGGTGCGGTCTCCTCTTCACGGTTTCGGTTTCGACGTGATGTAGTGCGGAATATCCTGATTGTTGTCCGTACAGATCATCTCCATGATGTCGTACTTTTGGCGCTTCATATCGAGCGTGACGCTCCAAGGCTTAGTGAAGTAGACGGGATCGTCATAGGTGACGGTCCACTTGATGATGTCGGGACCCATCTTGGCGAAGCTTTCGGTTATATGCAGCTTGTCGCTATGCTGATGGCCGGCCGTGTCGAGCCAGCTTCGCTCGCTCACGCCATTTGTATCGACTACGAGCGAATTGGCCTCATAGCGCCCGATCGAATCGCCGTACCAAGTGATGTCCTGACCCTTGGGATGAGGGCGGCCATCCGTGAAAATCCGCCGGAATGTGTGGTCGATTTCAAACAGCACAGTGGTCATTCCCGCCGTTTGGATAATCTCAAAAGGAAACGGCGAATGAAACGCGCGCGTGGGGCCTGTGGGCTGGCAGAAACCGTGAGGATCGTCGCCGCCCAAATGGTTCTTGAACTGCTCCGCGCCGAACGCAGTGAATGGAAGCGCCGAGCCGAAGGCTCGGGACAGGTCCGGCGTGTAGGGCGCTTGCCATACGCCGTTGAGATTCGGTATGCCCACGCCCGGAGGCGGAGCTTGGGGCGGCAGAGGCAGAGTGGCATTGTCGCCGGCCTGTCCAGCCGCGGCGATGCACATGGCCCACAGCGCCGCCGTCAAAACCAATGCGTTGGATCGCATAAGAAGCCTTAGTTGAGAGGCCCGCCGTCCTCAGACGACGCAGCAAAGACCTTGCTGCCATCGGCGAGCACGATAGATCTTGCGTTCATCGTGAACGTCCCGTCCTTGGCCCGATAGCCTTGCACCGTTACCTGGTCGCCTTTCTTCAGACTGTCCTTCTTCCAGCCTCGCCGGGCCAGCGCGTTCGGATTTCCCGCCTCGCAAGCCCAATGCGCCACATTGCCGTCTTTGTCGAGTGCATCGACGTAGAAGTACACGTGCGGATTCATCCAGTCGAGCTTGGTGACGACTCCCGCGAAGGAAAGCGGCTGCTTTTGGTCATACTCCGCCGCGAAGGAATGATGCGCCAGCGCCGGCACAATGCCCGTGAATGCTGCCAGTGCGCAAACAACGAACGCGCTTTTCATTTCCAAGTCCCCCATGGCGGAGTATACAGTCGGGTTGAAACGAGGGTCAAGCCACACCACAGATAGCAGATAACGCGCTCCAAAGCCCCTCTACTTTGGCGAACCTGCGCGTGAATTGAGGTGTCGCACGAACCAAGCCTACAAGTGATAAGCTGCTTCTCCGGGGTGAGGCTATGCGGATCAGATTCGCCACTCGGATTTTCGCAGTTCTGGGTTTTCTGGCTCTCTGGCTCGGCGCGCAGACGGTTCAGAACTTTCGTCCAGTTACCGAGGCGATGCTGCGCAATCCGGCGCCCGGCGATTGGGTCAATTGGCGCCGTACAGACAATGCATGGGGTTACAGCCCGTTGGACCAGATCACGCGTGATAACGTCCACCAGCTTCAGCTCGCCTGGTCATGGGCGATGGATGATACAGGAGCTCAGGAGGCGACGCCATTGGTTTACGACGGCGTTATGTATCTCCCGAACCCGCGCGGAGTGATTCAAGCGCTGGATGCGGCCACCGGTGATTTGATTTGGGAATATCGGCCGGGCACGAACGAGGCGCCTGTGTCTCCTCGAGCCGGGGGCGCCGAGCAGACGGCGATTCCACGCCTCTCTCAACGTCCAACCGCCGCAGCCGAGTCGGACAACCTGCGGGGCATCCAAAGAAATATAGCGATCTACGGAGACAAAATCTATGCCACAACCAATGACGCTCATGTGATCGCATTAGAAGCAAGGACAGGCAGGCTTGTCTGGGATACCCGCGTCGCAGACTCAAAGCTGGGCTATGAATATACGTCGGGCCCAATCGTCGTTCGCGGCAAAGTGATTTCGGGAATGGCAGGTTGCAGCCGGTATAAAGAAGATGTTTGCTTCATAACAGGACATGACTCCGACACGGGGAAAGAAGTCTGGCGCACTTCCACCATTGCTCGCCCTGGCGAACCCGGCGGCAATACTTGGGGCGACCTGCCGCTTGCTCTTCGCGCAGGCAGCGACGCGTGGATTCCCGGCAGCTACGATGCGGCGACGAATTTAGTGTATTGGGGAACAGCGCAGGCGAAGCCTTGGGTGAGGGCAGTTCGGGGAACAGATGGGGCAGCGCTTTATACCAACTCGACTTTGGCGCTCGATCCGGATACAGGAAAGATGAAGTGGTATTTCCAGCACATACCCGGCGAGACGCAGGATATGGATGAGGTCTTTGAAAATATCCTGATCGATGTCGACGGAAAAAAATCGCTGTTCAAGATGGGCAAGTTAGGCATCCTATGGCAGCTTAACCGAACTGATGGTGCTTTTATCCGCTCTTCCGATCTCGGATATCAAAATATTCTCGATGTGGACGCGCGAACCGGCAAGGTAACGTATCGGGCGGGAAAGGTCCCTTACATCGGCGATGAGGTCGATATGTGCCCCAGCACTTCAGGGTTCAAGAGCTGGCGCGCAATGGCTTTCAATCCGCAGACGAATGCTCTGTATGTTCCCCTTACTCTGAACTGCGAGAAAGCGACGTTCAGCGCGCTCAACGACAAGAAAATCGGCGGAGGAGGAACTGGTCCCGTCAAACGAACCAACTATCGTCATCCTGCCTCCGGCGGAAACCTCGGTGAATTTCTTGCGATGGATATCCGTTCGGGCAGAGTGCTGTGGCGTCAGCGCACGCCATCACCTTCGAATACCGCGGCCCTCACCACTGCGGGCGGAGTCGCGTTCGGAGGCGACTGGGATCGGCACATGTATGCCTACGATGCTGAATCAGGCAAGATTCTCTGGGAGACCCGCCTGCCCACCTCGGCGCAAGGATTCCCGATCACTTATCTGGCGAAAGGCAGGCAGTACGTGGCGATGCCTGCTGGAATCGGCGGCGGCAGTTGGTCCACGTTGATCGCGCCGGAACTCGCAGGACAGATTCGCCGCCCCAATTCAGGCAACAGCTTGCTTGTTTTTGCGCTGCCCGAGAAGTGAGCAAAAGCCAACGACCATTCCTGAAACGCTACGGCTTAGGAGTTGTGATGTGAGTCACGTCCTGATTGTTCTCAGCACAAATGTACTCCATGAGATCGTCTTTCAGAGCGTAATGGGCAGTGAAACCGATCTTGAATGGTTTGACGTAAGCGCCGGGGTCGATAATCGTGGTCTCGACAGTGAGAGTCCCCAGATCCTTTCGGGTGTAACGCTCGATGGTGTGAAGTTGATCCGTATGCGGATGGCCCTTTGCATCGAACCAGAACCGGTCATTGAACCCAACCGTATCGACTACGAGGGTATCGCCGTCCCACTTGCCGATCGAGTCGCCATACCAACTTGGCCATCGGTTGGCTTCCGGCGTGTGTTGGCGTCCATCCATAAAGATCTGGCGGTAGCTGTGAGTATTTCCCTCAAAAAGTATGAAGATGTGGCTGGGCTGCTGCACGATTCGCCACGGATAGGGAGCCATGCGCGGCACGCCGGCAGGGAGACAATTGGCTTCTGGATCGTCTTTGGGACGCCGCTCCTTCATGAGTTTATCGGCCGCCGGCGTGAGCACGATCTGCTCACCGGGCAGCAGGTTGCGGCTGATGTCCTGCGAGTAGGGGCCGCCGTTTAGGACACCGTTAAGGTCAGGCTTCCCGTCGGCTGAACGCGGGGCAGGCGCGATGGTCGCCGCGGGCCCTTTGCCGCCGCCTCGATCTCCCGGCGCCGGTTGCTGCGCACAAACCAAGGCGCTCGCCGCCAATACAATTGTCATGACGCACGCGAAACGGCCTCTCATCTGGGATGTCTCCTTTCTGCGTGTCCGATTCCCTTTAATGATTACTGGGTCGGTGCGCCGCCGCTGTCACCGCCGCCCGCGAAACCAGGAACCTTCCGTCCGTCGGCCAAGATCACTTGCCGCGTCTGGGCCAAATTGGTTCCATCCTTGGCGGCCCAGCCCTCAACCGTAATGCGATCGCCCTCCTTGACGGTATTCCGCGTCCACCCTGCGCGGAAGAGATGGTTGGGACTGCCGAACTCAAAATTCCAAACAGTGGCTGCGCCGTTGGCGTCCTTCACCTCCAGATACATGCGCGAATGCGGATTAGTCCACTCCACTCTCTTCACGATTCCCGTTACTTTGACCGGTTTTTTCTCGTCGTATTCCGCCGCAAAGGAGTGGTGTGCCGCCGCCGGTAATGCCCCGAGCCACAGGCAAACGCCGGCAGCCAGAGCAACTGATTTCACTCGCATGATTAGTCTCATGGTACTGACCTCGAAATTAGTTTAATCGCTAAACTCGCGCGGGTCCAATCCAGATCGGCCACTCCAGATGCCGGCGAATACGCAGCCTGCCTGAATGCGGCGGGCAGGCGAAACGATCGATTGTCGGATGGATCAGAGCTTTCGTAGGCGCGTAGCGCACTCGGCCCGCCCGCCCCTCTCCAACCTCCACTACGTTAGGCCGCCGGCATCGAAAGAAGAGGCTTGAATCCGTCTCTTAGCTGCTTAAATCCGCTTCGCGAGCTCGATCAGGAGAATTAAAGGCAGCGTCACGCTGGCCACCGCCAAGATTCCCGCCAGGACTACAAACAA
>JAFAQY010000089.1 GCA_019261985.1 Bryobacterales bacterium | reverse complement strand
TGGGTGACTCCCGAAGGTCGGCTCGCGAAGTTTCTGGCTTCGCGGCTCTTCTGTTTTAACGCAGGATTTTCGGGGTCACCAAATGGCGAGGCAGTCAGACCTTCGTCAGTGCTCTTCGATTACGTGCATAATTTAGGTTTGGCAACCTGCCCTACAGTTTCACCAGACCGTTGCATAACGGGACACGCGAGTACTTGTGGGCCGGATGCTATCCCGGATGCTATCCGACGAGCGGTTGGCAACCGCGCTGTTCGGGGATTCTACGCCGAGGGTTGTGAAGGCTTAAAACGGCCAGCACATGCCCATTCCCACGATGGGGTCTAGGAGGGACGGCAAATCCCACAGACGGAGGAGCCGGCTTCTTGATATTTGACTTGCGCGAGGCCGCCCAATCTGTGAAGATTGCGCTGAAGCAGTATCGCGACCAATTTTAGGGGTTCTTGTTGGATAAACCGAGCCACGTAATTATTTCCGTCTATGCGGTGGTCTTGCTTTCTTGCCTGGCCTTGACGCCGCTCTGGCTGGATGAAGTTCTGCAAGCCACCAATGCTCTCAACAGCGGTGTTTCCCAATTGATGCGTTGGGTGCAGGTGAACGCCGGGGCATCGCCGCTCCCATATCTGGCTCAACATGTTTTCCTGAGGTGGTTCGGGCATTCGGCATGGGTAGCACGACTTCCCGCGGCATTGTGCAGCATTCTTGGCGGACTTGTTTTCGCGGTCATTTGCCCGCGTTTTCTAAAGCACGGCCGCTGGATTACGCTGCTATTATTTTTGGCCTTGCCCGTACAGTTCCGATATGGCCTGGAGGGGAGGGTCTACTCGCAAGGCTTGCTTTTTTCGTTGTTGACGTTGTGGCTTTTTCTTAAGCTCAATGAGCGTTATTCGCTGGAACTGGCCGTGCTTTATTTCTTAGCGGTGGCCGCTGCAATGTATTCGCAGCCGCTCACGGTTTTTCCCGTACTAGCGCAGATGCCCCTTGCAGGCCGGCAGGTGCGGATCGCGGCGGCGGCCGGGTTGCTTTCCTATTTGCCGTGGTACTTCGCACAGCATCAGGCTCAGGCGCGATATCAGTTAATCGTCCCGCCGACAACTTTCTTTTCCCTTCGTCAGTTAAATCCGCTCACGTTCCTGCATGACATCACTGGCGGCGGTTACGTATGCACCGTATCGCTGCTCCTGCTTGTGGCATGGGCAATCAGGCCCGCGGGCTACCAGCGTTTGCTTGTCAATACAGTTGCCGCGGCGCTGATCGGCCCGATCTTGATGGATGTGGTTTTCAATTATTTCTTCGCCGAGCGCCAGTTGTTGTTCGCAATGCCTGCGCTAATCCTGCTCGCCGGACGAGGCGTGGAGCGCCTAGGAGCGGAGAGGCGAGGGGTGCTCGCCTGGGCGATCGTTGCTGTGTTCCTGGTGGCGGCAACAGTTAAAAACTATCGTCAGGCGACAACATCACGGGATGATCTCGCAGCCACTGCCGATGCAATTGCCGCTCACCTGCGGCCCGAGGCCTGCGTGCTCGCCGCCCCGCCGGAGCAGATCGCGTTCTACTCTTTTTTTCACCCTGAGCTCGAACAACGCGCATGCGGCAAGGATCTGAGCTCGCAGGAAGTGGTCGCAGTGGTTAGCGGCTACACGTCTCCAGCCGAACGCCGAAAAATGTCAGATGCGGTGTCAAACCGGTTCGGTGAGCGTGAAACATTCAGAATCGGGCAAAGCGAGATCTTGGTGTATGGTCATTAGGTTTGCCGCAGGCGGGCGAGTGTACGGACGTTATTCAATCCGACCGGATCCCGTGCCCGTGCCTTCTACGCTCGCATGCGGCAAATCATAGCCATGCCCGCACCGTCCGTGGCGGCGGCGATCGCTTGCTCGAACTCCTCCAAAAGGGCGCCGAGTGTAATCGAACCGAATGTAGGTCATCGCGAGCCGGAAGCGCTGGGTCCACGGGTCAGATCCAGAACCATCTCTTCCATGACAATCCGGTCATCCGGCCGAGCGTCGCGCAGCCCGCGGTCGGCGTCGAAAAGCTTCGCAACAGCTCGCACCAGACGCTCTTTGGGAAAGGCCTGCATGGTTTCGGCGATTTGGCGGGCGCGCTCGGGCCAAATGCGAACTCCCAGGCGATTGAAATGCGATTGAATATCGCCGGGGCCGCGCAGGTTGGCTTCGCGGGCCGTCAGCGCCATGCGGAACTGCGTGGCCAGAAACGTCAAGGCAAGCGGCATGTACTCGCCCGCGCGAGTCAGTGTGTCCAGGCATTCCAGGGCGCGGATGCGATCGCCGCGCCCGAGCGCGTTCACCAGCGCGAAAATCGTCGTGGTCTGCGCATCGGGAATCAACGCCGCAATGTCCTCGGCGGTCACCTTTCGATCGCCGGCAAATAGCTTCAGCTTCTCTATCTCGACCGCGATGCGCGATGCCTCGCCGCCGGTCGCTTCGATCAACAGCGCCAGTTCGGCCAGCCCGAGTTGCACGCCCAGCGAACGCGCCAGGGATTGAGCCAGCGCCCGCGCCATCTCCGGACTGAATCGGCGAAATTCCACTTGCGCGGGCACGGCCGAATAGAACTTCTGTACGCGCTCCAGGCGCGCCTTGTCTTCGCCGTCGAATTCATACCGCGACGACTCTATTACCAGCACCGTACCCGGAGACGGGTCGCGCAAATATGCTTCGAGCGGCGCGGCGGTGCCGCCGGTCGCGCCGCCCTCCTCCTCTGCCTCAACCGATTTGCCCTTTGGCAATGCGGCCTCGGCTCGGCCGAGCCTGATAACGCGCCGCGCGGCGAACAGAGAAAGGCTACGCGCATCGTCGATCGCCACGGCAAGCGGCGACTGATCCAGATCGTGGCGCGTCAACCCACTCTCACGCTCGTCCGGCGGCAGGACAGCGTCGATCAGCGCGCGGCGGCAGCGTTCACGGTTGTAGGCCTCCGGACCAATGAAAAGATAGGCCGTTTCCGGCCCTTTTCGTTTTAAGCTGTCGAGAAATTGGTCCGGTGTCATCAGAACGCGTTCAACACGGAAGAAACCACCTGCTTCGCCACAAGCTTGCTGGCGCGATCGAGGGCGTCGTCGCTCTCTTCAAAATACTGGGTGGGGTCCAGGCTGATTTCATAGCGCTCGCTGATTTCCAATCGGGGACGGTCGAAAAGCACCTTGCCGGTCGCGCGCTCCGTGAGCTTGACTTGCAGAATCACGTGGACTTCAACCGCTGCGGCGCGGTTTGTGGTGGGATCGAAGATGACCGGGAACGAGGTGTAGTTATTCACTGCGCCGGTGAGGACGGCATCGGCTTGATTGGGATCGGGGACGACACGATAGCGCGTTCGCGTAATGAACTCGCGCGAAAATGCCTCGGGGAGGCGATCGGTGAGCTTGTAGCGCGTGGTGATATTTCCAAATGCCGGAATCGCGACGGTGTGGAGCGTTTTTGGCAATGTGTCGCCGCGGCCGGCGATGGTGTAGCCGCAGCTGCAACAGAGTAGGAGTAGTGATATGGCCAAGCTGAGTTGGCCAGGATGCTTTCCTGCGCGCGATGGGCAATCGCGCTGGCGCGGTGTCGGAATGCCCGACGAGGCGGGTTGGCAACCCGCCGCAGGTTGGCAACCTGCCCCACAAGCTGCAATCCAGGAGTTCACAATACCTCTTGCGGCGAGTTCACAGTACCTCTTGCGGCGAGTTCAACAATATGTCTTGCGCCGAGTTCAACAATATCTCTTGCGCGCCGTTCACCATACCTCTTGCGCTACCGCGACCGCATTCTCCGCGGCCACTCGCAGATTATCCGCAACCGCCCACAACCACAATGCGCGTGGATTGTTGTTGTCGGTTGCAATCGCTCCAACGCTCACTCCGCTGAATCCGGCGACGCCGACGTTGTTAGGCGGCTCATCGGGACGGACGTCGATGCCCGCCTCGGAGAGCGCCGCCGAAATCGGGGCGACTTGCGGAGCGTCGTCCATCTCAATCCATAGTGAAAAACTATGACCGTGAAAGACCGGGGCGTGAATGAGCCGCAGCGAGGGCATAGGCAGCCCCGGCCACGCGGATAACAACGACGCCAGATGCCGCTCCAGGCGCTGCTCGATTCCTTCCAGCGGCTCCAGCGCTTCCTCGCCATAACGCGCCAGCATATTGAACGCCGCTTGCGCATCGAAGACATCCTGCTTCAGCTTTTGCAAATTAAGCACGGCGACCGTTTGCTGCTGCAATTCCTCGATGCCGCGCTGGCCGCGCTCGCTGGCGGGCTCGAACACATGCACCACGCTTCGGCGTATCACGCCCGCTCTTGCGACGCTGGAAAGTACTAGGGCGAGCGCGATGGCAGCGGGGTGGGCAATCACGCTGATCGCGCCGGTCTCGCTCGCGCCGCCGCGCGGCTCAGCCTTCGGAGCCCGTAACCGGGCGTTGGGCTGTTCCTCCAGTGCTCCGGCAAGGTCGATCAGCACTGGACCACCATCGGGGTTCAATTTCAAAGCGCGGCGGCTGGACGCCTGCGAGCCGGCCAGGAATGCGACGCTCGCCCCTTCCAGACTCTCTGCGTTGAGCGGAATTAGAACCGAAGCATCCTCTTCCTCGAGCGACAACAAACTGGTCCCATCGGGAGCGGCGGAAATCAGTTGAACTCGCGTAGCGGGCTCGCTCTCGCCCAGCAACTCGCGAATCTCTTTCGCGAGCAGCGAATCGCCGCCCACCATCGCTACCAATCGCCGCTCAACTGGCCTATCCAACGAGACGCTCCGGCCCGGGCCGCCTTTCCGGATTGGTTGGCTTGCCGCGGCGCGCCGCCGAAGCCCGGAATCGCCTGCGGAGGGATCCGCCGATGCGTATGAAAATACCGGAGCTCACATAGATCGCGGGCAGTAGAAGAAGCACCGGTTGCGAAAACTTCCACACCGCGTAAATCAAGCTAGCGAGCAGCACGAACGATAGCGGGGACCGAGGTTTAAGCAGGTCGATGTCTTTGAAGCTTGGATAGCGCCAAGTGCTGATCATCAGGAAAGAAAGCAGAAACAGCAACGCGACCCATGCGACGGACGGAAGCCACCACCGCAACGGGGTGCTTCCAAACGCGTAGACCACGCCGGCAACTGTAGCGGCGGCGGCGGGAATCGGCAGCCCGACGAAATATTTGCGGTCGGGCCGCCCGGGATTCTTGGGCGTCGGATTTTTTTGGATATTGAAGCGCGCCAGCCGCAGCGCGCCGCACAGCAGAAACAGGAAGGAGAAGAAGTATCCGGCGCTGCGAAGCTGATCGAGGTTAATGCCGTCGAGCGGGGGCTCGATAAACATGACGCCCCAGGCGAACGCGAGCACCGCCGGAGCGATTCCGAAGGTGATCACGTCGGCGAGGGAGTCCATCTCGCGCCCGAAATCGCTGACCGTGTTGGTCATGCGCGCGATGCGTCCGTCGAGCCCGTCGAGGAAAACGGCGATGCCGATACCAATTGCGGCCCATTGAAAATGCACCTGCGCCGTCGAGGCATTTTGAATCGCCGCCATCGCGCCTTGGAAGACTTCGAGCAATGCGTAAAATCCAAGAAAAACGTTGCCCGCGGTGAATAGCGTCGGCAGCGCATACGCGGCTTTGCGGGGGCGGCGATCGGGCGAACGGGGATCGATCAGACGCTCGCGTAATCTTAAAGTTCTCATGCGGCCGGCTCCTCCGCCGTCATCGTGGCGATGATGCTGGACCCTGCCGATACATGCTCGCCCGCTTTGACGGCCAGTTCCCATTCCGGTCCCAGAAGCACGTCCACGCGGGAACCGAATTTAATCAGGCCGACGCGCTCGGCCGGGGCGAGAACGTCGCCCACGTGTTTGTAGCAAATGATGCGCCGGGCGATCAGACCCGCGATCTGCTTGAACACCACCGTGGTGGGCCTGCCTCCGACCACGCCTCGAACCTCGATAATGTTTTGTTCGTTCGCGGCGCTGGCGGCTTCTTTGCTGGCCACCAGAAAATCGCCTTTCTTGTAATTGATACAGGCAATTTTGCCGGGAATCGGCGTGCGATTCACGTGAACATTGAAAATATTGAGGAAGATGCTGATCTGCGAGTTGCCGGCGAGGTCCGACTTTACCGAGACGACCTTGCCATCGGCGGGCGAAACGGCAACCGGGCCGTCCGGCGCGCGCCGTTCCGGATCGCGGAAAAAGTTCAAACAAAATGCAGCCAGAATGTAGAACGGCAGGGCATACGGCCAGCTCAAAAGGTATGTGACGAGCGCCGCGCCCGCCAGCAGACCTCCAGCATAGTAATAGCCGTAATTCACCATTCACCGATATTGTCGCATTGGCTTCGGTGATCGAAATTGGGTGGAGCAGGCTTCAGCCTGCAACCGAGGCTTCAGCCTCGGTTTGCGTTTGTTGGACGCGTCAGCTCGGGGACTGAAGTCCCCGTTGCAGGCTAAAGCCCGGCTAAAGCCTGCTCCACCCGGCTATCGCACGGATCGTTAATACGACTATATACGCGTCCAGCACGGGCGATAAATGCTTGATGTAGTACAGGTCGTATTCAAGCGCGGCCAGAGAGTCGGGCGTGCCCGTGTCCGAATGCACTTGTGCCCATCCCGTTAACCCGGGCTTCACCGAGAGCCGGTGATTATAGAAAGGAATCCTGCGGCGAAGCGCCGCCGCGAATTCAACGCGCTCGGGTGCCGGTCCAACCAGGGCGAGGTCGCCCTTGAGCACGTTCAGTAGCAGCGGCAACGCCTGGACCCAACTCCACAGCCCGGGGTCGCGGAAGCGATACAGCCTCACCGGTTTCCCCCGCACGCCGAGGTGAAGATTCCAGGCGAAGATCGGTCCGCGCGCCTTGGAGATTAGAACAGCGGCGGCGAATACCGGAGCGGCGATCGCCAAAAGCAGGGCGGCGATCGCAACGGAGTAGACGTCGCGCGCGGCCACGTAACCGGGGCGCGCATCCAGGTCCTCCGAAAACATCAGCCGTTCAGGCGGCAATTCGTGAAGCGAAATTCGTCCGGTGACGGATTCATAAAGGTTCGCGAGTTTCTCGATACGCGTGCCGGACCGCTGTAGTTCCAGCAGCCGGCGAACGGGAAGTCCGGAAACTCCACGAGCAAGCACGATGCGCTGGGGGCTGTGCTCCTCGATCACAGTATCCAAATCCGTGAAATCGCCGAGACGCACGAATGTCTCCCCGCCCTCGCCCGTGCCCAGAAAACCGGCTGCCATCAGACCTAGTTCGGGTTGTTCCTTTAATTGCCGCTCTATGGTCAGGGAGGCTGAATTCGCGCCGAGAAACAGAATTTTGCGCGCCGGGATGCCTGTGCGCATCACCGCCCCCGCCGCCAGCCGCCATACCGGAAACGCGACTAAGCTGAGGCCGCCGGCGGCGACCATAATCCCACGAGCCAACTGCAACGGCGAATGCAATAACGCCAGAAAGGCCTGGATTAGAAACCCTACTCCAAGCGCAAAGAACATCCGGCGCAGAATCGTCGCAAAGGCGACAATGCGCTCATACATGCATTCCAAATACAGCGCGAGTTGAATCGACAGAACCGCGATGGCGATCTGGACCGAACCGCCGCCTTCAACAAGGTAGAAGTCCAGGTTGGCCGCGGCGGTCAGATATGCCGGCACAAGAAAGCATCCCGACAACAGAAGAAAATCGCAGGCAGCCAAAACGGCAACCGTTGGCGTTAGGGAGGAGCGGAGCAAACCCTCATCCCCTTCGTGTTTTGGGGGAATAGTATTGCGCCATCGTACTTAGCTAGAATGATCCCATATGCAGTTTGGCGAAGCAGTAGAGGTGCGCCTGCTTCCTGCCGGCCCGCGACGGGCGGCGACTATGCGCGCATCGCAAGGTAGATTCCTTGAGATTGAAGTGTCGGAGGCGCCCGCGGAACTGGACATTGGCACACCCGCGGAACTCGAGAGCCAGGAAGCGGTTTACCTGGGCCTGATCGAGCGGCGCGAAAACAGCCGGTTGTGGATCAAAGTGGAACATATGCTGGACCAGAGTTCCCTCGCGGTTTTGCGTTCGCAATGGCGGGAAAACGGGAGCGAGGGGGCGTAATCAGCCCGGCGGAAATTTGGTTGGGTTTGGGACATCGGCTGTCGAAAATAGCCTGCTTGCGGGAGGTTTAAAGGCTTTCCTCGCGTCTGTGGTGCTAACGCCGATTTTGCGCGATGTTTTCCGCTCCTACAACATAGTCGACCGGCCGGGGCAGCGCCGAATTCACCGGCATCCGGTTCCGCGCATCGGCGGCCTGCCGATAGCGATCGCCTACGCCTTCGCGATACTTCCGTTGAGCGATCCTGCCACTGGCCTGGGCGGCCCTTTGGCGAAGTTGCTCCCCGGCGCGCTGATTGTGTTCCTCACCGGTCTGCTCGACGACTTCTTCAACCTGAGGCCGTGGGTCAAACTCGGCGGGCAGATTTCCGCCGCGCTGGTTGTTTTTCATTCCGGTTTAAGCGTCGGGACGCTCGGCAGCCAGACGCCTCTGCCGGTGTGGCTCAACTTGCCGCTCACGGTTTTCTGGGTTCTGTTAACAACGAACGCCCTGAACTTGATCGACGGCCTGGACGGGCTTTGCGCCGGGATCGGGACGGTGGCAAGCCTGACTCTGTTCATCGCCGCGTGGCTCTATGGAAACCAGGCGCTGGCTTATGCGACGTTGCCTCTGGTTTGCGCGCTGCTCGGCTTCCTTTGGTACAACACGAATCCGGCCACCGTTTTTTTGGGCGATTCCGGCGCGCTTTTGATCGGATTTTTGCTCGGCTGCTACGGCATGATCTGGACCCAAAAGACGTCCACAATGCTCAGCCTTATCGTGCCGTTGATCGCATTGTCGGTTCCATTGCTGGACGTCTGCGTGGCGGTGTTTCGGCGATTGCTGAGGCATCAGCCGATTTTTTCGGCCGACCGGGCGCACATTCATCACCGTCTGCTGGACCGCGGTCTGACGCCCCGGAGCGCCGTCCTGGTTTTATATCTGTTCGCGGCGGTGGCGGCCTGCCTGGCGCTTTTATTGATTGCCCCACAACTAGCGGCGTTCCGGAACGCACTGCTGGTGTTGTTAGTGGCCGCTACGGGCGTGGGCGTACGGGAGCTGCGCTACAAGGAATTTAACTTCGTCGGACGGATGCTATTCGGCGGCGAACTGCAGAAGAACCTTCACGAATCGCTGCGCTTGGATAAGCTTCGGACCAGCCTTCAAGCTGCCTCTACGGCTGATGCGTGGTGGACGGCGCTGGCGGAGACGGCGCACGAGTGCGGCTGGAACAAAATATTATGGCAATCGCCGAACGGAGTCCGCGAGCTTGCATTGAGCTCCCGCGCGGAACTCGGTTGGTCATTCGATGTCCCCGTGGGCGAAGGGTCGCTGCGAATCGAGAGCCATGGCAACCAGCCCGGGCTTGATCTGGCGGATTTCGCGGATGTAGTCAAGCAAAGCGTTCCCGCCGCCGAGCGGGACAGTGCGCCCGCGGGAGCCGTGTGACGCTCGCGCGATCCGCCTGGGACGCGGCCATTTGCGTGGCGTCATTCGCCGCAGCGGCCGTTCTTGCGCAGGCCGGCGGCGGGTTTGGAGCAGCGCTCATCTTGGCGGCGGCCTTTTGGTGGGGCGTAGAGTGGGGCGCGCCGCGTACTGACGCTAGCCCCGCGCCGCGATTACTCGCTGCCTGCGGCGCCGCGTTGATTGCACAAGCCGGCTTAATCTATGCCGGTTCAAGTTCGCTTCCTTTTGGAGCGTTTTTGATTGGATGCGCGGCCGCATCGATGCTTACCGCCGGCGCGCGAAGGTGGTTGCCCGTAGACGGCCGGGCGCATTCGAAGCAAATCGTCGTCAGCGAGACGGATTGGCGGCAAACGAGGCCCCGCTTTTGGTTGGATTCGAAGCTAGCAGGGCTGCGGCTCGAAACCGAGGCGATGAACAGCCAGAGACGGCTGGAACGCATTGCGCCGGAAAATGTCTCGCCCGAAGATCTGCTTGCTTCGGAATCTCTGCGGGAAAACCGCGCAACCATGGCCGTTCAGGCGGTTTATTCCAATCTGATCGGATTGGCGCTATTGGCGATTTCGTTCCCGTTACTGTTGGCGGCCGCATTGGCGGCGCGCATCGCGGCCGGAGCTGGGCCGTTCTTTGAAACCGTCGAGTGCGCCGGGTTTCAAGGTGTTCCGTTTTACCGCCGGGGATTCCGGCTCAAAGACGCGAATACCGGAAACATCACAGGCGTGGGCAAAATGCTGTCCAGGCTCCGGCTGAAGGGACTGCCGCAATTGATCAATCTCGTCCGCGGCGAGATGAGCCTTTTCGGCCCGCAGCCAGTGCGGTCCGTTTTCACGGAGCGGCTGGAGAGCGTTTCGCCTGTATTTGCCCGCCGCCTATCGGTCAAACCAGGCATTTTGGGATGGGCTCAGGCACATGGAGGAAGCCGTCCGGGGGCGCGCGGCGGCATAAACACGGAAATTCAAGAAGAGGCCGCTCGCATCGGCTACGATCTGTACTACCTGCGCTTCGGGTCGCCATGGATGGATTTGGAAATTGTAGGACGTACATTGCTTCGTCCGTGGCTTGGTAAAGGGCAGTAATCATGTGGGCGTGGGTGGGTTTTTTCGTTACGGCGAGCTTGGTCGCATATATACTGATCGGCTATCCGGTGTTGCTCGCGCTCACGCGCGTCGTGAAAAGACCTCCGGTTGCCAAAGATCCCGCTTTCCGTTGCCGCGTAACGGTTGTGATGGCCGTTTACAACGGCGCGGCTTTCATTCGTAACAAACTGGATTCCATCCTCGCCTTGGACTATCCGAAGGAGCTGATGCAGATTCTGGTGGTCTGCGATGGCTGTACGGACGGAACGGACGAAACCGCGGCCGCGTACGCCGCTTACGGAGTCGAACTGATCCGCATTCCACATTCCGGAAAGGCTGCCTGCTTGAACGCGGCGTTCGGGCGCGCTACTGGAGACCTGCTGTTCTTCACTGACGTGCGCCAGTTGCTACACGCCCGCGCATTGACGGAGTTGGTGGCCAACTTTGCCGATGGTACGGTCGGGGCGGTTACGGGTGAAATGCAGCTCCTGCCCGGAAGCAGCGGCGAGCACGCAGCCATGGACCTTTACTGGCGTTACGAGCTCTGGGCTCGCCGGAAGCACTCTGAAATCGATTCTGTTTTCACCACCACGGGCTGCATTTACGCTCTCCGCAGGGAATTGGTTACTGAATTACCGCCCGACACGTTGAGCGACGACGCGGTGCTTTCTTTGAATGCCTTCTTTAAGGGTTACCGCGTGATCGTGGAGCCAAGCGCGGTGGCCTTCGACTACCCCGCCCTTTCGGGAACCGAATTCCGCCGGAGATGGCGAAATCTTGCCGGACTCTGGCAGATACACGCGCGCACACCTGCGTTATTTACTTCCTCAAACCGGATGCGCCGGCATTTTCTGTCGCACAAATTCGGCCGGCTGGTGCTGCCATGGGCGATGCTGGGCGTTTTGGCGTGTACCGCCGCGCTGCCGTCCCATTGGCGCAGCGATCTTCTGGCCGGCGATCTGCTGCTAATAGCTTTGGCCGTTTTCGACGGGTGGATTCCCCGATCCTTTCCGTTGAAGCGCCTATGTGCTCCGGCGCGAGCGTTTCTTTTAATGAATGCGGCATCGCTCGCCGGACTCGCCGTATTCTTTATTCCCGCACGGAAAATATGGAAAACCACGCAACCCGCGCTAGTCCGTGAGACCGGGTTTTAGTGAGATGCCCGGCTCTCTTGAGGCACTAAGTTGATTGGAGGCTATCATTAGCTGTTTATGGGCAGGATGCTAACAGCCAAAGCTTTACGCCCGGCACAGCCGCCGCGGCCGGCGCCTCCGCCCCAGCCCGCGGCAGCTCCGATTCCAGCGCCGCCCCGGATGTCCTCGAAGGCCGAACCGGCCAATCCCGCGCGTAAAATCGCGTTCTATGCCGGGCTCGTGTTCTTGTTTATCCGGCTAGGCGTAGTCCCCGAAATCTTATTCGCACTCACGAATACAAACACTCCCATCCTCTACATTTTCGGCCTGCCCGCGATTATCGGCGCGTTGCTCACGGGTGGCCTCATCCGAGCATTGCGCTATCGCACGGGCCTGCTCTGGCTGCTGTTCTATGGCTGGATGGCGCTGGCCGTTCCGTTCAGTTCCTGGACCGGGGGATCTTGGGGGCGCGTCATCGACTACGGCCGCTTTGAGCTGCCGATGCTGTTTGTGGTGGGCGGGCTGGCCTCCACCTGGAGCGAAGTGCGGGCCATGTTTTATGTGATCGCCTGCGCGGCCGGTTTCAATTTGTTCACGGCCCGCCTTTTCGGCGGAATGAGCAACGGCCGGATGAATTTGACGGAGATGTCCGGCACTCTGGGCAATCCGAACGACCTCGCGTCTCAGCTTCTGCTGGTGCTGCCCTTCGTTTTGTACGTGATTTTCGAGCGCAAAAACATGGCAGTCCGGGTGGCGCTGTTCAGCGCCATCGCATATGGCATGTACCTGATTTTTGGAACCGCTTCGCGCGGCGGCATGGTAGCGCTCGCGTTCGCCTTTCTGGTTTTTCTTCTGACGGCGAACCGTTCGCAGCGGATGACTGCGGTTGCGGGCGGCGCGGTGCTCGCCCTGACTCTGCCTCTGTTTCTGCCGGCGTTAACGATGAACCGCCTTGGCACCGTATTCGGCGAAAACAACCTCGAAGCTGAGGAATCCTCCGCGGACCGGTCCTACTTGTTTCAGCAGAGCGTCCGTTATACCCTGCAACACCCGTTATTCGGCATAGGGCCCGATCAGTTTCCCAACTTCGAAGGCAAAGAGAGCCAGCGTAAAGGCTGGCACGGAATCTGGCACGCGACGCATTGCACCTATACACAGGTGTCGAGCGAATGCGGCATTCCCGCGCTATTGTTTTTCGCCGGGGGGATTGTGTCGGCGCTTCTGCTGGTTGCGCGCCTCTATAAGAAAGCGAAGCAAAGGGCGGCCCACTCGATCGCGAATGCCTGCCTCTGTTATCTCCTGGGGATGTCGGGATTCCTGATGGCGATTGCATTTTTATCGAATGCCTATACGCTGCATTTGCCCACCATGGTCGGCCTTGCCATTTCGATTTCCTTCGCCGGCGCGCGCGAGCTCGACAGGAGCGCGGATCGCGTCGAAAAGTCCGTACCTCAATTTGCGTGACCAAGCGGATTCTGTACGTTCAAGCCTCCTTCGTTCCGCCGCCGCAGGATCCGCGGATGGACCGCTTTCACTGGCTTTCGCAAACCCTGGAAGGGGATGTGCTCCAGCCGGTGTGGTTCCGCGATCGTGCGGAAATCGAAGCGGAGTTTGGACCGGGATCGTATCCGGTGTACGCGCGCGGCCGCTTTCGTTATCACTGGTTTATGGCCTGGCGGTTTCAGGGCTTGCGCCGCCGAGTGGAGGTGATGCGTTTCTACCTGCGAGCGGGATTGCGCCTCCTTCGCGAACGGCGCTACGACTGCATCGTGGTCTACTCCCATATGGCGACGGGCGTCCTTGCCGGCGTTCTGAAGCTGCTTACAGGAGTAAACACTGTCGTCGAGGTGGTCACAGTCCCGAATCTCGCCTATCTTGCCGATGCGGAAAAGCCGGGAATTCGTCAGCGCCTTCTGCATCTTTATTCGGATATTTGCCTGCACCTTTCGCTAATAATGGGGGCGCGCAGTCATCTGCTGTATCCCAGCGCTTTGGCGCCCTATCGCCTGCTGAACCGAAAGCCGGTAAGCGTGTTTCACGAATTCGTGCCGGTTTCAAATGTTGGCTGCGCGCGGACGGAAACTCCCGAAGGCAGGTATGTACTGCTCGCCGGCGCACCCTGGTACCTTAAAGGCGCCGATTTATTAATACAAGCGTTTCGCAATATCAACGCGGATTTTCCGGATCTGAAGCTCAAAATCCTCGGCCATTTTGAGAATCGCCGGGAGCTAGATGCCTTGATTGCCGGTTCCCGGAACATAGAAATCCTGAAGCCGCGGCCGAATCCGGAAGCCATAAAGATAATCGCTTCGGCGGCGGTTATGGTTCTCCCCAGCCGCTGTGAAGGCATGGGGCGCGTGCTCTTGGAAGCCATGTCCGCGGGAGTTCCGGTGATCGGGTCCGATACCGGCGGCATTCCCTTCCTGCTGAAAGACGGGCAATGTGGGCTGATTTTCCGCTCGGGAGACGCGGCGGAGCTAGAACAGCGGTTACGGGAGCTGCTCGCCAGCGCCGAGCTGCGTGAGCGATTGAGCCAAGCCGGGCTTCGACGGGCGCGTTGCGAGCTGAGCGAAAAACACTACGTGGAACGGTTTACTGCGATGATCGAAGCAGCGGCCAGGTCATGAGCCAGTTGGCAGCCGGAGACGCGCGCCGTCTGGACCGCGTCTTCGCCGGCGGCATCGCCTGGTCGGCGGGCAGTAAAGCGGTAACTCAATTGCTGTCGTGGGCCTCGGTCCTCATCGCGGCCCGCCTCCTCTCGCCGAATGATTTCGGATTGGCCGGGATGGCGGGAGCTTTTCTGGTGGTAACCAATGTCCTGGCGGAGTTTGGAATCGGATCGGCGGTTCTGCAAATGCAGGAGTTGGAAAGCGATGTTTTGTCCCAAATACACACGTTCGCCTGCCTGCTGTGCACGGTTATTTTCTTCGCGGCGGAAGCGGCTTCGCCCCTGATTGCCTCTTTCTTTAAATCCGATCGCCTGCTTCCCGTTCTGCTGGTGAATAATCTCGCATTCTTTCTAACCGGCTTTCAGCAGGTACCTTTGGCTTTGCTGCAGCGCGAAATGGATTACCGGCGTATTTCGATGGCGGAGGCCGCATCGGCGTCCGTCCAGGCCGTCGCGACTATCGCGGGCGCAGTGGCGGGACTTGGTTATTGGGCGCTGATCGCTGGGCTGGTGCTCGGCAAATTCACCGCGACCGCGCTCAATTATTACTGGCGACCGGTTCATTTCCGGATGCCGCGCTGGAACCAGATCGCCGTTCCCATAAAAATGGGTGGGCAAATCGCGGTATCGCGGCTGGCGTGGTCCGGCTACACGCAATCGGATGGAATTGTCGTTGGACGCGTGTTGGGCGCGCCCGCGCTCGGGACATACCAGATGGCATTAACGCTGGCGACCGCGCCCGCGGAAAAAATCAGCACGCTGATCATGCGCGCCGCCGGACCTCTGTTCGCAAAAATTCAAAAAGAAGAGGCTTTGGTGCGCCGTTATTTCCTGATCATCTTGGAAGCCATGGCTCTCACCGTGCTTCCGGCGATGCTGGGACTCGCGCTTGTCGCTCCCGATGCGATCGCGGCCGTGCTCGGTTCAAAGTGGTCCGCAGCGTCCGCGCCACTATTCTGGCTGGCGCTGTTTGTGATCGTTCGCACCGCATCGGTGCTCTGCGATCAGGTTCTGGTGTCGTTGCGGCACACCCGGTTCACCATGAACATGTCCTTACTTAACCTGGCCGTGATGCCCGCCGCTTTTCTCGCTGCTTCGCATTGGGGCTTGAATGTAGTCGCGGCATCCTGGCTGGTTTTATCTCCCATCACCATCCTGCCGATGATCGTAAAACTGGCGCGGTGCGCCAATTGCAGCTTCCGCGAGATGACAGGCGCTCTAATGCCCGCGCTAGCCGGCTCAGCGGCGCTGCTGGTTGCGGTTTCCATCGTGCGCGAATGGCATTCGAGTAGCGCCTATGTCCGCCTTGCCGCGGAAATTCTTGCGGGTGCCGGCTCTTACGGTCTGGTAGTATTCGGCCCATTTCGCGGCAGGATTCGTCGCTATCGAAGCTTCATCCAATCCCTGACCGTGTGGGGCAGGATGCCTATCCTGCGCGCGATTGCCAATCGCGCTGGCCGAGATGTGTAAAGCGGGTTAGCGACGCGCCGGAGCGGGTTTGGCAAACTGCCGAAGCGCGTTTAGCAACCGCCCGAAGCGAGGCAACCCGTCCAGGCGGGCTAGCAACCCCCCGAAGCGCTTAGCAACCCCGCCCAGGCGGGTTAGCAACTCGCCGCAGATTGGCAATCTGCCCCACAATTCTAAAATGGTCGAGTGGATACCCTTTGGACTTGGCTCATCGTAGTTCCCGCAATGTCTCTATCGACGATCGCTTGCGGCACAATCAGCTTAGTCCTCGCGCTTTTTCGCCTCTCCCAGCGGTATCAGATTGAAATGGGGCGCTTGTGGGCGAAATCCTTGCTGTGGATTTCGCGGACGAAGGTCGAAATTCACGGCATCGAGAAAATCGATCCAAACGGCAGTTACGTATTTGTCTCGAACCACCTGAGCTATATGGACACGCCGGTCGTTTTCAGCTCGATTCCGGTTCAATTTCGATTCCTGGCCAAGAAAGGGTTGTTCCAAATCCCGTTTTTGGGCTGGCATCTCCACACCGCCGGCCACATTCCGGTGCCGCGCGAGGACCCTCGTTCATCGCTGCGAACGTTGAGCCGCGCGGCGGAGTTGATTCAAACGCATTCCATCTCGCTGCTCATTTTTCCGGAGGGTGGACGGACGATGGATGGAGAGTTGCACGATTTCAAAGACGGCGCCGCATACCTGGCGATCAAAGCTCAAGCGCCGCTGGTGCCCCTGGCGCTGACGGGCACGCGTGAAATTCTCCCCATGGGATCGGCGACCATCCGCCATGGCCGCGTGCGCCTTCAAGTAGGCGACCCAATCCCGGCCGCTGGAATGACGTTGCATGACCGCAAGCGCTTAACCGAAGCCGCGCGGGAACAAGTAGCGGCGATGCTCGCCCGCAAAGGGCGCGCGGGTTCCCTTAGTCCTGTAAAGTAAGCTGCCCGTGCGCTCCGTTTTGCGGGCTTAACCGATGCCGGGGCTATTTCGTTAGGTATACGGTAAAACGCGCCATTTCCCGAAAACCCAGCCGCCGATAGAGTGGATAACCGGCTTCCGTGGATTCCAGGACCATCGGCTCGGCCTCGCGGCGCTCGGCCAGCGCGGTTCGTAGCATCGCTTCGCCATAGCCCCGGCGGCGGTACTCAGGCAGCGTCCCGAGCGAATAGATACCCAGTGCGCGTTCGGCCCGGACTAATGCCAGCATCGATACGGGCCGCGCGCCTGAGTATCCTACGAATCCGCGGTAATCGCCCATCCAAGCTCGCTCAGGCTCATACACGGCGCGAGCAACGGACAAAGGAATATCGAAGCACACCGACGTTAGCTCCGCGAATGCGAAGCGCGTGGATTTATTGTCGACGGGACGGCAGTCCAGCGATGGAAGCACACGCCATGGAACGGAGAGCGATGACGTAACCATCCCTGGGGCTTGCGAAATCTGGCGCATGCCGGCCGCTGTAAAGAGGTCGCGGCTGCGGCGGCGGAGGACCGGATCCAGCAGATCGTCGCACAGCCAAAAAGACCACCGCACGCGATACTGGCTGTAATACCGGCCGCATTGTTGCAAAACTTGCGCCAGATCTTGAGGCGCGCCGAGGGGCTGGGTCAAAAACGCGATATTAAAAACACCATAGTCCAGCCCCGAATAAACCGCCTCCGCCCGATCCAGTCTCCGAATATCTCCCGAGCCTGTGGCCTGTCCGAAGAAGCGCATGGCCACGCGAAGGTTTCCATCCACTGCGCCAAGCAGATTTAAGGGGTCGGTGATCTGGCGCGCCGTCGTCATAGCGGACCTTCAGTAGGGCAAGCTTCAGTTTGTCCTACACCGATGGGCAAGCTGAAGCTTGCCCTACTGGAGGCTCGGGTCATAGCAGCGTCATCGGGTCCACATCGATCAGCAGACTGGTCGGTTTCCACCGCTCCGCGGCGGCAAAGCGTCGCAAATCCTGCAGAACTTCATTCAAGCGCTTGCGCGTCGGGGCCTTCAAGAGCATTTGATACCGGTACTCCGTCTTTAGCCGGGCCATCGCGGCCGGTGCCGGCCCCAGTACTTTGATCCCCTCAGGCGGCGGATTCAACAACCGCCCCAGCGCGCCGCTGCGCGTCAACGCTTCCTCTTCCTTCACGGATCGGACCAGCACATTCGCCAGCGCGCCAAAGGGCGGATACCACATCATGCGCCGGAACTCGATTTCCTTTAAATAAAACATCTCATAATTCTGCGCCGCGGCACAGCGGATCGCGTAATGATCGGGGTTCAACGTTTGAATCAGAACGATGCCCGGCGTGCTCCCGCGGCCGGCCCGCCCAGCCGCCTGCGTCAGCAGTTGAAACGTACGTTCCGCGGCTCGAAAATCGGGCAGCCCCAAACCAACATCCGCGTTGACGATCCCCACCAGAGTGACATTCGGTATATCGTGCCCTTTGGCGATCATCTGGGTGCCGACCAGCATATCGTAGGAGCCGTCGCGGAATCCCGACAAAATGGTCTCATAATCCCGCTTACCGCGCACGGTATCGCGGTCCAGGCGGGCCACTCTCGCGCGCGGAAATGCCGCGTGCAGATCTTCTTCGACTCGCTCGGAGCCGGTGCCGAGGAATTGGATATATTCGCTATCGCACTTGGGGCAGTTGTTTGGAACACGAGCGGAGTAGTTACAGTAATGGCACAGCATGCGCCGGTCGCGGCGGTGATAGGTCAGGGTGACGGAGCAGTTCACGCACTCAATCCGCTCTCCGCACGCGCGGCATGCCACGAAGCTGGAAAATCCGCGGCGGTTGAGCAGCAGCATGGTTTGGCCGCCATTCGCCAACCGCTCTTCGACAGCGGCGGAAAGCGTTCGCGAGAAGGTGTTCTGCTTGCGGGTGTCCAGAAACTCCTGGCGCATATCGATGAGCTCGACCCCGGGCAGCGGACGGCGCTCGATTCTTTCGGGCAACTCCAGCCGGCGATATCGCCCGCGCTCCGCGTTATAGCGGGTTTCGAGGCTCGGCGTGGCCGACCCGAGCACGATCACAGCCTCCGCATCGCGCGCCCGCACCACGGCGACATCGCGGCCGTGATACCGCGGACTTTCTTGCTGCTTATAGCTTTGATCGTGTTCTTCATCAACCACGATCAGGCCGATTTTGCGCAGCGGCGCAAAGACCCCGGAACGCGTGGCCACCACCACGCTTGCTTCCCCCGAGCGGATTCTACGCCACTGCTGCGCGCGCTCGGCATCGTGGAAAGCTGAGTGTAAAATAGCGACGCGCTCGCCGAAGCGATGATGAAATTGCCCCGCCATGGCGGGAGTAAGCCCGATCTCCGGCACCAACATCAGGGCGGTGCGCCCGCGCGCCAGAGTGGCTTCAATCGCTTTCAGATAAACCTCGGTCTTCCCGGAGCCTGTGACGCCTTCGAGCAAAAACGGCTGGAATCCGGCGCTCGTCAGCGCGCCATCGATCGCCGCGAATGCTGCCTCCTGGTGAGCATTGAGCGTGTGGGGCGCGCGCGGCGGCCCGAATGCAAGGCTCACCGGCGCCATGGCAAGCTCGACGAGGCCGCGCCGCGCCAGAGCTCTCGCAGCCGCGCTGGCCTTGGGAACGGAGCCTTCCAACGCCGCGACATTGTGCGGCCCGGGATGGAGTTCGAGAAACGCGAGTAATTCGCGCTCCTGCTTAGGCAGCTTTTCCTCGGTTCGGGAACGAAATTCCACGCGCAGCCGCGCGGCGGAGGCACGCGACGGGTCGCGCTCCTCCGCGCGATCCTCTACCTCCACCAAACCTTTCTTCTCGAGAGCCCGCAGCACCGCGGCCGCCTTCTCCACCTTCTGCGCGAGATAAGAAGCCGAAAGCGGCCGGGCATCCAGAAGACGCAAAATCTGCGATGCCGCGTCCTCCGCCGCATCGCTGAAATGAAATTGGCGTGCGGCGTCATGCCCCGAGCCGGTAAGCGAATAAACCTTACTCCGGCGGATTTCCGCGCCGAGGGGAATCATTGCACGTAACGTTTCGCCGAGAGGACAGCAGTAATAATCGGAAATCCAGCGCCCCAGCTTGAGTAATTCTTCATCGAGCGCGGGCTGCTCATCCAATAACCGGAGTGCCTCGCGCGCCGAACCCTCCGGAGCAGCGGAATGAGTTCGCAGCACCACGCCCGTGATGGTCCTCGAGCCGAAAGGCACCAAAATCCTGCACCCGGCGGCGGCGCGATGCCGCAAGGTCTCCGGCAGCACATACGTGAACAGCTGATCCAACGGCACAGGCAGGCTGACATCGCAGTAGAACGCCGGAGCGGATTTGGGTCCAGACATCGAGTGGGCTCGATTCCATGTTAGCGTTCGCACCGCGACGGCTCGAACGTAACGCCAGGCGGAACTGAATAAAATGAGACATGACCCAAACCGTCGAACCTCTGATTTTGGATCTGCTCGAATGGCTCTCTCGCCAGGACAGGTCCTATGAGGAAACGATGGATGCCTGGCGCACCTCCTGCCCCCGCCTTCCCGTTTGGGAGGACGCGAACGATCGCGGCCTAGTGTGCATCGAAAATGATGGTGTGCGCGTAACCAAGGCCGGTTTCGACCTCCTCAAAACCAGGCTGAGAGCTGAAAGCTGATAGGTGATAGCTGAAGGCTACTTCCTCCTCGCCCGCTTCGGAACAAACGCCAGAAACCGGCGGGGGTTATCCACCATGATCTGGTGCAGTACTTGTTCGCTCGCGCCTGCCGCTTTGAGCTTGGGCAGAAATACCGTCAGGGTTTTCGAATACCCGCTGGACGCGTCAGCCGAGAACATCAGGTGACTCGCAAAGCCAGCCTCTATTAGCGCCATCACCATCGGCACCTGCTGCGCGTCATTGTTTCCGCCCTGGCGGTCGAAACCGACAAAAGCTCCGCGCCTGCAAATCTGTTTGTGCACGTAGACATTCGGGTCCACCAGATTTCCCAAGTGCCCGATAACCACGCGATCGGGCTTCACGCCCGCGTCTTCAAAAATGTCGAGCTGCTCGAGCGCCGACTTCCCCGGAATTCCCGTATGCGTGAAGATCGAAAGGTTCGTCGCGGCGTGCGCCTTTCCGACAGCGCGAAAAACTTTCCGCTCATCCGCGGTAATCTCATCCCAGGATCCGATCTCGCCGAAAACACCGAGCGTGTCGTCGTCCGCCTGCTTGATCAGCGCCTTCGTGATCTGCTCTTCGCTCATCGTCGAAATCTCCTTCGGATAAAACGGCTGCGAATAGAATCCGCCTCCGGCCACGATCGGCACGCCGGACTTCATCGAAACCTGCCGGATGAAGTTGATATCGCGCCCCATGTCCGGGTGTCCGGCATCTACGATGCACGCTACGCCGTCAGCCTTCGTCTTCGCGACCTCGGCAGACATGAGATCGACATCTCGCATGATGTCCGGGCCCTTGGGCGCGCCCCGGCCGGCGGCGCCGCCGGGACCGGGAAGCGGCGGCAAACCATTCGCCGCGCGCGCCGCAGCCGCGGCCGCCGCAAATTTCGCGTTGAAATCGGGACCGAGTTGCATGTGCTCGTGAAAGAGCGTCGCGCCGCCCGCCAGTTCCTCGGGCGCATAATCTTTGAGGATGGTTCTGATCACCGCGCCTTTCGGAAAAGCAGCCTCCTGCGCGAACGCTCCCTTCGGCAGGACAGCGCCCGCGGCGGCGATTCCCAGCATCTCCAGAGCCTCGCGGCGCGTTAAGCGGGGCGACGAAGTTTTGGCCATAGTGCGACCATTGTACGCGCTCCGGTAATTCGTAACTAGCACTCTTGGGCGCGTAACCAGCCGACCATTTCTTTGTGGGTATCGGCGGATTCAACCGGCGCCGGAGCGTCGTCGACGCCATAGAACGGGTTTAGCCGTGACAACATTTCGTTAATGTAAACGCTTCGGTGTGTCCGCAGCGCCTTGTCCACGGCGCTCGGGGGAAGTGTGTCTATATGGTATTGGCAGATACCGCTCAGACTCGGATACTGGTGAAAGAGATCCTCTAGTCCACACTCGTAAGCAATCAGATTGCCCAGTCCGTTTTTAGGGCCTAACTCCCAGGTCATATCGCCTGTGGCCCACAATCCACGGTAGCCGTCCTTTAACGCTTGTTTGACCGCTGCTTCCAGCATGTCCAGCATGTTATCGACATCGAAAGCGCCATTGACGATGTGATTTTGGGAGGAAGAAAGCACGAGCGCTCCTTGCCGAACTGCTTCCGCCACGTCAAGCCCCGCAGCCGCCAGATAGGAGCGCATCCCCGCGACCATGGGTGGACTGTTCAGATACAAACAACGATTGTTGTCCTTAAGCTTCGCGATTGTCACAGCTGCGAGCCCGCGCAAGTGCTTCGCCGGAGATCCTTCATAAACCAGGCACTGATGCCGCACGATATCCATATTGAGGAGTTTAAGCCATACGATCAGGTGGAGCAGGGCTTTAGCCTGCCCACGGGTGCTTCAGCAACCGCCGGGCGCCGGGGCTGAAGCCCCGGTTGCACGCTAAAGCGTGCTCCACCATGCGATTGCTCTTTACGTACGAACGATGGCCGCGACATAGAATATATTCACTTTAGGCTGGGGCGATCGCGCATTGGAAGCTATCTTTTTGGGATGAACGAACATACATTCTCGATTCAGTTATGCGCGCTGCGCCTTTTCATTCTGCCATCCCTGTTCGCGCAAACGTCGGATCGCCCGTCCGATATCGTCGGGCTCGCTTTCGTCGAACTCCACGGTAAAAGAGAGTGATGGGCGATGGTGGGCAACGCGCCCGCTAGCGCCGCGACAGCCGCCCACCGCAATCGAGTTGTGGCTCCCATCTAATCCTGCAGCAGTCGAATAATATTGGCGGGCGTCGCGTTCAATCGGCCGGCAACGACACCGGCAAGCAAGAGCATAACAACACCGCCGTCTGTTTTCATCGCTTTTACCGGGTCGTTTTGGTAATTTGGCGGCGTGAAGCATTTGACCGGCTCTTTGGCTTAGCCGCCGAGCGCGATTGACAATCGCGCGCAGGTTGGCAACCTGCCCCACACGGTTTACTTCTTCAGCGGAGCGGGCCGGCCAAACTTCGCTTCATCTACAGGCACGTTGATTTTGATATCGCTAAGACTAATTGAGTCGCGGCCGTCGAGCCAGGCGTATGTGATACGGAAGGGTAGCTTGATTCCGTTCACGTCGCGGTAATCGGCGAAATCGATCTGGGTGGGCACGCGGCCGATCGGCGAGGGTCCATAGCGCAACTCGCGCAATAGCAGGCCGCTCTGCCGGTCGAAGTACAAGGTCACTAGAAGTCCCCTTGGCCCGGCGCCTTGCACCACATTGACACTATGGGTCGCAGGCCCCGACGCGGCAGCTTGTTGAACTACCGTTTGACTGTCGGGCGCCGGAAGATCGGTAATGGAGGTGGCGGGACCGGCCTTCAAATTCGTGAGGATCTGCTTGATCTGACCGGAAAACGACAATTGCGCATCGAACCTTGCTCCGTCCAGGTCGCCGCCGCGGAGCTGAAACTCGCCCAGCACATTTAGGGGCGTGCGCACCCAACCCTCGCGGCCGTTGTAGGTTCTGATCTGGTCGCCGCGGCCGGTTTCGGCTTTGAACAGAATTATGGTCGCGCGTTTGTCAGGCGCCTTCGCCACGATCTCAACCTCGCCGCCACCGCCGAATCCACCAAAGCCGACGCTGGTGCCTTTGCCGTCGAAACTGGTGATCCCCGCTAATCGCTGCGCGCCGCCGGATGCTTCAATGAATTTGTCGAGCACGGATTCGGGCGACGGCAAACCCGGGGGGCTGACAATGATATCGTCCGGCTCGAGCGTGGGCATGCCATAGATTGTCTCCATAGTCGGAGTCGTAAGGGGTCTATCGCGGTTGCGATGACAGCTCCAGCAGGTCACGACTTGGCGTCCGCCAAAATTTTCTTTGTTGATGTTGGCCACCATGGTGACCATCCGCCGCGCCATGCGCTTTCGCGGAGTGTCGGCGGCCCACTCGACGGTGTCGGTGCCGGCATTGACGTGGCAATCGGAACAATCGAACTGCAGCGCGGCGGACATCAATCCCATGGTTCCGAGGAAATCGTCGACGGGGATGCCCTTCAGCACCTGAATGTTTTTGAAGACCTGCTCCGATAGAAGCGGTTTGTCTTGGGACGCAGTTTGGGCTCCCAGCCACGAGGCGCTCAGTCCCGTGAGGAGGGCGGCGGCGGTGACCACCACGCGGCGACGCAAATTCATGTCGTGTGTCCTTTCCGAAGTCACACTGTATCTTAAATGCGCTCGGTGTGCGGGCGCAAGGCTAAGGGGTCGCACAGAATGTTTGTGAGCCGGCCTGGGGGCCGGCTGCGGACCGGGGGGTCCGCCCCACTCGGCGGCATGCTCCTGCTTGGACTGGCTTTTAACATCACACCCCCTTTGACACCCGTAACTGGACCGTGTAGCATCGTCGGCGGTACTGGAGAACACCATGAACCTTCGACATTTTGCTCCGAAAGTCGGCGTTCTAACGCTAGGCTTGCTCGTACTCGGCGGGCTTGCCTCGGCTCAAGCTTTAGCTACGAAACCGGCGACGGCGAAAAAGGCGTGGACCATGCCGCGCACGCCCGACGGCCACCCGGATTTTCAAGGAGTGTGGACGAATAACACGCGGACTCCGTTGCAGCGGCCGAAGGAACTCGGGGCGAAAGAATTCTACACCGAGGAAGAACTGGCCAACTTGCAAAAGCGAGAGCAGGATCGCCTGGCGAAGAACGAAGAGGACGGGCGTCCGACAGAACCCGGCACGGCGGCCGACGTGCATTACGATTTCGCGGAGTATGGACTCGACCCAGCGCAAGCCAAGCAGGTGTGGAACCGAAGGACGTCCATGATCGTTGGCCCGGAAGGGAGCATACCGCCGCAGACGCCGGAGGCTCGGAAGCGCATTGCGGACGCGAATGCCAAGCTGCGGGGGCATGAATTCGACGGCCCGGAAAGCCGGCCGCTAGGAGCGCGCTGCCTGGCATTTGCGAACGTTGGTCCGCCGCTGCTTCCCGCCGGCTACAACAGCAATTTGCAGATCGTTCAGGGCGCTAATTCCGTGGTTATCGAGACTGAGATGATTCATGACGCTCGCGTGGTCGATATGACAGGGCGTCCGCATCCGGCGGCAAATATCCGGCAGTGGAAGGGCGATTCCATCGGCCATTGGGAAGGCGACACGCTGGTCATCGACACGACCAATTTCACGGATCAAACCCCCTACGCAGGCGCTGAGAACCTGCATGTGATCGAGCGCCTCACGCGAGTGGATAACGACACGATCAAATACGAATTCAAAGTCGAAGACCCGAGTATGTGGACTAAGCCGTGGGCGGCGGAAACCTACTTCAGCAAAGTGAACGGGCTGATGTACGAATACGCCTGCCACGAAGCGAACTACGGGCTCGCGAACACCCTGAGTGGAGCGCGGGTTGCGGAAAAGGAAGGGGCCGCGAAGAAATAGCACTGCAAATAAATCTCTCTCGCAAATACGCCAACAAGATGCTTCGCGAGGGGGGCTGTTATTTCGGGATCGCGATCAAATAGTTCGTGATCTTATCGAGATCCGCCGGCTTAAAGTTGAAGGCGGGCATCTCCGAACCGGGCGAGAATTTGTCCGGGTCGGCGAAGTGGTCCTTTACCCACTGTGCCTCGTGCCTTAGCCGCAAACCATTCAACGACGGGCCCACCTTGCCGCCTTCTCCATTCAAGGCGTGGCAATCGGCGCATCCGTTGGATTGATAAATCATTGCACCTTGGGCGGCAGCGTCCGGCGCCTTCCTCCACGCGTCCAGCGATTCTTCGGAGCGCTTGGTCACAAGCGCGATAACAGCCTTCGCCTCCGGGCCGGAGAGATTAGGGAAATGTTTCATGAGCCAGGCTGCATCCCGGTCTCTGGGTATCCGCGCGACGGTTAAATCGGGGGCTTTGTCAGACCGTCCGGGTGTATGGCAGTTTCCGCAGTTCGCGCGACGGAACACGTCGATGCCCGCCAACTGCGAGGCCGGGATTGTTTGCCAGGACTCGATTTCCGCTGTGGCATCCTCTTCGACCTGCTTTGGAGTGGTGGCGACGGCGGTTGCAGTGAGTCCCGTCCACGCCAGGGCGGCGACAATCGCCACGGAAATCGCGGCGGTGCGTTCGCGTAGGCGCACCATCGCTCGGTGATCGATGAAAGGCAAAGCGACCAGGAACGCGACGGCTATTGCCGGCAGCACCACGGCCCCCACTACTTCGAGCGGCCCTTGAAACAGTTTCAACATCTGGAATAGAAACAGGAAGTACCATTCCGGACGCGGAACGTAGCTGGTATCGGTGGGATCGGCGAGATGGCCGAGCGGAACTTTCACCAGCGCGACCATTAGCCCGAGCGCAAGGCACCAGATGAAAATAGCAATCGTGTCTTTGAAGACCTGCTCGGGAAAAAATTTTTTCTTGGGTAGAAGCTCGTCACCGGGCGCGGGCATGACGCCGTGTCTCCGCACTAAAAACACATGCAGCAGGATGAGGCCGAGCATCGCGATGGGCAGCAGGGTAACGTGCGCGGCGTAAAAGCGCGCGAAGGCGACGCGGCCGATGGCGCCTCCCTCGGCGCCCAGCGTGCGTAATAAAAGCGATCCGCCGGGGGCCAGACCCATGATCCGGGTAGTGACGATGGTGCCCCAATAGGCCCGGTTGTCCCAGGTAAGCAGATAGCCGGTGAGTCCGAATGCCAGCGTGAGCAACAGCAACACCACGCCGACGATCCACGTGGTCTCGCGGGGCTTTTTATACGCGCCCCAGACAAAAGTTTGCACCATGTGCAGGCCGACCACGATAATCATCAGGCTTGCGCCCCAGTGGTGCATGCCTCGGATAACGCTTCCGGCGGTGACCTGCGTGACGATATAGCGTAAGCTGTCCCAAGCCTCGCCGGGCGTGGGCGCGTAATTCAGCGCGAGCAGGAAGCCTGTGAACACCTGCATGAGAAACGCAAACAGGGCCACGCTTCCCAGCACCTGATGCCAGCCCGCCGATGCCGGGATATCTTCGTCGAGAAAATGACGGACTGCTGACAGCAATCCCGTGCGGTCTTCGATCCAGCTCAGAAATCCGCGAAGCATCAATTATGCGTCTTCCTTGATTTCGGGTCCGATCAGAATCTTCTGGTCTTCGATCCTGGTCGCGTACTGATCCAGCGGCCGAGGGGCGGGACCCGCCGTAACCTTACCATCGATGGAAAACGAAGATCCGTGGCAGGGACATTCGAACTGCTTCATGGTGTTATCCCAATGATAGGCGCACCCCAGGTGGGTGCAGGCCGGAGTGTAAGCGACGACCGTATCCTGGCTGGTCCGGACAACCCATGTGCTGGTCTTTTCGTCTATTTTTCGCCAACCGTCGACCCGTTCGCGATTGTAAACTATTTCTTCAGGGACTCCCATCTGAAGCCCTGAAATATCTGCTACTTCGATCCATTCTTTGCCAACCGGCTTGCGCGGTTTTGTAATCAAGTAGAAAGCCGCCGGGATCGCCGCCGCAGCAGCGATAAGCCCTCCCAGCATATTCGTAACGGCGATATAGAAGGATCGCCGGGTCAAGTTTTCGTTGGTCATGCGCCTACTTAAGTTTTTAGACGACCAGGATAATCTGGTGGTAACATAGGGGGCAACTCTAATCCGGCAGGATCAAGCGGGAACGCCGGACGTGGCAGAAACGCCGACATAGGTGGTTGGACTATAGGGGGTGAACGGCCGACAACGCTCAAGTGTGCAAAATTAGTTACGGAACCGACAAGCGGCTAATAGCGGAGCGACAGTGCGTTCAATTCAAACGCAATGGATCAGTATGTGGTGACGCCACCGAACATAGTCTTCTATCCGTAGTTTGGCCGATGTTGGCCGTAAAGTCAAGGTTCTAAATAAATGTCCACGCCAAATGGCAAGTTCGGTTTTCTGTCCAGACCAATCCAGCCAAGCCCCTGGTAGCCATTCGGTGGCGGATATTTTTCCATTTCTTCTTCCGTCATCCGTTGGCCGCCCATTCCTGGTTTCTCAACCATTTTCGCATCCTGAAACCGCTTGGGAACGAACAGGATCAATTCTATCCGGCCGACCGCACCTTCTCCTCTTCCGGGAGTAACGACGAGGTCGTCGGTTTTGCGATCTTTCAACGGTCCCATGAACTTATCTACAGATTGGACGAATCTCAGATCATACGGACCCGAGTGCGGTGCCAGGGGAGGAAGAAAACTCAGCAGGAGGTTGCGCTCTTTCGGCCGGTCGCGATTAAGGTAGGGCGTCAATGCGGTCTTGACTGGGCGATCCTGCTCGTCGAGCACGCTTACGCGCATGGCCTCGGTACCGTTCGAATCCGTGGTTTGGGACAAGGCGAACCCCTGGCAGTAGAAGGGCTTGTCACTCACGCGGTATCGCAACTGATGTTCCACCTGATCGAGGTTACCTTCCAGGCATCCTGCCGTGGCGATGAAAGCACACCGTTCGTAGATAACTCGGCTGTCGCTGTGCTGCTCCCGGAAGATGTCGCCGACTGGATTCTATCAGGGCAATGCTCTGGGTTTTCCATGCATCAGCCCTCACTAACTGCTCGCGCTGGCCTTCCCTGGCCGCCTCGGTATTCTGGACGAAATCCTTAAACCAGCCTTCGGCGCTGCGTTGAATATCCGCACAGGCTGCATCGCTCAGCTTGAGCGCCCGGTCGAAATCGAAAGTGTTTAAGTCGGTTTGGATCTCGTGAACGCGAGACAAGCCCAGACGCAGCTTCGCGCGGGTCATGGAGTTATTAATGGCGGTGTCCAACAACGCTCGGGAGAAGTCGAGCAGACTGGCCGGAGGTTCCGGCGAAGCCTGAGGCATGAACGACAGTCCGACCACTTGCCCCCACCGGTCCGCTTCATCCTGCAACACTTCGGCGGGAAGATTCTCGCAGATTCCCCCGTCGACAATTACCGGGTTATCATTGCCCTTGCTGTTCCACACTCGAAAGCAAAACGGCAGCGCACAGGAGTGCAAGAGAGCCGAGACGATATCGCCTTTTGAATAATCCATGCGCGCTGAAGTGGTGAGGTCCGAAGCCACGACCGTTGCCGGAATTCGCAACTGTCCGAAATCGACTTTGCCACAGGTCTTGAAGATCTCCGTGAGCGCTTTACGAATTGGCTGGGTGTCCCATAGCCGCTTTCCTCTGCTGAGCTGGTAAAGCTTCAACGGGCCGGCGGGCGGGAAGTGCTGGCCGAAGCCATCCCGGAAAATCGACTCTAGCTGCTTACGAGCGCTGTTCATGTCGATGCCGGCGGCAAACATGCACGCGACGATCGCGCCGGCCGACGTCCCCGCGACTCGGGTGATCTTGATGACTCCCGCCGATTCTAAATCTTGCACGGCTCGCACAGCGGCCATGAGCGCAACGATCTTGGCCCCGCCGCCCTGCATAGCGAGCTGTAGCTTGATGGGCGCGGGCATGTGTTGCTAGGGGTTCGGGTGAATTTTATCACGGCTCTTGAGCCGCGGGAATGGCTCGCTGCAAATCGATGAGGGATGGATTGCGCATGAGCCGATTTTTTCTCGCCGCGCCCGGGGGCAAGCTCCGCGGCGCCCCTATTCGCCTAGCGGCGGCCGCTGGCGGTGCCAGTCCGTCTGGCTTTGAAATGCCCGGCCCACATCCAACAACCGGTTTTCCTGGAATGGCCGCCCTACCACCGAGATCGCGACGGGCAGGCCGTTCGCGAATCCGCACGGCAGCGATATCGCGGGTAAACCGGCGAGGTTGCCGGCCGGGATTATGCCGGTAAGCCCCCGCGACGAAGGGGGCGGAAACGGCGTGCCGCCGCCGTTGAGACCTTCGGCAACTTTTGGAGCCACTCCCATGCGCGAGGGGGCGAGCAGCATCTCGACATCCAGGAATAAGGTGCGGAATGCTTCCTGCACCAGCGAACGCACGCGCATGGCCCGGAGATATTCAAGGCACGGAAGGTCCAGGCTTGCCTTGAGGCCCGCGATTTGATCCTTATCCGCAAGCTCATCCACTCGGCCGCTGCGAATCAGGTCTTCGAAAATCGACCCCGCCTCGCCCGCGATTATCGTCTGGACCAGCGCGCCGTAGGGAAAATCGGGAAGCTCGATTTCCTTGAACTTGAAGCCGAGCGATTTCATTGCTGCGAGCGCAGCAACAAATGCCGGACGGGTGTCCGGTTCGGTCCAGCCTTCGAAATCGACCGGCGCGTAGCCGATCGTGATCTCTTCGGGCTTGCGCGCGTATTGGGGCGAGTACTTGAAGTTTTTGCCGGCCGACCCTGGATCTTCCACATCGCCCCCGCCGATGGTGGCAAGAACGAGGCCGCAATCCTCGGCCGAGCGGCACAGCGGTCCGATTTTATCAAGCGTCCAGGACAAGGCCATCGCGCCACGCCGGCTGACGAGGCCGTAGGTAGGGCGAAGCCCCGTGACCCCGCAAAAGGCGCAGGGCGTAAGGATCGATCCCGAGGTTTCCGAGCCGAGGGTGAATCCCGCCAGTCCGGCGGCAGTGGCGATGCCGGAACCGCTCGACGAGCCGCCGCTCCAGCGCGTCCGATCCCACGGGTTCAGGCCCGGCCCGGTAAGCGATGCCGCGGCCGAACGATACCCGCCGCCTCCGGCGAGTTCGATCATGGCAAGCTTTCCGATTAGAATCGCGCCGGTCTTATCCAAATTTTGGACTACCTTTGCGTCTTCATCGAAGGTTTGACCGGCGAATGGCTTAGCACCCCATGTGGTAGGTTTTCCTTTAACAGCGATCAGGTCCTTAACGGCGTATGGAATACCTTGCAACGGTCCACGGGTCCGATCGCGCTTCAAGTCATCGTCGACGGTTCGAGCTTGCCTCAGCGCTTGCTCACGGAGGGAGAGGGCCAACGCGTTAAAGCGAGGCCCGAGACGTTCGAGCCGGTCGCAATAGGAGCGCGTCAGCTCCACGGCGGAGAACTCTTTAGCGCGCAGCTTGGCTCCGAGCTCGGAGATAGTTGCGAAGAAGATGTCGCTTGAGATAGCCATGCGTTAGTGGGCCCAGAACCTGAACGCGGGTTCGGTGCTTCGGGGCAGCTTTACCTGCGCAATTCGCCGCGCGTTGTCCTGAAGTTCCTGTCGGGCAGCCTGAACGCCTGAATCGGTTGGCCGGGGGGGCTGAGGCGTGGCTGTTTGGGCAAGCACGGCTGGCCCCGAAGCGGCAGCTCCAGCCAAAATACGTAGTGAAACCCTACGGTTGAGGCTCATGAATTCATTATCCGCGCCGCTTGGCCGAGCTTCAAGGCCATTACGCGTCCGCGGCTTGAACGCCGTTCGAACAGCCGATAAGTAAATCAGGCGCAAGGATTGCGTATGCCCGACCTCCCATGCATCTTATGTGTCGATGACGATGCGGATTTCCTGGAGCAATTTCGCGGACGCTCCTGGAAAGAGTTTCGGCCTTGTACGGCGTTGGGATTCGCGCACGGGCTGGACGTAGTCGCCCACGGTGGGCCTTTTGCCGTTGTGATCGCCGCGCTCCGAATGGCGCCGGTGGGCGGAACTGAATTTCTGGCGTAAATTCAATCCCGGGCGCCGGAGGCGCTTCAAGTTCTGGCGGCTGATCCCGGCGACGTCGCCGCGGCCTTGACGGCCGTGAATGAAAGAGACGTGTTCCGAGTTCTCGTCAAGAACTCTACGCCCGAGGTGTTCGAGAACACACTCAGCTTAGCGTTGCGCCAGCACGCGCTCGTGAAAAAAGGAAGGCTGCTCACGCATCAAACGCGGATCGGCTGCATCAAGCTGCTGACCGAGATTTTGCGGACGGCCTGTCCCGAGGCATTATGCGTTTCAATGCGGATCTGGACGATTCTCCAGGGATTGCACAATGCATTTCAGATGGACGGATACGCGGCCGAGTTTGAAGCTGCCGCAAGATTGTCTCAAATCGAGCGCCTTGTTCCGGGGGAGGCCGTGGCGGCAACATTACGAATATTGGAACAGATCCCTGGGCTTCAGCGCGTGGCCGAGATGGTGGGCGAGCATCGGAAGAATTTTCGCGATTTTCCGCTTGATTCAAGTGACGGCTCACTAGGCCGGGTCGCGCTAGGAGCGCAGATGCTCAGGGCCGCGATCGACTTTGACGAACTCATCGAGGCGGGGATCGCGCCGGAAGAGGCGGTCAAGCGCATGCGTCCGAAGAATGGTGTCTACAATCCCGACGTACTTCACGCTCTGGCTCATGTGGCCGAAGGCGATGCGTTTTACGAAACCAAAGTCGTTACACTCGGTGGACTCCGCCCGGGCATGGTTCTCCGAGAAGATGTTCGGGCAACGGATGGAACCTGCCTGCTCGGAAGAGGCCAGGAGATCACGGCTTCCCTGCGGGACAGCCTGCTTCATTTCGCGGGGCTTGTCCCGTCCGGCGATATGTGGAAGGTCCGTTCACGCAGGTCTGTCGAGGCGCAGGCCGTTCAATAAACCAGTTCACTGCGCGGGGGCGGAGGGGCAGGCGCGGGCTTGCGCAGCATGGCTCTGCTACGAGCCGCCATGCTGCGGACATGTTGATCGGAATCGTTGAGTAGCTGTTCCAGCACGGGGGCAAATTCGGGATCGGCGACCTGTCCCATTGCCCAGACTGCGCCTCTACGCGACAAGGGATCTTCGGATTGCAACAGGCTAAGAAGCCTGGAAATCGCATCCGCGCCGCCCGCTTTGCATAACCCCACCAGCGCGTTTATGGCTACGCGGCGGTCCGGGTCGCTGGTAGCTTGCTGGAAAATGCCGCGCGCTTCCTGGCTCTTTTGGCCCCACAGGGATTCGATGGCATTGGCGCGGGTACGGCTGTCCTCCGAGTGCATGAAAAGCTCGACGCGGTTTAGATTCACGTTCCCGCGCCCGAGGAGCAGGGCCGATTTCGAGCGTACGTACGCGCTGGGGTGACTGGTCAAGCGCATCAAGTGGGTGGTGAGCCGGGAACAGTCTGAGGTTGCATCCACAAGGGCGAGAGCGCGCCGCGCAATGGCCGCGGGCACTAGCGCGGCGTCGTTTCCCGCATCCTGCATCATCTTGCGCATAAGCCGGATATCCAGCAGCGAATCGACGCGCGCAACCGTGCGAGCCAGCGAAAGCGCGTCCGGATCGGAAAGCATGCGTGCGTGCAGCAGCAGGTCGATGATTCCGTCGGTGCGGCCAATCAGCCCCGCAAGATAATAGCCCCCAATGGAATTGGCGGCATCGGGATCGGCAAGAACCTTCGCCGCGGCGAGCGCGAACGCGGTCGGGTTTTCGCCATGCAGATCCAGCAGCGTTCTGATCGCGCTTCTGCGGCTGATATTAAAGCTCGTGAGTGTCTGCCTTAATCTTGCTTCCAGGCTCATGCCCGGGGCTCGCGCTAGCCTCAGGGGCTCTAGAACGTGAGTTTGATCCATCACGCATTTCTTATCGGAGGTTTCAGGCAGGGACTTTAGGTGGATGTCCGGATCACCATGAGCCTTTCGCCCCGGATATCATGCCGCGTTGGTTGCGTCTGGTGGAGCAAACAATACAAGCAGTGTCATACCGCTCGTCCTGAAACCACTGGAGCTATAGCCAACCTCGATCTGGTGCTCTTTGCTCAGTTTCTTATGGAAGTGCCGCCCGCTGAAATAGAAATGCTCCTTTGTAACCCCCGCGCCCGCTTCCGCCGTCTCCAGCGGAATCCGGTGAACGCTGCGCTTCCCGCGGCGTTGATCGACCCGTCCATCGTACGCAAATTCCGCGTATCGACGCTTCATCCGCCGCATGGTGCGGTCGGATACACCCACTATCTCCGCGGCCGCCATTCAGCTTATGCGTTTCCGCAATCGCTTTCAATATCACGTCTTGTAGTTTGATCATCCGCTCCAGTTCTCCTGCGGATACTGCCGTGGGCTTCGTCGCCCCTTAGGTTCCCGGCGGGTCGCTCGACCGGACAACTCCCGTGGTACTTGGACCGACAAATCACATGTTAGCGACACAGTGTCCAAAAAAAGTGTGTCCAAAAAAAGTGTTGCAAAGAGGCGGCAGTCGAATACAATTTTTCTCCCGAAGGGTCAGTCTTTTAATCGGCTGAATTCGCAATGCTAAATGCCGACGCGTGGCTACATGTCAAGGAGTTTATATGAAACCTTACCGTAAATACCTTTATCTGCTCACCTTTGGCGCGGCGGACTCACAGAGCCGGCACGTTTACTTCGGCGCAAACCTGGTGTACGGGGCACCGCAGGACAGCGGGCAGCCGATAAACGGGTGCCCGACGCAGGCCATTTCGCCCTCGGACGGCTTCGAGATCTACGGCGCCAATCACTTCTTTTACGACAACGGCGTTCACGGGCATAACGGGACGATATACTTCAGTACGATTGGCGGACTTGGGATGCCGATCGGGCCGCCGGCAAGCGGCATCTACATATCCCAGAGCGATCCCTGGGATCCCAGCGACACCAAAAAGGACATCTATAACAGCAACGACGGGCCCGGCCTGGGAGTAGCTACATCACGTTTGATGATCCTCACATCGATGGAAATCTTGGCTATGGCGTGTATTTGGATACGGTCAACACGGCTGTATTTAGCTCCGGCGTATGTATGTACGGCAATGGAATAAACATTGCAGCGCCGAACTCGACAAATGTGACGTATCCAACGAGCTACAACTCCTGTAGCTGACGTGGGCGCTCAATGAAAGCCGTTCACGGGGCCAGAGGAGCGCCTAAGGTCCGGTTTCCTGGACCGTTCTCGACCCACGAAGCGCCCCAGCGATTCCTGCCTTTGCCGCCGGTGGCTTGGCTCCTACCTGCTCCGCTGTTTGGTCTTCTGATTTACTGGTGTGCCGGCGACCTGGTTTCAGAGCGACGACTTCGCATGGTTAGGCCTCGCTTCAGGGGTGCGAAACGGACGAGGCCTGATCGAAGCCTTGTTCACCCCGTACGCGCAGGGAACCGTCCGTGTTGTGAGCGAGCGCTTATTTTTCGTGGTCTTTCTTAATATGTTCGGCCTCCACCCAACGCCCTACAGGATTTGGACCCTAGCCACCTGGGCGCTGCTTCTGGTGCTGGTCTCCCTGGTCGGCGCCCGCGTCGCGGGGTCGCGGGTCGCCGGGACGGTTGCCGCTCTCATCTGCGCCGCTAACACAAACGCGGTGATCGCGGTTGCATGGTCTTCGGCGTACAATCAGATCTTGTGCGGTGTCGCTCTGCTCGCAGGCTTCTACGCGCGTCTGCGCTGGACGGATCTGGAGGACAGGGGCAGAGCCTGTGGGCGATGGCGTATCGCGGAGTGGTGCTTTTACATGCTAGGATTCGGCGCCCTAGAATTGGCCGTTGTCTACCCGCTGCTTGCTGCGTTGCACGCGGCGTTTGTGGATCGGAAACGGCTGCGCGGAACACTGTTGCTTGCGGCTCGCCGCCGCTTTCGCGGGAATCCACTATTTCTTTATACCTAAGGTCTTGTCGCCGATTTACGAGACGCACTTTGACGCGGGGCTCATCTCCTCGCGGGCGAGCTACGTAACGTGGGTGTTCGAACCGGGGAGCGCTGCCGTGCGGTTGCACTCCTCACTCTATCGTGGCCCAGCGGCGGCAGTCGGAATGATCGCCGGACTGCTGCTCGCTGGTTTCATAGTCCGTCGCACCGCGCGGAGACAGTGGAGCGCCGCGTTCTGCGTCGGTTGGTTCCTTGCGCTTCTGGCGCCGATCCTCCCGCTTACCAATCACGTTACGCCGTATTATCTGACGCTGCCGTTCATTGGACTCGCCTGGCTAGCGGGGTGGGGAATCTGTAGCGCCCTGGAAGCCGGAGGGCCGATTCGCGCCCTTGTAATGGCCGTAGGAATTACGTATATCTTAGCATCCGTCGCCGGGATCGAAGCACAGACGAAGTGGTTCGCCGGCCGCGCAGAGCGCATGAGAATCGTCGTTGGTGCGGTCAAGAATGCGGCCAGCCCGCACCCCGAGAGCCTTATCGTCCTCGCCGGCGTGGATCAGGAGCTTCTCGACAGCGGGATCGAGGACAACCCTTTCCGGCTAGTCGGGGCCGAGAGGGTCGCATTGGCCCCAGGCACACCCGCTCCCACTGGTCGAGGCGGGAACGTGCCGGTGATCACGCGGGAGGATCTGGAGAGGATGCTGCTTAGCGCCCACGCCCGAGTCCTAGCGGTCACCCCAACCGACGTCAAGGACATCACTCCTGAGGCTGGAGCTGGGACCTTCTGATTTCCGTGAAGACGGTCTGCGAATGGATCTGTGGCTCGAAACGCTCTGCCGTTCCCAAGTACGCGGTTGCGCTTAGGCGCTAAGATAAAACCGTGTCCAGCCTACTGGAGCAAGCGATAGAAAAGGTTGCCGCTCTTCCGCCCGATGAGCAGGACGCGATCGCATCTCAGATTCTGGCATCCCTGGCCGATGAAGCAGGCTGGAAGAAGCGTTTTCCGGAAAAGCGTGAAACGATTCGGCGCATGGCACGGGAAGCTCTCGAGGAAGACGCCAGGGGTGAGACACTGCCTTTGGATCAACTGCTTTAATGCAGTCCCGCGTCACGCGGCAGTTTTGGCGCTTATTCCACGACCTCCCGGCTGAGATTCAGCGGGACGCGAAGCGCGCCTACCGCTTATTTCAAAGCAACCCAGGGCATCCCGGACTGCAGTTCAAGAAACTAGAGGCGGAGGATGACGTCTATTCAATCCGCATAGGTCTTGGTTACCGCGCCTTGCGCGTCGTCCGGAAGGATCACGTTATCTGGTACTGGATCGGAGGTCACGCCGAATATGACCGTCTGGTGTGACTAGGGGAACGGCCAGATTGGGCCGCTGTCCCCGCGGCGGTTTCGGTACAGCGAGGCTCGCTTCATACCGAATCTTCATTCCTACTTGGGAGGCGCCGCGCGGCGCTGAATCAGCTCCAGAAAAAGATTGTTCGGATCGCGGACGAGCGCGATTCGGGCATTTGGGCCGATGTCTACGGGTTCGCCGCCCGTGGAGACTACGGTGAAACCAGCGGATTTGAGTTTCGGAAGGAATGAATCCAAATCACGGACGGTGAGTTGCAATATTGCGGTTCCGGGATCCTGCACGCGCGTTTGAAGCGGCTTGCGGTCGATATCTTTGAATTCGATATATCCGATGAATGCCGATGTTCCAGGGATAACCGCTCTCGTTTGCCGGAATTGGGCGCCTGGTGTTCCAGCGGTATCGGTCATCAGCTTATCGGCATTGAATGCGCTCACCGGAATCGTGTCGAAGCCTAGCGGTTTGTAGTAACTCCCGATCTTGCCGGCGTCGTTTACAGTTACCTCGAATCCGCCTCCCGTAACGTTGGGGCCGGTTCCGCCGGCCGGGGTCTCCGGTCCGCTCAGCTCGCAGATGAAGCCATCGGGGTCTTGAATGAAGATCACGCGGGAGCCGCGCACTGCTCCCGGCGAGCCGCCGGCGCTCAGGATGTGGGCTTGGGAGTTTTTAACTCGCGCGAGGACCGAATCGAGATCGCGGAACCGAACGATCAGGTTCGCCGCGCCGGGGTCCTGAAAACGCGGGTGCGCGGGGTTGCGATCGATGTCCTTATATTCGATGATTTCGACACCGAGCTCCGAGCCGGGAACCCGCAATTGCACCATTCGCGACTGCGCTCCCAAGGTGTTGCCGAGCTTCATAATCGCCGGGTTGGGATCGAAGGGGCGCGGAGGAGCGACTGGTTCCAATCCCAGCACGACGCGATAGAAGGCGAGCGATTTATCGAGATCGGCCACGATGTGGCTGAAATTGCCGACTCCGGTTACGTCTCCGGCGGGAGCTTTCGTTTGCGCCAGTGCGAAGCTTGCGGCAAGAGCCGCGCTAACCGCGAGTTTACACATGATGGTTAGTCTATACGAGTTGGACAAGCTTAAGCTTGTCCTACGGGCTGCTGCTGGGTCATGCAATGCAGCGTGCCTAGGCCGAGCACCAGATCGCGGCAAGGGACCGGAATCACTTGACGGCCGGGGAAAAGGCGGGCGAGGGTCTTCAGCACCTCCAAATCATGCGGATCCACGAAAGCCGGCACCAGCACGATTCCGTTCGCGATATAGAAGTTGGCGTAGCTGGCGGGCAGGCGCTGTCCGGCGAAGTAAACGGGCTGCGGCATCGGTATCGTGACCACCCTTAAATCAGCCCTCGCCCGCAGGCGAGCCAAGTTCTCTTTGAGCGGTTCGTGATTCGGGTCCGAGCGGTCCGGCTCGGCGGCGATCACGACCGTATCGGGAGATGTGAACCTTGCGAGATCGTCGATATGGCCGTGCGTATCGTCGCCAACAATGCCGCGATTGAGCCAGATCACTTCGTCGATGCCGAGATATTCGCGGAACGCCCGCTCCAACTGCTTTTTCGAAACGCCCGGGTTTCGGGCTTGCACCTCCGAGAGCTGGCATTCCTCGGTGGTGAGCATCAACCCTTCCCCGTTCACGTCGATTGCGCCGCCTTCGAGCACCAACCCCGGCTGAAGGCGGTGCATACCGAGCTTTTCGGCCGCGAATTTCGGCGCCAGGCAATCGCGATGGTAGTTGTCGTATTTGGCCCAGCCGTTGAAACGCCAGTGCGTAACGGCGACTTCGCCGGATTTGGTTTTCACGAAAATCGGCGCATAGTCGCGGGTCCAACTTCGGTCGGTGGGGAAATGGAAAAATTCGACGGCATTCAGGTCCGCATGACTTTTTTTTAGGATACGGCGGGCGGACTGCTCGGTAGCGGCGTTGTCGACGAGAATGCGTACCCGCTCCACGCGCGCGAGGTGGCGGACAATTTCTCCGTACAGCCATGGGATCGGGGCGAATTTGCCGGGCCAATCGGATTTTTCATGCGGCCAGGCGATCCACGTGGCTTCATGCGGTTCCCACTCCGGGGGCATTCGAAATTGCGGCGCCATTACCGGTCAAGCCACCGGGACAGGATGGGCTGATACGCGTCGATGCGGCGATCACGAAGAAACGGCCAGTTGCGCCGGACTTCTTCGGCACGGCGCGGGTCACATTCGACGACGAGAACTTCTTCGGCGTCCGTCGAAGCCTCGGCGATTACCTGCCCGAACGGATCCGCGACGAAGGAAGATCCCCAGAACTCGAGTCCCCGATCCGGTGGTCCTTCAAAACCTACGCGGTTCACCGCCGCGATGTAGATCCCGTTGGCGATGGCATGCGCGCGCTGAATGGTTCTCCAGGCATCCAGCTGCGCGGCGCCGTATTGCGCTTTCTCGCTCGGGTGCCATCCGATGGCGGTTGGATAAAACAGAATATTCGCGCCGCCGAGCGCCGAAATCCGCGCGCCTTCGGGATACCATTGATCCCAGCACACCAGCACGCCGATGCGTCCGACACCCGTTTCGAAATTCCGGAAGCCAAGATCCCCGGGAGTGAAATAGAACTTTTCAAAATACAGGGGATCGTCGGGGATGTGCATCTTGCGATACAGCCCGGCGATTTCTCCGTCGTTATTTAGAATCGCGGCGGTATTGTGATACAAGCCCGCGCCCCTTCGCTCGAACAAGGAAGCCACAACCACCACCTTCAGCTCGCGCGCCAGCGAGCCGAGCGCTTGCGTGGAAGGCCCCGGAATTTCTTCCGCTAAATCGAAGAGCCGAGCGTCTTCCTCGCGGCAAAAATACTGCGACCGGAACAGTTCCTGCAAGCACACGATCTGCGCGCCGCGGCTGGCGGCTTCGCGGATCTTGAGCTCGGCCTTGGCCAGATTTTCGCTGGGATCGGGCGAGCAGCGCATCTGCACCAATCCCACGCGGAAGGGCTCGGTCATGTGTCCTCTCATTGTCCCTTATGCTGAATTGGATGCCGCCGTTTTCGAGCCTCGCGGAGACCACTTGGGGATTTCCGATTCTCTCCGCGCTGCATGTCCTCGGGCTGGCATGGTTTGGCGGAACGGTTTTGCTGCCCGGAGAACTGGCGCGTTTGAAGCGGTGGGGATTGGCGTTTATGGCGGCCACCGGAGCGGCGCTGTTTCTAATGCAGCCGGCGCGTTATGCCCACAGTGCCGCCTTCTGGATTAAGGTGCTGTTGATTGTCGCGGTCGTGGTACCCCGGCGTATAGGGCTGTGGGCCACAGTTGGTCTGTGGTTCGCGGTGATTTGCGCCGCGCGGGCGATTGCCTACTTCTGAACGGGGCAAATCAGGTGGAGCTGGCTTTAGCCTGCGACGGGTGCTTCAGCACCCGCCCGCGCGCCGGGGCTGAAGCCCCGGTTGCACGCTAAAGCGTGCTCCACCATAGATTACTGATTTAGGCCCGCGTAATTGTACAGCACTGTGGCGATAGATTTTTCGGCGCCGGCCATGCCGTAGGTCGTGCCCGCGCCCTCGATGACGTAGAATTCGTTCGCCGCGTGCGCACGGCCGCCGCGCCCGACGCGGCCTCCGCCGATTGGCATGCCGACAGGCGCCACTCGCTGACCGACTTTGCCGTCGTTGAATAGATAGGAGGGCCAGTAACCACCCATTTCCGCGGGTTCTGGAACGTGGTTTTCCGCGATGAACTGCTCACGATTGCCCGTGCCGCCAAACGCATCCTGCATCTGCTTCGCGGCGGTGTTGATCTGGTTATTGGGATCGACGGTCGACCACGGCACATCGCCGATCACCTTCATCTCCACATCTTTGTATCCGTTGCGGTCCAGTTGGGCGCGGACCTTCTTCACCAGATCCATTCCGTTCATGTTCGGCACGTAACGGATGTTGTGCTTGGACGTGATTTTGTTGGGGAGAATCGCGCCGGCGGCGTCGGCATACATGTTGCCGCCCCAGATGCCATCCAGATTGAAGGAGGTCTCGGTGGATTGCATGCGCAAAATGTTGTACGGATCGTCGGCGATGTACCGGGCCACGCCGAGGTTCTCGGCCATAGTCTTCACGTCTTGTTTGTCGGCGCGCTTGCGAAGGCGATCGAGCTGCTCCTTGCTGGGAGCGACCCAATTCTCTTTCCAGCCCTGAATTAGCGGAGTGTTGCCGTCATCGGACACGAGCGACGCCAGCATCTTAATGTGACGCCATGCCGGGCTATCCACCGATCGTTTATTGGAGCCGTGGATATCCGACTCTACCGGGCCGCGGCCCCAAGCCTTTCCGCTAGTGGTCAATTGAATGTAGACGCACCCTTCCGAGCTTCCGCCCCCGAGCATTGTGTCCGCTTTGACAAGCTCCGCGTGCTGCTTGACGAAGTTGCGAAGCCCGATATCCATCCGCTCCTCGTCGCCTTCGGCAATGAAGATGACGTTCACGGGGAGCTTCCCACGAACGGCGCGAATGGACATCAACGCGTTGAATTCCGACATCTCAGGTCCTTTCGAGTTGGTTGCGCCACGCGCGACCAGCACTTTCTTGAAGTCTCCCTGGGGAACGATTGCCGCGTCGAAAGGCGGCACTTTCCACGCGTCCGGCTGAGTTACGGGCATGGTGTCGTATTGCCAGTAAATGGCAACGGTTTTGGGAGCGCCCTCGTCACATTTGCCGAAGACGACGGGATTGCCGGGCAGTCCCCATTCGGTCACGCCCGTGTCGTACACTTTGGCCTGGCAGCCGAGTTCTTCGTAGAATCCCTTCACCATTTCGGCGGTTTCTTGAATGCCTTCGCCGCTGTTGGAGATGCTGGGCTGGCGAATCCATTTTTGGAGCCGGTCGACGTGTTCGTCGAAGTGCTCGTCGATGTGAGCGTATACTTTCTTCAACTCCTCGCTCTTGATCTTGGACATGTCGATGTGCACCGTTTGATCTCCTTCGGGCCGGTACACATGAGTCAGCGGTTTTTTCTGAGAGGCGGAGACGGTAGATTCGGTCCTCGAACATCCGGCCGAAAATACCACCGCGCCCATCGCAATCAACATCCATCGCATAAAATCACCTCTTAAGAAGTGCGGATGCCCGCACGGTTTTAACTCACTTAGCCGTATTCAGGGTCTGCGCCGCCGCAAAGAAGGGCATATCCGAAGTGCGCGTTTCCCCCTGATAATCGAAAAAGATCTGGAGCGTGGTTTCCTTGTCGTCGACGTTGCCGCCTTGGCCCTGCCAATACTCGCCGTTGTCGCTTACCTTCATATCCACCGGTTCACCGCGAAAGCCGGGGCGATGGATACTGAGTTTTACGTTCGATACGGCCGTCGCCGGCAACTCACGCCTGGCGGCGTCGCTGAAGTACACGGTATAGTGCCCGTCATCCTTGGCCACGATCTCGAAATGCAGGTCGCCATTCATTAGAACGACGCCTCCGTATTTCGGATTGTGGTTGCCGTGCGCCATTCCCGGTATCGGAGCGGCAGACGCGTCCGCCGGACTGATCGCCGTTCGCGGAGCGCTCTCGCCGTTGCAGCCCGCGAGAGCGCCAAGTAGCGAGAATGCGAAAGCAAAAAGTGCCTGGATGAAGCGCGCCCGCATAAGTCGACTCACTCGTACCGAAGCGCGTTAATGGGATCGAGGCGCGATGCGCGGCGTGCTGGATAAAAGCCGAAAAAGATCGCGACAGCGCCGGCGATTCCGAACGACAAGACCACCGAGCCGAGCGATACCGACGCCGGCCATTCCAACAGTTGGGTCACCGCAAAAGCAGACAGGAAACCGAGCACAATTCCCGCAACGCCGCCGGCAAGGCCCAGCGTAAGAGCCTCGACTAAAAACTGAAGCAGAACGTCGCGAGACCGCGCGCCTATGGCTCGCCGGATGCCGATCTCGCGGGTCCGCTCGGTCACGGAAACCAGCATGATGTTCATGATGCCGATGCCTCCGACGACGAGCGAAATGGTGGCGATGGCAGCCAGCAGAGCGGTCATCGTCATGCCGGCGCGGTTCAGCGTGCCGGCCATTTCCTCCATGTTGATTTGGTCCACCTTGGGCATGTTCGCCAAAATGAAGGCTGCGACCGAGGTGTATAGGCCCTTGGTTAACGCTTCGGCGGCCTGTGTTTTCACGGTGAAATCATCGGGCACGGCCAGGCTGCCCGGGCCGCCGGGCATCTGATTTCCGGGCAAACCGGTTCTTTTCACTCGCTCCATGGCCGCCGAGGTATCGAGAGAGTGGCGCTTTCTTAGCAGTGTGCGAATATCGCCGGCAACACGCGTAGAGTCGCCTGCGTGCGCCGAAAATACGGTGATCGCGTGGAGGTAGTCTATGCCGAGCACCTTTTGAAGCGCCGTATACGGAACGAAAACGCTGTCGATCCCCTGCTCATCGTTGGCGGCGCTTACGCCGATCACGCGGAAAGCCTGCTCGCGAATCACGATGTCCCGGCCGACCGGATTGACGTCATCGCCAAAAAGGCGGTCGCGTGCTGTTTGCCCCAGAACCGCGACCGCGGCGCCCGAAGAGATGTCTCCTTGCGAAAAGTACTTGCCTTTCGCTAACGACCAGCCGTGAATCTTGGGGAACGAGGAACCGGTTCCCTGGATTTGCGTGTATGCTTTCTGGCCGCCCGCCGAAACCCACCCGCGTAGAAGCACGCCGGGAGAATAGTATTTAACGCCTTCGATTTTGCCGATCTCCTCCGCATCCTGGGCCGAAAGCGTCGTGGCCGCGCCGAGGCCGCTCCCAATGTTCGATTCCGAGCCTCCTCGCGTGTAATTTCCAGCGCGGACGTTGATAAGAGTCGTGCCGGCCGAGTTCAAGTCGTCCGAGACTGTTCCGGAAGCCCCCGTCCCCAGCGCGACCATGGCGATCACGGCCGCAACCCCAATAGTCATTCCGAGCATCGTTAACGCCGTGCGGAGCTTATTCCGGTTGAGGGCCCTTGCTGCAATGCGAAAACTTGTCAGAAGCATTATTCGTACCTGAGCGATTCCATGGGCGCGACTTCAGAAGCTTGTCGCGCAGGATAGTAGCCGAAGAAAATTCCGACAGCGGCGGAGATGCCGAACGCGAGCGCTACCGAGATGAACGAGATGGATGCCGCCCACGACGCCCAGCGCGCGATGGCGATGGACGCAGCAACGCCGATCGCAATTCCGCCAAGTCCACCGGCAACACTCAGCGTTGTCGCCTCCATCAGGAACTGAAGAAGCACGTCTTTGCGGCGTGCTCCGATGGCCCGCCGGATTCCAATCTCTTTCGTGCGCTCCGTCACGGACAACAGCATGATGTTCATGATCCCGATGCCGCCGACCAGCAGCGAAACCGCGGCGATGCATGCCAGCAGCGCGGTCATCGTGCGGCTGGACCGGTCCAGCGTTTTGCCTAGCTGCTCCAGCGTTACTTTTTCAAGAACGTCCACGTTGCCGACGACGGATCGTGCAACCTCGGGGCGCATGCCTCCTTTCGCCAGCGCCTGGCGGGCCTGAGACGTAACGGTGAAATCATCCGGCTTTGTAGGACCGATCTTATGCCGCCCGCGCAGCAGTTCGGTGATGCCTTTGGAGAGTCTGGTGACGTCCCCCGAGGACGCGGCTGTCACAGTAATGTCGTTCAGCTTGGAAAGATTCAACAGCCGGTGAACCGTGGTGAACGGCACATACACGGCGTCGAACTGGTCGTCCCCGGGCGCCGGGGCGACCAGCCAACTTCCACTCGTGACTACTCCCACCACCTTGAACGGCTGGTTCCAAATCTTCACGATTTCCCCGACAGGATTGGCATCCCCGAAAAGCTTTTCCGCGGCTACGCTGCCGAGCACGATCACCTGATCCGTGTTGTTCTCCTCGCGGGCTGTATAAAAGCGGCCGCGTTCGAATTTCCACGCGCGCCGGATAAACGGCAGTGAGACATCGTCACCGTGCAGGCGGGTAAACCAGCGTTTGCCGCCGAACGCCACATGCGCGTTTTCATGGACTCCCTCGGAGACGAATTGAACGCCTTTCAGCTTGCGAATCGCGGCTGCGTCGCCAGACGCAAGCGTCGCGGCGGAACCCAACCCGGCCTCCATGTCGCCGAGCCTTTGACTTGCCGTCGGGTGATCGTGTTTTTCGAGCGGATCGTCTTCGGGATGGAACACCGGCAGGAAGCGCGGACGGTCATCGCCGGTCCAGATCGCGGCGCGAAATGGGGACTCGGCACGCGGCGCCTCAAAGCGAGCGTTTTCCACTACGCCGAAGTCGTCTTCTGTTTTGACTTTATAGTTTCCGGCCGTGATGACGATCAGATTCATCCCCGCGGCTTTCACCTGGTCCTGGATCGACGACTGAGCTCCGCTGCCGAGCGCGATCATCGTCAGAACCGTCGCCACGCCGATTGTGAGGCCGATCATCGTCAGGGCAGTTTGAAGTTTATTTTTCGCGAGTGCCCGCAGCGCGACGCGAAAGCAGGAACGGGGCGACATCAGCCGGCCCTTCCTTCCACCAGCGAGGCGTCTCGAGGCTCGTATTCCAGTTCATAACGGGCGAGACGGCGGCGGACGTTCGCTTTATCGGAGACAATGCAACCGTCTTTGATGGTCAAGATGCGCGAGCCATACGCCGCAACCTGCGGCTCATGGGTGATCAGCACGATGGTGATGCCGCGCCCATCCTTCAGAGCCTGAAAAATATCCATGACTTCGATACTGGTGCGGCTATCCAGGTTGCCGGTAGGCTCGTCGGCCATAAGGATGGCGGGATTGTTCATCAGCGCGCGGGCGATCGCTACGCGCTGCTGTTGGCCGCCGGAAAGCTGATTGGGGTGATGCTCGGCCCGATCGGCGAGGCCGACCGCGGCGAGTGCCTCCATGGCGCGCTTCCTCCGTTCCTGCGGCGGAGTGTTCGAGCCGCCATAGAGCAGCGGCAATTCGACGTTTTCAAGCGCGGAAGTTCGCGACAGGAGGTTGAATCCCTGAAAAACAAATCCGATCTGCTTGTTCCGGATCCGGGAAAGCTGGTCGTCGTTCAGCTGGGACACATTCTGGCCATCTAGAAAATATTCGCCGCCAGTCGGTTTATCCAGGCAGCCGAGTATGTGCATGAGCGTAGACTTGCCCGACCCGGATGGACCGACGACGGTTACGAACTCTCCCGCGTGGACGTCCAACGACACACCGCGCAGCGCCGGCACACGGACTTCACCTATCGAATAGGTCTTGACAAGATCGCGAACGGAAATGACTGGCTTCATTCGGCTCCCTGTTTTCACGGAGGTGCTGCCAGCTCGACGAAGAGACAGCGTGTCGCCTGACTTTAGCGATTTCCTCTGTAAAGGGGAACCTGGAGGTCTCGCCGCGATCAGAATCGCGGCGCCACTACGTTGTGGAATGTCCCAGAGGCTATCAGATGTGGGTCCTTTTACCTGAGAGTTTCACGGCACACACATTGTCGCCGCTTGCCCCTTCGGTGTCCGCGCTGGATCTCTCCCGCACACCTGGTTACTTCATGGACAAGTCTAGGTCGAACCTCAAAACTTGTCAAGAGCAAATCGGACATGTATTCGCCAATTCACGAAAATATTCGTTTACGGCGTCCCGCCGGCGCATTGTTGAATTGACCGTCGCCCTAATATCAAGTCTTGAAACAATACCCATTGATGCTGACTTTCCGTTTTGGCGAAACACCGCTTCACCATGCTTCTTCCGACTGTGTACGTCAGCATGTAACTTCCGAACTCATTGAGATATTTGAGGGTGGGTTCGGTCTCGGTCATCAGCGCCTGATCTTCCAAAGCCGCGGCGGCGCGCGACCACTCTAACTTACCTTCGACATAAGCGCGTGATATTTCGACTTGCGCGGGGTCCAGCTCGGCTATGAGACGCGTGACGCGGAGATACACTTCGGCGCCTTTGATAGGCAGGCCGGCGAGTGGAAACAGCACATCGCGCTCAAATTGCAAGCGCTCGTCTTTGGCGAATGCGATTTCCGGCGCATAGGTCGCTAGCGCTTCGGAGGACAGCGATTGCGGACTGAACGTTGGCTGAACCGTGAACTCCAGACGATGTTCGCGCCGGACCAATTCCGCGTCGACCAGGATGTTGTACGCGTGATGACCTGGATAGCCTTCATGGCAGGCGAGTTCTAATATGCGATCGGCCGTAAGCGGGAAATCGGTATTTACCCGAATCAGACTGTGGAATTTGCCTTGATAGAAACTATATGCATTCCATGGCTGATTTCGCACGTATTCCACGCTGACCGACTCGCCCGGGGGGAGTTGGAGGTGACGGAGGGTCTGTTCGCGACAACCTTGCATAGCGCGATCCATCACAGCGGGAAGGCGCTCCGGTGGGACGAGAAACCGGCGGTCAAAACTGCTATACCGCGCGGCCAAGTTTCCATTTCCGGGCAAGAGGCGATCGATTTCGCGCCGGATTTGGTTGAGGTCCGGCGTGCTTTCCGGTGGGGGAATCCGGAGATCGAAAAACATGCGTGCCTGGTCTTCGAAGCTCACGTGGGCGCCACGCGCGAGATCGGCTCGGGCAGCGATAGCGTTCAGTTGCTTGATCAACCAATCGCGTTGTGGTGACTTACTCGCGTGAAGCTTGCGCGCCAGCTCGAGCGCGGCCTGCTTGATCGCGAGGGGTGGGGGCGGATGCGCGCGAATGTCTGCGACCCATTCCTCTGGGCCGTAGTAATAGTCGATTGAATCCGGGTCTCTCTCGCCCAGAGCTACGGCTAATTGCACGTAGCGGAGAACGGGATCGTTGGGCTGCGGGCGGCAAGCGGATGACAGCGCGGCTACTATGAAACAGCTTGCTAATACGATCTTCGCCCGGGCAGGCCGATTGGCAATCGGCCGCAGGTTGGCAACCTGCCCCACTTTCACCGATAGCAACATTCAGGGGGTACGGCTTTCAACGTGCCCCAATGCTACACCCAAGCCGCTGCGATTTATGCCGCCGATTCCGTGATTGAGTGTATAGATTTTTTTTAGGTACAGACATGCGCGTACTTGTCGCTTTTGTATTGACAAGCCTTGCAATTCGGACTTACACTTTCCTTTACGCGCACAACGCCACGTGCGAGCTGTGCGCCTAAGTCCACATAGCGTTTCAGGTGCGAGGGAGAGACTACTCGCTGTTCGCGATGGCACCGAAGGGGCAAACGGCGCTCACGATTATTCGCCGCGAAACTCTCAGGTAAAAGGACCCGCACCTGCAATCCTCTGACGGCGCCCACATTGTGGTGGCCATCCAGGCTACGCCGCCTGAACCTTCCGGGTTTTTCACAGGGGAATCCCAAAAGCGAAAGACGATCTCTCTGTCGAGAGCCTCAGCGAAACCAAACTGAGCGCGCAACCAGCGGGATTGTGCGTGTCTCGGCACATATTCAACCTTTTGAGGAGCTTACTATCGTGAAACAACGGATATTCAAGCGGGCGGTGTACATAACCGCGATTGCCGCGGCGCTTGTTCACAACTTGTTCGGGCAGGGTCCGACGACTGGAAGCATCTCGGGCGCCGTGACTGACGCCTCGGGCGCGGTAATCGCCCAAGCCGTCGTAAATGTCACGAGCGAAGCCCTGGTGGTGCCGCAATCAACACTTACTTCCGGCCAGGGGACATATCGCTTTCCGTCGCTTCCTCCGGGTATCTACAGCCTCAGCGTTGAAGCCCCGGGTTTCTCGGCAACCAAGCGCGAGGGGATCAATATCACCGCGGGTTTTAGCGCGACCATTGACGTTCCTCTCGCGGTAGCTGGCGAAGTTCAGAGTGTCGCGGTCACGGCGGAGGCCGCGATTCTGGATACGGAAAACACCAAGGTGCAAAATATCTTTGCTTCGGAAGCCCTCAATAATTTGCCCACTTCGCGCGACATGTGGAGCCTGATTGGCGTTGGCGCGGGTCTTTCGTTGAACCGGTTCGATGTCGGCGGATCCAGCACCGGGACCCAAACCTCCTATAGTTCCTACGGCTTCACTGGTCAGCAGCGCGTTCAAATGGACGGCGTCAATATGACGGAGGCTACCAGCGCGACCTCGGCATATACCGATTACAGCGCGTTTGAAGAAGTGCAGATGGGAACCAGCGCTAATGACGCGTCGATGCCCTCGCCCGGCGTGCAAATCAATTTCATCGTAAAGTCCGGCGGGAACCAGTTCCACGGCGATTTCTATCAGGATTATGAAAACAGCTCATTTCAGGGCACAAACATCAATCAAACGCAATTGTTCCAAGGGGCCGGAACGGGCACGCGCATTACCGGCTATCACGATACGAATGGGGACTTTGGCGGGCCTCTTAAAAAAGATAAGTTATGGTTTTTCACCTCCGTGCGCCGGCAGTATATCGGAACCACAATCACCGGATACCCGGTAAATAACCCCGGCACTGGCCCACCTTTTTCAACCATCCTAAGTAACGCCACCTACAAGCTCACGTATCAAATCGATCCGAAAAACAAGATTTCGAATATGCTGAACTTTGAGCGAAAGCAGCAGCCCTACCGCAACGCGGCGAATAATCAGTACGCGGACGCGGTTTACAACCAGGACCTGGTGGAGTGGATCGGCAACCTGGAGTGGAGCAGCACGCTAAGCCCGAACGCGTTTCTCAATGTTCGCGCGGGTTCGTGGGGTTACAACTGGGTCAACGAAGCATATCCTAATGCCGTCACAGGCCAGATCATGCCACGTCAAACCGATAACACCTCGGGCGACGTCGCGGGCGGTTACCAGCCACAGGGCTATTTTCGGAGGCGAGTACAACTGGAGCCGACATTGTCCTATGCAGCACCGCATTTTCTGGGCCTGAATCACTTCTTCAACTTCGGTTTCTTATACGAAAGAGAGACCTTCGGATTCAACCAATATCCCTATCTCAATGGATATGCGCTAACTTATGCGAGCCCCGCGGGCGCGCCGGATTTTACAACGCCGAGCCAGGTGACTCTATATAATTCACCAACATACACACTCGACTATGTGCATCACTTGGGAGGCTACGCTCAAGACAAGATCAAAGTGAGTAAACGCCTGACTCTGAATATCGGCTTGCGGTGGGATTATTACAACGAGTATCGCCCTGACCAGAAGATCGACCCTAACGCTCCCTATACGACGTTCTTTTATCAGGGCGCGCCGCTTCCGAACGGGTATTCGATTCCCGCTGCTTACCCGAACCTGGTTGTGCCCGGGGTATCGAGCATCCTGAAATACCCGCATGCATTTGCGCCCCGCATGGGCTTTGCGTACGATCTCTTCGGAAACCAGCGAACGACGATAAAGGTTAGTTGGGGCCGGTATTATTCCAATCCAGGAATTGACATTTCCAACGCCGTAAATCCTATTCGCCAGCTTAGCTACACGTTTAAGTGGATCGCGCCCATAGGCACTGCTGCGCTGCTGCCGAGCCAAATCGGGGCTTTCGTTAGCAGCTCGGGGTCCAGCGTCAGTCCCATCGACCCCAACATCAGGCAGCCGTTCCTGGATGACTTCAATGGATTTATCGAGCACGAGATATCGCGAGGCCTAACTGTGCGAGCCGGCTTTGTCTACAGAAAAATGGCGCATAACTGGGTCCCAGTGGAAATGAACCGGGTTACATCGCTATATACGAATCCGGTGGTTGCGAACGATCCTGGCCCCGCCGGCACCGGCACGAATCCGCTCACGGTATGGGACATTCCCGTGGGAACCACGGTGCCGGCGAGTTTCACGGAATATGAAACGCCGAACTGGAACAATACTTATTTCCGCAATATCGAAGTCTCGGTCACCAAGCGGATGACCGGTAGATGGTCGATGAGCGGTTCGTATCTGAGCACGTGGACGACAGGACTCATTAACCCTGCTCCGGCATCGCCCGGGCAGGTGGGCACATTTACGAGTACGGCCCCGGCACAGCCCAACATTCTGGCTTACAACAACTACTCGATCTACAACAGCAACCTGCATCTATTCGCCAGCTACCAGGCGAAATGGGGCATTCTTATCTCACCGATTTACCGCTTCCAGTTGGGGCCGCCGATGCAAAGAGATCTTGTGGTTACCGGTCTTCGGGCGGGCACGCTCACCGTCCCAGTGGGGCCGCTTGGGCAGTACAGGGGCGATAATATTTCGATTTTCGATACCAGGGTCGAGAAATATTTCAAAATCAAAGAACGTTTCCGGGTGGGCGCTTTCTTTGACGCGTTCAACATTACCAACAGCAACGCGGCCCAGAATCAAGATAATATAACTGCGTTCAAAACGATTACGGTGAACGGACAGAAAGATACGTACCAGCGCTTCCTCGCGCCAACCACGGTTATATCTCCACGAATATTCAGAATCGGGGGCAAGTTTTCGTTTTGACAGGCGCCCGTCGCTTGCGGCCGCGGCTCTCAAGTGCTGTTGTAAACATAAAGCGCGGATTCCGAGCCGCGACCGGAAAGGATGCCTTACATGACCGTGCGATCTCTTGTTTCCTCCATGGCTTGCTTCGTGTTCGCGGCGCAAGTCATCGCTGCCCCACCGCCGGACCTGCCCGCCATAAAAGCCGATGCGCTCGGCGCCATCGATGCCATGAAGACCCGTACTCAGCAAATGGTCGACCAGGTATTCAGCTATGGCGAACTGGGTTTTCAGGAATTTGAAACCTCCAAATATCTGACCGGGATTCTGGAGAAAGAAGGATTCAAGGTGCAGCGCGGCGTCGCGGGAATTCCCACCGCGTGGACTGCGACTTGGGGATCCGGCAAACCCGTGATCGCCCTCGGTTCCGATATCGATTGCATTCCGCAAGCGTCTCAAAAACCAGGCGTGGCATATCGTGAGCCGCTCATTCCCGGCGCGCCTGGGCATGGCGAAGGACACAATTCCGGGCAAGCGGTGAACATCACGGCTGCCCTCGCCGTGAAGAAGATAATGGAGCGCGAGCACCTGCAGGGCACGCTGATGTTATGGCCCGGGGTTGCGGAAGAAGACCTAGGCGCGAAAGCCTATCTGGTGCGAGCCGGGGTCTTCAAGAACGTCGACGTGGTCCTATTCACGCATGTCGGCTCCAATCTAGGCGTTTCCTCCGGGCCCGGGGGCGGTACAGGCTTGATCTCCGTCGAATATATGTTTCAGGGCGAAAGCGCCCATGCGGCGGCAGCGCCTTGGCGTGGCCGGAGCGCACTGGATGCCGTGGAATTGATGGATACCGGATGGAATTTCCGCCGCGAGCATCTCCGCCTGAACCAGCGTTCGCACTATGTCATCACCAATGGAGGCGATCAGCCCAACGTGGTGCCGCCCAACGCGAGTGTCTGGTATTACCTGCGCGAGACCGATTACGAACACATCAAGGAATTGTGGGATATCGCCGACAAAATGGCTCAGGGCGCGGCACTGATGACCAACACCACTTGGACATCCCGAGTCCTGGGATCGGCCTGGCCCGGCTACTTCAATAAGCCGATTGCCGATGCCGTCACCGCGAACATCATGAAAACCGGCATGCCGGCCTGGAGCGAAGACGATCAGCGTTTCGCCAAGGCGTATCAGAAAATGCTGAACGTGCCGGAGCGAGGTTTGGTCACCGAAGTTGGAACAGGAGGAGGCGGCCGAGGCGCCGCCGCGCCAGACGTTCCAGCTGCACAGAACGCCGGCGGCGGCGGAGGCGCCTCCGACGATATCGGCGATGTTTCCTGGAACGCGCCCACGGTAGTTATTCGTTTTCCGTCCAACATTCCCGGCGGGCCCGGACATAATTGGGCGGATGCGATCGCGATGGCGACACCCATCGCGCATAAAGGCGCAACCGCCGGAGCCAAAGTAGAAGCCTTAACGATCCTGGATATTATCACCGATCCGAACCTGGTGAAGTCCGCCTGGGATTATTTCAATAACGTGCAGACCAAGGAGGTCAAATACCAGCCATTGATTCGTCCCACCGATCAGCCCGCGATCTGGCTGAACAAGAAAATCATGGATCAGTACCGTCCTGAGATGCAGAAGTATTATTACGATCCCTCCAAGTACGGAACGTACTTGGATCAACTGGGGATCAAGTATCCGACCATGCGTGGAGAGTAAATGTTTGGCCGGATGCCACTCCGGCGCAGCGCCGCATGCCACTTCGAGGCGCGGTTGCCAATTGCGCTGTACGATATCGCTGCGAACGGGGCAGGCGGGTTTGGCAACCCGCCGCAGGTTGGCAACCTGCCCCACTTTCAAGGAGGGTCGCCTATGAAGTTACGTGGTCTGCTCTTGTTCCTGAGCGCTGCTGTGGTGTGTTTCGCGCTGCACGCGCAAAATCTCGAGCGCAAGGACGGCTTCATCCCGCTGCTGTGGGACGAGGCGCAGGGCAAGCTCTATTTTGAGATTGCGCAGTTCGATAAGGACATCCTTTATTTTTCCGAAGTGGCGAAGGGCAGCGGCTCGGGAAGCGTTGGGTTGGAGTGGGCGGCCGGGGGCGAAGGCGGCGGGATCATTCAATTTCAGCGCGTCGGCCCCAGGGTCCTGGTCATAGAAAAGAATCTTCGATTCCGCTCCGGCAACGGCGGCGCGGGATTGGAAAAAACCATGGACGCATCCTTCCCGGATTCGATTTTGGCGAGCCTGCCTATCGTAAAGAGCGAAGCGGGCAAGGTGGTTGTGGATGCGACGAATCTGGTGGTCCGCGATGCGCCCAATTTCGCCTCAGCGCCCGCGGGCGGACGCGGAGAAGGAGGAGGACGCGGTGGCAGAGGGGGAGGCGACACAGCCGCGGCCTCCGGAGTGGCATGGCGCTTCGATCCGGCTCGGTCCGCGATCTATCTGCCGCGCACAAAGGCATTCCCCAAAAACACCGAGGTCGAGGTCACCGTCACATACGAAGCTCAATCGGGCGGCGCGCGGACGACCCCGCAAGCCCGAATCCTGACGGGCCGCTTGCACTACAGCTTCGTCGAGCCTCCCAGCGGCTATACGCCGCGCGAAGCGGATCCGCGCATCGGCGTGGGCGGGTTACGGTTCTCCGACTATTCGGCGTCGAACTCCGGAAGCACAACCATCGAATGGGTGCGGCGGCACAGGTTGGAGAAGAAAGATCCCAATGCCGCGATCGGTGAGCCGAAGCAGCCGCTGGTCTACTATCTGGACGCCAGTATTCCGGAGCCGACGCGCTCGGCGATTAAAGACGGCGTGCTCTGGTGGAACAAGGCGTTTGAAGCGGCGGGTTTCAAGAACGCGGTTGAGATTCGCGATGCCCCGCTGGATATGGACATCATGGATGTCCGCTACAACCAGATCTATTGGGTGGATCGCGATGAGCGAGGCTATTCGACCGGCGGCGGTTTAACCGATCCGCGAACCGGCGAGATTATTGCCGCGCGCGTGCGCCTGGAATCGGACCGCGTGCGCACGGCGAGCCGTTATTGGCAAAGCTACATGCCGGGCGCTACGGGCGGAGGAGGAGGCGGCGACGGCAGGCAACAAGAGGAATTTTTCGCTCCGCTGCCGACTTATTCCAGTCCCGACAGCGAACAACAGCTTTCGCTTTTGCGGGAAGCCCTGCTTGCGGCGCACGAAGTGGGACATTCGCTCGGATTCGCGCATAACTGGGATTCGAGTATTAACGACCGCGCATCGGTCATGGAATATCCATCGCCCCGAATAAAACTGACCAACGGCAAGATCGACCTGACGGATGCGTATCAGAAAGAGATCGGCGCGTACGACATCATGATGGTGCGCTATGCCTATACGGAGTTTCCGAAAAATACAGAAAAAGCCGGCTTGAACGCGATCATCGCGGATATGCGCCGACAGGGTCTTATTTTCACTCCGTCGACCGATCCGAGATGGAACCGCTATGACGACCTCGCCGACCCGGCTGAATATTTGCGCCAGACGGCCGCGCAGCGGAAGGTGTTGCTCCAGGGCTACGGCCCCAATGTGTTGAAACCGGGCGAGCCATATGGCAACCTGCGCGGCATTCGCCTCTGGATGGTTTATCTGCATCATCGTTGGGCCATCGACACCGGAGTTCGGTATATCGGCGGGATGTATCACAACATCGTTGTAAAAGGCGAGACGTTGCCGCCGACCGAAATCGTCCCCGCGGCCAAGCAGCGCGAAGTGCTTGGTCTTTTATTGGACACTTTGGACCCGGCGAATCTTGCGATTCCCGAGCCGTTGTTGGCGAGTTTGACGACGGCAGTGGACAACACTCCGCGTCCGGTTTCAGGTCCGGACCTTGAGAACTTCGAAATGGCGACGGGCTATGCATTCGACCACCTCTCGGCGGCGCGGACGATAGCCGGACTCGTGTTTCAGCAGCTATTCGAACCGGATAAGGCAGCGCGTTTGATCAGCTTCGCCGACCGGCAGCCAAATGCGTTGACTCTTCCGGAAGTGATCGAAGCTTGCTCGCGGAAGGTTTGGGCGCCGGCGCAGGGCGCGATGAATAAATCACTGCAACGGCAGACGCAGAGAGTTTTCGTGGAGGAGTTGATGACGCTGGGCGCGCATCCCGCGGCGACTCCCGACGTGAAGGCCGTCATAATGGCCGAAGTAGCTGCCCTTCACGCCAAAGTTGCCGGGATGAAGGACGCGGATCCCGTGACGGATGCGCACTTGCGCCAAATGGAGCGCGATCTGCAGCGGTTAATCCAGAACGGGACGGCTCCGCGGCGATCCGCGCCGCCCGCGCCGGTAATGGCTCCGATTTAGGAGGGAAAAATGACGAGTATCGCTCGAGTAATGCTGTCACTTGCCGTAGCCATTGGGATTTGCGCCGCGCAAAGCCCGCCGAAGAAAGCGCATATTTTCCACGGCAAAGTGGAGAAGGTCAACGCAGGCGCGAAAACGGTGACGGTCAATGGAGAAAAGGTGGAAGGGTGGATGGGCGCAATGACGATGGACTATAAGGTCGACGGCGCGTCCATTCTGAACAAGGTGAAAGCCGGCGATCAAATTTCGGCGACAGTTTACGATGGCGACTATTCGCTCCATAACGTTCGCGTCGTAACCGCATCCGATGCGAAGACGAATTGAGGGCGACGCGGTCTCAGAAAGAATATTGGCCAGGCGGCGAAGTTAAATACTCGCGCGTCGCCTTAAACGGCGTCCGCGCTGTTTTGGGGTTATTTCGGAGATAATATGCGAACAGCTTTTCGTTATTTCGTGCTCTCGTTGCTGTTGCTATTCGAACGCGCGAGCGCTTTTGACTACGTTGCCGACGCCAACGGCACGTGGTGGGGAATTCAGGATGCCGCGCCACCGCGGGTCGACACCGGCAGCATCCGCGCGACGCAGACCGGACCGGGAGTTTCGGCCCCCTACAGCACTTCGATCAACGGCTTCGGCGGGATCAGGGTTGTGGTGGAGACAACACCCGCTCCGCGCTTTAACGGTGAATTGTTGCGCGGCTTCGGTTTAACGTTCGACGGAGTGAGCCGGTTCACGACGACAACCCCAATAAAACTCGGCGGCGTCAAGATCTCGCGTTCGGTCTATATCAACCAGAACGAAAACTGGGGCCGCTGGCTCGACACCTTCACCAACACCACTCGATCCCCGATCACTATCGAAGTCGCTTTCGGAGGTCAGTCGGGAATTGGTGTCATGGGCGCGAATTCAAGCTCGATCGTCAACACGTCCGATGGCGATGCCATTGTCACGGCAGCCGACGCGTGGGTGGAGGTGGCGACGCGGCTTGCAGATGCGACGCTGGTCGGCGGCCCTCAGGTGACCGTGCTCGGCACGCCAACTATCTTGGCGAGGCCGTTCATAGGCGCGATGTCTTTCGCGGGCGACTGGCTGGTCGACCCGTTTTATCGGCCGTTGACCTATGCCGGCCACGAGGCCAATTTTCAGGCGTATGTCAATACCATCACAATCAACCCCGGCCACAGCCGGTCCCTTTTGCACTTCGTGGTCCTCGGACCGATGGTGAACGCCGCCTCATCCCCGAGCGTTCGCGCCATGGTTGAAGCCGCGGCCAACAATCTGGCCGCCGCTCCTCCGATCGGCGATCTTTCGGCGGCCGAGATCTGTTCGATTGACAACTTCGACATCGCGGCGAGGATGGCGAACGGATTCGACTACTATTCCAACTGCATAGGGCGAAATTTTGCGGTACAGCAACCGCCGCTGCTCCCGCAGCAGCCGGCGACAACGACGGTCACCTATGACGTGGTCGGCAAGACCATCGCGCAGCTACGAGCCGATCTGCAGTCCGGTATTACGACATCGGTGCAGATTACGCAGGCGTACCTCGACCGGATCAAAGCCTACGACCAGGGACAGCTCGGGTTCAATGCATTCGAGGTGATTGCGCAGGATGCTCTGGAGCAGGCTAAGGCCGCCGATGCCGCGCGCTTTTCCGGCCAAGCGGGTCCGCTGCTAGGTATCCCGATCGCGGTAAAGAACCTGTACGACACTTTCGATATGCCGGCCACGAACGGCAGCCTGACATTCGCGGAATTCCGTCCCGCGCACGACGCCTTTCAGGTCGCGCAACTGCGGAGGGCAGGCGCCGTGATCATCGGCAAGACGGCTCTGGAGGAATATGCCACCTCCGGCAACTACTCGAACGATGCGTGGGGCCAAGTGTGGAACGTGTTTAGCCCCTCCAAGTCAGCCATCGCGTCGAGCGGCGGCTTTGCAAGCGCATTGGCGGCGAGCCTGGCGGCGGCCGCGTTGGGATCGCAGACGGGTGATTCGTTATATGGGCCGTCCAGCGCCGCCAGCCTTGTGACTCTTCGCGGGACGGACGGCCTGGAGAGCGGAACCGGGGTCATGCCGCTGACCTACCTCACCGATTTCGGCGGAGTGATCGCCCGCTCCGTCCCGGATCTTGCAGACATGCTGAATGTGGTTGTGGCAGTCGACCCGGCAGATCCGGAAACTTCGGCGCCTGGACGCCACACGCCGGCGGATTGGCGCGCTTTACTGGACCCGAACGCGCTGGTCGGTAAACGCATCGGCTTTATCCCGTCGACGTGGGTAGATCCGTTCGGGACTACGAACACGACCGACGCGGAAAAGGCGGCGCTGGAGTTCTTCGAGGACGCCGGCGCGATTATCGTGGAGATGGGAGTGACCGTGGGCGGCGCCGACACTCCGCCCGCGCCCACCGCCCCCCCTGGCGACATCCGCGCCGAGGGTTGGGGACACTACATCGACAGCCATCCCGAGCTGGCCACTCAGGGCTTCAAGATCTTCACCGTGGTCGACGTGGACTGCTCGCAGAAGAAGGTGGCCTATGTGCGGCCGATCCAAGCACCTGCTCGGCTACGCCCGCGCCGCGGTTGACGCCAGACCAGATCCAGGCTTTTCGGGACTACCGGCGAGGGCGGCAGGCAACCCTCAAAACATGGATGGATACGGCCGGCCGCGATCAACTCGGCGTTGACGCCGTGATCTATCCGGGGCTGCTCAGCGATATCTCGCTGAACGATGGCGGCGGAAGCAGAGCGAGCTTCGGGCGGCGCGATACGCCCGGCGCGTCGAATGGCAGTCCAACCGTTGTCTTCCCCGTGGGCTATGACAACGAGGGGCAGCCGATCAACCTTCAGTTGTTAGGCCGGGCCTGGGACGACGACAAACTCGTCGGCATGGCGTACGCATTTGAAGAAATCGCGAACGCCGCCGGCCATGGACATGTTGAGGCGACCACGGCGCCGGCGTTACCGCTGAATTAACTCGATGCGGTTCCCGGCTGGATCCACCGCGAAACCGAGGACCGTGTTCGTGCCTTTGAACGGACGCGGTTCGCCGGTCATGGTTCCACCCGCGGCCTTGATGGCGGCGACCGTTTTGGCCATGTCCTTCACGGCAAAGATCACGTGCGGAATCGGGTCCTTCATGTCGTCGGAATCGCGATGAAATAGGATCATCAGCGGGTTCTTGTTGGCCTTGGCGGCTTCTACCGTGTCGCCGAAGTTCACAAAGACTTCGGTGCCGCCGGGATTTTCGATCCTATTGACCTCCTGCATGCCGAACGCCGCCTGGTAGAACTTCGCCAGAGCAACTGTATCTTTCGCGGCGATGCGCACCGAGTCCAGCGCTACCTGCGCCTGCGCCGCCCCCGCGAGCACGACAGCCGCGCATAGGATGCTCGCAATGGTTTGAAATCTCCTCATTACACCCTCCTTTTTTGCGAATCCCATTCATCATAGACCAGAGTCACTCGAGGCGGCTGCTTCTCGCCTTGATTCGATCGATTGATGGACGAATGAAGCGTGAGCGCTGGCCGTAACACGCACTGGAGCGTCGGTTATTTCGAACTTAAAACCAGGCAATTCCCGTCAGGATCTTTGAATATCGAAGTGACCACGTAATCGAACCGCTTCGGCTCCATGACGAATTCGACGCCTTTCGCTTTTAAGTCCCGAGCCGTCGATTCGACATCGTCGGCCCAGAGTGTGATATTCAACTGCCCGCCGGGTTGAAGTTTATCCCCGAATTGAAACAGCACCACCCGCGTATCGGCGGCAGCAATGCCGAGTTCCAGCCAGCGCTGTTTATCGTTGAACGGTTGATCGGTAAGCAGACGGAATCCGAGCACATCTGTGTAGAAGGCCAAGGCGCGATCCTGATCGCTCACGGGGATGGCAACAAACTTAACACCGCGAATCATTCGTAATCCCTCCTGTGGCATTTTCGCGCGGGCCGGTAACGGAATCAACTATCTATGATTCTTATTACTATACTTGTATGCACCATACCGAAATCGACGACTACGTGTTGGACGTCCTGTTACCGGACCTCGCCGGCCACGACCGGTCCCCGGCCGCATTCTTGGTTTATCTGGTGTTGTGGAAGGAACTGTTCCGGTCGGCGGAGCGGAGTACCGGAATAAGCTTGCAGCAGCTTGCCGCGAACACGGGTCTGTCGAAGTCCGCCGTTCAGGCCGCCGTCCGGCTGCTGCTGCGGCGGAACCTGATCAAGGTATCCCGGAAAACGCCAACCGCGGTGCCCGAATATGAATTGATACGGCACTGGGTTCGCCGGCGCGGCCTACGCCATGCGGGGTGAGGGACAAAAGCTGTCAGCTATCAGCTATCAGCTCTCAGCTTCTACCCCGGCGCTCGGCGGGTGCTGAAGCACCCGTCGCAGGCTAAAGTCCGCTCCACCTGATTTGGATTCAATCATGTCTGCTATGCTTTCGGGTAAATGGCGGGTCGTGGTCGATTTCTGGCTTTTGCTCTTGTTCTGTTGGGTGGCGTCAATGAACATTCCGCGTTCGCGCAGTCGTTCGAGGTGGCTTCGATCAAATCGAATAACTCCGGAAGCAGAAACTCCTCTTGGAACACCAATGACGGCGGCGTGCGGGCGGAGAACATCTCGTTGAAGCAGATGATCGAGCTGGCGTATGACGTGAAGGATTATTCGTTCTCAGGTCCGGCATGGCTCGATTCCGATAGATTCGATATTTTAGCGAAAGCGCCCGCGCGAATGAAAAGCGAGCTGTTCGCGCCGATGCTTCAATCGCTTTTGGCCGAACGTTTTGGCCTTAAGGTGCACCGTGAACCAAAATCCGTTGCCGGCTACGCGCTGTTGGCCGGAAAGAAACCGCCGGAATCGCATGAAATGCCGAAGGAAGGAGGAAGCTCCGTGAATTGGTCCAGCGGCAAGATGGACGCGAAGAACGCCTCCATACGGCAGATCGCCGATTTCCTCGCGCGCCAGCTTGGGCAGCCGGTCGAGGATCAGACGTCTCTAAAAGGCGCGTTCGATTTGAAGTTGACATGGACAGCCGATGACCCCCTCGCGGATGCTGCCGCGGACGCTCCTTCCATCTTCACCGCGGTGCAGGAGCAACTCGGTTTGAAGCTGCAACCGGCAAAAGTAATAATTGACATCGTCGTGGTAGATCGCATCGAGAGGATGCCCACCGAAAATTGAACCGCGGCTGACAACCGCCGCGCAGAACGGCATCCCGTGCCACTATACTTTTCACATGATGCGTCCTGCGCTGGCGTTATTGGTGTGTTCCGCCGCTTTGCTGGCCGACGGCATTCCTAAGTCCGAGTACAAAACGCGCCGGGCGAATTTGCGGAAATCGCTGGATGGCGTAATGGTGCTCTTCGGAGCCGACGAATCCGAAGATCTGCATAATTCCTTTTCCCAGGAATCGAACTTCTTATATTTGTCGGGCTGGCGGGAACCCGGCGCCGTCATGATGCTCACACCGCAGGAAGAAATCGTCTTCCTGCCTCCTCGAAATCCGCAGGAAGAGAACTTCACAGGCCGAAAGACTCTCGCCGATGCCCCGGACGCGCAGGAAAAAACGGGTTTCGACAAGGTCCTGCCGCGCGCCGCAATTGAATCCAATTTCTTGCGCCTGATCGAGTCATCCCGCCGAGTCTACACACTGCCTCGTGATCCCAGAGCGCAGAAGCTCAAAGGTCTCGCGGCGCTTCACGAACAGGCGGATGCCGGGCCGGAGATCGCGCGGTTGCGGGTGATCAAGTCGCCGGCCGAGGTCTCATTAATCGAAAAATCGACCGAGGCCACGACACCCGCGCATCTGGCCGCCTGGAAGAAAATGAAGCCCGGGATGTTCGAATACGAGATCGCGGCGGCGATGACGAACGTCTACTTCGAGCGAGGCTGTGAGCGCAACGCCTACGCTCCGATCGTCGGCAGCGGTCCGAATAGCGTAATTCTGCATTACATGGTGAATCATCGCCGCATCGACCGCGGCGAGGTGGTCCTGATGGACGTGGGCGCGGAGTGCTCGGACTATGCGACGGATGTAACCCGAACTGTTCCGGCCGGCGGCAAATTCACCCCTCGCCAGCGCGAAATCTATGACATTGTCCTCGCCGCGCAAAAGGCCGCGATCGCGGCCATCAAACCGGGCGTGTTGATGCGCGGCGGCCCCGGTTCCCTGCAGCAGATCGCCTACGATTACATCAACACACACGGCAAAGACTCGCATGGCGAACCGCTTGGCAAATACTTCACCCACGGCCTGGGTCATTTTGTAGGACTGGATGTCCACGACCCTGGAGACCTGAGCTTGCCCTTGCAGGCAGGGATGGTGATTACGATCGAACCTGGAATTTACCTGCCCGAAGAAAACATCGGCGTGCGGATCGAGGACACTCTGCTGGTGACGCAAGATGGCGCGAAGAACTTGAGCGGCGCGCTGCCGCGCGAAGCTGGCGAGATCGAAAAACTGGTTGGCAAGTAAGAAGTACACAGGCGTTTGGCGGTATGCGGCCGTGGTGGCCGGTTGCTTTGCTATCGGCATCAGCGCTGGATGGACTTATCCCGCCAAACGAATCAACAACTATGCCTACGACGAGCTAAGCACCCGCGTGCAGCCGGACTGGCAGACGCATTCGGTGGTGGTAGCGATCGATGAGCGGACCTTCCGCGAAAAGGGGGGCATGCCGAACATCCGCGAGATTGAGAGCGAAGCCCTGGACGAGATCGCGCTTGCAAAACCCGCCGCCGTCGCCACGGATATTATCCTTGCAGATCCAGTTAATCCGTTGCAGGACACGCGCCTTGAAGCGGTTCTGCGTTCCATCCCGAAATTGGTGCTCTCATGCGATATCGCGGCGGATGGATTCGAGAATCCGCTGAAGCAGTTTCAGGCGTTCGCGGCCGCCGAGCCGGGCCATGTGGAACTGGTGGAGAACCGCTTGGACGGTGTGACCAGACAGATACCTCTGGAACGGATTGTTCCGGGCGAGCGCCGCTGGGCCCTGTCGCTGCAAGCCCTGGCTGTGACTCGCGGTCAGCCGATTACCGAAAGCCCACCCGATGGCATCGAGGTGGGCAATGAAACCATACCGGCTCCACGCTCCACTGGCCGGCCACTTTACATTCGATACTTGCCGCAAAATATGATTCCCGTGATCCCGGTACCGGATATTAGCAAGCGGGCGGCTGAAATCCGCGGAAAGACTGTATTCCTTGGTGTGACCGCGCTCTCCGCCGCGCGTGACCGAGTGGTGACGCCGTACAACGAGACAATCTCCGGGGTGGAAGGCCATGCGCAGGCCTTCGAAACTCTGTCGCATGGAGAATTCCTTACAGACTCGCGCGATGACACGTTGTTCCTGGTTTGCGTTGGATTTGCAGTCGCCGCCGGCCTGATCTTCAGGATGCTCTCGGGCTGGCTTGCATATATTTTGGATGCGCTTTTACTCGCGGCGGCAGTTTACGTTCCTGTTCTGTTCTTTCGCCATAACGTTGTCCTGCCGGCGTTTGGGCCTATTGCCGTGGCGTGGCTATGCTCGGCGGGCGCGGCCACGTACCAGCACTTCTTCGTGCGCCGGCAATTGAAGCGTTCCGAATCCGAGCGTTCGCGCTACCAGCAAGCCATCCACTGGGCCGCGCATGAAATGCGAACGCCTCTTACGGCGATACAGGGCTCCAGCGAGATCATGGCCCGCTATAATCTGCCCGACGCCAAGCGAACGCAGTTGACTGAAATGATCAACTCGGAATCGAAGCGGCTGGCGCGGATCATTCAAACGTTCTTAGATGTGGAACGGCTGGGCGCGGGCGAAATGGAATTGAAAGGCGAGCGCTTCGCCGCGGCAGAAATCGTGGATGCTTGCATGAAGCGCGTGGCGCCGCTAGCGGACCGCAAAAAGATCTCAATAGCCGTCGATAACGAAATCGATGGCGAATTCGTCGGCGACCGCGAATTAATGGAATATGCGTTCTATAATTTGCTGACGAACGCGGTGAAATATTCGCCCGCCGAAACGCATATTCACGTTTTTTCTCGATTAAATGAAGGCGAGTTCCGGCTGGCCGTGCGCGATCAGGGCATCGGCATGGACGCCAAGGAGCTTAAAAATATTTTCAAAAAATTCTATCGCACCAGGCGCGCGGAAGCGTCCGGGGAGGCCGGAACCGGAATCGGCCTTTCCATTGTGGAACAAATTATTACGCGCCACGGCGGACGAATTGATGTTACAAGTCAGCCCGGAAAAGGTTCTTGTTTTACGATAGTAATCAAAGCGCATCATGACTCCCCATCCATCCGTCACCAAGTTGCTGATCGTTGAGGATGACTCGGCTGTCCGCACTACGATGACCACGTGCCTGGAACTGGAAGGGTACGAAGTGGAAGCGGTTTCCTCCACTCGCGAGGCGCTCGACACGCTCGAAAGAAAATCTTTTCCGATCGTCATCTCCGACATTTATCTGGATGAGCGCACCGGGATCGACGTCCTCAAAAGCGCGCGCCGCCAGAATCCCGAATGCGCCGTCATTCTGATGACCGGACGCGGCAGCATGGAGACTGTAATGGCGGCCACCGCCGGCGGGGCGTTCGATTATCTCGCGAAGCCGTTCGAAATGGCGCAGATGATTGACACCATCAAACGCGCCGAAAAATCCCTCGAGGCAACCGGGGAAAACGAAGCCGCGTCCATCGACGACATTCCCGAGACGGAGATGATCGGCAGTTCGAAGACGATGGTTGAGATCTACAAGACCATTTCGCGCGTCGCGCCGACAGATGCCACCGTCCTGATTGAGGGGGAAACGGGTACGGGAAAGGAACTGATCGCGCGCATGATTCACAAGAACAGCCTGCGGGCGAACCACGCGTTTGTTCCTGTCGATTGCGGATCGATCGCGCCTTCGCTGCTAGAAAGCGAGCTGTTCGGCGCTCTTAAGGGCGCATACACCGGCGCGGACCGCGACCGGATGGGCGTCTTCGAAGCGGCCCATGGGGGCACCGTATTTCTGGACGAAATCGGCGACATTGACTTAGGCTTCCAATCCAAGCTTCTGCGGTTTCTGCAGGAGCGCGAGGTCCGGCCACTCGGATCGCCGCGCGTGAAAAAGGTGGATGTCCGGGTTATCGCCGCTACCAATCGCGACGTGCAGAAGATGGTGGACGACGGCAAATTCCGCGAGGACCTTTGGTACCGGTTGAACGTCGTTCGGCTGCTGCTTCCGCCGCTATGCGAGCGCACGGCCGATATACCGCTCCTGGTGCACTATTTCCTAAAACGGTACAATGAACGCTACCGCTTGCACACACGCCTGATCGACTCCGGACTGAAGGTGCTGCTGGAATATAGCTGGCCCGGCAACATCCGGCAGCTTCAGCATATGATGGAGCGGCTGACGATCCTGGCGCCGCACGGCCGCATCGATACCGGCGCCGTCCAGCAGGCAATCGAGCAGGGCGATTCACGCGAGAGCACAAGCGAGACTCTGGCCGACACTGAGACCGACCAAATCCGCCGTGTGATGGCTGCGACAAACGGTAATAAGAGCCGGGCGGCTAAGATCCTGGGGATCGAGAGGAAGACGCTGTACCGGAAACTTGAGAAGATGGGGCTGTAGGCATGGCTACCCGGACGGCATTAACGGAACAAGAGTACCTGACAACCAGTTTCGACAACCCAGACCCCGAGTTTCGGGATGGCGAGCTGGTGGAGCGATCTTTGCCTACTTTTAAACACGGGCGGACACAACTCCGCATTGGCATGCGGTTCGAGACGCTGAGCTCAAAATATCCGATCTACACGTCTGTCGAGACACGGACGAAAATTCGCAAGGGCCAATATCTGGTTTCGGATGTCGCGGTATTCTTAGGAGCTGAGCCGCCCGATGTCCCCGATTTCCCTCCACTGGTCGCGGTTGAGGTGCTATCCCACGACGACCGCATGCAGGATGTACTCGAAAAAGTTCAAGAGTACCGCGCCTGGGGTGTTGCTCATATCTGGCTAGTGGATCCGGAATCGCGGCGGCTGTACGTCTACGACCAAGAGCTCCGGGAAGTTTCCTGTTTGTGCATCGCGGAACTGGAATTTAATATCAATTCCGTTGATATCGTTCCAAGCGAGTAGCACACGGGCTAAAATAAGCATCTAACGGAGATGGGGTCTTCGGTCGAATAGAAGCTTAGGCGCGCCGGGAGTGGAACCTTGAAAATCGCAGAGTTCTTCGGATTATCCAAGCGGAACGGGGCGTCGGTACGGAGCGGCGGCCGCGCGATCTCCTCCCTGATGCAAGCCTGCCGCGGGTTGTTATCGGAGCGCGGCGAGGTGTCTGTCAGCCGGATGGCAAGTGAAGTCCTCTCGACGTACCGCGCACTCGACAAGGCGGGCCGCGAGGCGTTCTTCGACCGCTTAGCGAAGGAGTTTTCTCCCGATCCTCAAAAAGTCGGATTAGCGGGAGATGCGTACCGTAAGGATCCGTCCCCCGAGAATCTGGCGCGCTTGCAGCGGGCCGTTGAACCTCCGCGGCAGGAGCTTTTCCGCCGCCTTAACGTGGCGCCTGGAGGCACGCGCGTGCTGGTCGAAATGCGCGGGCACCTTCTAAAAGACGCTGGTCCGGACTCGGCGCGAGCACCCATTGCCGGGGACCTGAAGCATCTTCTAACTTCCTGGTTCAATCGCGGTTTTCTGGTGCTCCAACGCATTGATTGGCGGACTTCCGCCACGATTCTGGAAAAACTCATCCAGTACGAAGCCGTGCACCAAATCCAGGGCTTCCATGATCTGCGCAGACGGCTTGCCGATGACCGGCGCTGCTACGCATTCTTCCATCCCGCGCTGCCCGAAGAACCTATCATCTTCGTAGAAGCCGCGCTTACGCAGGGGATGAGCGATAAGGTGCAGCCGCTGCTCGATCCGGATTCCGCCATAGTCAACCCCGAAACCGCCGACTCCGCGATTTTTTACTCGATCACGAACTGCCAGGAAGGATTGCGCGGCGTTCCGATGGGGAGTTTCCTTATTAAGCAGGTTGTCGAGGATATCGGCCGCGAATTTCCGCGCATCCGCCGCTTTGCAACGCTTTCGCCGGTTCCCGGCTTCTGCGAATGGCTCCGGCAAAACGGGGCATCGCTGGCGCCTGCTGCTGTCCTCGCCGGTCTCGACCATCCTAAATGGTCCGAGGACCCCAAGTTGCGGCAGGAGATGCAAGAAGTGCTGGTCCCCCTCTGCGCTTACTATTTAATGCGAGCTAAGCGCGGCAAGGAGCCCCTCGATACAGTGGCGAGATTCCACTTGCGGAATGGCGCGCGGCTGGAGCGAATCAACTGGCTCGGCGACATATCGAAAGCCGGAATGGACCGCTCCGCTGCCATAACCGTCAACTATCGCTACCGGCTTAGCGATTTGGAGCACAACCACGAGCTTTACACGCGAGACTACCGCGTAGCGGCGTCGCGCGAGGTGGAGTTGCTTGCCAAGCAAGCCACTGCTCCGCCGCCGAAAGCTTCGCGCCCTCAGCGGTAGCGAAGCGACGGGAAAGCGGACGCCGGAAACCGTTCCGAACTGCGAGCCGCGACTGTCCTATTGCGCTCCAGCACTCGCCCATCAGAATTGGCCGTTCCAGTGATGCGATACTGAGGCTGCACAATGCCCAAACTGATCTACTTTATGCCTTCGTCGCTCGATGGCTATATCGCGGATGAAACCGGCATCCCCGATTCTGGCAAAGCGTATCCACGCTAAGGCGGGGCTACCGGCCCTGTATGGAGTTGATCCACACGATCCCGTGTCTAGTGTGCTTTGGCATTGTGCTCGTCCGCGTCGCCATGCCGCCAGCCTCCGCCCAGCCGACCACGGCAGCGTCGTTTGAGGTTGCAACGATTAAGCTGAATCGGAATCCGCCAGCAGGTGCCCGGGCCATCTCGCTAAGTGCCGCGCTGAGCCACGGCAGACTAGCATTCGAGGCAGTCACCTTGAAGGACCTCGTCCAGCAGGCATACGATCTGCAACGTGACCAGATTTCAGGATGCCCGGCTTGGTGTGATTCCGATTCCGACCGTTTTGACGTGATCGCCAACGCTGAGGACCCCAACATCACCAAGGACCGGGTCATGTTGATGCTGCAAGCGTTGCTTGCGGATCGGTTTGGGCTGACATCACATCGCGATACGAAGGAGCGCAGTGGGTTTGGTCTCGTTGTCGACAGGGAGGTCCTAAGCTGAAGGTGGCCAGTGACGACGAGACACTTGGTTTTACGACAAACGGGCAAGTCAGAGCCTTCCGAAAGATGCCCATCGCCGGCTTGTTGAACTATATCGCTGGCACTGCTAAACAGCCCGTGGTGGATATGACTGGATCGAGGGCCTCATACGATTTCACGATCGATCTAACTCCCCCCGGAAATGCAATCGAAACTCCCGACGGTCGCCCCGGCCAGATCGATCTATTCACCCAGCTGCGCGAGGCGGTTGAGGATCAACTCGGGCTAAAGTTGGAGCCACAGAAAGTTGCGGTGGAAAATCTCGTCATAGAAAAGGTCGAGCGGCCATCGAAAAACTAAAGGCGAAACGCTACTCGCGTGCAGCTCTTTGCCGGGTGGTTGCACAACCCGTTCCGCCGCGGTCTCTGGGTGCGGCGGCTATGCCAAATAATGTGACGACCTGCCAAATAATTCTGAAAGTGATAGCATCGCGATCATTCTGATGTTTCAGGTCCGGATTGGCCGATCAACAACGTCTCGAATTTCGTGAAGAACATCTTGCTGAATGATCTTACGCCGAATGGTCGTCCGCGGCGCTCGCTCTGCGCGCCCGCAAGTATTCTGGGAATCTTCCTTCGAGAATAGCCTCACGCATGCGCCGCATCAGGTCTAAATAGTGCTTCAAATTGTGGAGCGTGGCCAGCGTCGAAAACGTCATTTCCCCGGCGAGGAAAAGATGGCGCAGGTAAGCGCGTGAAAAATTTCGGCAGCAGTAGCATTCGCACTTTTCCTCTACGGGACGAGGGTCATCCTTAAATTGCGTCTGCTTAATGATCACCCGCCCGGCGGACGTGAAGAAGTAGCCGTTGCGAGCATTGCGCGAGGGCAGGACGCAATCCATCATGTCAATTCCACGCGCGACGTATTCGGGAATTTCGTCCGGCATTCCGACGCCCATCACGTAGCGCGGACGGTCCGGAGGCAAAAGCGGCGCGGTGGCTTCCGTCATCTCCAAGCTGAGCGCTCGCGGCTCGCCCACCGATAAGCCGCCGATCGCGTACCCGTCCGCATCCAGGCTCACCAACTCCTCCGCGCAGTGGCGGCGGAGGCTGGCAAACATCGATCCTTGCACAATTGGAAAGCACGCACGCAGGCCGTCCGAGTGACGCTCGCGATAGTACTGGTAGGCTTCGCGAGCCCAGCGCACGGTGCGCTCTGTAGAAACCCGCGCCGCTTCGTGGCTGGCGGGATACGCGAGGCACTCATCAAGCACCATCATGATGTCGCTGCCGAGCGCCATCTGAACGTCGAGCGTCGATTCCGGCGTGAACATATGCGAGTCGCCATTAAGATGCGAGCGAAACAGGACGCCGTGATCGGTGACCTTGCGCAGGCTGTCCAGACTGAAAACCTGGAATCCACCCGAGTCCGTCAGGATCGCCCGCGGCCACGCCATGAACTTCTGCAACCCGCCCAGCTTGCGGATGCCTTCATGGCCCGGGCGCAAAAACAAATGGTAAGTATTGCTCAGGATGATTTTCGCGTCGAGATCTTGAATAAGATCGCGCGCTAGAACACCCTTGATCGCGGCCTGCGTGCCCACCGGCATGAAAACCGGGGTCTCGACATCGCCGTGGGCGGTGTGCAGCATGCCGGCACGCGCGCCCGTCTCGCTGCAGACGGCTTTAAGCTCGAACCGGAACACGGAGCAAATCGGCGAGCGCAGCGGGATCGGTCACCGGAAGCCGGCACGCATAATTTTCGCAGACGTAAGCGGTGGCTTGGCCGTCGAGCGGCGCCATCCGGACGGGCGATTGTTCGGCGCGCATAACGACGGCTCGTGGCAGGAATCGTTCGCGAATCGTTTGTAGCATCGCGGTTTCGCCAGGCCCCGCCAGAACGATCTCCATGGGCGGAGCCGCCGCGAGCATGCTTGCAACCAACATCTGGGGCATTGCTGAAGGAGCGGCGCTTAGCCGTCTTCCGAATGCGCGCAACGTGCGCTCCGCGGTGTCTCGGAAATCGTCGCGGCCCGTGTAGCGGGCCAGGCGCAGCAGCGCAAGCGCGATGGCTGAATTACCCGAAGGCTCGGCGCCGTCGTAGTCTTCTTTCAAACGCAGCACCAGATCGGGGGTCGCGCGCGTGCCGAAGAATCCTCCCTGTTCGCGATCCTCGAACAACTCCACGGCCCGCTCCACCAGCTTCATTGCCCATTCGAGATCCGCAGCGGCGAAGCTGGTTTCATACGTATCCATCAATGCGAGGGCGACGAATGCATAATCGTCGAGGAAGCCTTCCACGGCGCCAGGTCCTTCACGGTAACCGCGCAATAGCGTGGAGTCCGCTTCGCGCCACAAATTTGTCCGGATGAAATCGAGCGCGCGCCGCGCGGCCTGTTCGTACCGGGGCTCATTCAGAATCTGCGCGCCTTTCGCGAAGGCCGAGATCATCATGCCGTTCCATCCGGACAGGACTTTATCGTCCAGGTGCGGACGCGGACGTTTCTCCCGTATGCGAAGCAAGATCTCGCGCGCGTTTTCGAGACCAGCGGTGGATCCGGCGCGGTACAGAATATTGCGGCCGGAGAATTCGCCGTGAGGGTCGTTATCCACGTTGCCGCGCTCTTCAATCCCGTAAGCGCGCGCAAATGCCTCCGCTTCATCAGCGCCGAGAACCGAGCGTAGTTCCTTGTAGCTCCAAATGTAAAAAGCTCCCTCGCTTTTCTCTTTGGGTTTTTCCGGATCGGGAGCGCTGTCCGCGTCTTCGGCGGAATAGAAACCGCCTTCGGGATGCGATAGATCCCGCAGCACGTACTCAAATATGTCGCGCGCGGTTTCCGCATATTGCGGATCATGCGTAATCTGGAAAGCTTCCAGATATGAAGTCGCAAGCTGCGCCTGATCGTAAAGCATTTTTTCGAAGTGCGGGACGAACCATCGTTCGTCGACCGAGTACCTGTGAAAGCCGCCGCCGAGCTGGTCGTGCATTCCGCCTTTAGCCATTTCCCGCAGCGTCAGCAGAACCATTTCCAGCGCTTCGCCGGTTTGCGTTTCGGCGTAATACCGCAGCAAAAAGTTATGAATGCTGGGCCGGGGGAACTTGGGAGCATCGCCGAATCCGCCCAGCCGCGAATCGAACATCCGGCGGAACACATAATATGCCGAATCGAGCACGTCACGGCCGGGCTGGTAACTTCCGCCGTCGACGTTCGAGTATTGCTTCAATTGCTCGATAACCTGAGCGCCGGATTGCTCGATGCGCGCGTGGTCATTGAGCCACGCCCCTGCCAGGCTCTGGAGAATCGCCGCGAACCCAGGCCTTCCGTACCGGTTATCGGGCGGAAAGTAAGTGCCGCCGTAGAAAGGTTTGCGGTCCGGGGTCAGCCACACGGACATCGGCCATCCGCCGCTGCCCGTCGAAGCCTGAACGAACAGCATATAAATGCGATCGATGTCCGGGCGCTCCTCGCGATCCACTTTGATGGAAACGAAATGGCGGTTCAGCAGGGCCGCGATCTCTTCGCTCTCGAAAGATTCGTGCTCCATCACATGGCACCAGTGACAGGTGGAATAGCCGATGGAAAGGAACACGGGCTTGTCTTCGCGCTTGGCCTTGTCGAAGGCCTCATCTCCCCATGGATACCAGTCGACGGGGTTGTGCGCGTGCTGTAGAAGATACGGGCTTTTTTCGGATGCTAGCCGGTTCGGCAACTTTCAGTGTAGCGTTCTATGAGGCCCACACTGCGCGTGAACTGCGCAACACGCATCTGGCCTTCACTTGCGAGTTCGCATTTGAAAAAGCCGGGCGGGCGAGCTGTTGGCGTGTCGGTGGAATCAGCCCTTCGCTGCCGGTCCCGCCCGGAGAACGTGATTGCGGTGACGACTCAAGCGTACCCGGGGTGTTTGCCCCGGGTGCGCTTTGACGGACAGGCAGCACGGAATCTGACTGCGAGCTGGGGGCCTCGCAGTAGAAAATCCGGCTGCCTCGAACGGCTCGCAATAGAACAAAATCCCGATCAATCTATTGCGATTCAACGTAGTCGCCTGTAAGAGGCCCCGCGCCAGGTATTCGTTTCAAGTGCCTTATATTTTTTTGCTGACAAAGAAAAGGAGAAAACACCCTAAACACTTGCTGTTCGTACAGGTTTAGTCACACATCTAAGGTGCGGCAGAACTAAAGTTTGCGTCAGAAGATCCGGTATTGACCGGGCCGACAAAACAATTCACGACCATCTGTAAACGTGGTTTTCCGCGCAACATACAGCGCTCGTCGTGTAGCTTTAAAAGGTGATTTTTGTCGGGCTAGCCGTTTTAATGGCCGCTAGCGGCTGCGCGGCGCTGATATACGAGATCGTCTGGCTGCAACTTCTACAACTCGTTATCGGGTCGTCGGCTGTTTCGCTTGGTCTCCTGCTTGCCGCGTACATGGGAGGGCTGTGCGCGGGAAGCGCGCTTCTTGCGCGATTTGTTCCCCCAGATCGGAATCCTCTCCGTGTTTACGCAGGTCTTGAAGCGGGCATCGGCATCCTAGGCTTCGCGGTTTTGTTTGGAATTCCGATAATCGGGCGGCTCTATCTCGCCGGGCCGACTGGATTGATCGCTCGGGGGCTGGTTGCCGCTGTTTCTCTGCTTCCTCCGACGCTGCTGATGGGCGCATCGCTTCCGGCGGTCGCGCGCTGGGTGGGAACATCGCGCCCCGGGATTTCCCGCATGGGCTTCCTTTACAGCGCCAACATCGCGGGAGCAGTCGCGGGATGTTTGATCGCCGGATTCTATTTGCTGCGCGTGTTCGATATGGCGACCGCGACCTACGCAGCGGCCGCCCTTAATGCCCTGGTCGCACTCGGCGCCATGCTGTTAGCTCGCGCGCCCGTAAACCAGCGATCTATTCCGCGCCGCGAACCTAAGGCGCCGGTCCGCGTTGAAGGAGCAAGGCTGGTCTACACTGCGATCGCACTCTCGGGCCTCACCGCGCTCGGCGCTGAAGTGGTTTGGACCCGGCTGCTCTCGTTGCTGCTCGGTCCGACGGTCTACACGTTCTCGATCATCCTGGCTGTGTTCCTGCTGGGCCTTTGGGGCGGCAGCAGCGCGGGATCGTCGCTGGCGCGAAGAGTTGAAAATCCCCGACTCGCGCTGGCGCTTAGCCAGGTTGTGCTGGCGTCAACGCTCACGTGGACGGCGTACACGCTTGCGCATTCGCTGCCGTTTTGGCCGGTAGATCCGTGGCTCTCGCTCGACCCATGGTTCAATTTCGAGCTGGATTTAGCGCGCGCAACCTGGGCCATCCTTCCCGCGACTCTGCTTTGGGGCGCCGGTTTCCCGCTCGCGCTCGCTTCCGTCACGGCGGGGGGCGAAGACCCCGCGCGAATCGCGGGCAAGGTTTACGCCGTGAATACCGCGGGCTCGATCATCGGATCGCTGGCGTTTAGTTTATGGCTGATTCCGGCGGTTGGCTCGCGTCAATCCCAGCAAGTCTTGATCGCAGTTGCTGCGATTGCGGCCGTTTTTGCAGCCGCTTCCGTTCCGGAATTCGGGAAGAGAAGGCTCCGTGTTATTGCGGCCGCTGCCTGCGTCGAGCTGGCCGGCTGGGGACTCGCGGCGACAGTTGAAGACGTGCCCTGGCAGGTGATCGCGTATGGCCGGCGGATGGCCCCTATTGTTCGCGCGTTCGATCTTTATGACCGCGCAAATCCGACGAAAGTTCTCTTCCGCGGCGAAGGCGTCAACTCATCCGTGTTGATCGCCGAGCGGGCGGGGCAGCGGCATTTCTATGTCAGCGGCAAGGCCGAGGCTTCCACGGCGATCCTGGATATGCGCCTGGAACGCATGATGGGGCATGTTCCCGCGCTGATCCATCCGGCTCCGCATTCAGCGCTTGTAGTTGGCTTCGGAGCCGGAGTCACCGCTGGATCGCTCACGCGCTACCCAGAGCTGCGGAGCTTAACGATCTGCGAGCTGGAGCCGTTTATTCCGCCCGCATCAACTGAGTTTTTCGGCAAGGAAAATTACGATGTTCTGCATGACCCGCGCACGCGTATGGTCTACGACGACGCACGCCATTACATCTTCACGACGCGTGAAAAATTCGATGTGATCACCACGGACCCGATCCATCCATGGGTGAAAGGAACGTCGGTGCTGTACTCGAAGGAGTATTACCAGTTGGTGAAGCAACACTTGAATTCCGGCGGCGTGGTGGCGCAGTGGCTTCCGATTTACGATAGCGATCCCGAGACGATTAAGACCGAGCTGGCGACATTCTTCGCGGTGTTTCCAGAGGGAACCGTCTGGAGCAACAATCTGAACGGCGACGGCTTCGATCTGGTGCTGCTGGGCCAAGCCCAGCCACAGGCGATCAATATCGATGCGATTCAGGCGCGTTTAGATCACCCGAGCTACTCGCCCGTGCTGCAATCGCTGAGCGATGTGGGTTTTCATTCGGCGGTAGAGCTTCTAGCCACGTATGCCGGCCGCGCTCGCGAATTGCAACCGATGATGGCGGGCGCGCAGATCAATGAGGATCTGAACATGCGGTTGCAGTACATCGCCGGCCTGGGGCTGAATTCGATGGCGTATCAACAGACGTACAAGACGATCTTGAAATACCGCCGTTTTCCGGAGGATCTTTTGGTGGGTGCTCCGGGAGGGCGGATGGATGCGTTAAGAACTCTGCTGCGTTGAAGCCCGCCGTGGGGCAGGCTGCCAGCCGGGCTGCCAGCCTGCGGCGGGCTTCAGCCCGCGGGTTACTGCTTCAGAACTATTACGCCTTCAGGAACGACTGGATTTCCGCCAGCGTTTCCTTCGGAGCGCTCTCCTGTAGCGAGTGGTTGCCCGGCAACCCCTTACCGCTGACGTTAACGCCCTCTTGTTTCCAGATTCCCAACACGTCGTACAGCTTGCCCATGGCGCCTGTCGCGGCCCAAAGCGTCAGCAACGGGCATTTGATCTTCTTGCCCGCCTTAATATCCGCTTCGTCGATTTTCAAATCGACGGAAGCCGACGCGCGGTAATCCTCACACATCGCGTGAATCGTGAGGGGATTGGTCATGGCGCGCAAATATTCGCGCTGCGCGTCGTCTCGCGCGCGCTCGAGCGCCGCGTCGTTCTGCGCCTTGAGATCGTTTTCCGGCCCCGGAGCGGGGCGCAGGTAGTTGAACCAGTGGAAGTAGGCTTGAACGAATTCGATGGTCACATGCGAGTACAGATAATGGGCCGGAACGATGTCCATCACAACGAGCTTCTGCACGCGATCGGGATGATCGAGCGCCATGCGGCGGCCGACGCGGCCTCCGCGGTCATGGCCGACGAGATTGAACTGGCGATAACCGAGATGCTCCATCACCTCGACGCCGTCCAGCGCCATGGGACGCTTGGATTGGCTGGAATGATCGGGCTGGTCGGCGGGCTTGCTTGAGTCGCCATAGCCGCGCAGGTCGCACAACACCAGGGTGTGATCTTTGGCCAGGTCGGCCGCGATCAGCCGCCAGGTGATCAAGGATTGCGGCGCGCCATGTAGCATCAGGAGAGGGGGGCCCGAGCCGCCGATGACCGCATTGATTTCCGCGCCGGAGGTCTTGATTCGTTCATTGCGGAAGGTGGCGGGAAAGAATTTCTTCCAGCCGGATTCGGGAAGGTCGGCAGCTTTCGCCTGTTGCGCGATGAGGGCCGCAGCGCCGGCGGCGAGAGCAGAATTTTCGAAAAGTTCGCGGCGAGTCATAATTGAGAATCTAGCACGAGGAGGCCTTGCGTGAACGGACGACTGCCTGAGGACCTCGAGACCGGCTGCTGCGTAGTCGGAGGCGGACCGGCAGGCATCATGCTTGGTTACCTGCTCGCGCGCGCGGGAGTACGGGTGACTGTACTCGAAAAGCACAACGATTTTTTCCGCGATTTCCGCGGCGACACGATCCATCCCTCAACGATGCAGGTGTTGGACGAGCTGGGGTTCTTGGACGATTTCCTCAAAATGCCGCACCAGGAAGTCACCGGGCTTGGGGGCGTTGTCGGCGATTTTCGCTTCGTGGCGGCGGATTTCCGCCATCTGCCCGCGCGATGCAAATTCATCGCGCTTATGCCGCAGTGGGATTTTCTTAATTTCGTGTCGGAACGAGCGAGTAAGCTCCCGGGTTTCGATCTGCGGATGCAGCACGAGGCCACCGATCTGATATGGGACGGCGATCGGGTAGGCGGCGTTCTCGCGCGCACTCCGAACGGAGAGATCCGGGTGCGCGCCGATCAGGTGGTCGCCTGCGATGGGCGCCATTCCACTGTGCGTGCGGCGGCGAAGCTCGAGCTACAGGAATTTGGGGTGCCGATCGACGTGCTCTGGTTCCGGATCAGCCGCCACGCGGGCGATCCCGAACAAGTGCTCGGAAGGGTGAATTACGGCAAAGCGCTGATCATGATCGACCGCTTCGATTATTTCCAAGCGGGGATGATCGTTCCCAAAGGATCTCTCGATGGGATCCAGCGGCAAGGTCTGGATGCCTTCAAGGACACGATTCGCCGGATCGCTCCTTTTCTGGATGGCCGCGTCGAGGAACTGCACGACTGGGACCAGGTCAAGCTGTTGACGGTGCAGATCAATCGTCTTCGGCGTTGGCATCGGCCGGGCCTGCTGTGTATTGGGGACGCGGCGCATGCGATGTCGCCGGCCGGCGGCGTCGGCATCAACCTGGCAATCCAAGACGCCGTGGCGGCGGCGAACGGGCTCGCCGGCCCTCTGCGGAACAGGCGTGTGACGGAGCCGGACCTTGCGGCGGTGCAAAACCGGCGGGAATTTCCCGCGCGGATCACGCAAGCGGTTCAGGTTCGAGCGCACAACGCATTCGCGAACATTTTCAGACAGGAGGGCCCGATGAACGCTCCGTGGCAGTTGAAAGCGGTACTGGCGATTCCGGGCCTTCGCCGCGCGTTAGGCTACGCGGTTGGGATCGGCGTTCGTCCGGAGCACGTCCGCACGCCCGCAATCAGGCAGTGAGTTGTTTTCGTGTCTGGATCGAAGCGATCCCAATCAGCCGAACAGTCGGAGTCACACGCCGAAGTGATTCGTCGATGCAGATCGGTCTCTCAATAAATTTGTCAAGCAAGAGAAGTGCGCACTGCTCGGGCCCGTGTTCGGTCTCTGCTCATAATGTCGCATTCGGTCTGCCACATGTAGCGAATGCGATAGCATGGGCGTCTACTAACAGATGAGTAATTTCATCATTGCGACCGAGGACTACGCGGGGTTGGGCTTCGCCGTCCGCCTGCAGGACGAAGGACACCGCGTAATATTGGGTTTTAATCCGCCCGCGCAGACGACCCGTGATCGTGAGCTTTGCTCACGGTACAGCCGCGTGGGCGAAGGCATGGTCGAGAAGGCGCCTTTGGAGGAACTTCTACGGCGGCGGGAGGACTTACGCGATACATATTGGATCTGGGATTCCAACCACTCGACCGAAGAGAACGAACTCTTGCGCGCCGAACATTATTACGTATTGGGCGGCGGTCTCCACTGCAACAAGATGGAGCACGATCGGAAGGCTTGTTTAGAGTTCGTCGACCGTCACGGGCTGCAATCGCCGCCGTCATTTCGTTTCGAGAAGGCTGAGGATGCGATTTCGTTTTGTGCCGAACATCCGGATGCCGCTTATGTCTACAAACCCGATTCAGGCGATAAATTCGAGACATTTCTTCCGGAAGCAGAGGACACCACGGAGGCCAACAGCGAGCTGCGGCTTCATTTGCAATCGTTATCGGAAAACGGCGGCCCGAAATGTCCGTTTCTTCTTCAGGAGCGGAAGGATGGGATCGAAACGAATGTGGAAGTTTGGTTCAATCGCGGCCGTCCGGTGTTCGCCTTCATGTCATTAGAGTGCAAAAAGCGATATGTTCTCGATCTCGGCGAACTGAGCGGCTGCGCTTTCGATTACGTGTTCACGATTCCGCTGGAGAGCCGGGCCGTTCAGGAATCAGTAGGAAAACTGTTCGCCGCATACGAGCAGATGCGCTATACCGGATTCGGCGATGCCAATTTCATTGCCGCGAAGGACGGCGTTTGGTTTCTGGAGAAATGCGAGCGGTTCGGATACAACGCTCATCCGAATCTGTTTTGGAACCTCGCGAAGCGCGGCACCGGAGAGATTCTGATCTCGCTGATAGATGGTGGTTTCACGCCGGATTTCGCGGAGGGTTTTGGCGCATCGGTAACTATGTCTACCAAAGAAAACTGCCCACCGGGTAAAGCGCTTCAATTCCCCGCAAAAATTGGCCTAGATCTATATTTCTATGATGTTTACCGGCGCGGCGACGTCAATTTGATTGCAGGGTACGACTCGGCCGGAGACGTTCTGCTAGTTAACGGTTATGGATACACCATGCCGACCGCTTGGGAAACGATAATGAAGAAAGCCGCCGAGGTGCGCTTCCCATACCGGCATTACCGGCCCGACGGCGATCAGACTAATTTCCCGAGCTCGCCTATTCGCCGCTACGAAGCACTGAAGGCGATGGGCTATATCTAATCCAATGCACATCAACATCGAAACGATTCCACACGAAATGCAGCGGTATCCGACTGTCGGGGACTACTGGCAGGAAGGCAATATCGAGCAGGTGCGAGTCTCGGCAATGAAGGATTGGCGCTATGAGGTACTGGTGACCATCCACGAACTGATCGAGATGGCTCTTACCCGCCAACACGGCGTCTCCGAAGGCGCGATCACCGAATTCGATATTAAATTCGAAACCGAACGTCTGGAAGGCTTACGCTTCGGCGAGCCTGGTGACGATCCTGACGCGCCCTACCGGCGCGAGCACATGTTCGCCACCAAGCTCGAACGCCTTCTTGCCGCGGAACTCGATGTCGATTGGGATCAATATGAGCTGTACGTCGATAGTCTGGGATTTAAGAAGTAGCGTCACTGCGCGAGCTTTCGCCCGATACCCCCTCGCAGCTTGGCAACGCGAGCTCGAGCGGCTTCCGCTGCGCGGCGGCCGTAGGCGGTTGGGTCCGTTTCCTCGTCCGGGACAACGATCAAACCCGCGCGCCTGGCGGCATCGGCGAATGGACCCAGCACTGCCGCGAGCTTGCCGTTGAGCAGCGCCTGCGCCAATGTCAGATAACCCTCCATCTCAGCCAGACGATCGCCAGGCGCGGCGAGTATAACGACATCAGCCCATTCAGCATCGATATCGCGCGGCGCGATGTAGTCTTTTTTCATGCGCTCCAGATTGTCGCGCCAGGCGGGATCGGCGTCGATGCTGGCCGGACCGGCGAGATCGGGAAGCCGCCGCAGGCGGATATTCGCCCGCGCTTGAATCGCGCCGACTCCGGCAGCGAGCGCGCGCCGTTCCACTTCGCCGTAGCGGCAGTAGAAAACAACCAGGGCATTGACGCTCGGAGGTTGCGATTCCAATGATTGGATCCTCGCCTCAGTGTAGTCTAGAATCCGACTCCGAAGTGCATTGCGAATGTCACGGGGTTGGTTGCGACGCCACCCGGCGGGCGATTAAATCGCACGGGCAGGTCCGCCTCCACGAAGTACGCTTTGAAAAATTGGTTTTCTCCTTTAATCGTCCAACTCTTGTTCAGCAACGGCGTAAATCCGAATTGCGACGAATTGACATCAAAGGCTGCCCGTATTCCCACAGCGAAACCGTGCCCGATGCCCCACACTCCTCCGGGATTAAGCGTAAGGCTCACTTTTCTCGGTGAATCCTGGATGACTGACAATCGCGTTTGTAGCGCGGATCGTAGTTGGAGTTGCCTGGGCGGTCGGCGTAGCGGCTGTTGGACCGCTCGGCATATGTGCGTTCGATCGGGAATCCGCCCACCCATTTGTGAAGTTGTTTTTTTATGGGCAGCGCATTCGTGACATCGTGCAGGCGGAGCACATCTCCGCGCGAACAAGCATGGCCTGATGAAAGCCCTGTGCTTCTTATCGATGCGCTGGTAAGGAATGTTCTGGCCGAACACCTGGCTTGTATTTACATCCGTGGGCGCCGGAGGGTCATTGGAAGCAAGCGGGCCGAACGGCTCGAAAATGCCGATTACATCGCGGAGAAAGCCGGTGTGCGGCCAATTCCTTGACCGAACGCGCTTTGGCTTAAACCCAAGCGGCGCCTCAACTCCTTCGCGGCCGCACTCCTGCTCTCCATAGGTTTATTATCCAGCAAAAAGCGGTTGAAGTAGTCAACGCGATGTCACCGTTCCGCGGAGGGTGGCTTCGCAGCATTGTCACAGGCATCATGCCAGATCGATCACCAGGAATTCGCCGTGGCCGCCGTTGGTGGCAATTTGGATTGCGCGCTCATCGCTTAGCGCTGCGCCGTCACCTTGCTTCATGGCGTGACCGTTAAGCATCATATTGCCCTGGGCGCAATGCACCCAGGCGTGGCGTCCCGGAGCAATGGGCTGCTCAATCGTTTTGCCGGGATCGAGAACGCAGGCGTACGCGCGCGCGTCCTGGTGAATGAACGCGGCGGGTTCAGAGGGATTCGTATCCGGCCCAACCAGGAGACGCAGCCGGTTTCGTTTCTCGGAAGGATCGTAGGCGAACTGCCGGTAGGAGGGCGGGACATCCTCGACCGCGGGCAGGATCCAAATCTGTAGAAGATGAACCGGGTCCGTGTTGGAGGCATTGAATTCGCTGTGGATGACTCCGGTCCCGGCCGACATGGCTTGAATCTCGTTGGGCCGGAGCACGTGGCGCTCTCCCATGCTGTCGTTATGCGCCAACCCGCCCTCGAGCACGTAAGTGAAGATCTCCATGTCGCGATGGCCATGCGCTCCGAAACCCTTGCCGGGCGCGACGCGGTCGTCGTTTAATACACGCAGCGCGCGGAATCCCATATGCGCGGGATCGGAATACTTGCCGAACGAAAACGTGTGATACGTGTTCAGCCATCCGTGGTCGAAGTGGCCGCGCGCCTCGGCTTTTCTGAGATGCACCATATGCTCAGTGCACCATGTGCTGCAGGTCCTTGTTGTTGTCCTGGCACATAAAGTCGATCATCTCCGTATCGAGCAGAGGCCTCATGTGTAGGGGAACGGTCCAGGGCTTGGTAAAAACCTTGGGGTCGTCGATGGTGACGTCGATATCCAGGGTGCCGAAATTGGGGCGGCGGATACGCTCGGTGACGCGGGCCGCATTCGAGAAGAAGTTGCCTGCCGTGTCGAGCCATGAGTCGTCGCGATAACCGGCGGATTCGACCACTAGCGTGTCGCCTTCCCAGTGGGCGACGGAGTAGCCGTTCCAGGTAGGCAGCATGTCCTCCGGCAGGGTTCGGCCATCAAAGAAGATTTGGCGGTAACTGGCGTTCCATTCGTGCAGGATCACGACCTGTGTGGGCGTCTGAAAAATCTTTTCGGTTTCGGGAAACGCCCAGGCGCGCGGGAAATTCGGTGGCATGCAGTGCGTATGCGGATCGAGGTAGGCGACGTCCTTGGAACGCTTTTTCACCAGATCGGCTGCCCAGGGTTGGTACGGGATGCCGTCCTTGACACCGGCGGCGAAGTTCACCAACTGCGGCGTCAAAGGCAGTTCGACGCACTGCGCGCCGCGCTCTTTGGCGTTACAGGTCAGGATGTCGCGCGGGATCCACATTCCCGAGAAATCCGGTTTCCCGGCAGAGGTTTTCGGAGCGGGCGCGGTGAGAACCGGCTTGCCGTCGGGAGTGCGCAGGACGCCAGGCGTGGGGATGTTGATCCACTGAGCGGCAGCGGAGGCGGCAAGCAAAACGGCCAAGCTGAGGGCTCGCATGGTTTGCGCCTGGTCTAGGCCTGGGCTGGCCGCGTTGCGGCGAAGGCGACCCTCTCTTCGCCGTACGGGTCGTTGGCGACCTTGCATTCGTTGTTGAAAATCATCGTCGCGCGTTTGTCCGTGGTAAATGCAGGCCAGTTGGGCAGGCCTTTGTGATTCGGATTGCCGGTGCGCGCGAACGCGGCCCAGGCGCCACTCATCTTCTCTTGCAGCGCGTAACGGTCCTGGCCTGTGCCCGTCATCGACTTTCCTTCATCGACGTTTTCTAAAACGAACGGAATTTCGAGCGTGTGGAAAGCTTTGAGCTTGCCGTCGCGAACGGGGGAACGCCACGTGAAGTAATACATGTAAACGGGCGCTTTCTGCGCGGCTTTGCGCTCCGCCTCCGTGACCACGCCCGCGCGGAAACCGTCGGATGCGATCACTTGTTGCAGTTCGACGTTGCTGTATCCGGCGCGGCCTTTGCGGTAAATTGCGATCAGCTTGTCCACATCCGCATCGCCGGCGCGAGTGGCCTGCTTCACAGCCGCGTGCAGGCCGGCATCGTTGATGGGATCGAATTTGGTGTTGGGGAAAAAGTTTACTTCGAACTCGGTCGAGCCGATGATTACCGGAATGTCGGCGGACATGGCGGGGGCGGCCGGGGTGAACGGGCCTTCGGGCAAAGTCTTGCCGTCGAGCACGGGACCAAGGCGCAGACCGGGCGTTGAGAGAGTCGCCTCGACGAGCTGGTCCATGGGGATTTTCTGAAGCTCGGCGGGGCTCTTTACGTTCAGCTTCGCCATTAGCGTATCGGCTGTCTTCTTGGCGTCGGCTGGGGAAATACCCTGCAGATTCGCGCCGCTTTGAATAATCGCGCGGTGGAACAGACCTTTCGCGGACGGCATTGCAAGCAGCGTGCTAACCTTGCCTGCTCCGCCGGACTGGCCGAAGATGGTGACGTTATTGGGATCGCCGCCGAAGTTGGCGATGTTGTCGCGCACCCACTGGAGCGCGGCGACGATATCCAGCATGCCGGCGTTGCTCGCGCCGATTTCCGGAAAATACAGGAAGCCGAAGGAGTTCAGACGATGGTTGACCGTTACGGTGACAACATCGTGCTTGCGCGCCATGTTCGCGCCATCGTAAATCGAGTAGCTTCCGGAGCCGCTGGTAAATCCGCCGCCATGCAGCCACAGCATAACGGGACGCTTGCCGCCGCGGCTGACGCTGTTAGTCCACACGTTCAGCCGCAGGCAATCTTCGCTGTGGCCTTGTTTAGGAATGGTCGCGGCGACTTCGGGGATCTCCGTATGAGCGCCCTGAGGAGCTTCGAGCCCCCAATCGACCGTGTCCTTCACGCCGGTCCATGGCTTTGGCTTCGAAGGCGGCATGAAGCGGGCTGCGCCTTCCGTCGTGTCGCCGTAAGAGATCCCTTTAAACGCATTCACTTTGTTGATCGCCGCGCCGCGAATTTTGCCCGACGTGGTTTCGACTACGGGCCCTGAGGATGAGCTCTTGATGTCCGCGCCCGTGGATTTGACAAGAGCCGTCGCGGCGAGCGAGGCACTCCCTAGAAATGAGCGGCGATTCATTCTATTCATTGGCGGATCTCCTTGAATACCGCGGACTATTTTACACCGGGCAAGCTGGTGGGGCCGGTTGCTAACCGGCGGCCGATTGCTAATCGGCCTGTGCCGCTCGCAGACCAAGCGGATTCGCAACCCGCCGCAGGTTAGCAACCGTTAGCAACCTGCCCCACGGCCGCGGGAAGGGTTCTGGCTCGATGCTATCCTGGACCCAACGTGCCAAGCCTTTCGGTCGTAATTCCGATTCACAACGAAGAGCCTTCGATATTACAGCTCTACGACCGGCTCACGGCGGTGATGGAGCGGCTTCGCAAGCCTTACGAAATCATTTTCGTCGACGATGCGTCGACCGATTCGAGCTTCGATCTGCTGGCGAACTTGGTAGAGACCGATGGGCGGCTGAAGGTTGTCCGCCTGCGGCGGAATTTCGGGCAGACCGCCGCGCTGGCGGCGGGTTTCGATGAAGCGCAGGGCAATGTCATCATTTCGCTGGACGGCGATCTGCAGCATGCTCCCGAAGACATTCCGGCGCTGCTCAAGAAGATCGAAGAGGGGTACGATATCGCCAGCGGCTGGCGCAAGGAGCGCCTGGACAATGCCGTAACCCGCAAATTTCCATCGCGGGTGGCGAACTGGCTCATCGCCCGCGCCTCGAAAGTCGAACTGCGGGATTTTGGGACGACTTTCAAGGCCTATCGGGCGGAAATTCTAAAAGACGTTAACCTCTACGGCGAATTGCACCGCTTTATTCCCGCGCTCGCGGCGCTTTATGGGGCGCGTATCGCCGAGGTGCCGATCCGCAATACACCCCGCGCCAGCGGCGGATCGCATTATGGCCTGGGCCGCACATCCCGGGTGATCTTCGACATCTTCACGGTTTGGTTTTTGCTGAAATACTTCACCCGGCCGATGCATTTCTTCGGCAAGTGGGGCTTGGCCTGCGCAGGCATCGGCGGCGGCATTCTGGTGTGGATGGCGGGCTTGAAGCTTTGGACCGGCGAAGACATCATCGACCAGCACGGTCCTTTGATCATTGTAGGTGCGCTGGCTCTGGTAACAGGCGTGATCCTGTTCTGCACCGGGCTCCTGGGCGAAGTGCTCACGCGGACGTATTTCGAAAGCCAAGGGCGGCGGATTTACGCGGTACGCGAGGTTCGCACGCGGCGGGAGCACCACGCGGCGGACGGGTCGCGGGGGTCGCGCGGGTAGGACAAGCTTTAGCTTGTCTCGGACAAGTTGGAATTCTGTAAAATCGATGGCAAGCTGAAGCTTGGCCTACATCCGTTACGACCCGTTGCGGTGCAGTTCGTGCTCGATCGCGCCCAGGATTGCCTTCTCGTCGTGGTTGTCCAAATCTCGCGCTAACCGGCGGAGTGCGACCCCGACGACGTCGCGATGATGGAGCTTCGAACCGACTTCCGGAGAGTCGCTCAAACGCAGCCAGATCTGGTGCAGCAGATCGACATCCTCGGGCCACAATCGCGGCGGGTGAGGCCCGAGGTTCACGTACTCAGAGGGCCGGTCCGGGCTGGTAATCTCGAGCGAAAAAGCGTGCCGGGGTTCGGGCAGCCGCTCCCAGGCGAGTCCGATCCGGCGGGCTAGTTCTTCCGAAGCCATGCGGGCGGAAACGCCGACTACCAGCCGCGATGCCTGCAGATTAGTCGCGGTTTGAACCAAGGCATCGAAAGGATCTACCGCCGGGACCACTAATAACTCAACCGTTTTCCCTTGTTTCTCGGCGATGGAAACCACGTGCGAGAACAGAGCCTGCTCGTAATCGGCGAAAAGTTGATCGTCGCGCAGATCGTATTCGGCGGCGCCGGTTGAAAGTTGCCGGACCGTCATGACCACGACGTCATGCCGCCGCATATTGGTTTTCTCCAGCACCTTGATCAGGTGCCACAAGCGACTGTGATCGCGCACGGCCACCAGCACGCAGCCCGGCCGCGCGCGCAGCGTGTTGGAGCCGATCTGCGGCTGGTGATCCAGGTTGAATTTTTCGAGATCGCTCCGCTGCTCGCGTTTCTTGCCCGCATTCACCCGCTCGGAAATCAGAAACAAGGTGTACAGGACGATGGTAAAGGAAATGCCGTAAATGGTAGCGATTTTTTTCGTGAACAGGTTCGCAATCGCGACCAAAAATAAGACTGCGGCGGTTGCGCCAAGACCGATGGGTATCTCGACCCGTCCTACTTTGATATTGAAGGGAAACTTGTATTCCTGATCGTGGCGCTGATAGCGAAGCACCAGAACGCCCAGCGACTTCAACGCGAAGCTCCAGACCACGCCAAATGCGTAAGCTTCGCCCAACAGCAGCACATCGCCGCGGCTAGCAATGATCGTGACGATCTGCAGCAGGGCCATCACGTTAAGAATGCGGTAGGTGGTCCCGAACTTCCGGTGGGGTTTGCGGAACCAGTCCAGCAATACTCCGTCCTCCGCAACCCGGTTCAGAACGCCATTGACTCCGATGAGCGATGTGTTCACGGCGCCGGCCAGAATCAGCACCCCGACGATTACCACGAAAATGTTGAAGCCGAGCTTCAGTAGCGCCGGACCGGCTAAATTCGAAACCAGACCCGCGATCATGTTGTCGTAATATTTGCTCCGCACGGCATCGGGAATGATCATGACCGCAAAAAGCGAAATCACGCCAGTGCAGATGACGCAGTAGGTGCAAACGATATTTGCGGTCAGGCGCAAATTAGGCAGTTTTGGATAGGCCACCTCGCGGTAAACCTGCGCCAGCGTCTCAAAGCCGCTCATGGCGAGCAATGAATGACCCAATGCGACAATGACGACGACAAACGATATTTGCGCGAAGATAGTCCCGTTCAGCCAACCGAGCGACTCCGAGCTTAAATGCAGATTCGACGGCGTGGGCAGGGGAGGCAATTGCGCGCCACCGTGCAAGATAAGGGTCAGCGGGCACCAGATGAGCAGCACGATCACCATCACGGTCGTTACCTGCATGATGCGCAATGCCTTGGTGCTTGATTCGGGCACGCCTTTGATATTGCTCCACCAGAAATAGATGGTGACGGCGATGCTGAAGAAAACGGAAAACCAGGCAGGATTTGTGCGCCACGTTTGATGCGCCGTCTCGCTGATGTCGTTGAGCAGCGATCCGAGATATTGCCCCGCGCTGACGACGCTGATGGGTCCGGTGAGGATGTAATCGACTACTAAAGAGGACACGGAAAGCTTCGCGACCGTGGGTCCGATGCTGTCCTTAACAACGATGTACACGCCGCCGCGCACGAACATGCTGCAGCTTTCCATGTACACGGAACGAACGGCGAAGCTGAATAACATTACGGCCAGCACCATCCATGGCGCCGATTTGCCGAGCGCCTGCTCGGTGATGCCGCCGATGTAGTACATGGTGGAAGCCATGTCGTTCAACACCACGGCCGCGGCCTGCCAGAACGTAATGAAGGTTAGAGCAACGGTGGTCGCGACGACGACTTTCGTCGTCGTTGTCGATCCGGCCTGGGGTGATATGGACGTCTGCGGGTTCATGCAGCTTTAACGTTGAGGAACATCACGCGGTGTCCATCCCGGCGGAGCAAGGACGCAAGGCGCTGTTCTCGCGTAGGCCACCACCAGCGTTTGAGGCCGCCGATCACAACCGTTGATTCGCGCTGCAGAACGCTCCGCAGAGCATCCCACGGATCCCGGCAAACATAGACTTGGACGGCGGTTTCTACCGGTTGCGCGGCGGCAATCGCTCCGAGCGTCTGCCCCAGGAGCCGCGACTGTGCGGGATTACCTTCCAATGGCAACGGATAGGGGACCACTTGTGCGGCCACAATTGTGAACCGTGCATCGAGATCGCGCGCGAAGCGGGAGGCGGCGGCTAGAGCGGATTTTACAGCTGCCTCGCTCGTGAAAACAATTTGAAGCTCAAGTCTTTTCTCTGAAACGAATCCCGGCTGCTCACTCGGCACTGGCCGGACCCGGGGGTCCGGCGCGGACGATGGCGTCCGCCCCACTAGGCCAAAATGATCCTTGAACGAGAATGTTTGGGACACTTCAATGTCATGGTATGAGAACGGGCATAAAGGCCGCGCTAAAATTACGCGGGAAAGCATTAAGGAAGTATAAAGATTCAAGCCTTGCGAACGGCTTAGAATAGACGTGAGAATGTCTTCCCAAGAAGGGACGGTCCCATTGTCAAATTTCCCGAATGGGAACGTCACCACACAGCAGCTTGCGCCCAAGGTCGTGGTAGCGACCACCATTGCTCTGGTTTTCATCAGTTTCTGGCGCGGCGCTTCCATCGTTCTGGCGGACTTGGCCTCTTCCGCCTTCTACGCCGGAGGGGCCGCCGAACAAGCCATCGGAAAAACCGCGCCCTGGTTTGTGCTTGCAGTAATGATTTTCAGCTTCGCCGTTCGCAGCGTGTATATGGAAAGCTGCAGCATGTACGTGCGGGGCGGCGTTTACATAGTGGTCCGCGACAGCATGGGCCCCGTGATGGCGAAGCTTTCCGTTTCCGCCTTGGTGTTCGATTACATCCTTACCGGCCCCATCAGCGTGGTCAGCGCGGGTCAGTATATGGGGGCGCTGCTGAATGAGATATTCGAGCTGCTGCATCAAGCGGCGCGTGTAAACGTGAATTTGTTTGCGGCGGGCTTGGGCGTTCTGGTGACGATCTACTTCTGGTGGGAAAACATTAAGGGAGTTCACGAATCCAGCGGCAAAGCGTTACGCATTATGCAGATCACGACGGCGATGGTGGTCATCCTGCTGATCTGGTGTCCCATCACCATCGCCCTGAAAGGCCGCTGGGGCAATTTGCCGCCGGCCCCGGCCGCATCGAATTTGACGTTCTCGGAGGACGCGCAAGGTTGGTTCAAGAACACCTTCTGGATTCAGATCCCGATTGTGGCGATCATCATCGCGTTCGGCCATTCCTTGCTGTCGATGAGCGGATTCGAGACGCTGGCGCAGGTTTACCGCGAAATCGCGTACCCGAAGCTCAAGAACCTGAAGATCACGGCGAACATTACGTGCTGGTATGCGGTGTTCTGCACCGGCTTGGTGACCTTATTCGCGAGCATGATCATTCCCGATCAGGAGCGCTCCAGATATTTCGCCAATCTGATTGGTGGACTGGCGATGAACCTCAGCGGTCCGTATCTGGTGCGCCTCACATTTCACATCTTTGTTGTGGTGGTCGGGTTTTTGATTCTGTCGGGAGCTCTGAACACGTCCATCATCGGCGCGAACGGGATTTTGAACCGCGTTGCCGAGGACGGGGTTTTGGTGCCATGGTTCCGGACTCCGCATCGCAAATACGGAACCACAAGCCGGATCATCAACATGATCACGATCCTTCAGCTCGCGACCATTATTTACAGCCGCGGCGATATGACGGTTCTCGCGGAAGCGTACGCGTTCGGCGTCGTGTGGAGCTTCTTTTTCAAAGCGCTGGGCGTTACCACTCTGCGTTTTCAGCGTAACGACCAGGAGTACAAGACTCCGCTCAACCTTCGCATCGCGGGCCGCGAGATTCCGATCGGATTGATGGCGATTACACTGATCCTTGGCTTTGTGGCGATGGCGAATCTGTTCACAAAAGAGACGGCGACGGAATACGGACTTGCGTTCACGGCGATTCTGTTTGTCACTTTCACGGTTTCCGAAAGGATCAACTTACGCCGTGTCCAGAAGGAAAAGAAGGGACTCGAGCAGTTCAACTTAGATCCGCAACCGGTCATCGATTCGCATGCTCTGCACGCGCGGCCGGGCTGTATTGTGGTTGCGGTGCGCGATTTCCGCCGCATGGAGCATTTGAAGCGCGTTCTGGAAAAAACCAATCTCCGCAAGCACGACATTGTGGTGATGACGGTGCGGCCGATTTCGACAGGCGCCGCGGAGTACGACCTGGCGCAGGAGCAGATCTTCAGCGATTACGAAAAAGAGCTTTTCAGCCACGTGGTGCAGTTGGCCGAGAAGGAGGGCAAGCCGGTTGAATTGCTGGTGGTTCCGGGAGTGAATCCGTTCGACGCGATGGTCCACGCGGCGAACCGGCTGCAAGCGTCGCGGCTGGTTAGCGGCGTGAGCGCGCGCATGGAGTCCGACGATCTGGCCCGCCGCATCGGGAGCGCCTGGGAGGCATTGCCCGAACCGCGCCACGCCTTCTCGTTGGAGATTATAAGTCCCGACCGGCCGTCCATTTTTGTAAACCTTGGCCCGCATCCGCCCCGGTTGTGGCCGGAGGACGTCGACTTGGTGCACGACCTCTGGCTGGAATTGAGCGAGATCTCAGGGCTGGGATCGCGGCTGCATCACCGGGATGTGGTTGGAGTCGCATTACGCAGGCTGCAAAAAGATTTGCGCGGGGACCTGCGGTCGGCGGCGGTGGAAGATTTTCAAAGGGACGTGCGAAAGAGTTGACCGGCGAGCGCGGTCCCCACTACCACGTCGTCGACGGGCAGAAGATTCCGATCCAGCGCGCTCCGGTTCGCGATAAGAAAACCGGCCTATTCTGACACTCAGGAAACGACAGTGATCCTTGAAGTCGCTTTCTTGAATGTGTTCAGGGTGGGCAAACCGAAGCTTTCGAACGCGCAACGGCAAAACGGGGGCGGTGGAGTGACAACGAGTGGAAATACACGCCATCAAAACATAACCCGCGCTCTATCAGTTTGGGATAGGATATGCATGATCCAGGGAGGATCTATACTCAGCGTGAGCGCGCGTATGAATCTTGCAACTTTCGTCGTTATCGCCGTTTTAGGGTTGCCGGTTGCCGGCTTCAGCCAGTGGATACATTATCCGACGGCGGGAGTGCCGAGGAAGGCCGACGGGACTCCAAATTTGACAGCGCCGGCTCCGCGCCTGGCGGACGGGAAGCCGGACTTCTCGGGAATCTGGCACGCGGCCAAGCGCCTGCCGTGCAATGCGGAGGCGAGTGAATTCATTCCTTGCGGCATCGAAATCGGGGGATCGCCGCAGGCGCTCGACTTTGGAGTAGATATGCCCGGCGGTCTGCCTTACCAACCGTGGGCGGCCCAGCTGGTGAAGCAGCGGACAGCCGATGGGCGCATCGACGATCCACACGTGCGCTGCTTACCCGATAATCCGCCGCGAACGTGGACGATGCCTCACTTAACCAAGGCGGTGCACACGCCGAAACTGCTCCTCTTGCTCTATGAAGTGAACGCGATGTACCGGCAGATCTTCGTTGATGGACGGGCGCTGCCGGACGACCCCAGTCCGGGCTGGAACGGGTACTCCACCGCCCGGTGGGACGGCGACACGCTGGTCGTCCAAACCGCGGGGTTCCGCAACGACTTGTGGCTCGATATGGGCGGAAGCCCGCTGAGCGACGCCGCCAAATTGATCGAACGAATCCGGCGGCCCAACTACGGAACGCTGGAAGTGGAAGTCACCATGGACGACCCGAAAGTTTATACGCGCCCATGGACTGTCAAGCTGATCGAGAATCTCGAGCTCGACACAGAACTGATCGACGAGATCTGCCTGGAAAACGAGAAATCATACGATAGGCTGCAGGCCGTACGGCCGAAGAAGTGAGGCAGGCTCCCTGCCCGGCATTGGCGATTTTGTTCTAGAATAGCTCGCAGGAGGAGAGCCACCATGAAGGCCTTCCGCGCTTCAGCATTTATCGTCCTTGCGCTGGTTCTTTGTGTAATGCCATTGCCGGCGCACCACTCATGGCCGGTCAGCTATGAGCGGCTGGTGACCGTGAAGGGCACGGTAGTCGACTTTAATTGGGCTAATCCGCACCCCATGATGACCATTGCGGTTCAGACCAACGATGGCCGGACAGAAAAATGGGAGATCGGCGGCCCGGCCATTAACCGGATGGAAGCCAACGGCTGGACCAAGACTACGGTGAAGCCAGGGGACATGATCACCGGGATCGGTTATCAGTTTGCCGATGGCCAGAAGATCGTCAGGCTCGAGCGCGTTGTACTAGCGGACGGAACGGAACTGCGTTTGTACGCTGCCAAGTAGCGGGACGCGCCGATTATCGGGTGTTATCGTGGTGCTCCAGCGTGACGTAATGACCCGCATCCTTATCGACACAGGGCGCCGCGGCTTCAAGGGCGTCGGGCTGAAGCGTTAAGGTGCGCGACAGAGTCCACGGTTTCTGGAGAACCTCGGGGTCTTCCGCGGTCACTTGGTACTGTATTGTGTCTCCGACTCGTCGCAGCCGCTCCGTGACGTGCAGCTTCCGGCTGTGGAACAAACCGTTGTCTCCCATCCAGGTTTCGTCCGTGAGCCGGGTGACATCCACAACCAGCGTGTCGCCTTCCCAATGACCTACTGAGTCGCCGTTATACGTCGCGGCGGTCTCCGGATCGGTACTGTGGGGGCGTCCGTCGAGCGGAATTACACGCCATTCGTTGCCGGTGTTGTCGGCGTAGAGGAAAACCGCCTGCTTGGGCGTATGCACGATCTGGTGCGGCGGGCCCAGGCGCGGGACGCCCGGCGGCATACAATGCAGCGTGGGATCTTCCTTTACCTGATTGTCGCTAAGCGACTTCACCTTGGCCGCCGGCTCGGGCTTGTACTCCGGCTTAGGATCGCGCAGCGGAGTATTATACAGCGCGGCGGATTGGGGACTGAACGCGCCGCCGACCACGAAGCTGTCGCCCACCTTCTGAATGGTGCCGATCCCGAAGAAGTGGTGCCACACGCCGTTCAAGTCGGGGTGTCCGTCGGCCATGCGCGGGGTCGGCTTGGATGTTGCGCTGGGATTCTTGGCGGCTTCCGCGGCATAGTTGGTTTGCGCCCAGACGCCCGGGGATACGGCAAAAGTAACCGCGGCGAGCGCGAGGGTTCGATTCGCGACCTGGGATCTCATGTTTTCCTCCCTATTTTTGAGTCTTTCGAAGACTGGGATCGGCATCCTGCGCGGACATGCTGAATACATGGCCGTCCGGATAACTCAACTTGGTCATGAACCCATAGGCCGCCGTTCCATCCTTGGCAGGATTCGCCGTCACGGTCACCTCCTGCTTGTTGCTCAGTAACACATCTTTGGTCAGCCCGCTTCCTCTGAAGAACAGCGGCGGCAGCGATTGCAAAGCCCAAGTGGTTGTCTTTCCGGTCTCGTCCTTCACGTCCAAATAGACGAAGATATGCGGATTGATCCAATCGACCTTGGAGACGACCCCGCGCAAGGTCACGGTTTTGCTCGAATCGAACTCCGCGGTAAAAGAGTGATGCGCGATCGTGGGCAAGGCGCACGATAGCGCCGCGACCGCCGCCCACCGCAATCGATTTGTGGCTCCCATTTAATCCTCCAACAGTCGAATAGTATATATTTGGCGTGCGCCGCGCGCAATGTGCCGGCAACAGCAGGGTGCGCGACGTGAAAGTGGGGACAACCGGATAGCCGATACCGAGCCGCGACTGCAACGGAGCGGATCATTCCCTTGCGCTAAAGCTAAGGACACCTCCTTTTGATCACGGTCGCGAGCAGATGGCCTTATTGGCTGGGAGGTCACCCCCAAGTCCGTGGAACGAGCGGCCGGAGCGAGCAGCAGCAGATCGATCCCGTCATCCAACTGGATCTGCCGATACTTCTCGGCGAACCCGTCCCCATTCTTTACGTCAAATGGAGGGCACCGGCGTGCCGACGTTCTACCCGCACATACCAGAGAGGCCAAGCTCGGTTGCGTGTTCACGCAAACCAGTGGGATAAGGAAGGGTTAGCCGTTCGCGACCGCGGGTCCACTACCTACCGAGCCATCGAGAACGCCGAACAATTGCAGCGTCTCTACCGCGAAGCCTGGAAACGCAGCTGGTCCCGGGCCGAAAGAAAGTTGTCGTCGGCGACGGCGCAGAATGGATCCGCGGCGACTCGGCGGCGGTCGGTAATGATCGTCCCTACCGCGACCGGCGGGCTTCAGCCCGCCATGCTCGAATGTCCATCCATTCCAACCGCGCTATCCTGTCAAATGCATTTATGACCCGCTGCCGCGCTTGCGAAAAAGAGCTATCGCAGACCATCCGGTTTTGTCCATCGTGTGGCGCGCCCGTCACGCGCAACGATCCGGACGAATTGGAAACGATCGCCATGCCCGCGGTGCGGCCGTCGCCCTCCAGCGGCCGCACTGCCGCGGTGTGGCTGTTCAACAGCAGCGCTTCGCCCCCGGCACCCTGATTGCCAGCCGGTATCGGATCATCTCTCGTTTAGGCAAAGGCGGCATGGGCGAGGTGTTCCGTGCCGACGATCTGATTCTGGGCCAGCCCGTCGCCTTGAAGTTTCT
>JAFAQY010000119.1 GCA_019261985.1 Bryobacterales bacterium | reverse complement strand
GAGGAGTTTTTGGAGAAGCTCTAGCCGCCTTAAATGTCATCCATCAGCGCACATGTCAGGCTGAGGCCGATCCGGTTCGCTTTTCTGGTGCGTCCGGATGATCTATCGCGGACGATTGAGATATTTCGCGTCAATACGTGCCTCTGGGGCGGAAAGTTCAACCCGATCATCCCGTACTTTACCGAGGTTCAGGCCGGGGCGATCGGTGCTATAAGGCGCAACGCGCTTTTGGTCCTTCTCACAGGCCGGAGGAAGCGGCTGGCGGACCCGAAATTCTGCGGACCACCGGCCGGCCAAAGGTCCGTGAGGTCTTGACAAGTGTTAAGCTACGGTTTACGGTTTCCCGGTGAAAGTACGGAACTTCGCCCATAAGGGCCTCAAGCGGCTCTACGAGGACGATAGGGCGAATGGTGTTCCGCCGGACACGCTTGACAAGTTACGGAAAATGCTGGCGTACCTCGACGATATGGGAAATCCGGAAGAATTGCGGGCGCTCACAGCATGGAAGGCGCACACGCTGACCGGGGACCGAAAGGGAACATGGAGCCTCAGCGTCACTCGGAACCGCCGTCTGACATTTCGTATTGACTCCGCCGAGAACGAAATTTGCGACGTGAATTTGGAAGATTATCACTAGAAGAGAAGGAGCCGCGCCATGCCCATTAAGAATCCACCCCATCCCGGAGATTTCATTCGGACGGAAATAGTCGAGCCTGCGGGCCTTTCCGTGACCGCCGCTGCCGCCGTGCTTCACGTTTCGCGCCCTGCCCTATCCAGCCTCCTGAACGGCAGCGCGGATCTTTCCGGCGATATGGCCCTCCGCATCGAGAAGGCTTTCGGCGTCAAGATGGACACGCTGATGCGAATGCAGGCTTCATATGACATCGCACAAACTCGCAAACGCGAGGGGAAAATTCGTGTACGGCGATTTCATCCCTCCCCCCACGTCCACGGCTAGGAAGCTGGCGTAAGCGGGCATGCATCGCAGCGCACAGCCACGTTTGGCCATTAAAGCTCGCAAAGTTCCACGGGCCACCTGGGCGTGGTCGGGTATCGAGAGGGTCACTTGAGAACCGGGTTTCGTCAGAATGACATGACTTCCGCTTTGACCCACAGCGTTGTGTCTCAATATGCCCTTATATGCCACGTAGCTGCAATCGACCCCTAGCCAGGTCGCGGGCGCGCAGCCATAACAGGCAGCGCTGGGCGATATCAACGACGCCAATCATGTAGAATCAAAGGTCGCGTGACGCAGCCTGCCGTAACTACATCCCCCCGCGCCCCGGCCGAGAAGCCGGAAACCGGTTACGCCTGGTACGTGGTCATTATCCTCACCGCGATTTACATGCTTTCGTTTGTGGACCGGCAGATCCTCAGCCTGTTGGTCCCGCAGATTGAGCGCGACCTGAATATCAGGGACACCGAGATCGGGCTCCTCGGCGGGCCGGCATTTGCTCTGTTCTACACCTTTATGGGCCTGCCGCTGGGGCGCATGGTGGACAGTTTGAATCGCAGCCGGGTGGTCGGCGTGTGCATCGTGATCTGGAGTTTCTTCACCAGCATCTGCAGCGCGGCCGGGACGTTTGGCACGTTATTCCTCGCGCGCGTCGGCGTTGGCGTGGGCGAGGCGGGGCTGGGGCCGGCGGCCTACTCGCTGATCGCCGACTATTTCCCGCGCGAGCGCATGGGCGCGGCCATCAGTGTTTACTACATGGGCTTGTTTTTCGGGACGAGTCTCGCACAGTTGGTGAGCGGGGTTACGGTGCAGGCGCTTAGCCGCACGCCGCTCCTCACGGTGCCGCTACTGGGAACGATCGCATCGTGGCGAGTCACATTCTTGATCGTAGGATTGCCGGGTGTTCTGTTCGCGCTGCTTGCACTGACAATCCGCGAGCCGCGACGCAAGAATCTGCACATCGACGCCGCCGGACGGCCCGCCCGGGCGACCTTCGGCGAGGCGTTCAAACAGATGCGGCTCCGCTGGCAATCGGTGGCGGGAATTTCGATCGGCATGGCTTTTCAATCGGTCTGCACCTATTCGGTCAGCCAGTGGGCCGCGCCCTACTTCATGCGCGTGTACGGATGGCAGCCGGCGCAAACGGGAAAAACGCTGGCGTTTATTCTGGTCGTGTTCGCGTGCTCCGGCATGTATGTGGGCGGGCTGGTCAGCGACCGCTGGCAAAAGCAAGGCGTCTTGGATGCGCGCTTGAGAGTTGCGCTGGTGAGCGGGTGCGGCATTCTTGTTTTTCTGGTGCCCTCGCTTTTGATGCCGCGCGTGGAATGGACGCTGGCGCTATTTGCGCCCGGGGTTTTCTTCATGGCATTCGCCATGGGCACCGCGGTCGCGGCGCTGCAAGTGGTATTTCCGAATCAGGTTCGCGGACAAGTGGGCGCGTTGTTCTTGTTCGTGCTGAATGTGATCGGCCTGAGCATAGGCCCGGTGCTGCCGGGCTATCTTGACGACCACGTGTTTCACGATCCGAAGGCCGTGGGCACTTCGCTGGCAATCACGGTCGCTCTGGGAGCGGTGATGATGCTCGTGCTGCTGGGATCGACGCGGCCGGCGTATCGCAGGCATTACAAAATGTTGCTGGATGGCGCACCGGAGGAATAAAATGATCCGACTCACTCGCAGACAATTTGGCGCGGGACTGATCGCCGCGACTGCACCGAAGCTTGTTGTTACGAAGCTTTTCGGAAAAACCAGCATCGATGACACGCTGCGGCAAGGCATCGCGAACCGCAAAATTCCGTGCGTGACGGCGATGGTCGCGTCCGCGGACAAGATCATTTACACAGGCGCGTTCGGAACGCGCGACGCGGCATCGGGCATGGCCGTAAAACCGGACTCAATGTTCGCGATCGCGTCGATGACGAAAGCGATCACGTCGACGGCCGCCATGCAGTTGGTCGAGCAAGGAAAAGTCACGCTCGATGAGCCGGTGTCGAAACATCTGCCGGAGCTTGCCAAGCTCGAGGTGCTCGAAGGCTTCGATTCCGCGGGCAAGCCGATTCTGCGGCCCGCCCGTAAGCAGGTCGCGCTGAAGCACCTGCTCACACACACCTCTGGATTTGCCTACGATACGTGGGACGGCAACATGCTGAAGTACAACATGCTGCATCCCCAGCCGCCGGGGACGGTCGCGCCGCTGACGCCGCTGATCTTCGAGCCGGGGACGCGCTGGCAATACGGCACGGGCCTGGATTGGAGCGGCAAACTTGTCGAAAAGATCAGCGGGCAAACGCTCGAAGCATATTTCCAGGCCAATATTCTCAGGCCTCTCGGAATGAAGGACACGACGTTTGTTTTTCCGGCGGAGAAATTCGAGCGCCTGGTCAGCGCCTACAGCCGCCAGGACGACGGCACGCTGAAGCAGAACCCTCGAAATATGCCGGTCCCGCCGAAAGCGTTCAATGGCGGCGGCGGATTGTTCTCCACCGTTGGCGATTACACGCGCTTCACGCAAATGATCCTGCGCAAGGGCCGAGGCCCGGGCGGCGAACAGATTCTGCAGGCCAAAACGGTGGAGTTGATGTCGACAAATCAGACAGGCAACTCGCAAGCCGGGAAACTGAAATCGTTCCGGCCCGCGGTTTCTTCGGATGTCGATCTTCACCCGGGCGCCAGCGATCGCTACACGTATGGATTTCTGCTCAACCCGACTTCCTACGAAGGCGGCCGTTCCGCGGGGAGCCTCGCCTGGGCCGGTATCGACAACACCTTTTACTGGATCGATCCTCGCAAAGGCATCTGCGCGACAATCATGATGCAGTTCCTGCCGTTCGTAGACAAAGAAGCGGTGGGCCTTTTAAGCGATTTCGAAAAAGCCGTTTACGCGAATTTGTAGATTATTCGCAGCAGGAGGAACCTATGGTCAGGTTTGCGGCACTTTCATTGCTGCTCCCCATTTCGGTGGGCGCCCAATGGCTGAATCTGAAAACGCCGGGGATTCCCCGGACGGCCGACGGCGAGCCTAATCTGACTGCTCCTGCGCCTCGGACGCCAGACAACAAGCCCGATCTATCGGGGCTGTGGAGGCCTGAGCCGAGCCCGTACAGGTTCGATCTGATCCAGGACTTGAAAGACGAAGGGATCTTCACGCCAGCGGCACATGACATCTTCTTGACTCGGGTAGCGGATTTCAGGCGAGGAGATCCGGTTACGCATTGCCTTCCCGGCGGTCCCTTGGAGGATTTTACGGGAGGGGCGGCGCAGGTGTACCGGATCATTCAATCGCCGGCGGTTATCGCAATCATTTACGAGAGCGGCTTTCACCGCCAAATCTTTATGGACGGGCGCGAATTGCCCAAAGATCCAAACCCATCCTGGATGGGGTACTCGGTTGGGCATTGGCAGGGGGACACGCTGGTGGTGGAATCGGCTGGGTTCAATGACCGGACGTGGCTTGACAGGGTCGGCCACCCGCACTCCGAGGACCTGCGCGTCACGGAAACATTCCGGCGCGTTGATTTCGGCAACATGCAGTTTCAAATCACCTACAACGATCCCAAGATGCTGACCAAGACGTTGACCATACCGCTGGCCGTGAATTACGCGCCGGATACGGACATGCTCGAGACCGTCTGCAACGAAAATGAGAAGGATACCGCTCACTTGGCGGGAAAGGCAACAGCGGGCGTAAAAGTCGATCCAGCCATCCTGGAGCAGTATACCGGGAAGTACATATTTCGAAAAGGTCCTCCGGTCGCCGGTTCATTCTTTCCCCAAAATCCGACGGTTACTCTGATCAACGGACAGCTTTACTTGAACGACCTACCGTTGATTCCACAAAGTCCGACGCGGTTCGACTCGACCGCCGCAACGATCGAATTTTCCGTTGAGGATAGCGGCAAGGCGATGCATTTTACTCTCAACGCCGCCGAAGGCGATTTGTGGTACGAGCGCAGGCGCTGAGCGAGAGCGCGTTAAGGCAGCAGAGCGAGAGAGTTCAGGGACGCGACTTCGCGTAGCCTCGAATCGATCGCCACAATCCTTTTCGCATTGATTGCAAGCGCTGAAGCAATCTGAATGACATCCAGGCTCCGAACCATAACCGTCTTGGAGCCGTGCAAGGCTCTGCGGACCACTTCTCGAGCATGCCGAACTACGTCATCTCCATAAGGGACGCGCACGATATGGCCTAGCGCGCAGTCAGAAAGAAACCTCTGATAGAGACGACCCGCACTCCCCACCGGAATGTTTTGGAGCTTCTCCTTTCGGCGCAAGGTGCATAGCACCTCGATATCCGTGATGGTGGATATATACAACGGCCGAGACGCTTTGTGAAATTCCGCGAATTGTTCTGAATCCGGCTCAGGAGCAAACAGCTTAACGACAGCGGAGGTGTCCCAGTAATCCATGCCTTGGCCTAGAAGCGGTCCTCACGCAATTCATCCAGGATTTCCTCCACACTTGCACCCGGCTTCCTCCGGGTTTTGACGCTTTCCCGCAGCTCCCTCAATTCCTGAACCCATTTGGCATGGTCGTCCGCGCTCTCATGAGCGGCCGCCTTCGTAAGCCGCGCCTTGACCTTCCCGTGCACGGTAATGAGAACGTCTTCGCCGCGGCTTGCCCGCTCCACTAGTTCGGAGAGTTTCGCCTTGCCCTCACGCAATGTAGTGATCACGTAACCATTGTAGTCACATCCCAGCCTTTGTTTAGGATCATATAAGTGAATAATGAACCTCGCCCAATCATCGGCATCGACCTCGGAACAACTAACTGCGCGCTCGCTTATGCGCAGGGCGAGGAGGTGGATTTATTTCAGATTCCTCAATTCGTCCATCCCGGCGAAGTCCGGGACGAGCCGCTGCTGCCGTCGTTTTTGTTCTTGGATGAGACCGGGCCTATAGTCGGTGTCCTGGCCCAGAAGAAAGGGTTGGAGAACGCGGGACGGCTCGTTTCCTCGGCGAAATCGTGGCTGTCGCATGGAGGGGTGGATCGCACGGCGCCGATCCTGCCGCCCGAAGCGCCCGATGGCGTGTCGAGGGTTTCGCCCGTTGAAGCTTCAAAACAGTATCTCGCGCACCTGCGCGATTCGTGGAATAACAAGCATCCCGACAATCCGTTTGAAGCGCATCAGGTGCTGGTCACTGTTCCAGCGTCGTTCGATGCCGTCGCCCGCGATCTTACGCTGAAAGCCGCGGCGGACGCGGGGTACCGCGAAATCATTCTGCTCGAAGAACCGCAGGCAGCCTTCTACAACTGGATCGAGCGCAATTCCGGATGGCGCGAGCTGGTCGGCCCCGGCGATCTGATCCTGGTGATCGATATCGGCGGCGGCACTACGGATTTTTCGCTGATCGCCGTGAAGGATCAGGGCGGCGAGATTGCGCTGGAGCGTATCGCCGTCGGCGATCACATCCTGCTGGGCGGCGACAATATCGATGCGGCCTTGGCTCATCGAGTCGCGCAGGAGTTGCCGAAGAAGCTGGATATGATCCAGTTTCACGCGTTATGGCAGCAGTGCCGCGCCGCCAAGGAGAGCCTGCTCGAAGAAAGCTCGACGGAGAAGGAACATCCGATTACGATTTTAGGCCGCGGAACCGGCGTAGTCGGGGGCACAATTAAAACGAAGCTAAAGCGCAAGGACATCGATGCGCTTCTATTGGATGGATTCCTTCCAGAGGTTTCGATCGACGAAGAACCGCAAGGCCGTCACGCGGCGTTGATGGAATTCGGGTTGCCGTTTGCCGCCGACCCCGCCATCACGCGGCACCTGGCCCATTTTCTGCGGCATCAACAAGCCACGCCGACGCACGTACTGTTCAACGGCGGCGTGCTGCGCGCGAAAACCGTCCGGGAGCGGATGCTTCAGGTAGTGAATTCGTGGCTTCCGAAGCCGGTAACGTCGCTGAATGCCGACGACTTGATGCATGCCGTCGCCCGGGGCGCCGCGTATTACGGGCTCGCGCGGCAAGGCAAAGGCATTCGCGTCCGCGGCGGCGTTCCACGCAGCTATTACATAGGCATCGAAACTTCGATGCCGGCAGTTCCCGGCATGCGCCCTCCGCTGAAGGCGCTGACGGTCGTGCCTTTCGGCATGGAAGAGGGCACGGGGCACCAGATCACGAATCGCCTGTTTGCATTGAGGATCGGCGAGCGCGCGCAGTTCCGCTTCTTCGCTTCCTCCGAGCGCAAGGAGGACGCGGCCGGATTGATGCTGGACGCGATCCCCGAAGAACTCGAAGAAACCTCTCCGGTGGAAGTGATGCTGCCGGGCAATCCCGGAGAAACGGTTGCGGTGAGCCTGGAAAGCCTGGTGACGGAGACCGGAGTTCTGGAGCTATGGTTCGTAGCGCGCGATGGGCGCCGGTGGAAGCTGGAGTTTAACGTCCGGCCGAAGAAGAAAGGCGCATGAGTTTCAGAGTAAACTGTGGGGCCGGATGCCATCCGGCGCGCGGTTGCCAACCGCGCTGTTCGGGGTTGGCAGCAACGTCGGCAGGCGGGTTAGCAACCCGCCGCAGCTTGCCAAGCTGCCACTTACTGTTTTTTCATTTGGAATGGCGTGCTTTTGACTATGGCCATGACCAACGCTGAGAAGCGGTAATCGTCTTCCGCGGCGGACTGCTCGATCATTCGCACGGCCGGCATGTCGTAGTATTCCAGGCCGCGGCCTAATCCATAGGTCAGCATCTTTTCCGAAACCGTGCGGACGAACTGCTCGGGATGCTTCATGATCGCCTTGCGCAGCGCGACGGGGCCATCCACCACCGTTCCATCGGCAAGCTGGCCGGAAGCGTCAATAGGAGCGTCGGCATCTTTCGCGCGCCACTGCCCGACCGCATCGAAATTTTCCAGCGAAAAGCCGAGCGGGTCCAGGATCTTGTGGCATGATGCGCAGGTTGGATTTTCGCGGTGCTGCTCCATCAACGCGCGGACGGGCAAGGCCTTCGCATTTTCGCTGTTCTCTTTGAGCGGAGGAACATTCGGCGGCGGAGCAGGCGGGGGCGTCCCAAGAATATTTTCGAGAATCCATTTTCCGCGCTTTACGGGCGAAGTCCGGTTCGCCTCCGATGTCACCGTGAGTACGCTTGCCTGGCCGAGAAGGCCGCGGCGGTTCTCACCGGGGATGGTTACTTTGCGGAACTGGCTGCCGTACACGTTCGGGATGCCGTAGTGCTTGGCCAGGCGGTCGTTGACGAAAGTGTAGTCCGCGTTCAACAAATCGAGCACATTGCGGTCCTCGCGGATGATGCTTTCAAAGAACAGCTCGGTCTCGCGGCGCATGGCTTGGCGAAGGTTGTCGTCGAAGTTGGGGAACAGGTCTTCATTAGGCGAGACGCTTTGAAGATTGCGCAGAAACAGCCACTGTCCCGCGAAGTTTTTCACCAGCGCCTCCGACTTCGGGTCCTTGAGCATGCGGCGGACCTGCTGCTCGATTTGCGCCGGCTCGTGTAGCTTGCCTTGCGCGGCGGCGTTGAGCAGTTCGTCATCCGGGATTGTGCTCCACAGGAAGAAGGAGAGGCGCGAGGCGAGTTCCAGATCGCTGGCGCGGTAAACGGAACCGGCCGCGATGCCCGCGGGATGGGGCTCGGCGCGGAAGATGAACTTGGGGCTGGCGAGAATCAGGCGCAGCGCTTCTTCGATGCCACGCTCGAAGTTTCCGTGGTTGCGGCCTTGCTGGTAGAAGCTCAGCAGCAGTTCGGCGTCGCTATCGTTGACCGGCCGGCGATAGGCGCGGCGCGCGAGAGTGGAAACGATCCGGCGCGCGCAAGGTAATTCGTCGGAAGCCTTCGCCGGATGGCACACGAACACGGCGCGGCGGCTGGGCGTGTCGCCCGACCCAGTGGCGTTAAAGGGGCCCGTGATCTGAACATGGTCGATCAGCGGAATGCCGTTCATGTTTTGCAAGTCAAGATCGCGAGTGAATGGCTGAAGCGGTTCATCCGATTCGGAGGAGTTGCGGCGCAGGAAGGCGACGGCGACGTCGTGCGGCCCCGCCTTCACGCGAATTCGCGATTTCAGCCGCGCGTCCAGCGTGTCCTTTGCCACACCCAGATTCGCGTCCGACATCTTGTTATCTTCTTCCCCGCCTACGGGCGCAATGAAGACGCGCTCGCCGTCGATGCTGATTTCGAGCTGATGGGGATATTCAAGACCGGTGACGTAGCCGACGATATTTTGCAGCAGCGAGACGGAGAAATCGTATTCGCCATCGAGCGGAAAATTGTGATGGATGAGAATGCCGCCGCGCGTGCCCAGCGGAAGCCCCTCAATGTGGTCCTCCTGCGCCAGGTCGGGGGGCACTTGGTAGAGTTGGCTGACCGGCGTAATAGACGGATCGCCTACCGCCAGCGCGGCGATTTTGCCGGATGCCGCGAGATACTGCTCCAGCAGCGATGGAGAAACTTTCAGCACGTCGGCGATATTGTCGAAGCCGTTACTTTCATCGTCGGCGGGCAGCAGCGCTGTTACGTCCAGATCGACACCCAAAAGATCGCGGATGGCATTGCCATACTCGGTGCGATTGAGGCGGTGCAGAGGAGCACGGCCGGGGTTGGGGTGCGCGGCCGCGGCGCGATCGATGGAACTCTCCAGGTAGTCGATGAATTCGTATTTCGTGGCTTCGTCGGGACGCGGCATGCCTTGCGGCGGCATCATTCCGCCGCGCAGCTTGCGGATGACTTTCTCCCATGTTTCGGCGCCATCGGGCACGCGATCGATATCCATCTTGTCGAGCATCAGCCCGGCCGTGCGCGCTTTTTCGTTATGGCAGGTGACGCAGTACTTGTCGAGTAACGCGCGATGGGGCGATGGAGCCGGCGTTGCGGTCTGGGCTTGCGGGGGAACCGCTCGAAGATTGGCCGCCAAAAAGACGGCCACAACCGCAGCCCAGAGCACGCAAACGTAGCGCACAGAGACTCGAGTCACCTGTTGAATTATAGCAATCCCAAGTTGCTGATTCGTATGAGGATCACACGCGATGAGACGTTGGTGTTTGCGCTTCTATCGCCTGGCGCCGGCGGCGGCCGCTTAACAGGTAAATCGCGGCGCGTAGTTCCAGCAATGGGTCACCGGACGCTTCGATCCCATCGACGCGCGGAATCGGATCAAAGATAATCCGGCGATGCTCCTCGTCATCGGGAGCTTTGGCCGTGAGGTCGAGCGTGCCGAAATGGACCAGAGGACGATCCGCGGGCCAGTGGATCGTCGCGTCATTAACAGGGTCGCCCTCTTTTGCAATCTGCACGTGAATGTTGAATCGGACGGGGCCCTGCGCTATACGCTTCGTTAATTCATCAAAGAGGTAGTTTTCGCTTTTAGATTTTGCAGCGGCATCGTCGAGATGCCGGACGCCTGCGCCGGGCATAATCCGATAGCGGCCGTACTGTTGCAGACCTTGCCGGTTAACGAATCGGAATGCAGTCACGGCGAAATAGGCTTCTGTCGCGAAGCTTTCCGGGCTCGGCTTGGGCGTCTGGACGAAGGCAAGCGCAGCCGGGTGTGCCGAAAGGAAAGCGGAAGGATCGCCGGCTGCCGCAGCTCGCAAAAAAGCAAGGAACTCCTCGCCTGTTCGTGTCGGGAAACCGTCCGTGGAGTGACTCACTATGTCGGTGTGAACGTGATCGGCAAGATGGAAGCGGATCGCGAGCCCACGCGGATTCGCATCCGGTATGTTGTCTGGAATAGATGGCAAGCCCGTCCCATTGGAGAGCCTCGCGGTTACCGGCGTGGAACTCCGCGCAACGTGCGGCGCCCGGGTGAGAGAAGCCGACTCCGCCGAGGGGGTGAAGGTCCCGCTCAGCATCATTCCCTTGGCGTGAGCCGGCCGGAAGCCTGGGTGAAGGCCGAACATTGCATCGAATTGTGCAAGCAGATCATTCGCGAGCCGGACGACCTTTTCGTCCGATGGAAGTGGCATGAAATCTTTCCTTTCTAACCATCAGAAACCCAATGCATCAAGTCTCTGTTAACCATGGCGCTCAGCAATCGAACATCAGGCGCCAGCTGTTGTTGCAAAGACCGCCTTAGAGTTGGTTCTAGCGGTGGGCGAGGTTCGAATGGAGAATTTAGACGAAGTAATGAATCTCCAACGAATCTTTCGCCATCGTTGCGGTAACGTTAAGTGCGCAATCCGGCGAACCAGCGTAGAAGGATGATGAAGCCATCTCTGTAGTGTGAAGCTTCGAACGCGCTTATTTGAATTGACTACCTTGACTTCAGGTTGGAAGTCGGCACGAACGCCTAGGAATCGAAGTACATCTCGATAGACCGCATCTGTGTCACGTCTGAAATCATCGTAAATGATGAAATGTATGCAGCTCCGGTCAAAAGCCCGCAGATACATCCGTACTTGATGGGAAAACCTTACCGTTTCCCGACGACCGAGCCCGATGACAGTTGAACCTTTTTGACGCCACTCAGACAACTGTCCCAACTTTTCGGCCTGCAAAGCCTGCTCAAACGGCTTCGCCGGCTCACGGAGATCATAAATACGCTGGCTATACTCGGAATACATCACGTCCACAGGGTTTCTGAGCATAATAATTATGCGAGCGCCGGGTTGAAACGCAGCTATCCTTCGTACCGCCGCAGGCGACCCGAGATATGCCACTGACGCCTCCCCAAGAATCAGATCTGATCTGGAGTTCGAATAACAGGCACAATAGTCTTGCAAAGTGCGAATGACGCGAAGATCCCCCAGAATGTCATCCGCAAAACATTGCCGTCCCTTGATCGAGGGCATAAAAATGCACGGATGCTGCTTCAGGCAGATAAACAGCGCCGTGGTGCCACATTTAGGCGCGCCAACTATGAAGAACTCGGGTTTCTTAATTCCGTGCATTTAGACTACCTGCCTAACTCACACGCGATGTAAAGGCGTCATGAGAATATTTCCACCGCGACGGTACATGCATTTCCGTCCGGGCTGGATACCCGCAGTGGCATCGTGGACACCGGAGAGCAAAGGCATCGCCTGCCGCTTGATAGTGTGCCGGAGTAAAGAGCATTTCCCTTAATCTTTTCTCATGCAGGTTGCCTAGTCTAAACGTCACGTAACATAACTGGACAGTCCCGTCCGCGCCAACCCAGATGAGGCGATATTTATCGCAAGGCACAGCCATATCCGGACCTTTAATGAGCCAATCCGGGACGGAACGCAACGCCATAACAGATGGCGCGATGAGTTGAGGGCGGGCCTCCTTAAGGCTTATCAAATGATCTACTACTTCTTCGATAGCTGGCCGGTCTTCGGGTCGAAATTGAAGCTCGCGATCCACTCCCTCGGTGAAGTAAGGGAGCGAGTAGTGGATCAAATTTACGGATATAGGCGTGTTATATTTTTCTGCGAATTCCCAAGTCTTCCGCAAAGAATCTACAGTGCAGGTTGGTCTCATCAATACCCAAGCCAGAAAGAGATTGATTGCCGTGCCGTATCGTTGGCGAGTATAGGCCACCCCTGCCTCTAAGGAAGCGAATCGATTGGGTCGTTGAACGTACGCATCATATGCATCGCCGGTTCCGTAAAAACCAATGTCTATCGTCCTCAGCCCCGCTTGATACAAGTCGTCAATTCGCTCTCGCAACAACATGCCGTTCGTTGTCATCCACAGGTTCAGTCCGAGATCAGAGCCGTACTTGACGATGCGAACCAGGTATTTGTGCAATAGAGGCTCGCCGCCATAGAGCCTTATATTGGGGATTCCGAATTCCTTTGCGTCGTCGAAGATATCCCGCACGATCTCCCACGGAAGTTGCGCGCCAGGCATAAAATCGCGGCCATAACGACATCCCTTACAGCGGAGATTACAGTTTGCAGTAAGTGCTATATCTATCTCGCGTGGATCCGGTTGAATTATGACTGGAAGCAGCGACCCGAGGGAGTGCCGGGCCATATCGACGTGGGCATCGACTGACTTGATAGTCTTCGTTAGTGTTGGATGTTTGCGTAGCCAAGGGCGAAGGAGAGTATTGAAGGTAGTTCTAAGTTGTTGTTTTGGCATGGCATTATATGTCCAAAAGACCCTCAATGAAATGGCGGATTTCGCTGCGCCCCATTTCTGCAGTCCCGCAACTAGACATGATCTCCCTCGGTATGCAAAACGAGAGGATGCCAGTCGAGCAAGGTCAGTATACGTTCTTGCATGGTTTTGTCAACTGAAAAATCCGCAGTGTAGAATCTGCAGTTACTAGACCAAGCGTGCTCCGATGCGATTGGCATGTGCGACATGGAAGTGGGGACAACCGAATAGCCGATACCGAGCCGCGACAGAGCCGATACCGAGCCGTGACCGCAAGGGAGCGGATGATTCCGTTGCGCTAAAACTCTTCCGCGACATACAGTGCCATCGGTTTGCCCTGCTCCTCGACGACGTGCCGAAGAGCATGCCTGATGTCTTCGTCCTTCCAGAGCCAACGTGTGCTGCCATGCCGCGCGCAGCGCTTACGATCGGGGGCTTCGCCTTCCATCTGGTTGAGTTCGCGGCGTATGATTTGAACTCGGCATAATTCGCTCGGGTAGAGTCTCGGCCTCTACGACGTGCACATGATTAGACCTCACATGTGCAGCTAGCAGGGTCCAATTGCGGTGCGCGGGTCGCCGTGCAGACGCGCACCGTAGCAGGAGAACGTAATGAAATACCTCAAACACCGCTCCCTTGCGGTCGCGGCTCGGCTTGGCGTACTAGCTACGCTCGGCTTTTCACGATCCGCGCGAACTTGTACAAATGTTATGTCGCACGCCCATGCAATAGCAGTTCCTTGCACGCTCCCCTACGCCGGTGTAGGATCAAATGGAATCCCCCGCTGCGCCGGAGTCCGATGGTTAATAAGATTATCGTCATCAGCGACGCCCATATCAGTGCGCCGCCTCTCGATGATTTCGATTCCGAAATCGAGGCTAAGTTCATTCAACTCACCGAACATCTGGGATCGATTTCAGACGCTGTAGAGTTGATCATCAATGGGGACTTTCTCGATTTCGTCCAAGCGGCGCCAGCGGAGGGGCCACAGCTCGAGAGTGTTTCCGCTGCGGAAGGCGAACCCTTGTGCTTTACCGAAGCCTGCTCGGCCGGAAAACTACAAACGATTTATTCCTTTCACTCCGGCTTATTCCATGCCCTGAGTAGATTTCTTCAAGCCAATCCCGCGAATCGGCTCACCGTGCTGCCGGGCAATCACGATCCCGACCTATTTTGGCCGTCGGTGGAGTCGACTTTAAGAAGCTGGATTGGGGCCTCAGCAGGCGATCGGTTCAAGCTCCATCTGGAACGATCCTACATACCGGACGATTGCCCGGGATTGTGGATAGAGCATGGCCATCAATTCGACAAGATCAACTCGTTTTTTGTCGGAGGGAAAGAGTTGTGGAGCCGGGCGAATCCGCCTATTCTTGCCGATTCAAAACGCGAGAAGCGCTTGGTGGAGTGTTTGGGGACGCGTTTTCTGATCCGTTTTCTCAACCGGCTGGACAAAGATTATCCGTTCGTCGACAATGTGAAGCCATTCAGTTTATTTGTCCGCCTGTTTGCCGCTTCCGCGCTGGTCGGCGGCAAGGCATCTTTGCGGGTTGCAATAACGATGTGGAAGCTGCTTTGGTTTTTGACTCGGACCGGCTTCAGCAGGCCCGGAGACCTGCTCAGCGCCGATACCGGCCCGGTCGATTTTAACGATGCAATGCGGGAACGCTTGCAGATGTTGAATGAAAAATCGAAGGAGCTTCAGTCCCGCCTGCACAGGCTCGGCTTCATGCCTACAACTCCGCTTTCGTTCGTGTTGGACGACCCGAAGCAGGCCGAGGAGCTTATGAATTTTCTGAGTGAAAAGCCGGAGCTTCTCGATGGCCTGGACTCAGAAGAGGACGGGTACATGGGATGGGATGGCGAAGAAGGCACGCTGAGTCTCGCTCGCGGTTTTCGAGTGAATGAAACCCAGGAGTTGATCAACGGCGCGGCGGGGATCATTGCCGCTCACCCGGTCAAGATGGTCGTTATGGGCCACACGCACGAACCCCAGGACCGGCCCGCCGGATTGCCGTACTTGAATACCGGTTCATGGACGCGCTATTACAAGCAGTCCTCGTCCGAAAAGTTACTGCCGTGGTCGCTGTTAAAGGCTGCACAACAGAATCATTTCCCATACGCGCTCAAGTACGCGGAGATCCAAGCGGGAAAGCCTGAGTGCGCGGAGCTGAAGGATTTTGTATGAGCGAACGGATTCGTCTATTGGTGGTCGCCGATTCCGGGCACTGGAAGTTGACATGGCAGGATACGTCGTTCCCTTCCGACCGCCATTATCATGTCGACCCCGACGATTTGAAGGCCGCGGGCAAGGACGCCCGCACAAAACTGCAGGCAATGGTAGACACAGCCAAGAACGGCAACCCTCTTGGGCCGCCTTTGAAGGAGCTTGCACGGGCCGGGGCCGAACTGCGGAAGGCGATGTTCAGGACCGGTCCGAATGAAAGAGCCAACGCGATTTATATCAAGGACCAGCATCTCCCGAGCAAGAACGATTTGAGTCTGCTTATTTCGCTTGGGCCAACCATTTACATCCCGTGGGGGCTCGCCTATGACGGCGATCCAGAAGCGCTGCCGGATAATCCTCTTCCGAGTGAAATCACAGCTTCTCTGTATTCGGGATTCTGGTGTTTAAAATACAGAGTCTGCACGTTGTACGAAATTATGGATCCCAGCGGCGTATACAAGCCCAGAGCCAACACTGAGATCCAGATGCTAACGATCGTCAACCAGCAGGTTTGGCAAAAGGCCGAGAAGCAGATTCCTTCCGACGAGCTGGATGCCTTCAACGCATCCCTGGCTCGCAGCGGCACGCCGATCGTGTCGAGCGAGGAATTCTTCAAGACCTATAAAAAGAATTATCGTCATATCGATTTGCTGTATGTCTATTGCCACGCCAATGGAACGAGCCTTGCGCTCAGCGGCGATGACGAGATTTCCGTGACGAAGTTCGGCAGCAACATCTATTTCGACGACCGGGAGCCGCACCCTCCGTGCCTGGTTTTCCTCAATGGCTGCCAAACGGCTATCGGCACGGAAAAAGAGAATGAAAAGGGCGGTTTCATGAAGGCCACCGGTAATACCGGGTTCTGCGGTTTTATTGGAACCGAGGCCAAGGTGCCGGATCTTTTTGCGCTGCGGTTCGGCGCGCGATTTTTCTGCTCGCTACTGTATGAGGAGAAGACCGTGGCGGAGGTGATGGACCAATTGCGCCGCGAACATTTTCCGCTGGCTTTGGTATACAGCACCTGCTGCCATCCCGATTTCAAGATTCGCCGCATCCAAACCGCGCCCGTGCCTCCGGCGAGGAATTTGTCTTTCGGCAGCGTTCTTGTCGCGAGGGAACTGTGACCGCGGGAACCCTCGAGCCTACGAAATCGCAAGTAGTCTGGCCGGCAGATCCCTATAAGGGGCTTACGTATTACGAAAGGGGCGATTTTCCCCTCTTCGCGGGAAGAAATGCCGACACGCAACGCGTCTCGCGCATTCTCGCCGATGGATCCACGCGCATTTTGCTGCTGCACGGATCCACCGGATGCGGCAAATCGTCGTTCTTGCGCGCGGCATTAATTCCTTTTTTGGAAAGAGGGGTGGAACGGTTTTCGTTTGCGCGGGAGGCGGAACAGGATGTGGCTCTCTTCGTCCGCGCCACGCACGATCCGCTGTTAGAACTCGCTACCAAGGCTTGGGAGTTGACCAACTCGAACGATCCAATGCTGGCCGGGATATCTAAGGACAGCCTTCCGCAAGACGAGGAGGAGCGGAAAAGGATTCATCCCTACGCGATCGGGCCTGTGATCGACCGCGGCCGCTATAAGAGCATCTCCAGCTTCGCGTCGGCGGTGGCCGCCGATCCGGAGCGCCTGGTGGATACGATCGGACGTATCGCCTACCGCCGGCCGCGAACGCAGGCGTTGGTAGTGGATCAAGGCGAAGAAATTCTGACTTTGAAGCCCGGCCGGGACGGAGAGGATTTCCGGCGGCAGTTCTTCATGTTCCTCTCGTATCTAAGCCGCGCGGAGATCAACTTTCGTCTGATTATCGCGTTTCGCACCGAATACCACGGCCGTTTATTCGCATTGCTGAAGGCCGCAAACGTGAACGCCTCCGGCGTGGGCGATTACTTTATGAGCGATCTCGCGGGGCGCGACCTGATCGAAGCGATCGAGCGGCCTACGTCGCTGGAAGAGATTCCGGGTTGGGGCATCCCGCGCGAACACTACCGCTTCTATTATCAGAGGGGCCTTCCCGCGACTATCGCCCAGCAGCTTGAAAAAACTCCTCTCTCCGGAGGCGTTCTGCCCGTGCTGCAGATCGTCTGCCGCAGGCTATATCAAAAAGCGAAGGCCGGGCCGCAAGTGGACGGATACTGGGTGATCCGCAATGAGGACCTCAAGGATCTCAGTGTTGCGCGACAGGTGGATTTGCATTTACAGAAGGGTCTGGAATCGGCCTTCGATTCGGTGCGGAATTCGATGAATTTTATAGCGCGGCAGCAGGAATCGGTGTGTTGGAGAGACGTATTGAGCGAGCTCGCCAAGCCTCAAGCCGACGGTACGGTCACGACGGACGTAAAGCCCACCGCTAAGCTTGCCGAACTGGCTCCGCTTAAAGGCTGCAAATTGCCGTTCGAGCCCGTCATGGAATTTCTTCGGAAGGATGAATGGAAGATTGTTCGTCCCGTAGATTTAACGAAGCCCGACGGCGCCAAGATCCCCTGCTACAGTTTGGGGCACGATGTTTTGGGCGGAGTTTTGGAAACTTGGAAAGCGGCACGCAAGAGCGACCGCGAACAAATGCGAAAGAGCTTTCTGTGGGTTGGCCTGGCGGTTGTCGGACTGTCTTTCACCGTCAATTTTTGGGCCTCGCTACTGGTGAAGCTGCGAATCGATAGCGCATCCCTTCAAAGCAGTCTTCAAATCATTCAGTACGCCGGTTTTGCCATTGGTATCGTCTATATTTTGTTTGCCAGTTTGCCGGAGGACAGTAAAGCCTTCGCTAATCTTACGCGGGCCGCTTATTCGACAGGGTCGTTCTTTTCGGCCGCAAAGCGGCTACCCCGCGAATAGCGGCCGCGGCCGGCATCATGGGTAACGCACAAATCCCAGGAATGGAGGACCACCGCAATAAGCGGTGATGACTCCGGCGTTATTGATGCTCGTGGCCGTTGTTCCACCGATGCAAAAAAACTGCATGGGTGCGTTGCCGATCAAGGTAATGCTTCCGCCAGGATCGCGAACAAAGCTGCCCGCGGGACCGGTCCCGAGGACCGCCCCCTCATGGTTGATGCCGATCGCTCCCCCCGAGTCGAAGGTGGTGAATTTTCCGTCGGGCTCCCGGATAAAGCCGAAAACCTGGAAGGTGTTCGCGATTGTAAAAGACCCCGCGACGGCTCCTTTATCATTGATGCTTGCGGCAATGGTTCCCGTGCTGCCCGGTGCGTCGAACGATACAATCGTCCCGTTAGCCTCGCGCACAAAACCGTGGTTGATTCCATTCGCGTCTTTATAAGACCCAGTGACCACACCTCGTGCGCTGATGGCAACAGGGGTCGTTGACATACTTCGTGGCGGATCGAATGAAGTGATATTTCCGTTGGGGTGCCGGACGAATCCGTGTACAATCCGGTTCGCTTCGTTGTAGTAACCGGCCACCGCACCGCGGGCGTTTATGCTTTGAGGATTCGTTGCGATGCTTCCTTGCGGATCGAATGAAGTAAAATTCCCGTCGGGGCTTCGTACAAATCCGTGCAAAGGCGATGGGAAGGGAGGCGGTCCCTGGTAATAGCCGGTAATGGCCCCCGCGGCATTGATACTGAAAGGGAATGTACCGGTGCTGCCCGGTGGGTCGAACGTGGTAACCGTCCCGGCGGGATCGCGTACAAATCCGTGGCCGGCACTGAGAATCTCACCCGGGATCGCCCTCCAGAACCCCGTGACCGCTCCACTCTCGTTGATGCTCGTCGGATCCGTATCTGACGACGGCGGCCTGCTGTCTGCCCCCGGCACGTCAATGAGAGCCCAAGTCTGGCCAAGCGCTCCCGGCGCAAGGCCAACGGCACAAACCCCGAACCACACGAATAATCTTCGCGTAACCGATTTCGATCGAAGTAACAAGTTTCCTCCTTCAATGCAGGCGTTTGGCATTTCCAAAGCCAGCGCGAGAAACCAACACTCGCCGCCGCGATCACACAGGCGACGTCGGCGCAAATGAGATTGGAGGAATTAGAATCGGCGCAAGTGACAGCGCGCCATCAGCGGGCCTACATTCCCATTTTCCGCACTAGAAATGCAAACCAAACCAGACGCTGACGAGTATAGCCTTTTCCGCTTTGATTTGACAAATCAGAGGGACCGGTCGGGCGCACGACTAAAACGTGATTGAAAGACGTTTCGAGCGATGGCCTGCGGTTGCGGGCTGCCTTCTGACAGCGTATACTACTGTCAGAGGAGGATCATGCCTGCTTCTGATCTCGAAGCCCTGCTCCAGCAACGCGACCAACTCA
>JAFAQY010000010.1 GCA_019261985.1 Bryobacterales bacterium | reverse complement strand
ACCCATCGCTTGGCCGGAAAGGGCGTCCACGTGCGGTTCCGCACCCAGGAATTCGATGTCACCGTGCCGCGGGAAGGCGATATACACGCTGTCCTCAAGTACCTAGCATTGGTGACGCCGAAACAGGACAAAATGCCGGCCGCTCCCGATGACCCCGCCAGTTTCGAGATCGTCTTCTCCGAGAACCCCGAGCGTATGATCTCGCTGGGCTGGGGCCTGGGGGATGATACGGGCACGCGCGTCGTCGGGCCGTCGGATTTGGAACCCTCAAAACGATGATGTCGGTACAGATCCGCTGCTTCCGCGGCACTGCATTCATTCCTTAGCGAATCGCAACATGTGCTCTGGATTCGTGCTCAAATCCGGCGGAGCATCCATTGTGACGCCGATCACGCCGGCGCTGAGTGCCACGTCGTAGGCGGATCGCGGAACGGGGGTCGGCCTCTCGAACGAAAGCCGTTTAAGCTTTCGAGCCGATGTTCCCCTTCCCCTCGTATTGGTCTCCAGTGACGCCGGTGTCCGTTTAGAAGCCAATTCTGCCTCTCCCTCGATCTTATGAAACGGTGTTGGCGCGCGAGCCACGAATTCCGCTTTGCTGCGCCTTCCGTTAACCAAAACAGTTAAGTTACGACCAACACTATGATAGAGGAGACAGAGAACATGGCCGTTATGCACATTACCGAGGCGGAGTTGGCACGCGACATCCATGCCGTGCTAGAGAAGGTCGAAGCTGGCGCGGAGGTTGTGGTGGAGCGCGAAAACCGCCCGGTAGCGGTCATGAAACCAGCATCGCAAGCGCCGGGACGTACGCTCTCGGAGAGCATTGCGATTGCTCGGCAACGCGAAAGGGATCGCGGATACGCCGTTACGCTCGAACCGGAATTTGCTAGCGATGTCGAAGAAATAGTACGCAAGCGGCAGCTGTGGAACCCCGCGCCGTGGGACTGATCGCGGATACAAGCGCCTTGGTGACTGCAGAGCGCGCGGGCCACAGCGTCGCCGAGACCCTGGAAAAGATGCGAGACATCTTTGGGGAAACAGAGATTGGGTTATCCGTCGTGACCGTTGTTGAACTGACACACGGAATCCAGCGTGCGAAGATCGAAGACCAGCGCACACGACGTCAAGCCTTTGTTGAGGACGCGCGGGCTGCGATGACAGTACATTCGTTGACGGACGAGATCGCTCAGCGGGCTGGCACAATCTCAGGGCAGTTAGCCGAGAAAGGCATTTCCGTGCCGCTCGCGGACCTTCTAATCGGTTCCACAGCATTACACCTTGGCTATGGTGTCCTGACTGAGAATACTCGTCATTTCGAGGTGATCCCAGGATTGGTAGTTAGGCGCCTTTAGTTTCGCTTGGCGCGATCATCAGCTCCAGGGATGTACTGTTCCTTGAAAAGTACGATCACTGGCATTGCCGTGGGAAGCACGATGTAGGATCACTGGCACTGGCGGAAAAGACAAAACCGCCGTTATGTGGATACTTGAACGCGGCAAGGACGGCGAGCTGTTAAAGGTCCGCCACGACTGTTGTTCCGAGCCGCAAGAAAGGCACTCTTCAATCCGAGGTTCAAAAGCACGGCGTTGTACACTGGCACCCTGCTTTCGTATAACGGGCTTAAATATGCCCGTGAGGTAATTGATCGCGCTGTTGCTTACGTCGATGGCACGGTTCACACGAATAACTCGAAAACTTCTGGGCATTGCAGAAGCGGAGCATTAGCGGCACCTACGTTTCGGTTGCACCGCTCCACGTGTTTCGCTATCTCGATGAGCGAACCTTTCGCTTCAACAAAACCGCAGGATGACGGATTCCGAACGGCTGGATTTGGCTGTGCGCGGGATCGTCGGAAAGCGGGTTGTGCTGGTTCAGCGTGAAATGGAAAGCGCGCGTTCCCTGTTAGCGAGTATAGAGCCCTTTCGAAGGCCCAGTTTGGACGACACCGCCCAATGTAGTCGCGGGGCAAGCCTCGTTGCTGAGCCTGCAACTGGTTTCAAAAATAAATCGGGTTGGCTAGTGCCCCCGGATTCATGGCCCATTGACTCCGCAAAACGAAACTGCCTAGGAAAGGAATCAATCACCACTCGATTCGGCAGGCTGCTGCGGTGGCGGTTATTTTGGTGACCGCTGGCGACTACACGCGACGTAACTGGTTAGCGAGTCCAGCCTATTACACCACCAGTGCTATCCAGGGCGAGACGGCCGCGAGAATGCTCCTCACCTACGACCAGCGTTGGCAGCGGAGATTACTTCTCGCGGACGATAGTAAAGGAGCCAGGGCGTGCCGCCGGCCGCACCACCCACCCGGAGTTCAGCGTGGCACTCCACTCATCCCCCTTCAGAGTGGTCCCTTCGAGCGGCCCGGTAACCGGTACGGACAGTGTGGACCCATCGGCAGCGCGCAAGACGCCGCCGTTGGCGTTGAGACTGCCCCATTGAGCGGAAAGCGTGAACTCGTGAAAATACACGGTACCGGCCCCTGGGATGCCTAGGGCGCCGGTGGAGTCGCTGGTTCCGCGCCCGGGGGCAGGCATCGTCAGCACGGGCCCGTCAATAAAGCGTCGGCGCAACTCGGCGACGCGAACCTGCCGCTCGCGATCGCGCGCCTCCTCCGCCGTTCGCAGCGTCGCCGCATCGTAGCGCGCGGCGGCCACGGCAAGATTCGCCGTCAGTGGCCTGTTGTTTGCGGCGGTGAGCATGTCGCCAAGATCCGAGGTGGCGCGAACCTGCCGGCGCCATCCCGGCAGGAGATCGTCCAGCAGCACACCGTAGGCGGGTCCCGAGGTGTAGGGGAACGCTCCGACGATGGACACGTCAATACTCGCAGGAGGCGCTGCCGCACGGTGGGCATCCGCGGGCGAATTGGCCCAGGCCGCGACTCCGGTGTAGGAGGGAAGCCCTTCCGCAATCTCGTCGCGCCGTTCGTTGTCCGCCGCGCCGGGAAACATGCGGCGTCGCTCACGTCTGAAGGCCAGCGCATCGGCGACTGCCTCGCCCCGATCACTGCCGCTGGACTCGAGCGCCCGGCGGAGCGCCCGCCATTCTAGCTGCAGCCAGACGCGCCCTTCGAGCGTATCGAGGTGCTCGTTGAAGCCCTTGTCCGCCGTGAGCCCCAGGTCGGACTGAATGCGATGGAACAACCCGTGAAGCAGGAGTCGCTGGCATTCCTCGTCAGTCTTGCCGGAGAACATATACCAAGGCACGGCGAACCACCGCAACCCGCCCCAGGAGACGGGTCCGTCCGCGATACCCGGAAAGCGGGGCGGCGGTCCCTCCGGTTCCGGCCGGCTTGTGGCATGAGTTTTGGTCGCCTGGTCAAAGATCACCATCGGACCACAGAGCGAGACACCCCACAACCGGCCCGCGTCTCGCTCGCAGAGCTTCGTGGCCTCCCCGAACCAACGCTGGGCGAGCTGTGGTTGGACCTGGCCATCGGCCGCCGTTACGGTGCCAAGCAGCGCGAGCAGCGGAAGAGTATTGAAATGGTGCCGAATCTTCATCGCCTCTCCCTTTGCGTAGTCTCCAAACCCGCAGGACTCGGCCGCGGGAACTTCTCGATAGTGAGTTTACAGGAAATTGGCCTTTTCGTTCTTCACGTAGCCTGTTGGCGATGACTCTGCCGCTGTTTTCGTGCCTCCTCCAGCTTCCGATCCCGCTCAGCATGGATCTCTTGCTGACGGCCGGCGAGCATGTCCTTCGGCGTGATGTAGCCAATGGCACTGTTTCAACCGGACATCGTTGTAATGTTCCACGTAGCCCTCCACCAGCCTCCGCGCATCTCCGAGTGACAGCGGCGTTCCCGGCCGGATGCACTCTCCTTTTAGCGATTTGTGCTAGCGTTCGATTTTTCCGTTCGATTGAGGATAGTGGGGCGAAGTTCTGACGTGGGTCATGCCCGAGACCCGGATGAATTCCTTGAAGTCCTTGGCAATGAACTGCGGCCCGTTGTCGGAGATGATCCGGGGCCGCGCTTCCGGGTGAAGTTCCTTGGCGCGCTCCAAGATTATCTCGATGTCCGCTTCGGTCATCGACTCCCGGAGATCCCAGTTCACGATATAGCGACTGCAGCCGTCCAGAATGCTGCACAGATAGTAGAACGTCCCGCTGATATTGATGTACGACACGTCGATATGCCAGTGCTGATGCGTTGCCAGCGGCTGCTCAAAACCCGTGCCCTTCTTCGACGGCTTGGCGTTCCACTTGGATAACAGTCCCGCCTGCCCCAACACCCGCCAGACGCTGGTTGGACTCACTGCCACGATATCTCCGTCGAGCATCATTAAATAGGCCGCAAGCCGGCACCCAACCAGTCACAATGGCGTTCCATGGCTAAGCCGCGGCAGCGCGCGTCTTCTTGCCCTTCTCCTTGTTGTGTCTCTCACCCAATCGGGGTCAGACGAGAGCAAGCGCGGCGCACCCGGCGATATCCCCACCAGCCTGGATACCTCCCACTCCGGCAAAGGTGTCTAATAGAGTGTAAGAGGTAAACATGAACCGTTGGTTCGCGATTGCGTTCCTGTGTGCCGGTGTGTGCGCGCACGGAGCGGACATGGCCCGGCCCAAAGCCGGCAAGACCGAGATCTTCCCCCTGAAGGACATAAAACCGGGCATGCAAGCGACGGCATGGACCGTCTTCCAGGGCTCCGAGCCTGAGCCGGTGCCGATCGAAATTATCGGCGTGTGGGCCAAGAGCAACGGCCCAAGCGACGTCATTCTCGGCAAGATGCTCGGCAAAGCCAAAGACACAGGCGTTGCGGCCGGGATGAGCGGAAGCCCCGTGTATATCGACGGCAAGCTCGTCGGCGCCGTCGCACTGCGAATCAGCGTGTTCTCGCCGGACGCAATCTGTGGGATCACCCCAATTGAATCGATGCTCGAGATCAATGAGTTCGACAAATCGCGGCCCGTGGACGCGAAGACCCCCGGAGCGATCGCCCCAAAATCTTCCGCTCCCGCCGCCGCGATTCCGAACGATCTTCTGGAGCGCTTGGTTGCGGTCGGCGCAACCGGTGCAGGACCTCAGCAGCAGCCGCTGATGACACCCATTGAAACGCCCCTGATCTTCAGTGGCTTCAGCCCGGCGACATTGCGGGCATTCAATCCTCTGTTTACACAAATGGGAATCACTCCCGTCGAAGGCGGCGGGGCGTCCTCCACGGCGTTAAGCGCGAAACCCGTGGCTGGGTGGGAGAAAGCGCTTAATCCCGGCGATTCCGTCGCGGGAATCCTGGTGTCGGGCGATCTGTCGATCACCGGGACGGGAACCGTCACTTACAACGATGGCAAGCGCGTGCTTGCCTTCGGCCACCCCTTCATGAGCCTGGGTCCCGTTGAGATGCCGATGGCTAAGAGCGAAGTTGTGTGGACGCTTGCGTCTTCCTATCAGCCCACGAAGCTTCCCAACACAACGGATGTGGTCGGCGCGCTGCACCAGGACCGTTTCAGCGGAATTATGGGCGAGCTGGGCGATGAGGCCCCCTCGGTCCCGGTGCACTTGAAAGTGCGGTCGCTCGATGGCGCGGGCCAGGCCGTCAAAGAGAAGGACATGCACTTCAGCATCTTTGTGCATCAGAAATGGACGCCGTATCTGATGACGCTGACGCTTGCGACCACCTTGCAGCAAATCAACGAGTACGCGGACGATATCACATACCGCATGAGCGGCAATGTGGATCTGGACGGCGCCGGCAGCATCAAGTTGTCGACGATGCTTGCGGGCAGCGAAGCCCCGGCCGCGCCTCCAGTTGTGCTGGCCTCGTGGTGGGGTGATAAATTCAACCGCCTTTTCCTGAATCCCGTTTCCATGCCGAAGCTGAAGAACGTGGAGTGCGCGATTGACCTGCTGCCGGATCGCCGGGTTGCGACCGTCGATAGCGCGTGGACGCCTTCCACCGAAGTAGAAGCGGGAACCGAGATCCCCGTAAAGGTCTTCCTACGGCCTTATCGCGGCGAGCGGATCGAGCGTTCGCTCACCGTTAGAATTCCCGCGGGTATGCCGAAGGGCGAGCACCGTATTTTATTCAGCGATGCCGACACGCTGAACCGCATCCAGAACGCCGCCGCTTCCGGCGACCGCTTTATGGACATTCGCGAGACCGTTTCGCTGCTCAATCAGGAGCGGACGAATAATCGCCTTTATGTCTCGTTATTGGAAGGCCGCGCGACTTATTATTCCGACGACAAGACACTTCCCTCGCTGCCCGGTTCCGTCCTGAACGTCCTGCAGACGGAGCGCACCGCCAGCCGGTCGCTCCTAGGGACCACCGAAACAGTGCAGGAGCAGGTCTCGCTGCCATTCGATCAGATGGTGAGCGGAAGTTATTCCCTCCGAATAACAGTGAAGTAGCTTCTCATTTCAGAAGTGCAAAGTAGGACAAGCTTCAGCTTGTCCCCAGAGTTTCTCATTTTCAAGGCTTCAGCCTGCGAGAGGCGGGCTGACAACGCGCCGCAGGATTGGCATCCCGCCCCACAGGATACCCGCCAAGCCCACTAAAATCGTCAGCCCACTGACGCCCCAGTACCACCTCCGCCCCGGTCCTCCATCGAACACGAAATCGATCGAGCAAGGTCCATCGCACACCGGGTGAATCACGCTCAAGCCGATCCCGTCGCGCGTTACGCTCGCTTGTTTTCCATTGGCGAACGCAAGCCAGCCGGGGTCATAGCTAACTTGCACGGAAAGAACTTGGCCGGGGCGGATAGTGGTTCCTATATGGCCTCGATCGGGTCGCGGCCATTCCATCACGTCCGGCGGAAGCGATGCATCGTCGAGAGCCGCCACGTACCGCGCCGTCTCCGCTGTGTCTAGCCCATTCACTGGCTCCCGTTTGACGATCGCCGCTTCCGGAACCACGTGCGCCAGCGATTTGGTTCGCTGCGGGATGCCGTAAATAGCCGCATTGCCTTCGCGCCAAAGAACCGGCAGGACTCTTTCGAATTTTCGCGGATTCCGGAACACGTCTCCATAAAGCCGGCTCCGCGCTATATAGACCGCATGACATCCGAACGCCTTCATCCACAGGATGCTGTTTTCGGCATCCCGAGCGCCTGCGTTCATTCCTGTATAGATCGAGAAAATCACAGCCGAGTCCACCCGGAAATTCGGGTCAAACGGCTGGTGGCCGGAATTCATTTGAGGCACATCCGTGAAAACGTTCAGCCATGTGCCTGTCTCGCCGCTGATGAATGTCCGCAGGCCGGAAAGGTTCTGGTCCAGCCATTTCGCCGCTTTATAATCCTCGGTCTGCCCGATATCGATCGGCTGAGTGATCTGCCGGGCATATCGGTGATAGTGGACGGTCTGGTGAGCCGCCGCCGCTAACGCGAGCGCGATGGCAACTCCGCGCAAAGGCACAGATAAACGGGAAGATAAGCGCAGGACCAAAGGGCGAAGCGCCAGCGCAAAAGCAATGCATGCCGCCAGCTCAAATTCGACCGCATAACGGTGCGGCTGCGGCAGTACGGGAACATTCGCTAAAGCATAAAGCCCGATCACGTTTAAAAGTAGATATGCGAGTAAAATGCTGAAGCGAAGAACGTAGTTTTCGAGCTTCCGCACGGCCCACCACGCGAGAAAAACACCCGGCAGCGTCGCAAGCTGTGGTCCAAGCAGCCTGGCTCGGCTGAAATCGCCGTCCACATGCTGCGAGCTCTCGGATACGATCCCTATCCAGCTCGGAGGCATGAAGGGCAGGGAAATTGAGTAAGCTGCCACGGCAACGCCCGCCAGTACGGCCGCGGCTCTCGCCATCTCCTTGCGTGGCAGCGCCAGAACAAGGCAAGCGCATCCCAAAGCCAAATCGGCCGCGCCGAAGGTATTTATCAGAACGGTCGCGGCCATCAGAATCGCCGCCGCGGCACACCACGCGTAAGTGCGTCTTGTGAATGCGCGAAAGCAGGCGAAAAGCGCGATCGGCAACAGCGCGAGAGCGGCAATATGCGGTCCCTCGCCCCAATAAGCGAGATATTGAAACCGTACTGCATTCCACGGACTCCCTCCCGGCCGAAAGGCGCGCAGAATGGCGGCTGGCGAGAATAACGAATACAGCAGCGCGGCGAAAAAGCTGGTTTCCAATAAGCGCGTTATTCGCCACACGAATAGAAAAAGAAAAACAGGACCGGCCGCATAGAACGCCCCGGTGACGAAGTTATACGCTCGTGCGGGCGAGGCTCGGGTTATCCACGCAAATCCGGCGTCAATCAGATGTAGCAGGGGAGTGTAAACGTTCTCGAAAGGCAGGCCATTGAACCAAAACGGAAACCAGCTTAAATGAGGGAAATGGTCGAGAATGAACCGGGCGATCGCCATGAACGACCCCGCATTCGTCTGCATGTTGTTAGTGAATTCCGTAGAAAACAAATTCCATGCGACAAACACGTTCAGGCCAAGCAGAACGGCCGAATAAACAACACCGCGACAGGTGGAGCAGGCTTCAGCCTTCAACCTGGGCTTCAGCCCAGGTCCGGTCGGGGAATTAATAAGCGCTCGCAACGACCTCGACACTAACCGGCGCCAGTTTGCGTTTTCCAATAAAAACCTCGATTGCGCAGTTCCCCGACCCAACGCTATCCGGCAATCGAAAATTCACCTCATACCGCCGCCGGCGCGGATCGACACAAAAATATGCGAGCTCGAGCGCGCGCAGTCCATCCACAAAGGCGCGAATTTCATCCGGCCGCGCAATCTCCTCCAGCGTGATCTTCACCAGGCGGTTCTCAATGCGGTTTTTCGATATCAAATTCACGCCGTCTGTGATGGATTCAATGCGCGGCACCAGTGGACCGGCAGGAATCACCCGCAATGTGGCTGGGGCGCACAAGCGGCGATCCAACCACCGGAGCTCAAGCGGAATCAGCCCAGCCGGAGTTCCCTCCGGAAGCAGAACCTTTACTTCCTGAAATCCCGTCGGGTCCAGCGCGCCGATGGACGTCACCGTACCGAATGAGCCGCCCACGGCGACGCCGAAGTGGTGCAGGCCCACCTCATCCGGAAGGTTCTCCGCAAGAATCGAGATGGAAGCGAATGGGCCGGCGCCCGGCGCTAGAGGCTCGGTGCTGCTCGCATTCGTGATGCGTCGGATTTTCGCGGGCTCCGCCGGGTACCAGCGTCGTTGCCGCTCCTGCCAGCCCCCCGGTTGCTTGTGCCATGTCGTCGACATGTACTGAGTCGCGACACCCTCCAAAACGTAAACCTGAAAATCGTTAGCCTTCGTGAATTCCAGAATCTCGGCCGCGGAAAAACGCGCGCCTGCCCAGGTGTTGTACGCAGACTGCGGGATTGTCTCCGGCATCAATCCGTTGAACTGCAACCTCGCCAGCCCGCCCATCTTCAACACGCGCCGGATTTCGCGCATATATTGATAGACCACTTCCCGGCTCGGGATGTGCTGAAACACAGCGTACGAATAGACGAAGTCGAAGGAATCGTCCGCGAGCTCCTCCAGGCCGGCTCCGCTGCTTACCCGCGGAAAAGCGTTTGGAACATCGCGCAACTTCTCGCGCGCCAGCGCGATCATCTCATCTGAAACATCCACGCCGTGGATTTCGCGGAAATACCGGCTCATTGGCCGCATCAGCCGTCCGGGGCCGCAGCCGATTTCAAGCGCCTTTCCTTGCGCGCATTGCGAAGGCGGAATACGCCGCAACTCCGTTTCCAGCGCCCTCAGCACGTCGATGGCAGTAGCGAAAAATCCGGCGTCGTCCTGATCGCGCTGGCCGAATGCTACGTAGTAGCCTGCATCTTCGCGCGCGCGCGCGTTCCAATCCTCGCGCATGCGTGCGGTGATTTCGGCGCTGCTCATTGCGGAAAGCCGAGCTGCTTAGTCGCCAGCCGCGCGCCTTCCGCCATCGCGCGGAATTTTGCCCAGACCACGGTGGGATGAATCTCCGGCGTGTGCGTTGCCTGCGAGGAGAAGCCGCAATCGCTTCCCGCGATCACGTTTTCACGGCCCACCAGATTTGCATAACGGAGGATCCGCTCGGCGATCAGCTCGGGGTGCTCCACAATGTTGCTGGCGTGCGTGATCACGCCGGGAATAATCGCTTTGCCGTCCGGAAGCTTTACCTTTTCCCACACGTGATATTCGTGCTCGTGCCGCGGATTCGCCGCTTCGAACGAGTACGCCCCGGCATTCACGTTCAACACGACATCGATAATATCCGCGAGCGGCGCATCGTGGATGCGTGGACCCTCATTGATCCCGTAGCAGGTGTGATAGCGCACGTTTTCCGGCGCAATCCCGCGCAGTCCATAATTGAGTGCGTTGACATACATCTCGGCGGTTTTCCGCTTCTCCGCGGCGTCGAGCGACGAATAGCTGTACAGCTCTGTCAGGAACGGGTCATCGATCTGCACCACAAAGCCGGCATCCACGATGGCCCGATATTCCTCGCGCAGTGCATCGGAAACGGCGTGCAGGTACTCTTCGTCCGATTTGTAGTATTCGTTTTTCCCGACGCCGCTGGGCGCGACAGCCGGCATAAAAACATCGGCGGGATGCGCGCCGTTGAGCGCAGCCTTCAAATTCTCGATATCGCGGCGCACGGCTTCCTGGCCTCGATAAAGAATGGGTCCAGTGCAGACGAACGGGACCATGGGAACCAGCGTCGCTCCGAGCATGGCTTGGCTGAAGTACTGTTTGTAGTACTCGGGGAACGCGTTCACTTCCGCGGCAAACACGCCCGCCCGCGGGCCGGGCCGAGGCTCGAACCCGCCGAGCCTTTCGCTCACATAAGCGTAGAATCCAGGCTTGCTTTGCTCGCCATCGGTGAGAATGTCGATGCCGTTGTCGGCCTGCCGGCGCACAACATCGGCGACTGCTTGGCGAACCTCCGAATCATACGCGCCCGCATCATAAGGCTGGCCCGTAATCTTCGCCTTCATCAAATCCAAAAGGTGCGAAGGCCGCGGCAAGCTGCCGCAGTGTGTAGTAAGAATCCGTTCAGTGCTGATCTGCATGTCTCTCTTTCAACTTTGATTGTGGGGCGGGCTTTAGCCTGCGGCGGACTTCAGTCCGCCTGCCGGGTTTTCCGCATCATCGTCCCAAAATCACAAGCGCAACCGGCGCGGCAAACAACAGTCCATCGAAGCGATCCAGCACGCCTCCTTGCGGCAGCCACCGCCCAAACCGGTCGATTCCGCTCTTGCGCTTGATCCACGCCGCCGTCATTTCGGCGGCGAGCGCCGCGGCGGCGATCCAAAGCCAAGCCGCAAGAGCACCCGCGACGCTAAGATTAGCGAAGTTCCGCGCGAGCACAGCAAACGCAAGCGCCGTAATTAAGCCGGTGATCGTTCCATAGGCCGGGAGAAATCGCCTGCTAAGATCGAACACCGCCACGGCCAAATAGATATAAGCGATCGACGCGGGCGGAAGCACGATCGCGAAACACAGCATCGCGATGCCGAGCAGAAGATACACCGAGCAGACCAGCACGCGAAAGGCGGCTGATGGCGACCGCAAAGATCCATACAACTCGAACGCTCCCGTACCCCCGATCGCAAGCGACAGCCCGAGCACTCCCAGGCGCCCCGCCCAGGCGCAAAGTAAAATGAGGCCGACGATCAGGCCGGCGATTAAGATCCTCATCGTTGCCTAGAATCCTATGCTAGTACGCAATTGCCGCCGTGGGGCAGGCTTCAGTGGGGCGGTCCCCCAGACCGCAGGCCGGCGCCCTCGCCGGCCAATCGCACTGACGTAAGCCCAAACCGGAGGCGTCCGCGGCAGTGTTTGTTGGCGGCGATCTTCATTGGTGCTAAAAATAGCCTAGCGCACAGCCCACACCGGGGCATAGAATCTCTTTATGGCGCTCCAGCCGCAAATCCCCGACCCTATTCCTCCGCCGATGCCGCCGCCGTTGTCCGCTCCCGAGGAAAAGCTGAATGAGCTTCAGCGCATATTGGGCGTATTCTTCTCGCCCGCGAAAGCGTTCGTCGATATCGCGCGGCGTCCGCGCTGGTGGATTCCGATTCTCTTAATAGGAATCGCCTCCAGCATCTATCTGAACGCTTATTCTCAGCGGGTCGGTTTCGAGCGTCTGATCCGCCAAACCCTCGATCAAAGCTCGCGCGCGGACAACATGACGGCGCAGCAGCGGCAGCAGGCGATTGCGGTGGGCGCATCCGTAGCCCGAATCGTGGCCTACGGCGGGGCTATCGTGACCAGTGTCATCGGAGTTTTCTTGACGGCAGCCGTGATGATTTTCATCGCGAATAATTTAATGGGCGGGAAAATCCGCTTTAACAGCATGATGGGAATCGTAAGCTATGCATTCTTGCCGCAACTGCTGGTGGTGGCGCTTTCGATGCTGGTGCTGTATCTCAAGGCTCCTGACGATTTCGATTTGCGAAATCCGCTATTATTCAACGCCGCCGCGTTTGTCCCCGCCGGCTCCGCTCAGTGGATCAAAAGTCTGGCATCTTCATTCGACCTATTCTCCTTCTGGATTATGGGCCTGATCGCGTGCGGAATTTCCGCCGCGTCGCCGAAAATCAAGACAATAAAAGCATTTGGAGGCGTACTATTTGCGTGGGCGCTATTCGTGGCGCTCAGGACGGCATACGTAGCCGCCTTTGGATAACGCCTAGAATTTCGTTGACGGACCCAGGATTTTCTAACGCGGTGAGATCTCCGGGATCTTGTCCCAAATACGCGGCGCGTAGCACGCGTCGCATCAGCTTTGCGTTGCGCGTCTTGGGAAGAGCGCGCACAAGGTGTACTTTATCCGGGCGTAAGGGTTTACCCAGCGCCGCCGCGACCTTGTCGCTCAATTGTTCGGCTAAGCTTCCGTTTTCACCTTGGACTACACAAAAGGCAACCATCGCCGAACCCTTCAACTCATCGGGAACCCCGATCACCGCGGCTTCTATCACATCCGGATGATCCACCAGGATCGACTCGACCTCGGCCGGGCCGACGCGCTTGCCTGCGATCTTCACAGTATCGTCGCTGCGTCCGAGAATGTACCAGTGGCCATCGTCATCGATCTCCGCCCAGTCGCCGTGCACCCAAACTCCCGGAACTCGCGACCAGTAAGTCTCGAGGTAACGATCGGGATCGCGCCAGAATCCGCGCGCCTCCCCGATCCACGGGGCTTTAATCGCCAGCTCGCCAACCGAGCCGCGAACACTGCGCCCCTGCTCGTCGATAACATCGGCATCAATCCCTGGACACGGCCCCGCAAAGCCGCACGGCTTGATTGGCTGGATCACAGTGTTGGAGAGAATGCCTCCGGAAATTTCGGTGCCCCCCGAGTAGTTAATGATGGGTACCCGCATATCGCCCACGTTCTCGAAGAGCCAGCGCCAGGATGCCGGGTCCCAGGGTTCGCCCGAAGATGCCAATACTCGGAGCGATGACAAGCTATGGCGCTCCGGCAGACCCGCGCCATGAGCTGCGAGCGCGCGCACGAGGCTTGGCGACAATCCAAGGACGTTGATGTTGTGCCGGGCGCAGAATTCCCATAAGCGATCCCGCGATGGGTAATCGAATGCTCCGTCGTAAAGGCAAACCGTTGCGCCCAAAATCAGCGCGCCATAAATCAGCCACGGCCCCATCATCCAGCCCAAATCGGTTATCCAGCACACGCGCTCGCCCGCATGGACGTCGATGTTTAGCGCCATATCCTGCGCGGCCTTCACTGGGAATCCGCAATGCGTGTGAACGATCCCCTTCGGCTTTCCGGTAGTGCCGGAAGTGTAAATGATCAGCGCGGGATCCTCGGTGGAGCAGGCTTCAGCCTGCAACGCGGGCTTCAGCCCGCGCAAGTCTTCAATGAAAATCAAATGCCGGAGCTTCAAACACCGCTCCGCCGCCTTTTGCGCTACGGTGCCCGCTTCCACGATCTTTCCCCGCCGAGTGAACCCCTGCGTAGTTATCAGTGCTGCTGCTTCCAAATCGGTCAGCCGCGATGCAATCGCATCCGGTCCAAAGCCCGAGAAGAGAGGCGCGGCGCACGCTCCGATGGCGTTGATCGCCAGCAACACCGCGATCGTCTGAGGCAGCATCGGAAGGTGAAGTCCAATCGCATCGCCCGCGCCAAATCCGAGAGAGCGCAAGTGGGCCGCCCAAGCGGCAGTTTCCGCGCGAAGCTCGGCGTAATTCCAGGACCGGGTCTCGCCCGATTCGTGCTCATAAACGACAGCGGGCTGCTCTCCTCGATGCCTTAGGCATGTATCGACGATATTCAGCCGCCCATCCACGCACCAGCGCGGCCACTGAATACCACGGCTGAGATCCAGGACCTCCCGGTATGGGGCACTCCAATGAACCTGTAGAAAATCAAGAACGCGTTCGGTGAACCAGGGCACGTCCCTCACAGACCGTGCGTGCAGTTCCTCCACGCTCGCGCAGCCACAATCCCGCATGAACTGCGTCAATCGCGCGTTCTCGATATATTCCGATGACGGAAACCACGCAGCCGTCATCGCGGCTTCTCCCAAAGATCACGGCCCAGCACGTTCATCTGCCCGTGCGTGATATCGCGGATCACTGCCTTATGCGCGGCGGCCGGGTCCTTCCGGCGGATCGCGTCCACGATGGGCTTGAGCAGATCCTGCGTGTCCCGCTCGAGCGTGGGCGAAGAGCGCACGATCATATAAAACAAACGCGTCGAACGCTCCAAAACGCCCCGCAGAAGGGATTCGAGCTCGCGGTTATGAGCCATTCGGGCGATGTGGAGATGAAACTCCGTGTTGGCGTGAACCTGTTCGTCCATGCCGGCCTTCGCCCGCGCGTGCTGCAGCGCTGTCCGGTAAAGCCGCTGGAACTGGGCCAATTGCGCCTCGTCGGCTCGTTTAGCCGCGAGCTCGGCGATCACGCCCTCCAGAATCAAGCGCGTCTCCAGCAGATCGCGGACTTCATGGAAGCTCATTTCAGGCACCAGAAATCCGTGCCGCGGGACAGCGTCGAGCAACTGCTCGTTACGAAGCCGGTTACAGGCTTCGCGGAAGGGCGTACGGCCGATACGAAACCGCTTGGCCACTTCCACTTCCGACAGGAAGCTACCCTCGGGATATTCGCCCCGCAGGATGGACTGCTTCAGCACCCGGTAAGCCTGATCCGCGAGCGTTCCATCCCCGTCCAGGGCCTTTGGGCGTACAGGCATCGATCCTTACAATACAGCATCCGGATCGTCGAAATCAAAAGGATTACAAATATATCTATAATATATACAGAGTATGAACGATGCATTAGTTCCGCCATACATCGCCGCGATGGAGCCCTACGTCACCGGGCTCTCGATCGAGGAGGTCCGCCGCCGCTTCGGCTTGGAACGGGTGATCAAGCTGGCTTCCAACGAGAATCCGCTGGGGCCGTCGCCCCGGGCAATCGCGGCCGTGAAGGCAGCGGTATCGGGAGCAAACCGGTATCCGGACGGCGGGCGAGGGCTTCGGGAAAAGTTGGCGGAACGTTTCGATGTCCGACTTGAAAACGTGATCGCGGGATCCGGATCCGAAGGCATTATGGCCAACATCGTCCGCACTTTCCTCGCCGATAACGATGAGGTCCTGGCGAGCGAGGGAACCTTCCCGTCCATGCGAGCGCTGGCGCAAAGCCGCGGGGTCGCATACAAGGCCGTGCCGATGCGCGGCTGGAACTTCGACCTTGCCGCTATCGCGGACGCGATCACTCCGCGGACCAAGTTGATCTACTTGCCGAATCCCAATAATCCCACCGGCAGCATCTTCACGACCCGCGAATTTGAAGAGTTCCACAAACGCGTTCCCGAGCGCGTTTTGATAATTCAGGACGAAGCTTATTTTGAGTATGCCCGCAATCCGGTATATCCCGATTCGCTGCGCTACCGCTACGACAACGTGATTACGCTGCGGACCTTTTCGAAGGTCTACGGGCTGGCCGGGTTCCGGGTGGGCTACGGGTTTGCGCATCAGGATTTGATCGGCATGCTTTTGAAAGTCAAGCTGCCGTTTGAGCCGTCGAGCGTCGCCTCGGCCGCCGCCATTGCGGCCCTCGACGACGTGGAGTTTTTGAAGCTTTCGCTTGAAACAAACGCGAAGGGAATGCAACAGCTCACGTCCGAGGTGAAGCAGCTGGGGTTGGAGCCGGCGCCGTCGGAAGCGAATTTCGTGATGCTGCCGCTATCTTCCCCGGAACGAGCGGAAGAATTGTTCAGCACGCTTTTACAAGAGGGCGTAATCGTGCGCCCGCTTAAATCGTTTGGGCTACCGTCATGCGTTCGCATCACGATCGGCACGCCCGAGGAGAATGACCTATGCGTGGCGATGCTCCAACGCATTTTGAAAACGGAACTGGCGCTAGCGTAATTCCGCCGCCCAGCCATTTCATCGAACAGGATTATTCGCGCTACGTAGAGCGCGATCACGAAACCTGGAAAACGCTCTACAACCGGATGATCCCTTTTTGGGAGCGTTACGCCAACCGGCATTATTTGGAAGGCTTGGCGCGGCTGCAACTTCATCCCGGCCGGGTCCCGCGGCTTGAGCAGGTGAACGGGTTCTTGAATCCGCTGACCGGATTCCAGGCGCGCGCGGTCAGCGGATACATTCCGGCGTTCGAGTTCTTCGATTGCTTGCGGAACCGCGTGTTCCCAACGACCATCCGCGTCCGGCCCACCGATCAGCTGGATTATTATCCCGAGCCGGATATCTTCCACGACGTCGCCGGGCACGTCCCGATGCACACGGACCGGGCTTTCGCGGAAGTTCTGGTGCGGTTCGGCGAGTGCGCGCACGAAGCCGCGCGCCGGCGCACCGACCCGCAAGCGATTGCGAGCAATATCCGGGCCATGGCCCGCTTCTTTTGGTTCACGGTTGAATTCGGATTGATGCGCACTCCACAGGGGATCAAAGCCTACGGCAGCGGACTGCTGTCGAGCCACGGCGAGCTGGAGCATTCGATCGAATCGCCGGCGGTCCAGCGATATCCGTTGCAGCTTGAGTGGGCGATCAATCAGGGCTTCGAGATCGATCATTATCAACCGCTGCTGTTCACGGTTGAAAGCTTCGACGCGCTTTACGAAGAGGTGGGACGCCTGATCGTATGGATGCGCGAAGGCAAGCTGGACAACGTCGCGCTGGGCGAACCTGAGATCAACGCGCGGGATATCGAGAGCTTCTTTGGCACGGCAGACCATCGCCTTTAGGCGGTCTGCCCAGCATCGAGGAATTTCTCCGCGCCCGCCTTGCCCAGATATCGCTCGAGCAAGCGCCGGTTGGCCGCGGCCAGATCGACCACGATCAGTCCATCGAGCGTGTTGGAAAAATTCCGATCGACGCTAAAATCCAGTATTCGGCCGCCCAAGTTGACATAGTGCCGCAACAAAATTGGAACGCCTTTGTGATCCGGCTCCAGGTCCGCAATCACTTCGGATAATTCATCGACATTCGCGAGCAACGAACCCAGATTCCCGGCGGCGAGATCCCGGATGGGCCTGACCTGGAATTTGTGCCGGGGCTGCACGGACGAAGCGAGCGCCTCATCGCCGCAGCGCGCCTTCAGGAAGGAAACCATCACTGCCCGCGAGCAAGCGCTATAGTCCCTGCTGATGCTGACAGGCCCAAAAAGGTACCGGTACCGCGGATGCGAGACCAAATATTGACCGATGCCTTTCCACAGCAGCAAGAGCGCCTGATAGCTTTTCTGATATTCGGGGCGGACGAACGACCTTCCGAGCTCAAGCGCGGGCCCGACAGAGGCGTGGAATTCCGGGGACAAACGGAATAGCGTGTGAGTGTACAACCCCCGTGGTCCGAAACGCGAGAGGACTTCATCGGTTCTTGCAAACCGATATGCGCCGACGACTTCACGCGATTCAACGTTCCACAGAATCAAGTGACGATAGTGCCGGTCGAATTCGTCCAGATCGATCGAATTGCCGGTCCCTTCTCCGGCGCCGCGGAATGTAATCTCACGCAGACGACCGATTTCCCGCAGCACGCTCGGAATTTGCGCGGCTGCGGCTTCGTACACCGTGTACCCGGCATGCGAAAGCAGAGTTTGCCCGGCCGGCAGTGTCGCGATTTCATTTGCGAGCAGCGCAGGATCGATGCCTGCGGCGACCGGCGTGAGCCGGGGCTCAAAGCGCGTACGCCCTTTCGCGCCGGACCGGGATTCCAGCAGGAACGTTCTTTTTCTCAGGTATTCGGTGGGATCGCGGCGGACTTCCGAAGTCAGGATGCGGTTTGACCGAATGGGGCTACCGATGGAGACTCTGATTCGCTTGCCTTGCTTGTTCAGGAATTCCCGCGGGAGCAGAAGCGTCCGAAATTGAGGATGAATCGCGCCGGCGATGTGAAATGCGGGACCGTTCGCTCCGTGAACGAAGATGGGCAGCACAGCGGCATTGGTTCGTTCAACCAGCCGCGTGACGCTATTATTCCATCGCGGGTCGGTGATTCCTAAGGGAGGGAACTGAATGGAAGCGACTTCACCTGCCGGAAAGACCACCAGAACATGGCCGCCCTGAAGCCACGCGACCGCTTCGCGCACCGCTTTCAAATTCGAACGAGCCGCGGTGGAACCGCCCGAAATGTCGACTGGAAGGATCAAATCGTGTAGTTGCGGAACCGCGGCTAGAAGAGAATTCGCAAGAAACTTTACGTCGCCGCGCATCCGGGAGAGGATCGCGCCGATGATGACAGCCTCCACCAGTCCGAACGGGTGATTGGCGACTACCAGTACGGGTCCTTCGGTGGGTATGCGCCGGATGTCCTCTTCCGGGCAGTCGTGGGCGATGTTGCAATTGGCTAGCGCACGGGAAAAAAATGGGCCTTCCGACTCATGAGCGATGGAGAGGAGCTTGCCTAAATCTCGCTTGAACCATTGCTCAAGTACCGGTGTTAGGGGACGCAGCGGAGATTGGGCGAGTAGATTTCGGGCCGCGGCCTGGCCGGCGCCGGCTACGTCGAATTGTTCGCGTGGCATTTATGGCCACAGCTTAGGAGATGTGAGTTACAAATGAATTCCGTTTGGGCGAAAAGTGCGTGGCGGCGCTGGGTTTAGCGGTGCGGCTGTGCTGGGACAGGCCTTGTGGGATTTGAAGATGGACAAGCTGAAGCTTGTCCTACTTTCCTTGGTAGTTGGGTTGTTCGTCGGGGTTGGAGCCGCCTACGAAGATCTTGCGGCCGTCCGGGAAGGTGATGTCGCGGCCATTGGCGCGCGGCGAGCCGTCTTTGGCCTGGTAGCCGTCGGCGATGATTTCGGTACCTACCGGCAGGGCATCCTTAGTAAAGCCGCGGCGGATGAGCGCGTTCGGGCTGCCGCCTTCGACCATCCAATTGGTCACCTTTCCATCCGCGCCGACGACATCCATGTGGATCCACGAATGGGGATTGATCAGCTCGACCTTGGTGACTTTGCCCCTAAGCTTCACCGGCTTGGTAGAATCGAACTCCGCCGCAAAGGCATGATGCGCCCAAGCGGGCGCCACAACCGCGAGAAGGCCCGCGCCCGCCAAAATGACCGCCAGCTTCGTACGCATACTGATTCACTCCTTTATTGCTTCTTCTCGTCTGCCCGCGATCGCTCTTCATCGGCGCGCGCGCCGGCGAGCATTCCCGACATCGCGTAATTGCCCTCGTGACAAGCATACTCGATTATCGGCCCCTGCATCCTGTTCATGGGAACCTGACCTGTCCAGGGTTTCGTGAAGACGGTGGGGTCATTCACCGTGAATTCGTACAGGATCGTGTCGGGGCCGGTGCGGGTGAACTTCTCAATGAGCTTCATGTTTTCATCCGATCCGTGAAAAGGGCTCTTATCGGTGAAATTCGTGGTCTCCACCACCAGCGTGTCGCCTTCCCAGTGACCGCGCGAATCGCCAAACCATTCCCGAACGTTTGAGGGGAGGTGCGGACGTCCATCGGTAGGAATAATGCGGACATCATGCACCATCTCCACCAGAACCATGACATAGCCGGGCGCCTGTACGATCTGGTAATTGTTGTTGTAAAAGCTCGGCAGCATCGGCGGACCTGCGGTTGGCCACACCAAGCAACGTTCGCTGAGCGCGCGGTTTTCAGGACCGTCGAATTGGTGGCCGCGCGCGGCGGCAGCGCGATCAGCTTGCCGCTTCTGCGCTTCCGGCGTCAGCGGAGGAATCTTGCCATCCGGCGGATCGGTAATCAGCGATGTACGGCGGCTGGCTACGACTTTCGTGCCACGGTCGTACCAGAAATCGTTGTAGGCGCGACCCAAGTCGGCCTGCGCGCCACCCTCGCGGCGGTCGGCATTGTTCTGCTGGAGGAATTGTTTTTCGTATGCTCGCGCTTCCTGTTCGGTGAAGTAGGCTTTGTCCGCCAGGTCTCGCGGGCGCTCTAGTGGGGTTATGGTGACGTTGGTCCAGATGCCTTGGAGGTCGGGCTTTCCGTCGGGGGTTTTTGGGGCCTTGTAATTCGACACCGCTTGCGGGCACAACGTGGACTGCGCTGCGATGGCCAAAAGCGCGATTGGCAATCGCGCGCAGGTTGGCAACCTGCCCCACATCATTAATTTTCTCCCGCGGAGGCTCCGGGACCGCTGGCGCCGGGGGCGGAGCCGCCCAGGAACAGCTTCTTGCCGTCCTTAAATGTTATGTTCGACCCTACACCGCGATTGGCGCCGTCCTTCGCCTGGAAACCCTCGACGATTATTTCGGAGCCCGCGGGCAGGGAATCCTTTGTGAATCCTTGACGGAAAAGCGCGTTGGGGCTTCCGCCTTCGATCATCCAACTGGTGACCTTGCCGTCCGGCCCTTTCACGTCCAAATGAATCCAGGAGTGGGGGTTGATGACTTCCCATTTCGTCACCGTCCCTTGAAGCTTAATGGGACGCTTGTCATCGAACTCCTGCGCGAACGCGTGATGCGCCCCCGCGGGCGCGGAAGCGAGCAGTGCAGCTCCGGCGGTAAACAACATTAATTTAGCGCGCATTGATGACTCCTACTTCCCTCCGGCGGCTTCCTTCTCCGACGCGCGAGCACCGCTCAGGATGTTCGCCAAACCATAATTGCCCTCCTGGCAGGCATACTCATAAATAGGATTGTTGATTTTTTCCCACGTGACCTCGGCGGACCAGGGCTTGGCCCACGTGCCGGGGTCTTCGACGGTGAACTGATACAGGATGGTGTTGTCGCCGGTGCGCGTGAGTCTTTCGATTACGTGCAGATCCTTGCTGGAATTTCGGAATGCGGTCTGATCCGTGAAGTTGGTGGTGTCGATGACCAGCGTATTTCCTTCCCAGTGGCCGCGCGAATCGCCCATCCACAACCTGACATTGGAGGGCAGGTGCGCGCTACCATCGGTCGGGATCACGCGGGTGTCGTGGATCATTTCCTGCAGAATGGCCACATAGCCGGGCCCTTGCACCACCTCGAGATCGCTGTTGTAACCCGGGGAGAGCATCGGCGGACCTTCATTGCCCCACATAATGCAGCGCTCGCTCAAGCCGCGGTGCTGCGCGTCGTCAAAATTGTGCCCGCGCGCAGCTGCTTGCTTTGCGGCGAGTCTTTCCTGCGCTTGCGGCAGCAGGCCAGGGATGGTTCCTTCCGGGCCGACGATCTGCGATGTACGATTCGTGGAAGCGGTCACGCGCTGGTTTAAACCGAACTGGCCGAGATCGTAGTGAACGATGGTTGGATCGGCATCGGCAGCGGCGCGCGCCGCGTCCCGGGCTGCCTGTGCCTTCTGCTGCGCCGCTACTTCTTCCGGTGTATAGAACTCTTTTGACCCGAGATTCCTTGGCCGCTCGAATGGCACCGTCGTGGCATTGGAGTAAACGCCCTGAAGGTCGGGCGCACCGTCCGCCGTTTTCGGCGGCGTCCAGGTCTTCACGGCATTGGCGGTCTGAGCGGCGAGGGGCGCGGGAACAAGAATTGCGGCCGCGATAAGGGCGGCGAGGAACATGAGGGCAACAGCTCTGTGGCTCATTTGGGTCTCCTTGGCTTGGGCAAGCTGAAGCTTGCCCTACTTACTGCTTCTTCCCATTATTCGAGGGCGTATTCGAGGTCTGCTTGCGAAGATGGCCGTAGAGCACTTCTTCGGCAAACTCGACACACTTGAATTCCATTAACTGCGCGTTCTTCTCCACATGCCGGTACAGCGGCATGCTGATCTTCCACGGACGGGAAAATGTCTTCGGGTCTTCGACGGTGGCTTCGTACATCATTGTGTCGGCGCTGCGCGGCGTGTAGCGCTCTGTAACGTGCAGAGCATCGCTATGAAAATCGCCTGCGCGGTCGAACCACGTATCTTCGACCTGGCTGGTTACATCGATGACCAGCGATTCACCATCCCACTTGCCATTGGACCAGCCCATCCAGCTATCGGCCGGAGCCTTGGTGGGCGCGCCCATATTCACCACGCGAACCGCCCCCGCATATTCATATACAAACATAATGTTCTGCGTCGATTGCACGATCTGGAACGGATACGGCATATAAGTGGCGCGCGGAACGCCCGGCATGTAACACTTCACCTCGGGATCGTTTTTCACGCGACTGGCGAAATTGTCTTTCTTTTTCTGGAGAGCGGCGGGCAGGTAGGGGATGGGGCCGCCTTCGACCACGCCGATATCGGGCGGGGTCGCGAATTCGGCGCCGAGAATACCCAAAACGTCCTTCGGGGGCATTCCGGCGGCGTGGCCCTCCAAGTCCCAGTTGGCGTTATTCATAGCCTGCCAGACGCCGTTCAGATTGGGCTTGCCATCGGCGGTGCGCGGAGCTCGATAGGCGGGCGCAGCCTGCTGGGCCGCGAGCGGAATCGCGGCAAGAGAAGCGGCAGCCAACGCGGCGGTTAGAAAGGACGAGTTACGACGGATTTGCATAATACTCCAGGGCCGTAGCGGAAAGGGCGGCTAGCGGCGATTTTGATAGTACATGTTGCTAAAGTTCGGTGTCAAGGCTTGGCTAGGGGCCAGGGGCCAGCGCGCTAGACGCCAGACGGCAGTGTCCGGGCTAGGTGGATTCGGAGGGGCTGCTATCGTCGGGTTCGGCGTTGGTGCTGGGGAGTCGGCCATAAATTTCGAAGCGGCGGGCCTGGTCGGTTAGTTCGCGGCGCTCCATCCAGGCGGTTAGGTCGCGGCTCGAAAATTCGAAGCCATGTTTTTCGGGCCGCCAGGTTTCATTCAGTGCTTCCTTCAGGTTACAGATTTGAGCCGCGGATTCGAGGGCCTGCTCCCGGGTTGCGGCACGGTCCTGTTGGAGCTGGCGGAGTTCCGC
>JAFAQY010000137.1 GCA_019261985.1 Bryobacterales bacterium | reverse complement strand
TTTCCAGGATCATAATGAGGCGTTCACAGACATGTTCGGAAGGTTTTCATTCTCCCCCAGCTTTACCGTGGATCACGGCACCGAGCGGGTGCAGGGAGAAATGGTGTCCGGCACTTATTTCCCCGCGATGGGAGTCCGAGCTGCTATCGGACGCACCTTTGGCCCGGACGATGACCGCACGCCGAGCGGGCACCCGCTGGTTGTGCTGAGTTACAAGTTCTGGGAAACCCACTTCGCGAAGGACCCGAAGGTTCTGGGCAAAAAAGTATCGATAAACAATGTGCCCATGATCATTCTCGGCGTTGCGCAGAGCGGATTCGACGGCGTCGACATTGGAAACGCCACGCAGATTTTCGTGCCTCTTATGATGCAGCCGGACATGATGCCCGCGCAGAAGGACTTCCTTACTACGCGGCGCACGCGATGGGTGAATGCGTTCGGCCGGCTGAAACCGGGTATGACGCTGGAACGAGCCAAGGCATCGCTTCAGCCGTTCATGCATTCGATGCTCGAAATGGAGGTGCGCGAACCGGCGTTTCGCAACGCATCTGATGTTGTCCGCAAGCAGTTTTTGCAATGCTACATGGACCTGCTTCCCGGCGGGCAGGGCCGGTCCTTTTTGCGCCAGCGTCTGCAGGCGCCGCTGTGGGTGCTGATGGCGATCAGCGCGACGGTTCTGGTGATCGCATGCGTGAATTTGGCAAGTCTTCTGTTGGCCCGGGCCGCGGGGCGGGAGCGAGAGATGGCAATAAGGCTGGCGGTCGGATCCGGCCGTGGGCGCATCGTGCGGCAGCTTCTTACGGAGAGCCTTGTGCTGTCGTTTGTTGGAGCGATATGCGGCTTGGTTCTGGCCTATGGCGCGGATAAGCTGCTGCTGGCCGCCTTCGTGCCCTCCGATTCGCCGGGAGTCAATATTTCAGCCGCGCTCGATTACCGGGTGCTGTTGTTCACCCTCGCGGTGACGGTTGTGACGGGGCTATTGTTCGGCCTCATTCCCGCATTCCGCGCGTCGAAACCGGACATTGCCCGCTCCCTGAAGGAGCAGGCCTGCGCGGTGGTGGGCGGGGGAAACGTCAGGCTTCGCAAGGCGCTGGTGGCTGCACAAGTGATGTTGTCTTTGGTGCTGCTGCTCGGCGCGGGCTTGTTCTGGAAGAGCCTCGGCAACCTGCGGAACCTGGGGCCGGGGTTCACGGTGGAACGGCTGATCGCTTTCGACTTGAACCCGGCGCTAATCGGTTACAAGGTGGAGCGCTCGCAGCAGTTCTTCCAGGACCTCACCGCCAACTTGCGAGCGCTTCCTGGCGTTCAATCCGTTGGCCTCGCGGCTATCCGAATCCTAAAAGATAACGAGTCGGACTCCTGGATGACGATTGAAGGCTATACGCCGCGGCCCGGCGACCGCCCGGATGCATTTATGAATTGGATCAGTCCGAACTATTTCGCGACGTTGGGAGTCCCTATCATCGCCGGGCGGGATTTTACTTCGCAGGATCGCGACCAGGTGTTGCATTCGCCCGATAGGCCGAACAGCAAGGTCCCCACCAAAGTCATGGTTAATGAATCCTTCGTGAAGCGCTATTTCAACGGGCGAAACGCGTTGGGCCGGCACATCGGATACGGCATCGACCCCGGCACCAAAACGGATATGGAGATCATCGGCGTGGTGAAGGACATAAAGTACATGAACTTGCGCAATGAGATCCCGGATCAGGCATTCCAGCCTTACCTCGCGTCAGATTTTCCGTTCGGGATGACGGTTTTCGTGCGCAGTGCGGCAGATCCCGCGGCGATGTTCAGCGCCCTGCGAGCCAAGGTCCGTGAGATGGACTCCGGCCTGCCGATTACGGGCATGCGGACGGTTTCCGAAGACATCAACGATACGCTGGTGACCGAGCGGATGACGGCGAACCTATCCGCGGTGTTCGGTTTCTTGGCGATTCTTACCACGACGATCGGGCTTTACGGCGTGATGGCGTATTCGGTCGCGCGGCGGACGCGCGAGATCGGCATTCGAATGGCGCTTGGAGCCGTGGAGCGAAGCGTGATTTGGATGGTAATGAGAGAGGTACTGATCCTGGTCGCGCTCGGCGTGGGCTTGGCCTTGCCTGCCGCGTTCGGTTTGACACAGCTAGTCCGCGCGCAGCTTTATGGGGTCGCGCCGAACGATCCTGCGACGATCGCGCTCGCCACCAGTGGATTGGCCGCGATCGCATGCATCGCGGGTTATGTGCCTGCATTGCGCGCGAGCCGCGTGGACCCCATACGGGCACTGCGCTACGAATAGTGACTCGCGACAAACGCGCCCCCCGAAGTTGCAATTTCCCGAAAAGGTTCTCCGGCTCGCGACATTATGGGAACAGAGGTACCATGAGACGACTTGTTCTTCCTATCGTGTTTGCGGCCGCGCTCCCGGCCGCGGATTCGCAGGTAGCACCCGCCATGAACACGTTCACCACTGAGTCGTACAAACAACTGGCGCGAGGCAACGAAAACCTGATCCTGTCGCCTTTCAACATCGCCACCGCGCTTTCCATGCTGCTCGCCGGCTCGCGCGGCCAGACGGCGCAAGAGATCCGCTCCGTTCTGCATCTTCAGGACGGACCCTGCGTATGACGCGTCCATGCGAGCGCTGCTTCACGAACTTTCTAAAACGGCGAACAACGGAGGGAATGAGTTGCACACAGCCAATGGCGTCTGGGTGCAGAAGGGTTTTCCCCTGGAACCGTCCTATGAGAAAACACTGGCGGCAAACTACGAAGCCGCGCCTGTGCTGGTCGATTTTGCCGTGAACCCCGAGGCTGCGCGGTCGCTGATCAATAAGTGGACGGAAGACCACACGAAGCAAAAGATCAAAGATCTGTTTGCGTCGGGATCGCTGGATTCCCAGACTCGCCTGGTTCTCACCAGTGCCATTTATTTCTATGGCGCATGGCAATCCCCGTTTATTACTTCCAGGACTCAGGCCGCCCCGTTCACTTCGCACAGTGGCGCGACCACGCAAGCGAACTTTATGAACCAGACATCGCATTTCGGTTACGCCGAAACACCGCTCGCCCAGATTCTCGAAATGCGTTACGCGGGGACCGGCATCGCCTTCGACGTCCTGCTTCCGAAAAATGTACAGGGCCTTCCCGATCTCGAGAAAACGTTAACGAACGATAGCCTGACTGGATGGCTCGGCAATCTCTCAGACCGCGAAGTACAGGTCAGCATTCCAAAGTTCCGCGCGGAGTCCGATTTTTCGCTCGGCAAAACGCTCTCCACGATGGGAATGCCAACCGCTTTCACCGGGCGCGCCGACTTTTCAGGTATCAGCGCGAAAGGAGGCTTGCAGGTTGGAGAGGTGGTTCACAAGGCTTTCGTGGATGTTACGGAACAGGGAACAGAGGCCGCGGCCGCGACCGGGATCGCGGTTACGATGGCGGCAGTGCTAGTCCCACGGCCGCCCCTCGTGTTTCGCGCAGATCACCCGTTTATGTTCGTAATTCGCGACGTGCATAGCGGAACGATTCTCTTCATCGGCCGCCTGATGAGCCCGAAATAAAAGTACTTAATTGCACACCGCCACAAGCCCATCAGACTCGAACAATATCGTACTCAAGCCCGATCGTGCCCGTCTTCTCATACACCCGTTGTTTTCGAAGCCGAAGGTTCGCCCCCGATGCGGGCGGCGGGAGCAGCGGAATGCCGCCGCCAAGGAGAACGGGAATCAACGAGACCTCGACGCGACCCACTAGGCCGGCGTGCAGCAAACTTCGAAACAGCTCGCCGCCTCCGAACAGTGCAATATCCTTACCCGGCTTTGCGCGTAATTCGGTCACCACGGCGACAGCGTCGTTGCTTATGATCACGGACGTGATGGGCGGGTTGAAACCCGCCGCAGACTGAAGCCTGCCCTACCGAACCAGCCGCATTTGCTAAAGCGGCGCTATTTACCAACCATGTGCGACGGATCGCGGTTGTTCTCTTCACAGATGCTCTCGATTAGCTCGGCGTCCGGCAGCAGGCGCCAAGGCATATTCACTTTCCAGGATTTTGTGTATGCCTCCGGATCGTCGATCGTGACGTCGACATCCATGTGTCCGATGCGAGGGCGGGTGAAATGCTCCGTTATATGCAGCGATTCCGTTCCTGGAAGCCCCTTCATGTCCAGCCAGGTTTTGCCGTTTTGCCCGATCGTTTCGACGACAAATGTATCGCCTTCCCAATGCCCGATCGAGTAGCCCATCCATGTCGGCTGTGGATTCTTGGGCAACGGCCGTCCGTCCGTGAAAATCTGCCGGTAAATCGTGCGCGATTCGTGTAGCAGCAATGTGAGATCTTCCGTTTGAACCAACTTCAAGCCGTCCGGAATGTTGTCCTTTTCCGGAATCCCGGATGGCAGGCAAGACACGCCCGGGTGATCCTTGCCGTTGTTGGCGATGCGCTGGTTATACAGATCGCGCGCCCAGGGCTTCAGCGGGATCTCCGACTCCTTCATATCGGCAGCGAGGTTCAGCAGATACTTGGTCGGATTTTCGGGCATCCAGAACCCGGACAGATCGATCTTGCCATAAGGCGTGCGCTGAGGTGGCGCCTTCAAATCCACCTTTCCGTCGGCGGTGCGCGGGACTCTTTTCCACGGATACGGGTCCCATTGCGCATTGGCCGCGGCGGCCACGATCAGGATGGTCGTAAGTATTCGAATCATGCGCTCCTTCCCACAGAAACTCGAGGCACACACGCAGGCTGCCGCGGCCAGTGAGCTTTGAATTCAGCGAGGCCGTGCCGGCCCAGTGGCGCTCGCAGAATCCCTGTTGCAGTATCTAATGATACACGTGCCCGCCCGTTTGAATGAAGAGTAGTTATTACCGGCTGCGGCTGCCACACCACCTCGCAAACGCCTCACAATTTCACTGGCGTTCGTAAAACCGAAGCCCCCACGACCGGGCTTGCTTGAACGACCACACTAATTTCCATTTGTCGACGATAATCCGGCGAACAGGTCGATCGGACGGCATATAAAGATAAGCTGGTTCGACAATCAATCCGTATTTTGCGTCTTGCGGCCAACGTTCGTCTGCCGATGCCGACCGTGGCACCTCAGTTAAATGCCAGGCGATCTTGGTGTTTAGTTGTCCCGCGTAAAACCGCAGAATCGGGCTGCCGTTGACGACGGCCGCGGCGGGTTCTTTCAATAAATTGCGGTGCTCCGATAAGAATAGCTTGTACCCAGCGGTAGCGACCTGCGGGATGTATTGCGCCTTGATTGAGCTCCAAGCCATATTGGCCGCCGACAGGGCGATAACCGCCGCGGCAACCGACTTCTTCAAAGGAGCATTCGGGATATCGTCGAAGATTACGGCGACGGCAGCGCAAATTACTCCGATTGCTATGAGCGCATTCCGCGGTCCGGCGATGTGCGCAGCGAGTGTTATTCCGCTGATCACCGCGGCCCAGGAAATAACGTAGATCGTTCGAGGCTTTAGACCGGCTCTCATAAAATTCCACACAAACAGGCCCACGCAACCGATCGAAGACAGCAGAATGGGAGCGTCCAGCGTAGCAAGCCAATAGGCGTAGGCCATGTGTGGCGCTCGTTCCACCCATACTCCCCTGAACGCTAACGCAAAATCGCCGTAACGCGCCAAGGCAATAAAATCTTTCAACACACGCCCCTTAAGTAATCCAGGGGGCCACAGAATCAGTTCCGCGGTTATCGCTATGGCGCACACCGCGATCATACGCGGTAAAACTCTCCTCAGAACTTGTCCAAGATCGCGCAACTTTAGGACGATCAAATTAGTTCTGACAGCCATTGCGGACAGAGCCAGGCACAGCGAGAGCGGTATGGCATACGTCATCGTCACAAACGCCAACCCCAATACAAGCCCGAGCGCAACGATGCTTAGGATGCTTGTAATGTCGTGATTAAATCCAATTCCAATGAGAAGGATGGTCCACAATAGAGTGAGGTGGTGCGGCCCTATTATAGGAGTCTCCTGAAGCCGTATCACGCTAAACAAGAGAAGTGCCGATCCCATGAGCGCGGCCGTTCTTGAAACATGCAGAAAATGCGCCAGCATTAGGTAAAGCATTCCAATGGCGAGTGAGCCCATCACGGCTTCGGGAAAACGCAGACGCATTTCGATCGGACCAAAGGAAGCGGGCAAAGCATTTCCGAGCTTATCCAGATAGATCATCAGCGGCCCATGGAAATGCCTTGGATAGGAAGCAGAGCTCCATAAATGCCGCCATGTTGAAGACATTGCAAGGGAGTAATCAGCCTCGTCCCAAGTGAGTTCACCCGGCATCTGACGAATCATCAGAAACACAGACAGGAGCGTAAGTGCGGCTGTAATCGCCGCATTGACCCATATTGTGATACGGTTCAATACTCTGGGACAGTCAGCAATAGCGGCAGTACGCATACACCAGATCCCGATATTAAATTGTGAGTGCAGCTATTTGAATACAGAAAAATCCGAGATTATTGTCCGAGGGTAATATGCGACCCGCACATGAGTTTCAGTTTGCCTTCTGAATTCTCCCGGTGGTTACTTTGGCCAACGATTCTGGAGACGGATCATCTTCCGGCCGATGTCTCGTGCTACAGGGGCGATCTGGATTAATGATCGACCGCCGACATGTGCGCCACGGGACTTCTATCGAACCCGAGCGCTTCCCTGGGCTGCTTGAAATGCTGCATCGCGATCGACCTCTTCCGGCGATCGCCGGACAAACCGCCGCAACGCATTGCCGCAAAGGGAAAAGTAGCCCCGGACCCGCGCAGCCGCGCCCGTCCCGTTGACAGAAGACCCGCCTAATCCTTACCCTGAAGGCAAATGGAAGTACATTTCACGCCCGAGCAGCTACAGCGGCTTTCCCAAATCGCCACTCACGCAGGTACAGACCCGGAACGCCTGGTGAAGGATGCCGCCTTGCGCCTGCTCGAAGGGGATGAGCAGTTCCGTGCCGCCGTCCGCGAGGGCATTGCCGCCGCCGACCGGGGTGAGCTTATCGACGATGAGGAAGTGCGTTTGTGGCTGGAGGAGCGGGAACGCTCCTGATGCGGATACGCTGGACGCATCCCGCCCTCAATGATCTCAAAAGCATTTCCCATCGCATCGAACAGCAGCGCAATGTCGCCACCGCAAACCGGGTGTGCCGCCACATTTACGACTCTATTCAAAGCTTGCGAAGACATCCGCACATCGGCAGACCTGGCACCGAAGAGGGAACGCGGGAACTCGTGGTTTCCAAATCGCCCTACATCGTGATTTACCGGCTGCACTCGGATGTGTTCACATTCTCCGTATCTGGCACGGCGCTCAGGACTGGCGTTAATCCCTCCGGCCACTTGTTCATGCCGCTTGGGTGCGGTGGCCATTGCTCGCACGCGCGCCATTTGAATCGTGAGGCTGGTGATAAACGCGTCTACCGCTGGATAGTCGGGCGCGGAGGCTCCAGTCACTGCCGCTCGCTTTCGTCAACGATTTCTGGAGACCGAACGCGATCCGGTCTTCCAGGCCACATGCTTCCTGCTACAGCGGGCGATCTGGATTAATCATCGATCGCCACATGTGCGCCACCGGGCTCCCATCGAACCCGAGCCCTTCCTTGGGCTGCTTGAAATGACGGCCGATGATGTCGCTGAACTGCTCTAACTGCGGGTTCACGCCCGGTTCGAACGAATACAGGTCGTTGATTGTTACCAGCCGCGCTTCCAAATACCACTTGTGATTGCGCACGAATTGGTAGTTCGCGTCAATGTATGGCTCGGGCTTGAAATCCTCGCCGAACAGTTGCTTGTATAGCACGGGATACTTGTAGCCGTGCTCGGGGTCTTCATAAAAGCGCAGCGTTTGATGATGCCGGATCGCGAAGGCGACCTTTTCAGAGACGTACGGCTCGTAAATCTGAGCGCCCCACCAGCCGTGATCGGCCTTAATCAGCGCCATCACCGTGTCATGCAAGAGGCACGCGAGAATGACTTCCTCGCTCATCCCGTTCTTCTGCGCTAAGTTGGCGCTTTGAAGCACGTGATTGGCGGTTGCGTTGAAGCGCAGTTTGAAAAAATCGGCCAGTGTTGGCTGCGCAGGCATGCGAGGCAGGCGTTTTACATTGCCGTGCGTGGAGACAAACTGGTCTCCGACGCCGCGCCGGAACGGGCGTGTCTCGATCTGTGCTTCCAGCTCGGCCATGGTGGGAAATGTTTTTCCGGCAGCGCTTTGGTTTAGCTGCTCCATAAGGTAGGATTCGAGAGCATCTGCCTTAGCATCGGAATCCATTTCGGCGACGGCTGCTTCGCCGCCTAGCTTCGCCAAGAAAGGGTCGCGTTCGATTTCCATTTGGCCCTCCTACGTTAAAGACGGCCGCAAAACGGAAGGCGCGGGCTTTTGCCGTGCTCGGTTTCAGGCGACCTCGCGCCTTTTGCGGCCTCAGGCCGATTTCAGTATAACGCCCCGGCTCCGCTCCAGCCCGCCGCACGCGGGGCCCGCGCTTGCCTTGGCCTCCGCGCCAGCGTGTATCGTAAAAGAGTTGAAAATCGATCCCAAACCAATTCTCGCCTTGTGCGCGCTGGTTTGTTCGTACGCACAGCCCGCACACCCAATCGTGGTGCGCGCGGCGCGGATGGTCGATGTCGCCGCGGGAACCACCGTTAGTCCTGGTGAAGTCCTTATCGAAGGCGAGCGTATCGTCGAGGCGGGCCGGACCGTACGGCATCCCGCCGGCGCGGAAACGATCGATCTGGGAGATCGTACCTTGCTGCCCGGTTTGATCGATTCGCACGTGCATCTGTTTCTGCATCCGGGCGCCGAAGATTTGCAGACCGTGCAGGAATCGGTTCCGCAGCGGACCATAAATGCGACGCTCGCCGCGAGGGATGACCTGATGGCAGGCTTCACCGCCGAGCGCGACATGGGAACGGAAGGCGCGGGCTGGGCCGATACCGCGGTACGCGACGCCATCAATGCGGGGAAAATTCCTGGACCGCGTATGCGCATCTGTGGGAATGCGATAGATATCCTCGGCGGGCACGAAGACGCCATCGGCTATAACCCGGCTCAGCATGTGCTGCCGAACGCAACATCGGCGAATAACTCGGCGGAACTGGTTGCCGTAATCCGCGAGCAGATCAAAGAAGGCGCGGACTTCATCAAAATCTACCAAACCGGCCGCGATCAACTGCGCGATGGGAAATTCTTTACGCCTTATCAGTACACCGAGGACCAACTACGCGCCGCCGTGGAGGAAACGGCCCGGCTGGGAACACGAGTGGCCGTGCATGCCACGGGCGAGCCGGGCGCGTTGTATGCGGCTCACGCGGGAGTCGCGTCCATCGATCACGCGAATCAGTTGAGCGAGGAAACCATGCGGCTAATGCGTGAGAAGGGAATTTTCGCCGTGCCGACGTTAACGATCTTCGATTACTTTGCCGAGCATCCGGCCACCGTTGCACAAGGCGCGTTCGAGCGAAAAATGTTCGAGCTGAAGACGCAAGAATTGCGTAAACAGATCTCGGCCGGAGTCCAGTTCGCCATGGGTTCGGATGTGGGTCCATTTCCGCACGGCACCCAGGCCCGCGAATTCGTGTTGATGGTGAAGTACGGGTTCACCCCGGCGCAGGCCATTCAAGCCGGCACGCTGAACGGCGCGAAGCTGCTCGGATGGGAAGGACAGATCGGGGCCTTGAAGCCAGGATATTTTGCGGATATCATCGCCGTCGAGGGCGATCCGCTACAAGACGTCACCGCGCTTCAAAAAGTCGCGTTCGTGATGAAAGGCGGCGTCATTTACAGGAGGTAACGGCTCATGACGCTTACTAACCGGCGCGACTTCTTGCGTCAGACTTCGTTGTCCGCTGTGTGTCTGAGCGCGCTGCGCGGCCAGGATGCAAAGTTTGTCGTCGCCGATACAACGTTTGGGAAGATCCGGGCTATCGACAATGCCGGCATCAAAACCTTCAAAGGCATTCCTTACGCGGCCACCACCGCGGGCCAAAACCGGTTCATGCCGCCCGCGGATCCGGCTAAATGGACCGGTGTGCGCGATGCGCTGGAATTCGGCCACAGCGCTCCTCAGCGCGATCCTTCCGTAGCGCCGGCGGGCGGCGGATTGGGTGTTGCAGCCCAGAATTTACCGGCGGAGGGCGAGGACTGCCTGGTGCTAAACGTCTGGACACCGGCCCTCAACGACAACCGCAAGCGTCCTGTGATGTTCTGGTGTCACGGCGGCGGATTTGCCACCGGCTCGGGATCTTCGCCCGACACGGACGGGACCAACCTGGCGCGGCGCGGCGACGTCGTCGTTGTGACGATCAATCATCGGCTGAACGTTCTGGGATTCGCCAATCTGAGCGAGTTCAGCCGCGACTTCGCGTCCTCCGGCGATAACGGGATGCTCGACATTGTGCACGCACTGAGGTGGGTGCGCGCGAACATCGGGCATTTCGGCGGCGATCCAAACACAGTGATGATTTTCGGCCAATCGGGCGGCGGGCGTAAGGTGGAAACGCTACTGGCGATGCCTTCCGCCAAGGGCTTGTTCCATCGCGCGACGATTGAAAGCGGCGCCGCGCTACAAGTCGCCGGGCGCGATGTTGCAATGCGCAACGCGGAGCAGTTGCTGGCGAAGCTCGGGATCGCAAAATCCGACGTGCGCCATCTACAAAAACTTCCGGTGGAAAAAATCATGGCGGCGTATTTCGCCGTGGTTCGCGATCAGCCGGGAATCGATCAAACCGTATCGGGCTTCGTGCCGTCAGTGGACGGGAAGATCCTGCCGCAGCATCCATTCCAACCAGCGGCTTCGTCCGTCTCGGCTGAAGTGCCGATCATGATCGGCAACACGCGCACCGAAATGACGCTGTTTTCGGCGAACGATGCTGACGCGTTCCGTTTGAACGACGACGGATTGCAGACGCGCGTTCGCGGGCTGCTGGGCGCGAATGCGCCGGAGATGATTGCGCTTTACCGCAAACTGAATCCGTCCGCGACTCCCTCCGACATCTACTTCCTGATCGCGAGCGATTACCGCTACGGCGCGCCGACTGTGAAAATCGCGGAAAGGCGTGCGGCTCTAGGCAAGGGTCCGGTGTTTTTGTACTACTTCAAATGGGAGACTCCGGTGCAAGGCGGGCGCCTGAAATCGCCGCATACGATGGAGATTCCGTTCGCGTTCGATAACGTAAAGATCTCAGCCAGACTGACCGGAGGTGGACCGGAAGCGATGGCCTTGGCGGACAAGTTGAGCGACACCTGGATAGCCTTTGCGCGTACAGGCGATCCCAACAACGCGAAAATTCCGCATTGGCCGGCGTTCACGTCGACGGAACGGGCAACCATGGTTATGGATAACACGTGCGAGGTGGTAAAGGATCCGCTGCGGGAGCAGCGCATCGCAATGTTCAGGGCGATGAACCTGACATAGCCGCCTGGCGAGATCTTCTGAAACCCCCCGCGGCCCGGCGAAGTTGTGCTGTGATCTATTGCTAAGTATTGGAAAAAGCGCGTTTCCAAGTCCGGTATTGCTCCTGCCGGAGGTCCTCCAAATCGCTTTTCACGCGATTCAAACCGTGGACGCAATACTCGAATTCTTCCGCCAGGCGCCGGAAGAGTGGCGCGGCGCGGCCGTGTTCGAATTGATCGAACGAGCCCACGATCCGGTATGACTCTTTACCGGCTTTGACGTAATCGATAAAGCGGTCCAGGCGCAAGCCCCGGTTCGGCAGCCTGGCCACGTACTCGGGGAACATTCCGGTCAGAAACAGCGTGTAGTCGCCGATGTGCTTTCGCACTTCCCGCTCGCGGTCGAAAGACGACGCATCCAGCAGCGGGTTCGATTCCACAAGCATTTCGCCGACCTCCTCCAGCCGTTTTCCACGCGCGTTGCGAATCCGGTAGAGATGATCGGCGCGAACAAAATCGATCAGCAACTCCGCCACGTAGGCGGCAATTTCGCGGTCGCCGCGGAGCTCCTTTGAAACAAGCTCATTGAATAACCGGCGCAATGGGTGATTTGCGCTAATAGGCACGTGTTGCGATGCCGCTCCTGGCCCAATAATACCGCTCACGTCCGCCTGCCGGCAGTAAAGAGGCGGAGCCCCGCGCCACATCGCGAGTACAACCAGCTTGATTTTCCTCGCAAAGACGCAAAGATCGCAAAATCGGTTTGTTTTTCTTTGCGATCTTTGCGTTTTTGCGAGAAATTGTTTTTAATGCCGGATGTGAAACGCCGGGGCTCGCGCCTTGCGAGTCGTGAGCGTGACGGATTGCAATGCGACTGAGTTCGGGTGTCCAGTAAGTGCGAATCCGTGTGGATGAGCGTTCGCGGGCCGTACGTCCAATCAAGAAATCGGTCAGCGGGGTTACTCGATCCTCACCATTGTCGGCTTGTTAAACAAACACCCGCCCTCGCCGATAACGGGCGGCAGCATGGAGCAGTACGGCCCGCCATGACCGGTGATCAAGCCCAGTTCATGCACTCGGTTCGGCACAAGGAATGTACGCGAGGTCTTAACGGACTCGCCCGGCTGGAGCAGCACGTCCAGCGGCGTATCGGAGGCGGTTGGAACAGGCGAGTATCGAACGCCGCGGCTGTCGATCAGATAGATCCAGGCGCCGTTCGCGCGTTGAGATACGCGCTTGGCTTCGCTGAACACTCGCAGCGAGACAGTGTAGTAGGCGCCGGACGGAGTCGGCATTTGGGTCACGCCTTCAACGCTTAGGCACCAGTCATCGAAGCACCACGGGTCGCCTGGCTGCATGATTTTCTGCGGCGTCGCTGCCGCGACGATCAAGAGAAGCGCGGCATATGCCAGTACCCCCATTCCGAGGCGTTTTAGAATTGCAACTGCTCTATCCCCTCGGCCTCCCACCGCAAAAGCAGCCGCCATGACAACAGACGCTATGGCCGCCAACGCCGATGCCAGGAACAGCAGATCGAACAGGGTCACAAGCTCCTCCTTCTGGCCGGATGCCAGACAACAGCGCAATGCCAAGTACTTTGTAGTATAGAGTAAAAGCGCGCCGCGGGCAAGCGAATTCAGAGGACAGTTCCTGCTGGTGTGTATGATGTGAAGTTGGCAAGTATTCTAACCCTCGGGGAAGCGATTCAAGAGTTTGTTCACGATGGCGCGACCATGGCCCTTGAAGGCTTCACCCACCTGATTCCTTCCGCGGCTGGTCATGAGATTATCCGGCAAGGCCGCCGTAACTTGACGATAATCCGGATGACCCCGGACCTGATCTACGATCAATTAATCGGCGCCGGGTGCGTGTCGAAGCTGATCTTCTCCTGGGGCGGCAATCCGGGCGTTGGGTCGCTGCACCGCCTGCGCGACGCTGTCGAAAACGACTGGCCGCGTCCCCTGGAGCTCGAAGAAAACGCGCACGCGGGCATGGCCGCCGCCTACGCCGCGGGGGCTTCGAATCTGCCTTTCGGAATTTTGCGGGGCTATCTTGGCTCGGACTTGCCGAAATATAATCAGCGCATCAAGTTTATTGAATGCCCGTTCACCGGCGAGCGCCTGGCCGCCGTTCCCGCTATCCGTCCGGACGTTACAATAATCCACGCTCAAAAGGCCGATAGAAAAGGCAATGTCCTGATCTGGGGAGTTGTCGGCGTGCAGAAAGAAGCAGTGCTGGCGGCCCAGCGCTCAATTGTCACGGTGGAAGAAATCGTGGACAAACTCGATTCGCCGCCGAACGCCGTGGTGCTGCCTTCGTGGGTGGTAAGCGCGGTTTGCGAAGTTAAGGGCGGCGCGTTTCCTTCCTACGCGCAAGGCTACTACGCGCGCAATAACGCCTTCTATAAAAGCTGGGACGCGATCTCGCGCGAGCGCGAAAGCTTCCAGGCCTGGATTGAGCGCTATATTCTGGGCACGAAGGATTTCAGCGAGTTCCGTCAGAGCGTGGGAGGAGCCGCGGCAAATGCCTGACCAAAACGGATACTCCGCCGATGAAATGATGACGATCGCCGCGGCGCGCAAGCTCCGCAACGGCGCGGTCTGTTTCGTGGGCATCGGACTTCCGAGCGCGGCGGCAAACGTCGCGCGGCTGACGCACGCCCCCGACGTCGTCTTGATCTATGAATCCGGTCCGATTGCAACCAAGCCTTCAGTGCTTCCGTTATCGATCGGCGACGGCGAGTTGAGCGAGACCGCCGAAACCGTCGTGTCCATCCCGGAGATGTTCTCTTATTGGCTGCAAGGTGGACGCATCGATGTCGGTTTTCTTGGAGCGGCGCAGATCGACCGCTTCGCCAACATCAACACAACGGTGATCGGCAACTACCGGAAGCCCAAGACGCGCCTGCCCGGGGCAGGCGGCGCGCCGGAAATCGCGGCATCTTCGAAGGAAGTGCTGATTACGTTGCGCCATAACAAACGCGCATTCGTGCAGAAACTGGATTTCGTGACCTCGGGCGGATATTTCAACGGCGGCAACAGCCGCGAGCTGATGGGTCTGCCGGGTCGCGGGCCTACGGCGGTGATTACCGATCTTGGCATTTTGACGCCGGATATTCAAACTAAGGAGCTGACGCTCACCAGTCTGCATCCCGGCGTTTCGATCCAACAGGTGATTGAAGCCACTGGCTGGCCCTTGAGGATCGCGCCGGATGTGGGGACCACCCCGCCTCCGAGCGAAACTGAGCTGCAAGTCCTGCGCGACCTGAACGCCCGCACCGCGCGGGCACATGCCGGACAAGCATGAAGCTTGTGGGGCAGGTTGCGAACCTGCGCGCGATTGCCAATCGCGCTGGACGGGTGCCACACTAATCCCCGAAATGCTCTCGTTCATCTACGAACCCCTGCCTTCGCGCGTCATTTTCGGCGTAGGCTGCTTGGACCAGCTGCCGGAACAAGCCGAGCGACTGAAGGTTTCCCGAGCAATCGTGTTATCCACGCCCGAGCAGGCCGAAACCGCCCGCGCGATCATGGCCCGGTTAGGACAATGCGCGGTTGGTGTCTACACCAACGCCGTGATGCACGTTCCGGCGGATATCGCGAAAGCTGCCATTGCGCGAGTCCGCGAGCTCAGTGCGGATTGCACGGTTGCGGCCGGCGGAGGCTCAACCACCGGTCTCGCAAAAGCAATCGCCCTCGAAACGGGGCTTCCAATCATCGCCATTCCCACCAGCTACGCGGGTTCGGAGATGACGCCGATTTGGGGGCTGACGGAAGCGGGTGTGAAGAAAACCGGACGCGATATGCGCGTGCTCCCGCGCACGGTTCTCTACGATCCGTCCCTGACGGTGAGCATGCCGCCCATGCTTTCGGCGACCAGCGGGATCAATTCCATCGCGCACTGCGTGGAAGCGCTGTATGCGAAAGACGCGAACCCGATCATTTCGCTGTTGGCCGAGGAGGGCATTCGCGCCATGGCGGCGAGTTTGCCGCGAGTCGTAACAGAGCCGCGTGATTTGACGGCGCGATCACAAGCGCTCTATGGGGCATGGCTCGGCGGAGTCGCATTGGGAGCGGTCGGGATGGCGCTGCATCACAAGCTCTGCCACACGCTCGGGGGCACGTTCAATCTCCCGCATGCCGAAACCCACACCGTTGTTCTGCCGCACGCGTGCGCATACAACGCGGAGGCTGCTCCGGAAGCTATGGCCAAGATCGCGCGGACATTAAACGGCGAATCCGCTGCAGCCGCCTTGTACGATCTCGCGGCATCGCTGGGCGCGCCGGTGTCGCTGCAGGCGCTGGGTATGAAAGAGACCGATATCGAGAAAGCCGCTGATCTGGCAGTACAAAATCCGTACTACAATCCACGGCCGGTTGACAGAACGGGGATTCGCGATTTACTGCGGAACGCATTCGACGGCCGCCGGCCTTAAGCCAGGGTCAAAGTGCAGGTCAGAGTATCCTTTGCTTGCTCTACGGTCGCAGTCGCCCGCGCTCCCCCGGCGCTGCATTGTCGCAGAAGCGCTCCGGCTATTGCTTTGGTGTAATCCAGCGATACGTCGTCGTTCATGGCTGTTGAGATCAGGGTGATAACGTTATTCCATTGCTCCATGCAATCGACATGCGACGCAGCGTTCGCCAGCACTCGGAGATCATCGCACAAATTCATGAAACCCGCGCTGACGTTCAGGAAATATTTAATCAAGCCGGGCGAGGACCCGATCGCCGCGAAGAAACTGTCGGGCACGGCGTTCGTGTTGCCCGGTTTGCGCCGGTCCGGCGTCATCGTCGAGCCGATTCGGTCGTTGCAGGCGCGGTTGTAATTCATCCAGAATGCAAAATTGAGCCGCGAGGCGAACCCGAGCCGAGGCATCAGCATTTCCACGGCGCCTTGGAATGCAGTCCAGTTACTTTGGTCCTCGCCGTGAGGAAGCGGAGCGGGCTTGGAGCCGTTGTACGCCGTCGCAGCCAGCTTTCGGTAGGCCGGCTCCTTTATAAGGCTGTTGAGGTGCAGCGTTCCCGCGGGGTTTTTGGCGCCGTAGGCAGCCATGCCGCTTTGCGCGGCGTGAATCGACGCGGACCCGGGAACGAAGCTGAGGACGTTTCCTACGCCGGCATCGCCCGGAATCCCTTTTTGCAATATTTCAACGCATAGATCCACGGTCGCCTTGGTTGGATTGTTCAGCGCATCCTCTGTTGCAGAGGCGAGGAAATGAATTCGGAGCTTCTTTACCTTATTTTTGAATTCGGTATCCCGCTCTTCACCGATATCCACCAAGATCCGTATCGTTCCGTCCGGCCCGAGCTCCGTGTACGCATTGTTGAAGTAATCGGTGGTGGAGCTAAACGAAAACAGATTGAAAAAGTGAAACTGAATCGTGCAGGAGCGCTTCAGGCTATCGGCCACGCCGGAGCCGGACTGAAGCGTGAATCCCTTTATACGAAGCGCTTGTGCGACGCTACCGCCCACCAGCGCGGACCAACTCTGGGAGGCAAGATCCGCGTTGGCCAAATCCACTCGGAACGTGAACAGCGCTGTGTGCCCCTTCTGTCGCTGAAGCGTCGCCGATAAACCCGCGAGCCCGTCAGGCTGTGAAATCCAAGTGTTGAGCTTCGCTCTTAACATGCTTTGCAAATCGGCGAGCTCGTTTGAGGCAGCGTTCGCGACCGACGTTGCAAGGCGATGATTTCCGGTTATTTTCCCCGCCGCGGCCTGAAGCACGGCCGGATCGATGCTCACAGAAGCGCCGGCTACGGTCACGCCAACCGTTACTTTTGCGGAAGCCCCCCAATCGCTCTCGTCCGAGCGAACCAGGTAAAGCATCGCAGCCGAGTCGTCCGTTTTGGTAACAATCATCGCGAAGCGATCGGCATGCGAGTAGGAAATGGACGCCTTCGCTCCGGCGTTCATATCGATGGATGCCGGCGTGAGTGTCGCGACGTTCTGCAAACTTCTCTGAATCGTTCCCAGGCTCGGCGCAGATACTTTGTAATCGCCCAATCCGTAGGTTGCATCCAGTTCGCATTTAAAGGCGCCGTCAAAGCTCACCTTCGCCAGGCAGCCCGGTTTCATTTTGGTTGCACATGCCGGGTCGAGTGGAAATACCAAACCCGAGAAGGCTTGCTTTACGGCCTCGATGGTGTTGGCGCCGGCATCCAAGGGCTGGCAATAGACGAGCGTCTTCGATCCTGAGCCCGACACCTTGCCGGCTATTCCAACAGGCCCCGCGGCCCCGCTGCCCGAAACAGAACCCGTGATGTCGAAATCAAGCTCGATATTCACGTACACCTTTCCTGGCTGCGGTCCCATGCTCACCGGAGTTGTCTCGGGAGAGTCGATATTCATAGCGACAGGAAAGGCCGTGCTGCGGTTGCTAACGCTTATCGAACACTTCGCTTCGGGAGTAAGCGAGAAAGCGATTCCATTCGGTAGTTTCCAGCCGGTCGAACCGCTAATGACGATGGCGGCTGAAGCGTTCGCAATAGCGGCCTTGCTTACCGGCTCGGCCGAGTATTTCGTAAGAGCGCCGACCAGATTGAAGATTGCGCGCCGGTCGCCCACAAGCCTGTTTATCAAGGCGCTTGCCGGCTCAAGGTCCTGAGTAACATCAATCGATATCGAGTTCTCTTTCGAAGGCGCCGTCATGGTTTTTAAGAGTAGCAGTAATCGGCGGCCCCGCCAAATCCGATTCTGCCGGCAATTCGTAATCCAGTGTGTAGGCGCAAGGCGCCCTGATGCGAGGGCGGACTTAAACGCGGAGGAAAACGGAAATGAAACACGCAATCGTGATGGGCGGAAGCATGGCCGGCTTGGTCGCCGCAAGGGTGCTCTCGGATTGCTTCGACAAGGTCACGCTGGTAGAGCAGGATGTTTTTCCATTGAAGGCGGAAAACCGGCGCGGAGTGCCTCAGGGGCGGCACACGCACGGCCTTCTGGCAGGCGGACGGCAAGCTCTGGAGCAGCTCTTTCCGGGCCTTTCGGAGCAAGCCGTCCGCGAGGGCGCGGCGGCCGGGGACATCGCGGGAAAGAGCCGCTGGTTTGTGGAAGGCGGCTGCATGGCGCAATTCGAGAGCGGGCTGACCGCGCTGGCGATGAGCCGGCCATTTCTCGAAAATCTGGTCCGGCAGCGCGTTCTTCAGATTCCGAACGTAACCTCGCGGCAGGGCACCCATGTAGATCGTTTGATGTTCCGCCAAGATTTTCGCCGCGTGATTGGGATAATGTGCGGGACGGAAGCAATTGCGGCCGATCTGGTGATCGATGCGACAGGGCGCGGCTCGCGCACGCCGCAGTGGCTGGAAGCCGCGGGTTATCAGCGGCCGCGCGAAGAGCGGGTGGAAGTATCGCTGGGATACACAACGCGTCACTTCCGGCGCCGGGCTTCCGATCTCAACGGCGATATCGCCGTCGTCATCCCGCCGACGCCCGACGGAAAGCGGGGCGGAGTGATGGTGGCGCAGGAGGCCGAGCGGTGGACCGTTACTCTGATCGGGCATTTCGGACATTACGCGCCGGAAGACCTGGAAGGATTTATCGAGTTTGCCCGCACGCTTCCGGCGCCGTACATCTTCGAAAGCATTCGAAATGCCGAGCCGGTTTCCGAGCCCGCATCGGCGCGATTCCCGGCCAGCATCCGGCGGCGTTATGAAAAGCTCGCGCGTTTTCCGGAGGCTTACCTGGTAACCGGTGACGCGATCTGCAGTTTCAATCCTATTTACGGACAGGGTATGAGTGTCGCGGCGCTGGAGGGTTTGGAATTGCAGCGCTGGCTCCGATCCGGTGCGACAGACGCGCGTGGATTCTTCTCGCGTATTTCCAACATCGTCGACATTCCATGGAACATTGCGGTTGGAAGCGATTTGCGCATTCCGGAAACCGTGGGGCCGCGCAACGCGAGGGTCAAATTCATCAACTGGTACATGGCAAAACTGCATCGGGCCGCACATGGCGATCCTGTGCCGGCGCTCGCGTTTCATACGGTGGCGAATCTGTTAACAACTCCGGCAGCGGTGCTGGATCCGAGGGTCGCGTGGAGAGTGTTGTGTCGTGGGCCACTATGCCGAGGCTCAAGGCCCCAGATCGGTGCAGGGCTTCAGCGGGTCCGGTTGAAGCCGGACCCTACCACACAACCCACTGTATGATGAAAACGTGAGCGGGGCCTGGATGGGAGCAATGTCCTGCGCGGCGGGAACGATTGCCGCGGCGGGCGCTTGCCTGGGCTACGCGGTGCGGGGCCGTTCATCCACCTTTCTTGCTCCTTCGATGTACCGCGGAGATCCATCGCGCTCGGAGCTGGCGATCACCTTCGACGATGGCCCCAGCGAGTCGACTCCTGCGCTACTACGGATTTTAGAAGAACATCGCGTCCGAGCGACATTCTTCATGTGCGGCGCCAACGTGCGGCGGCTCCCGGGGGTCGCGCGGGAAGTACTGGCCGCGGGCCACGAGATCGGGAACCATTCCGACACCCACGCCCGTTTCGATTTCAAATCCCCTGATTTTATTTATCGCGAATTGGCGCTAGCCCAGGACGCAATTCACGCCGCTACGGGGTTGCAGCCCGGGCTGTTCCGCGCTCCGTATGGGGTGCGATGGTTTGGATTGCGCCATGCGCAACGGCGGCTGGGGCTTACGGGCGTGATGTGGACTGTGATCGGGCGCGATTGGAGCTTGCCGGGTGGGCGCGTCGCGCAGCGATTAATTGGCGGCGCTGCGAATGGCGGAGTATTGTGCTTGCACGATGGCCGCACCATCCATGCGGCTCCGGATATCCGCAACACCATCGACGCCGTGCGCGCTGCATTGCCGCGCCTGCTGGACAAAGGTTTCGAGTTTCGCACCGCGGGTGACCTTTTTTATGCACCCCAGGCTTATGCAGCCCAGTCCTGAGCCGGAATTCGCGGAGCGCGTCTGCGAGCTAATCGCCCGGACGCAGAAGATTCCGGCGGAATCCGTGACATTGGACAAAACGTTCGCGGACCTGAACATCGACTCGCTCGACGGCATCAACCTGCTCTTCGCGGTGGAAGAAGAGTTTAAAATCGATATCCCCGACGACGCCGCCAGCCGGATTCGATCCGTGCGCGACGTCGTGGAGGGAATCCAAAAGCTCCTGGCAGCCAAGGCCGGTTCATGAGCGCGCGCCGCGTCGCGGTGACCGGGATCGGAGTAGTTTCGGCGTTCGGCGATACGTTCGGCGAGTTCTGGAGCGGCGTAGCTTGGGGCCAAAGCGCGATTCGGCCGATGACGCTGACTCCGCCCGGCTCGGTCCGTTTTCCGAATGCGGCGGAAGCGGCGCGGTTCGATCCTGCAAAGTACTTCGACGGCAAGCACGCGGATTTTCTCGACCGCTTCGCGCAGTTCGCGGTGGTTGCGGCCCGGGAGGCGATTGCGGCATCGGGGCTGACATTCGATTCGCAATTGGGCCCGCGTTGCGCGATCGTGACCGGATCGTCGGCGGGAGGGCAGGCAACGAAAGATGAGAACTTCTACAATCTTTACGCGCTGAATCAGCGTGTTTCGCCGCTAACGATCCCACGCGTGATGGGGAACGCGGGAGCGAGCTGGATCTCGTACGAATTCGGCATCACCGGGCCGGTGTATACCGTTTCGACGGCGTGCTCTTCCGCGAATCACGCGATTGGACAGGCGTTCTGGATGGTGCGTGACGGAGTGGTTGACGTAGCGGTCGCCGGCGGGAGTGACGCTCCCTTTTCCGTAGGATTTTTGAAATCCTGGGAAGCGCTGCGCGTGGTTTCGCCGACCACGTGCCGGCCGTTTTCCCGGGACCGCAACGGTTTGATTTTAGGCGAAGGCGCAGGCATGCTGGTGCTGGAGCCGCTTGAAGCAGCGCGTGCGCGCAGTGCGCAGATTTGGGGCGAAATCGCGGGCTTTGGAATGTCTTCGGACGCCCACCACATCACGCAGCCGCGGGCGCAAGGCGCGGCGCAGGCGATGCGGGCGGCGCTTGCCGATGCGGGCGCGGCGCCGCAGGGCGTCGGCTACATCAACGCGCATGGAACAGGAACGCCCACAAATGATTCGACCGAATGCGAGGCGATTCGCGCCGTATTTGGAGCCCACGCTGAGAAGATCTTGGTGAGCTCGACAAAATCCGTCCACGGGCATGCGCTGGGCGCGGCTGGAGCGTTGGAAGCGGCGGCGACATTGGCTGCCTTGCGCGGAGGCATAATTCCGCCGACCGCAAACTTCACCGAGCCCGATCCGGCGTGCGATTTGGACGTGGTCCCGAACCACTCGCGCTGCGCGGAGGTGGAATGGGCGCTTTCGAATTCGTTCGCGTTCGGGGGGCTGAACGCCGTACTCGCGTTCCGCCGGTCCGATCTAGCGGAAGCGGCGGAGCGTTAACCTGCTGCGCGTTCGAGCGCGGCAATATCGAATTTCTTCATTTTCAAGAAGGCCTGCGTGACGCGGCCGAGTCGCGCCTTGTCGCCGCTGCCTAGAAGTTGCTGCATCATCACAGGAGCGATCTGCCACGATAAGCCATACTTGTCTTTCAACCAGCCGCACTGTTCGGCTTTCGGATCCGCGGAGAGCTTTTCCCAGAGGTAATCGATTTCCTCCTGCGTATCGCAAGGCGCCAGGAATGAGATCGCTTCATTAAACGCGAAGTTGTGCTCGCGCGCGGAGTCCATCGCGGCGAACTCCTGGCCCAAAAGCCATGCCCGCGCATATTGCACGGTTCCTTCTTTTTCCGGCGCGCTGTTGCCGTGCCGCGCAAGGATTTCCGCTCTATTTTGTTTGTTTCCCGTTTCGCCGGGAGCGCCACGGAACACGGACACGTAGAACTCGAGAGCCTCTTCCGCCTTGCCGCACACGTTTCCTACAAACATCAGCGCGGGCGTGATTCTCCGGTCGCCGGAGCCGCCTGGCGTGTACATCACTTGCCAAGAGAGACCGTACTTATCCTGGAGCCACCCATATCGCTCGCTGAACGGATACTTGTCCAGCGGCATCAGGATGTTGCCACCGTCAGACAGCGCTCCCCAGATCTTATCGACCTCCTCGCGCGTGCCGCATTTGAGATGGAACGACACCGATGGATTGAACTTGAAAAGCGGCCCGGCGCTAATGGCCATGAACGGCTGTCCCGAAAGCTCGAACGATACCAGATCGCAATCGCCCGACGGCGTACCAGTGAGCGTGGTTACTTTCTTGAGCTTGGACCCGGGGATGAGGGAAACATACAATTCCGCGGCTTCGCGAGCCTGTTTGTCGAACCATAAATGCGGAGTGATGTTTTGCATAGCCTTTCCAGTTTAGTGGACCCGCCTGTAGGCGAGTACCCAAATTGCAGAAATTGGCTACCCCGCTGTGGGGCAGGCTAGAGCCCGGCTAGAGCCTGCGGCGGGCTTCAGCCCGCCTGAGCGGTTACGTGAAGTTCTGCAATTAAGCACTAACGGAAACCAGCGGCGTTATCCGGCTGTCCTAATTTTTCGTAAGTTTCCGCGACATACTGGCGGGCTACCTCACGCCGCTTTGCAACAGTGTCGGATCCCCCGTTAAGTAACTCGTAGGCGGCTGAGAGCGGCGCTATCGCTTCCTGATATCGGTTTTGCCGCAGTAGCGATTCTCCCAGGTTCAGTTCGGCGAGTCCCACGCTCATGTTCCCTGGAAGGGGTTTTTCCGTCAATACCTGAACCGCGGGGCGCAGGAGCGCCTCCGCCCGAGCGTAATGATGCTCTTTCAGCAGCACCCCCGACAAATTGTTGGCCGAAATGGCCGTTCTGTATTCTTTCACGCCAAATAACTGGCGGTTAATCTCGAAACCCCGGCTAAATTCCACTTCGGCCGTTGCGAGGTCCTCTCGCTTTTCCGCGAGCTTGCCCAGCACGTCGTGGGTAAAGGCCAAGACCGGATGAACGGATCCGTAGGCTCGCTCCTGCAGCGGAAGGATGTTTCGCAGGAGTTTCTCTGCTTCCGCGTCCTTACCGGATTGCATGGCGGTTAAAGCGAGCATGGTTTTCATCTGAAGGACCTCAGGGTTATCCGGCCCGTACCATGACTCGTCGATTGCGACGGCTTGGCGGTAAAGAACTTCGGCTTCCGCATATTTTCCAGTGGTTGTCTTGGTGGTTGCGATGTTGGAGAGATCCTCAGCCACCCGCGGGTGCAAATTCCCATGCACCTTCCGGTCGAGATCGAGGGCGCGGCGATTAGCAGATTCCGCAGCCTCGTAGTTTCCTTTGTACTGCTGAGCGACCCCCAGGTCCGTGAGGGTTTCCGTCAGGTTCACCGTTTCTTCCTCGCTCGAAGGCGATTGACGCACAAGCGGCTCGAGGATAGCGATCGCCTTATCGTACGATCCTGCTTGAACCAGAACCTTTCCAAGAGAAGACTCGGCGTTGACCAAGAGGGGATCGTTTGGCTTCAGCCGGAGGCGGTGGGCAAGATCAAGAGCCTGGCGAATCAACTTTTCCGCCTCGGCTGTCTGCGCCTGATCGCCGCGCAAAAGTCCCAACTGCACCAAAGCGCTCACCGTCCGGGTGGTTTCCGCGCCCACGGCCTCGCTCTTTTCGAGTCCCCGTTGCAGAAGCTCACCAGCCTTCGAAAATTGATTTAATTGGTCGTACATCCGGCCCAAGGTCAAATACAGTTCGGCCTGAGTATCCGGGTCGGAACTGAGGGATGCAATACTCGCGGCTCCGCGATCGATCGCCGCGAGCACGGTGAGGTCCTTGCCCGGCGCAGCCTGCTGGTCTCCGTTGCCGAACAGATCGAGCATGAACTGCTGAATGCGACGCGTTCGCGCCGCTTCGGCCAAAGCCTGATTCCGTGCGTTCGCGATACGAACGATGGAAGCCGTGACGATCAGAGCGATGGCCGCGAATACCAGCGATGACGCGACCACCGCGGTGCGATTGCGCCTCAGGAACTTGCCTGCCCGATAAGCGCGGGTGTGCGGAAGGCGGGCGGCCAGAGGCTCGGATCGCAGGTAGCGGTCCAGATCGTGAAGCAGCGCTTCCACGCTGGAATAGCGCTGGCCGGCGTCGCTGTCCATAGCCTTGCGGCAGAGCGCGTCCAGATCGCGCCATTGCGAGTCGCTGAGCCGGTCGCGGCTCGAGGCAGAAGTTCGCTTGGCGATGGCCGACGGCGGCTCCCGCTGGTGTGAGCCGGTCTTGAGGCTCTCTATTTCAGCGAAGGAATGCTTCGAAATATCGAAAGGATGTTCGCCGGAGAGTAGCTCGTACAGGATCACGCCGAGCGCATAGATATCGCCGCGAAAACCGGGGCTTTCGCCAAGGAACTGCTCCGGCGCCGCATAGCCCGGCGTCAGCCCAAGAACGGGAGCATGGGCCGCCGCATCGCCGGTCGCGTGAAGACGCCTGGCGAAGCCGAAATCGACCAGCTTCGGCTCGCCATCGGCCTTGACAAGAATGTTGGATGGTTTTAGATCGCCGTGATCGACCATTTGCGAGTGGGCGTAGCTCACTGCTTCGCAAATGGAATGAAAAAGCAGGAGGCGCTGCTCCATGGAGCAATGGTGGTTTTTGCAATACTCGTCGAGGGGCTCTCCCTCGACGAACTCCATGGCCAACCAAACCGTTCCATCGTTCAGGACTCCGTGATTGTAGAGTCTGACAATGTGCCTGTGCTCCAACTTCGCCTGACTCTTGATCTCATTGGCGGCGAGGTCGGGCCGGGATAGGTTGCGAAGCAATTTGACTGCAACTTTGCGCTCTGCGCCAAGCTTGCCTTGTTCCTCGGCTAGCCAAACATCTCCCAGCGCGCCGCTGCCCACCGGGTGATTATCGAGGAAGTGATAAGAACTAAAGTCTTCCGGCCGGACCGGCGGGCCCGAACCTTCGTTCAGCATTCGATGCGCAAGGTCGAAGGCGTCGAACCCGAACGTCGGATTGTCCTGCCTAATGTGTGGCTGCATCCGGTGTTGCCTCCATGGCTTGTTTGGGCGCGATTTTGGAGATTAGAAATGCCTTGGCCTCTCTGCTCTCGCGCTCCACTGTGGCTTTGGAAAGGTTGAGCGCAAGAGCGCATTCGTCGGCGGTCATGCCCAGAAAAAAACGAAAATCGATGATCTTCGCCTTTCGCCCGTCCAGGCGTTCCAGTTCGTTCATCGCGCATTCAAGATTCAGGCGGTCTTCCGGAGAAAGAGCGCCCGGGTCGCGGAAAACGTGGACCGTCTCGTCGAAAGGAACTGGAGGGTTGCCGCTGCCGTGTTTCGTCGCGCGCTTGCTTCTGGCTTGGTCGATCGTAATGTGACGCATGGCCTTCGCGAAAATCGCCAGAATCTCGCCGTGCCCTCTCGCGCGACGATCGGGAGGGTTTCTACAAAGCCTGATGTAGGCGTCGTTCAGCAGCGAAGCTGCAGTCGTGGAGGCCCGTGGGCTGCGCCTGCGGATCTTGGCCGCCAATTCGCTGAGGCGGAGGTAGTAACGCTCGACAATTTCGTCGAGCGCGCGTTTGTCGTCTGGGTCGCCATCGTACTGCCGATCCGTCATGAAGGGATCTCCGATGAAATTTCGTAATCATTAGCGGGACCGAAAATCGATCGACCAATGCTCAAACCCGCTCGGCCTTTGACTCAAAAATCATACTCAATTGTCGGGTGCGGCGCAAGGGCGTCACCGGCAGGACGATATTTTCGATTCCAGTGAGTAATTCAAGGCATATTCCAAACTCTAATCGGAGGATCCCAAATGACTGTATTTCTTAGAACCCTGACTCTATCGCGTATCACAGCGTTGTTGGCGATGGCTGTCATGGTCTTTCCACCGGCGACGTCCGTGGCTCGCGCCCAAAGCCCGCAGCCGCCCTACGCGCTGTTCGAATATTCCGCCCTGACCGGTTCCGGCAACACCATTACCGCGACCGAGGTGCCCGTGGTCCTCGGTCCTGGACACACGATTTATGTCAACCTCACGATGCAATTCAACGTCGATTCGGCGGGCAATTTGACTCTTACGCCTGGATATCCTAAAGTCATACCAGCCCCGCAGCCCCTGATTATGTCTTTCATGACGGGTAAGTATGTGGGGCCGAGCACAATTTATAACGGAGGCATGATCGTTAATGTGAGCGGCCCGGGAGTTACCAGCGGTGGCGCGACGGAATGGTCGCTCTCGGCGGGAAGTGGCGCAGTTATCTATACGTACCCCAGTAGCGCCACCTGGTACGTCGGACCACTCGCCAGCAACCCCTTAGCGGCGCGGCTCAGCAAAGCCAACATCACCTCGACGGCCTGGAGCTACGGCCTCGGCAGCGCCCCATACGGCAATGGCATGTGGTCAACCGACACTCTCATTGGGGTCAGTCAAGTCGGCAACACGATCACGATCGTCAGTTTCACCCGCAACGGCGTGGACTCCAACATCCCTTTTGACCAGGTCACCTACACGCTCGGGCCGTAGGTGCCTGCTCAATTGCGATAGAAAACGAAACCACGCGGGTAAGCAGTTGCCCGGAACTGAGGCCCCCCCCGCAAATGTCGATGTTCTATAAAGGTGTTAGCTGGCTCGGATTGGCCGCGCTGTTCAGCGCGTCATTATCCGCGCAGCAGCCATCGATCAAGTCTGGAGGCGTGATTAGCGCCGGCGCGTTCGGCGCCTTCTCTGCCATCGCGCCGGGCTCCTGGATTGAAATCTATGGCTCAAATCTCGCCGGCAACACCCGATCCTGGAGTAGCGCCGATTTCAGCGGCGTGAATGCACCCACTTCACTGGATGGGACCTCCGTCACCATTGGCGGCCAAAAAGCGTTTGTCGATTACATCAGCCCGGGGCAGGTGAACGCCCAGGTTCCATCGACCGTAGGGAGCGGCTCCCAGGGTATTGTGGTGGCGACGGCCACTGGCGCGACAGTGCCGTACACCATCACGGTGAACGCAGTCGAGCCAGGATTTCTTGCGCCACCTTCATTCAAGGTGGCAGGCAATCAGTACGTCGTCGCCCTATTTTCTGACGGGGCTTACGTCCTCCCGCCTGGAGCTGTCGCGGGCGTCACTTCCCGCCGCGCCCAACCCGGGGATACGATCACACTCTACGGCGTCGGCTTCGGTCCGGTCGCGCCCAACACTCCCGCGGGCCAGATCGTCCAGCAGAATAACGCACTGACCTTGCCTTTCAAGCTTTCTTTCGGGTCGACAAACGCGCCGGTGACCTATGACGGCCTGGCGCCAAGTGCGGTGGGCCTCTATCAGTTCAACGTAACGGTGCCGAGTGTTTCCTCCAGCGATCTTGTTCCTCTCACTTTCACCCTAAACGGCGCGAATGGATCCCAGACTCTGTACATCGCGGTACAGAACTCTACCGCGAGCGTGGCGGTGTCGAGCCTGACGCTGTCTCCATCGTCGGTAGATGGCGGAGGAACCGTTCAAGGCACGCTAACTCTTTCGGCGCCTGCGCCGAGCGGAGGTGTTGTGGTTGCTCTTTCTTCCAGCTCAGGTTCAGCGACTATGCCCACGACCGTAACAGTTCCGGCTGGTAGTGTGGCCGCTAGCTTCACGATTGCCACGGCTGCGGTGAGCTCGAATCAGACGGCGACGATTACTGCGAGTTACGCGGGCAGCTCCGCGCAGGCCATGCTAACGGTTACCGTGCCTTCCGGCTTCCCGCAGTTTTCAACACTCTTAAGTATCTCCACACCCGCTAGCGCTCCTATCTATATCGGCATTTCACTCAGTAAGATTCTCGGAAATTACCACTGCGCATTACAGGCGGGGCTGCCCCCACTTACGTCCCTCACGGGCTTGGCCAGCTTCAGCACATTTGCGATGAGCGACCTGTCATTCACCTGTACCGGCGTCGACATCACCGCCAGCACAATGTTCGACAAGCTCGGAAATATGGCCCAAATTACGTCTGGCTCATTGAGCGTCACGCTGACTCCGGAGGTAGTCAGCACGAGCGGGACCGCCACCGGCACTTATGATCTGGTGAGCACGCTGGGCACGATCAGCGGATCGTTCTCAGGAACGTACACGGCGAAGTGACGGCCGGAACCATTTAGCGCACCCGATGGAATGAATGGGTAAGATTTCAGGGAATTTTGGTCGGGGCGAAGTCTGAAGAGCGTCGGGCCATTACCTTAGCCCACAACGCCAGACTGCAATGAAGCGGGCAGGCGAAACCTCACCCGCCCGCTAAGCGGCCTTCAGAACTGGAACTTCGCGATGAGCTGGCCGCTACGAGGCAGAGCGCCCGCGCCGCCAACCCAGTTCACGTAGCCGTAGCCGCCGGACAGCAGGCCGCCTACGCCGTTCAAGGAGTTGGCGCGCGCCGTGGGCGTCGCGACGCTGCCAGTGGTCAGACCGAAGCCCGCGCCGTCCTGCGGAGAGGAGTAGAACAACCGGTTGAAGACGTTCACAAACTCCGCGCGGATCTGGATGCGATAGCGCTCCTTGATGCTGAAGATGCGCCCAAATCCCATGTTCTCGGAGGGCTGCCGCTGCCAGCGGAAATCGTTGAAGTAGGGAGCCGAAGCGCCGAAGGTTCCGTAGGCAGGTTCGACAAACGCGTTCGGATTCAGCACCAGTTGGCTGGTGGGATCGAACTTCGAATTCGGATCCACCAGGAACAGAGGCTGTCCGGGAACGCGGTTCAGGAACGTGTAGCCACCGCCCCACAGAGCGGGGTTGTTGCTCGGCCCGCGAGCCAGGTTCGAAAGCAGGTTGTTCAAGGACGGCGGAGTGGGCAGGATCTGGCCGCTTTGGTAGCGGAGCACGGCGCTCCAGGTCCACTCGCGCAGCATCCAAGAAAGAGCCTTCGTGCCCGTTGAATCGCCTCTCAGTCTGGGCGTCATGTAGTTCCACGAAATGATCAACTCCTGAGGGATGCTGAAGCCGGAAATCTGCTTGTCGAGCGACTTGTTGAACACGTCATTGATGAGCGGCGGTGACGGCGTCACATAGGACGTATTGGAGTTCGTACCGTTGGTGAGCTCCTTCTGGAAGGTGTAGGCCACCTGCATGCTCAAGCCCCGCTGTAACCGCTGCGTGGCCTTGAACTGGAAGGAGTCATACCAGGTGTTCCCATCTGGAGGCCCAAGGAAGGGTGGAATTCCGTTCCACTGCGGATAGGGCCGCAGCGTTTGCAGGAGAGTTTGTGTATTCGGGAAGCCTGGATAAACGCTATTGGGATTGATCAAGTTGGGGAAACGCTGCAGCACGGCCGGCGAATTGATCTGCGTATTGAGGAGCGTAGTGTCGGCGGGATTCTGTATGTTGATTCCGTACGACGCCTCCTGCTGCGGTGTGAGAGCGTTGTAGTTCAGGCCGGCCAGCAGCGGTCCAACCCACCAGGCTCCTCGGTTGCCGACATAGGAACCGTCGATGACCAGGTTGCGAGTGAGCTCGCGCTGCAAGCCGATGCTCCACTGGAAGGAGCGCGGCAATCGACCGGTGTTGGCGGCGATCGAGACGAACGGCGAAGACGGAGGGATCACGCCCGGCGCCGCGGGAGTCGGGAACTGCGGAGTAAAATTCGGCCAGTGGACCACCGGATTCCCGAGGTGATTGCCGGGGCCTTCTGGGTCGCCGTACATCAAATTGCCCGCCGAAGCTCCATAGGCGGCCGGCGGAATGGTGTAGAAGTCGCCAGCGCTTGTGATCAAGCCATTCTGGTCCGACGTCTCCGCGTAGGAGATCGCGGCGCCTGCGCGGAACACGGTTCTTGGCGTGATCTGGTATGCAACACCGATGTGGGGACCAATACCCCAAGGATAATTATGCTGGTAGGAGCAGTGGCAGGTGGCCTGATATTCCACCGTGCCGATGCGTCCCCCGATCAAGGTGTTGGGCAAGTTGAACGCCGCGTTCTGCATGCGTCCGTACTGCTCCGTCCATTCGGTCGAATAGTCGTAGCGAATCCCCAAATCCAAGGTCAGCTTGCGGGTGACCTTCCAGCTGTCCTGCGCGTAGAAGCCGAAGGCGTGCATGCCCAGCCGGACGTCCGCGGGAGCGGCGGTGGATACGCTCGACGTGACCCCGAGGAAGAAGCTGGCGTACCCGAATCCGCTGCTGGCGACGTTGGCGAAGGGCTGGCCATTCTGCCAAGGATCACTAGTGGTGGACTGGGCGAAGGCAAACTGACCGTCGGCCCGGCTCTCATTCAACGCCTGGATTCCCTCAAACAGCGCGGTCGCGCCGAACTTGAAGGTGTGGTTGCCCTTAACCCAAGTCAAACTGGTGTTGGCCGTGGGCTTGTAGTCGTTCTGGATGGGAGACAACGTGAAGGCGACCCCGGTATTGGTGGTGGGGAAGGGCCCGCCGCCGGACCATCCGCCGCCGAGTCCGCTCCACATACCCGCCAGGTACGGGAAATAATTGCTCGCGGTGAAGGGAATGCCATCAGGGAACAACTGATGCTGATCGTACTTGGGGGCGTCGGCGGGATTGGACGTGTGCAGATAACCCACACCGATGTGGAAGAGGAGCGTGGGGGTGAGGGTCGTATCGACATTCACACGGGTGGTCTGCGCCAAGGAGTTCTGCGGCTGCAAGGCCGTATACGGCTCCGTGAATCCGTTGGTTTGCGGTGAGAAAGACTTGTTCGCGGAGTAGTATGCCGACAGCTTGATGTTGGAACGGATGATGTGATCGATCTTGATGGAGGGAATCGTGGTGTGCCGGAAGTTGGAATAAGCAGGCACATCGTAGTTAAACAGCCCTGGAGCGTTCGGCAGCGGGATCATGTTCTGGATGATGGCGGCGGTCGGATCCATGCGGCTGAGGGGAACGATGTTGCCGGGGAAGGGAGTCCGTACCTGGGCGCCGTTCACCGTCGTGGTGCTGTTGGGATCGAACACCTCATTCAAGCAGACCTGCTGCCCGGCCGGATCGGGGCCATTGCACACCGGTGCACCTTCGGCGTTCAGAGCCGCGGCGAAATTGCCCTGGCGCTGTAGCGTGGTGGGAACGGTCGCGAACGACGTGTTGGTTACCGCGCTTTGGCGGAACTGCTCAAAGCTGAAGAAGAAAAAGGTCCTGTCATGGCCCTTGTACAGCTTGGGAATGGTGATGGGGCCACCAAAGGTGAACCCATAGTCGTTTTGACGCAGCGGGTTCCGGAGGTTCTTGCCGGGGTTGGCCGGGTTTATGGTGAAGGGAAGACCGGCGTTCAGCGCCTCGTTGGCCAGATAATCGTAGACGCTGCCATGAAGCTGGTTGGTGCCGGATTTCATCGTGTAGTTGAAGTACCCGCCGCCCGCAAGGCCATACTCGGCTGAGAAGTTGCTGGTCTGGATAGCGACCTCCTGGATGGCTTCCACGCCGGCCTGATTGATCTGATTGAACATGCGGGAGAACCCGTTGGAGGTGTCCTGGCCCTCGATGTTGATCGATTGCGAGTTAGACGGCATGCCGTTCACGCGCAGAATCGTATCGGTGGTGATGCGCGCGCCAGGGAGCAACTGCACCGCCGAAAGCGGATTGCGGATGTTGCCGAGACTATTCGCGGTTCCGTAACCCGCGGCAGCGCCGAACATATTCAGCACCGGCAGGTCGTCCAGGGTGCTGGTGGCGATGTTATGGGAAACCTCGCCGCCTTCGGTCTTGAGCTGCGCCGCGACTTCGGTGACCGTGACGCTCTCGGTTGCCGCGCCGACCTCGAGCTGCGCATCGATACGCAGTGTGCCGGCGACTTCAACAGGCAGACCGGTGCGGACAAACTTCTTGAACCCCATCACGGTGACGTCCAGCTCGTACGCGCCGGCCGGTAACTGCGAAATGGTGTAATTGCCGGTGGCGGAGGTCGCCGCCTGGAAAACCGCGCCCGTCGCGGTGTTCTTGGCTTCAATCGCCGCGCCGGAGATCACGGCGCCGAGGGGGTCGGTAATCGTCCCGGTGATCGTGCCGCGATCTGACTGGCCGAAAACCGCCAGAGCGGCCAGCGGCAGAACTGCAAAACGCAGGCTTAAACGCATGATAGCCCTCTCCTCGAATGGACCTTCTTACCGCGAATACCCTCGAACGTGTTGCGCTGAATGTAACCGTTTGGTTTTGTAGATAGACAGGGATCGGTCAGCCGGAATGCGCGCGCCATTGAGCCCTCAATCAGACGCGGTTCGTTTCACCCAATGACACGACCGCGGTAGAATCGACTAACCTAATACAGCGGGATCAAAGCAACATACAGCGGGATCAAAACTACACCTTTTCAAGATGATTGTCAAGGCCTAACATCTTTTCGGCAGGAACTTCGCATTTGGAGCCAAACAACACGGAGGGACCTGGGATTTGGGTTCAATAGCAAGAGTGAAAAAGGACTGGGGAGATAGTGATCCAGGGTTGGAGAGGGGTGAAGGCGCGGAAACACGACCGAGGCGGATACGGAGACGAACATCCACGGCCGCTGGCGATAAAGGCGAGCGGAGGGGTACAGCGGACCGATAAAGGGACCGCAGTGGGGCTAGTCCGGCGCCCGGATGGACGGGGGAGTTTTGGAAATCCAGGTCCGCAACTGAGCGGCTACGGCCACCGCAGTAAGATGATCGCGCCGGACCAGTTTAGAATGGCGGAGAACGAAGCAGGAGCATAGCGCCGCCGCAATCAATAAGATCAAGGTAACTGCGGCGAGACCGTGATTGGGAACGGGTTCCCGTTGTCCGGCGGCATTGAGGCGTTGGGGACGGTGCTCACAAGCATGCAGAAATCCATGCTTGAACGCCCAGTGCTTAGTCAGGTCCATCCAGCCGTTGTTCTCGTTTTTCCAGCGGGCATGTCCGAGTTGGCGAATCCCGGCAGCGGAGAAGGCGGATTGCGGGAGGGTCGTAATCCACAACCATTCGTGATCGGTAGAATGCCGCACGCGCTTGCCCTCGCGAAACCGATTCCGTTCTAGAATTTCTTCGGAGCGGACCACCCGCACCGGCTCCGGATTATCGATGGTAAAGGGCAGTCCTTCGGTGTCCCAAAGCTGCACCCGATAGAGCTTGTGATCTTGGGTTTCCGTGAAGCTTGCATCCGGCGGCCGGCGCGCGAACAAACGTACCGCCGATTGATACAAATCGCGGGAGTTTTGTTTTAGACTAATGACCACATCCCAGCCCAGCTTCTGGGTCAGCTTCAACACCGGGGTCTGCGCATACAGAGCATCCAGCACCAGGATGTCAAAGAAGCGGCTTCCATACGCTTCCGGCAAACGGCGCAATAAGCGCAAGGCTGCGGTCTCCTCGCTCTCTCCGGGCTGGAGCCATTCCCAGGCCAAGAACGGTTTCACCGGACTGTGGATCATCTGGCAACCCACGGCCCGATGATAGTACTGCGTCTCCTCGATCTTGCGCCCGGCTTGATCTTTGCGCGTGACGCGGCGTTTCAGACAACTCTCACAATGGCGGCTGAAGCTGGAAAGCACCTCGATCCCATCCAGGGCCGCCACTAAATGGCCCTGGACCCGGCCTGGATCGAAAACCTTGCCGCGCTTGAAACGGCGGTTCACATCCACCAGCATGGCCTGGAGCGGGTCCAAATCGAAGCCGCACAAACTGTAGCGGAGGGTGTCGTCGCGAAAGGCGCGCTCGGCGCCGATCCAGTGCTGCAGATAAGAGTGGCGTAAATCGCTATCCAACTGCTGAAAGCTGGGCAGACGAAAGACAAACGCATGCCATAGAGCCAGAAAAACGCTGGCCGGAGAAATCTCCGGGTCCAGGCGCGCGTCGCGCATTCTTGCGGCGTGCGTACGTAGGTCGTAGCCTTTGTTCAGCCAGGCCGAAAAGGAAGGTAGGGAGTGGGTTCTATCTTTCATCCTTGGGGATGTAAGATTGTCCGGATGCCACTTCGCCTTTGCGGGCCGGCTGGCTCATCGGGGTGTTTTCTGCTTAGGCTTGCCCCGGGTCTTCTGCCGCCGCAGCAGTTCCCGGTTAATGTCGGAGATCTTCTCCAGTTGCTCTTTGACGCGACGGTAGTTTTCGATCCACCGCCGCACCTGTTCCACCTGATCGGCGGGTACGGTGCTCCCATTGCGGCGGGACTGATCTAGGGTAACGCTTAGGTACCACACCGGACCGTGCCGTTCCCCCCGTGCACATTTACAGGAAGGGTTCCCGCAGGTCATGTAACGCTCCATTAACGAGCCCCGCAGAATCTCGCTCAGCGGAGGCAGAACTTTGGTGAGACCCTCGCGACGCTTATGTAGGGCCAGCAGCGAGAGCCGGGAGAGTCTCTCTCTTTCATCCATGTGGATGTAAGAATTATACTCCTAAATACCTCAGAAGCAAATACGAATCTGCTCCCTTGCGAATTTCCTGGTATCTCATTGATCTACTTGTTCATCCAGCCAGCGTGCGAAGTTCCTGATCTTTTCGGGCGCACGACTAAAACGTGATTGAAAGACGTTTCGAGCGATGGCCTGCGGTTGCGGCTGCCTTCTGACAGCGTATACTACTGTCAGAGGAGGATCATGCCTGCTTCTGATCTCGAAGCCCTGCTCCAGCAACGCGACCAACTCAAG
>JAFAQY010000126.1 GCA_019261985.1 Bryobacterales bacterium | reverse complement strand
GCCGCTTTAAAGGAGGCTCGATCGCCGTACACGCCCGTCCGGTGGGTGAATCATTGGGACAACCTCGACGGCTCGATCGAGCGAGGCTACGGTGGTCGGTCTTTATTTTGGGAAGCTGGCCGCGCGCGCGCGGACCTGTCGCGAGTGAACGATTACGCCCGCCTGCTCGCCTCCGTCGGCATCAATGGCTGTTCCATAAACAACGTCAATGTCAACCCGCGCATTTTAGCGAGCGATTTCCTTCCCGAAATCGTCCGTATCACGGACGTGTTCCGCCCGTGGGGGGTTCGCACCGTGATCAGCGTCGATTTCGGCAGTCCGAAAACCATTGGTGGTCTCGACACATTCGATCCGCTGGACCCTGCCGTGGGCGCGTGGTGGAAAGCCAAAGCCGACGAGATTTACCGCGCCATTCCCGACCTCGGCGGGTTCGTCCTAAAAGCCGATTCCGAAGGGCGAGTTGGACCCTCAGCGTATGGCCGCACGCACGCCGATGCCGCGAACGTGATCGCCCGCGCGCTGAAGCCGCATGGCGGCCTCATCTTCTATCGCGGGTTCGTGTACGACCATCACATGGATTGGAATAATCCGAAGAATGACCGCGCCCGGGCCGCCGTGGACAACTTCGTCGCGCTGGATGGAAAATTCGACGACAACGTGGTTCTTCAAATCAAAAACGGCCCCATCGATTTTCAAGTCCGCGAGCCTGCATCGCCGCTGTTTGGCGCGCTCGAAAAAACGAACCGAGCCATCGAGCTTCAGATCACACAAGAATACATGGGCCAGGCGCGGCACACAGTGTTTTTGGTTCCTATGTGGAAGGAGGCGCTCGACTTCGAGATGCGTCCCGGTGAGCCAGTGAAAAAACTGGCGCGTCCCGGTTTCGCCGGCGTTTCAAACGCCGGCCTGGATGAAAACTGGTTCGGAAATCATTTGTCGCAGGCGAATCTATATGGCTTCGGCAGGCTGGCGTGGAACCCGGATCTCTCAGCTGAGTCGATTTCCGCCGAGTGGACCCGACTGACGTTTGGGGACAATCTCAAAGTCGCCGGCGTTGTGAATCGTATCCAGCTCACGTCCTGGCGAACGTATGAAAACTACACGGGCCCGCTCGGGCTGCAATCGCTAACGGACATCACGGGCAATCATTACGGAGTGGCCGTCGAGGCATCGGAGCGTAACGGATGGGGTCAGTGGCATCGTGCGGATGAAACAGGCGTCGGAATGGACCGCACCGTCGCCACCGGGACCGGCTATATCGGGCAATACTCGCCAACCGTAGCAGGTCTTTATGAATCGCTCGCAGCCTGCCCCGACGATCTCCTGCTGTTCATGCACCACGTCCCCTATACGCACGTGCTTCATTCGGGCAAGACGGTGATCCAGTCGATCTACGATTCGCACTACGACGGCGCGGCCACCGTGGAATCGTATGTGGCGGACTGGAAGTCGCTGAACGGCCTTATCGACGAGCGCCGGTTCAATGAGATCCGGGAGCAGCTCGAATATCAAGCCGGCCAGGCTCAGGTCTGGCGCGATGCGGTGACGAACTGGTTTTTCAGGGAGTCGGGAATTCCAGACGCAAAAGGGCGCGTGAGTCGTTACCCCGGCCGGCTCGAAGCCGAATCGGCCGAGCTTCAAAATTACAAAGTCATCGAGGTGAACCCCTGGGAGGCCGCATCGGGGGGAAAAGCCGTCGCCTGCGAAGCCGCCCGGTGCGCGGCCACGTTTCCTTACGCAGGTCCGCGCGGCTGGTACACCCTCCGCGTGCATTACTTCGATCAGAACAACGGCGCCGCCCGCTACCTCGCCTACCTCAACGACCAGCTCGTCGATCAGTGGACCGCGGCGGACCGCCTCCCCACGGCCAAGATCGACAGTTCGTCGTCAACCCGCCGAACCATCCCGGGAATCGCGCTTCGCCCCGGCGACAGCATCCGGATCGAGGGTATCCCTGACGGTCGCGAGGCCGCCGCGCTGGATTACATCGAGATAGTACGGTAGAGGTTTATCGCGCAGGGTTTTTATAATGAAGTTGTTGAATGCCGACTGTCCTCTATGTGAAGGGGTGGCGTTTTCATTTCTACTCTAATGAGGGCAATGAGCCGATGCATGTGCATGCGATAAAGGGAGATGCAGAGTGTAAGTACTGGTTATATCCAGACCGTTTTGATATCGCTGAGTCTTCGAACACAACGTCACTCCGCGCTTACGCCGCTAAGTGAGGCAGATTATTTTCGAACATCTCGAACAGATTGTCGCCGCTTGGCGGGAACGTTTTGGAGGGGACTATGCGAACTGAAACAGAACCGATCCTGGCAAAATCGATTGAGACTACGGCGGACGCGCTGGTCGTAGTTTTAAAAACCGGGTCTGTGTCCATCCCGTGGGAAAAGTGTTCCGACCGTCTGAAATACGCTTCCCCATTGGAACGATCTAGGGCAGAACTTTCTTTCTCCGGTTATGGCATTCACTGGCCTCTTATTGACGAGGATCTCGCGATTGGGCCGCTAGTTAGGGACTATGCGGAAACCTGAACCGCTACCCACGGATTTTCAGTTCCAAAAAATTTGTACAACCCTCTGTTGCAATCAAATAACCTGCCGATAGTCAATATGTGTTGGCTGGGTTTATCGCGATCAGCTTGGCCGCTGCCGCCCTGTGTGCGGTCGGCTGGATAAGAACTTACCGGCGGTTTCTAGAGGTAACCCGGCAACAGGAGGTGCAGGAGCGCGCCTCGCGGCTCATCGAACAAGAGCGGCGCATTCTTGAGCTGGTTGCGCATGGCGCTTCATTGAAGCAGGTTCTTCATTCACTTACGGCGGCAATCGAACGCATGGCGCCGAGCTGTTTCTGCTCAATTCTCCTGCTGGACGAAGATGGTCTGCATCTGCGGGACGGGTCCGGAGGCGGACTGCCGGCTGAATACATGCAAGCCGTCGATGGCCTTCCTATCGGCCCGGATATGGGTTCTTGCGGATCGGCGGCGTTTCGGAATCAGACGGTTATTGTTAGCGACATCTCTACCGATTACCGCTGGAGAACGGCCAAGGATCTGCCGCTCCGGTTCGGTCTTCGCTCCTGCTGGAGCGTACCCATCCGCGATTCAGCGGGCCGCGTACTGGGAACGTTCGCGATGTATCACCAGCGCATTGCGGCGCCGCATCCGCGCGAGCTGGCGGTGGTCGAGGCAGGAGCCCACCTGGCGGGCAACGTCATTGAGCGGCTCACTTATGAGCGCAAATTGAAGGAAAGCATCGAGCGCCTGGAACTGGCCGAAGAAGTCGCGGAATTCGGGATTTGGGAGCGGGATTTGGTGAACGAAACCATGACGCTATCGCCGGGAGCGGCGGCCGTCAGCGGGCTCGAACGCAAATCAATCCGAATGAGCCGGACCGAAGTGGCTAATCTGATTCATCCCGAAGATCGCACCGTGGCCGTGGAAGCGACCAGCCGCGCCTTCGCCGATCAAGGGCGTTACCGGGTAGATTTTCGCATCGTGCTCCCCGGGGGAGGGTTGCGCTGGTGCCGCAGCCAGGGGCGCGTCGAATTCCATGACGGCCAGCCCGTGCGGATGACGGGAGCGATTATCGATATCACGAAGGAAAAAAACATGATGGAGCGGCTTCGCGAGAGCGCGGAGCGCATGCGCCTGGCGGAAGAAGCCGCCGGGTTCGGCATTTGGGAATTTGATCTCTCCTCCCGCGAGATCACTCTTTCGGAGGGGATGCGCGCCTTGAACGGGATGGGACCCGATGCGCCGCTTCGCTATTCTCTCGAACAGTTGGCGCCATTGACCAGCCCCGATTACGCGGCAGCGCTCACAAATGCGTGGCGGCGGTCAATCGATACCGGGGAGTCATTCCAAATCGAAGCCAGCTTGGATCGGGGCGAGGGCTCGGCGCGGTGGCGCCGCATTCACGGGCGCCCCGAATTTCTGGATGGCCGCCCTAGGCGGGTAATCGGAGCCACGCTCGATATCACTCGCGAGCATGAAATTCTCCTGTCCCTCGAGCACGCCTGCATCAAGGCAGAAGCCGCCGCAGCCGCCAAAAGCGACTTTCTGGCCAACATGAGCCATGAAATCCGCACTCCGATGAATGCCGTAATCGGGATGACCACGCTCCTGCTGGATACCGACTTAACCCAGGAGCAGCGCGAATACGCGGAAATCGTTCGGACTTCGGGAGACGCTCTACTTGCGATCATCAACGACATCCTGGATTTCTCCAAGATCGAGGCCGGCAAGCTGCCCATTGACGCGGTCCCTTTCGATTTGCGCCGGCTGATGGAAGAGGTAAGCGAGATGCTCGCGCCGCGTGCCCACGAAAAACGCCTGGATTTAATCATGCGCTATCCGGCCGCCGTTCCCCGGCGCTTCGTCGGCGATGGCGATCGAATCCGGCAGGTGCTCACGAATTTGGCTGGGAATGCGGTTAAGTTTACGCACGCGGGGCACATTTTGTTGGAAGTCGAGTGCCTGGATCACGATCCGGCAGGCGCTAAGCTGAAGCTGGCGGTCAGCGACACCGGCATCGGCATTGCTCCCGATAAGATCGGCTGTCTTTTCGAGAAGTTCACTCAGGCGGATACATCCACTACCAGAAAGTACGGTGGGACAGGGCTCGGTTTGGCGATCTCGAAACGTTTGGTGGAATTGATGGGTGGATCGATTCATGTGGAAAGCGAACCCGGTCAAGGCTCCACTTTTTGGTTTACCCTACGTTTGCCTCTGGATAACCAGCCATACGTCAACCCGCTTCCCGCCGAAGCGCTTGAAGGTTTGCGCGTTTTAATCGTCGATGACAATGCCGTGAACCGGCGCGTGGTTCATGAACAGATATCCGCTTGCGGGATGCGCAACGGAAGCTATGCCTCGGCGGAGGATGCGCTCAGCGCCATTCATTCCGCCGAAGCCGCCGGAGAGCCGTTCGATTTCGTGGTCGCGGATTACCACATGCCGGGAATGGACGGCGCGGCTCTGGCCGCGGCAATAAAAGGCGACCCGAATCTACATCACCCTGCATTCGTTCTTCTGACGTCGGTTAGCCACTGCAAGTACGCGCGGCGGACGGATAATTTCGGGATCGATGCCTGCCTGGTGAAGCCGGTTCGCCAGGCGAAATTGCTGGATACTCTGGCGGCCGTGTGGTCCGCTAAGCGCGCTCGCCTGGGCTCTCGGATCACGGACCCCTCGTACCCTGATTCATCCACTAACATGGGCCGTTCTCTGGCCGCTCTAAACGATCGCGCCAAGGGCCGATTGGCGCGCGGCGGATTCCGTGTTCTGGTAGTGGAGGATAACGCGATTAACCAGAAAGTCGCCGTCATGTTGCTTGAAAAGCTCGGGATTGAAGCCGACGTGGCCTCTAACGGGCTTGAGGGCGTCAGAATACTGGATTCCCGCCGCTACGATGCGGTTCTGATGGATTGCCAGATGCCCGAAATGAACGGCTATGAAGCCGCCGACCATGTACGCCTTACCGAAGGGCCCAACCGTAGCACTCCGATCATCGCCATGACAGCCCAAGCCATAGAAGGCTCGCGCGAACGTTGCCTAGAGCACGGCATGGATGATTTCATCAGCAAGCCGGTCAGATTGGAAGATCTTACAAAAACCCTCGAGAGCTGGATCGCAAAAACGCGCCCAGCACACCTCGCCCACGCTGATGTTCCGGAGGCGGCCGGCGTTACGAACTCGTAACGAATACGGAAACATTCGCGGCCGCGCCTCTTTATTTGCATTTTCTTCTTGCCCTCCGTCCCAAATCGAAGGACACTGGAGTTTGAAATGGCGCTCCCGAAATTTTCCGATACTGTTCCCGTGCGTGAGCCGGCGGACCGCTGGTCGACGGCCGATGCAGCCGAGCTCTACGATGTCGCGAGCTGGGGTAAGGGCTACTTCTCGGTCGGCAAGAACGGTCACCTTTTCGTGCACCCCGACAAGGATCCCCACCGAAGTATCGACCTGAAGGAACTCGTAGACAACCTGCAGCTCCGCGGTATTTCGCTGCCTCTGCTGATCCGCTTCGGAGAGATTCTGAAACACCGGCTCGGTGAGATGAGCCAGGCGTTTCAAACTTCGATCGCCGAGCACGGGTATCGCGGAAATTACTGCTGTGTTTACCCGATTAAGGTCAATCAGCAGAGGCAAGTTGTCGAGGAGGTTTTCGAATACGGCAAGCCATATAAGTTCGGCTTAGAAGCGGGATCGAAACCCGAGCTGCTTGCCGTTATGGCCATCGCCGATAACGAAACCCCAATTATCTGCAACGGCTTCAAAGACGACGAGTACATCGAGATGGTCATGCTGGCCAAGAAAATAGGCCGTCAGATCATACCTGTCGTCGAGAAATACACGGAGCTCGATTTGATCCTGAAACACTCGGAACGCGTGGGCGTGCGTCCCGTCATTGGGCTCCGGATCAAGCTGGCAAGCCGCGGATCGGGGCGCTGGAAGTCTTCCGGCGGTTACCGGTCGAAATTCGGATTGACGATCACGGAAGCGTTGAAGGCGCTGGACCAGCTTAAGGCGCGGGGAATGGAGGACTGCCTTCAGCTCCTGCACTTCCATCTGGGCAGCCAGATCACGAATATCCGCCAAATCAAGGGCGCGGTGATGGAGGCCGCGCGCGTGTTCGTGGAGTTGCGGCGTGCCGGCGCGGGCCTTATCTACATGGATGTGGGCGGCGGACTCGGCATCGACTACGATGGCTCGCAGACGGATTTTGAATCAAGCGTCAACTACACGCTTCAGGAATACGCCAACGACGTCGTGTATCACATCCAGAGCGTGTGCGACGAAGCGGAAGTTCCGCACCCGACTATCGTCACCGAAAGTGGTCGCGCGGTCGCGGCCTACCACAGCGTGCTGTTTTTCAACGTCCTAGGAGTGACTGGCTTCGGCGACGGCGACGCCCAGCCGGAGTTCGGCGACGAAGTCGAGCAGCCCTTGATCGACTTGAAAGAGACGCTGCGCGGCCTTTCGAGCAAAAACCTGCTCGAAAGCTTCCACGATGCGCAGCAGGCGCTCGATTCCGCGCTGAATCTGTTCAGCTTAGGCTACCTGCCGCTGCAGCAGCGCAGTTGGGCGGAGAGCATCTACTGGCAGATATGCCGCCGCATTCAAAAGCTGGCGCAAGATCTCGATTATTTCCCGGAAGAGCTGGAAGGCTTGGATGGCCTGCTATCCGACACTTATTTCTGCAACTTCTCGCTGTTTCAAAGCATGCCGGACAGTTGGGCGGTGAATCAGTTATTCCCGATTATGCCCATCCACCGCCTGGATGAAGAGCCGCACCGGCACGGGATCCTCGGCGACATTTCCTGCGATTCTGATGGCAAAGTCGACCAGTTCATCGACCGCCGCGATGTAAAGAAAACTCTTCCCCTGCACGCGTTCAACGGCGAGCCATACGTGCTCGGGGCTTTTCTGGTAGGCGCATACCAGGAGATCCTCGGCGATCTTCACAACCTCTTCGGGGATACCAATGCCGTCCACGTCAGCCTGGACGAAAAGGGCGCGGTGGTGCTGGAAGCGGTGATTCGCGGCGATACCGTCCGCGAGGTCCTCGATTACGTTCAATTCCAATCCCGCGCTTTGATTGACCAATTCCGAAAGGACGTCGAAACAGCCGTCCGCGAAGGCCGCATCGGCTATGAAGAGTCCGGCGCCATGCTCCGCTTCTACGAAGACGGCCTGAACGGCTACACGTACTTGGAGCAGTAGGCAGCCGCTCCGCCCTTCTGCTGTAATGGGACCGTGGCAAAGCCCAACCACGTCTTGTTTTTGCTCCCGCTCAGTTGCTTGGCGGCATTGCCGCCGCATCCCTCCTTTCTACTTCCAGAAGACGTGCTGCCCGTTCGTCATACTTTGGAGCTTTCCATCGATCCAAACCTTCCGGCTTACGAGGGTAAAGTTGCGATTGATGTCGAACTCCGCAAGCCCTCCGCGCTGATCTGGGTGAACGGTAGAAACTTGATCCCGAAAGAAAGTAGCGTCGAGTTCGGCGGACGAAATTTGCCCGCGCGTGTCGAGCCAATGGGCGGAGAATTCCTCGCCGTGCGTCTGGATTCGGCGATTGGACCCGGCCGGGCGACCGTCCGAATCGCATTTCAGGGCCGGCTTGATGAACATGGCGTATTAGCCGCCTACCGGCGCAAGGTGGACGGCGATTGGTACGTGTACACCACCTTTACGCCGATCGAAGCTCGCCGCGCTTTTCCTTGCTTTGACGAACCGCGGTTCAAAACGCCTTGGGATATTTCCATTCGCGTTCCGCCGGGCGAAAAGGCGTTTTCGAACGGGCGCGAGATGGAGCAAACGAAAGGCGCGGACGGCTGGAGCCTAATCCGATTTGCTACAACGGAACCGCTGGCCTCCGAGGTAGTCGCCTTTGGAGTAGGACCGTTCGATGTTCTTGAAGACGATCCGGAGGGCAGCCGTCCACAGATCCGGGTAATCACTCCGAAGGGCCGCTCGGCGGAAGGCAAAGCGGCGATCGAAGCCGGCAAGGATGTTCTGCCGAAACTGGAGGCGTACACCGGGTTGCCCTACGCATTCGGCAAGCTCGACTTCCTTGCGATGGCCGAGTCTGCCTTCGGCGCCGTTGAAAACCCCGGCCTGGTCACTTTCATGTCGCGCGAGCTCCTGACCGTTCCCGGCACCGAGAACACTGTGCGGATGGCAAACCTGCGCCTGCTGGAAGCGCACGAACTGGGTCACCAATGGTTCGGCGATCTGGTCACGCAGGCAACTTGGGCGGATGTTTGGCTGAGCGAAGGTTTCGCCACTTGGATATCCCAAAAGATCATGGATCAGGAGCAGATCCCCGAGCGGAAGCACCTTTTTGCAATCGCCTCTCGGGAACGCATCATGAAGGTCGATGAGTCGCCGAAAACGCGCCCTGTGCGCCTAGATATTCATGACCGGGAAGCTTCAAAGGACATCTACAACCGTATGGTTTACGACAAAGGCGGATCGGTTCTGATGATGCTGGAGGGCTGGCTGGGAGAAGATAATGTTCGTGCCGCTGCTCGGGCCTACCTTCAGGAACACCTTTTCGGGAACGCCACGACGGCCGATTTCGAGGCCGACCTCAAGCGCGCCTCCGGGGTGGACCCATCGGCCGTCATGCACGCGTTTCTCGATATGACGGGAATCCCTCGGGTCGCGGCAAAAGTTAAATGCGATGAGGTGGCGCGGGTGGTGGAAATCAAAGTCACTGGCCCGGCGCCTGTGCCAGTGTGCTGGCGAACCGCAGCCGGAACCGGCCAATGCACTGTAATGGACACTTCCACCCGGGATATCCGGCTGCCAGGCTGTCCCGCATGGATCTACCCAAACGCGGGCGGCGGCGGCTATTACAGGACGGCGTGGACGGCTGAACAGCTTGGAAGTCTTCCGCTGGATCGCCTCACCGCGGCCGAGCGGCTCACGCTGGCGTTCGATTTGCGCGCGCAAACGACGGATCGCGGCGCGGCGCACGCGGTGCTTACAAAGCTGGCCAAGGATCCCGAAGCGGAGGTGTCCGCCGCCGCCAAAGCAGGTTTGAAGTGATAGTCGTCTGCGTCCGCGACTAAGCGTGCCTGTATGACCCGTGCTCGAGCGAACAACAGAAGCATGACCATGTTTCTCACCGTCGGGCGTAATCAAGACGGCGATAAGGCCGGGCCCCGAACGTTTGAACAAAAAACAAACTTTGGCCCACTTGTACCCGTTGTGTTACCTTCAGAGGGAGCGCAGCCGTTCGTTGCCGCACTCCCCCGAGTAATGCATTCATGAATCTGCGTTCCCTGTTTAGTCTCTTTTCGTCCGATCTCGCCATCGATCTGGGTACCGCAAACACGCTGGTCTATGCCAAAGGGAAGGGAGTTGTCGTCAATGACCCTTCGATCGTCGCGATTAACAAGAACACAAATGAAGTGGAAGCGGTCGGCAGGGAAGCGAAGGATATGGTGGGGCGAACCCCCGGCAATATCGTGGCCATCCGGCCCATGAAAGACGGTGTGATAGCCGATTTTAAAGTGACCGAGCGCATGCTGAACTACTTCATCCAGAAGGCGCACGGCCGTAAAATGCTGGTGCACCCCCGTATCATCATTGGTGTTCCGAGCGAGATTACGCAGGTGGAGAAGCGCGCGGTGGTGGACTCCGCTTATCACGCCAAGGCCAGCGAAGTTTTCCTGGTGGAGCAAGCGATGGTCGCGGCGATCGGAGCGGGCCTGCCGATCACGGAGCCGTCGGGCAATATGGTGGTCGACATCGGCGGCGGCACCACGGATGTCGCCGTGATTTCGCTGTCCGGTATTGTTTATTCGCGCTCGGTGCGGGTGGCGGGTAATGAGATGGACGATGCCATCATTCAATATCTAAAGCGCAAATACAATCTTCTGATCGGCGATCGCACGGCGGAGGCGATCAAGATTCAGCTTGGCTCGGCCTACCCGCTGGAAAAGCCGCTCACGATGGAGATCAAAGGCCATAATGTGCTGGAAGGCCTGCCGCGCACCATCACTATCAACGATACCGAGATTCGCGAAGCGCTCGCGGAGAACGTTGCCACGATCATGAACGCAATCCGCGTTGCGCTGGAGCGCACTCCTCCGGAGCTTTCCGCCGACATCAGCGACCGGGGGATCGTCCTGACCGGCGGCGGCGCCATGCTGAAGGGCCTAGACAAGCGCATTCGCCAGGAAACCGGCGTTCCCGTTTCCATCGCCGAGGATCCTCTGGCCTCGGTCGTGATGGGTACGGCCAAGATGTTGACCGAGTTCAAGCTGCTGCGGCGCATTGCTATTGATTGACGCGTGGCACAGGCTTTAGCCTGTGATTACTCAGGCATGGAGTTTCTCCTTAATCGCTACCGCAACCTGTCGGTCCTGCTACTGGCGATTCTCGCCCAGCTTGCGCTGCTCGCCTATCAGGTAAAGAGCGCGCAGGATGTGCGTCTGATCCGTGTGTGGGCCGTCAGCGCCGTGACTCCGGTTGCGCGACTGATCGAAGGCGGCCGCGGCCATATATCCGGTTTTTTCCACGACTATTTTTACCTCCTCGGCGTGCGCCAGGAAAACAAGCGCATGAAAGCGGATCTCGAGCGCATAGAGATCGAGAATCAGTACCTGCGCGCGCAGCTATCCTCCGCCGACCGCGCCAGCGCGCTCGCGATCTTTCAAAGCACTTCGCAGTCGAAAACCCTGGCGGCGCGCGTCATCGGCAACACCACGGACAGCAGCGGCAAGGCGGTGATCGTAGACCGCGGGGCTTCCGATGGAATTCAAAAGGGCATGGCGGTAATCAAGCCGGAGGGCATCGTGGGTAAGGTGGTCGACATTTTCCCCCATGCCGCGAATGTGCTGCTTATCACGGACCCATCTTTCGCCGCGGGTGTCGTCTCCCAAAAGAACGGCGTTCATGGCACGCTTAAGGGCCAAGGCCAGAGCACAGTCATGGTGGACTACGTTCAGAACGAACAAACCGTGGATCAGGGTGAATGGTTCCTGACCTCCGGCGACGATCTGATCTTCCCGCGCGGATTGCTGGTAGGGCAGGTCACCGTCGTGCGGCCGGGAGACGCCTCGAAGGAAATCTATGTCACGCCGAGCGGTCTTCAAAACGGAGTCGAAGATGTTCTGATCGTGCTTCAAGGGGTGCACGGCACGATTACGGAAGCTCCTCTGCCGAACCAGAGCGTGCATTTGCTCGCGCCGCCGCCGGAGCCGGATTCCGAGGCAGCGCCTAGCCGGCAACCGGTATCGCGCGCGAGCGGCGTGGCAACCGATCTGGATCGCGCCATCGAACGATACCGCGCCATCGGCGCGGCGCAGAATCACAAGTTCGGCGATAAAAGCAGCCCAGCGCCGAATTTCAATGCGCCGGTTGAGGAGAAGCCCAAGCCAGTACCCGCGCCGAATCCATGAACGAGGCGTCGCTCAAAGACCGCGATTCCAAATTTCAATGGGTGAAGCTTGCCGGGGTGCCCTTGGCGGCGATCCTGTTCCAGGTCTACGTCCCGCGTTTCTTCACTTACCTAGCCTATCTGGAATTGCCGCTTTTGGTAACGGTGTACTTTTCGCTTTCGCGCCGCTCTCCCGTTGCAGGAGTGCTGTATGGAGCGAGCGTTGGCCTGGCGCAAGATTCGCTGTCGCATCATCCTCTGGGCATGTATGGAATTGTCAAAACACTGGTGGGCTATTTCGCGGCCTTCGTAAGCCTGCGCTTCGATGTTCGCAACCCCTCCGTGCGCGCAATTCTCGCGTTTTTCTTCTATTTCTTTCACGAATTCTTTTATTGGGTTCTTACGCGCGCTCTGTTGGGACAGCCAGTGGATTTCAGCCCCGCGCGGACACTCGTCCTGGCGGTTCTGAACGCGGCTGTGGCGCCCCCGTTGTTCCGTATCTTGGATAAACTTAAAACTACGGAGTAAACCTTGTCTCCGGATTATCCCCACGACCCCAATCGCGAACACGACCATGCGCCCTCCAGCCGCCTGCTTCGCGACGATATCCGTTTTGCGCTTGGGCGCATCGCGGTTTTTCAATACGTCGCGGTGGCGATTTTTCTCTTTTTGATCGGTGGTTTTTGGGTGTTACAGGTTCGCGATCATGACGTGAACAGCGAGCTCGCGGAGCGTAATCGAGTCAAGATTGTCCCCCTGCCCGCTCCGCGCGGCAAAATTCTCGATCGCGACGGCCGCGTGATCGTCGACAATGCTCCGGCGTTTCAGGTGATGCTCACGCAGGAGAACTTGAAAAAAGAGCACGTCGATGGCATCGCCGCCGGCCTTCGGCTCGATCCCGAGGACCTGAAAAACCAGATCGCGCGTTACCAGGCGAGATCGCGTTATGCGCTGATTCCCGTTAAGCAAGATCTCACGCCCGCCGACTTGGCATTTGTGGAGTCGCATCGCGACGCCGCGACGTTCCCGGAAATGGAGCTTGTCCGGACGCCCCGGCGTTTGTATCCGCAGAACGGCTTGGCGGCTCATGTAATCGGCTATGTGGGCGAGGTAAGCGAGCAGGACCTGAATAGCGCGGAATTCGCCAAATACTCGCAAGGCGAGCGTGTGGGCAAATTCGGCCTCGAGCGCCAGTACAACGACGTCTTGATGGGCGTGGACGGACAGCGGCGCGTTGTGGTGGATAGCCTGATGCGGGAGCGGGAGGTGCTCGAAGACGTTGAGCCGACTCCCGGTAAACCGCTGCAGACCACGCTCGACATGGATCTGCAGGCCGTGGCTGAACTATCGATGGAGGATCGCAAAGGCGCGGTTGTCGCGCTCGATCCGCACACCGGCGAGGTGCTGGCGATGGTCAGCCGCCCGACTTTCGATCCGACCGTTTTTGCCGGCCGCATCGCCACCAAGGACTGGAACAATCTGATCGACAATCCTGACCGTCCTCTGCTAAATCGCGCGATTCAAGCACAGTTCGCGCCCGGCTCGACTTTTAAGCCGATTGTTGCGCTGGCGGGCTTAGAATCGGGGGTGCTCCAGCCGTCGACAGCGTTTTACTGCCCGGGCAGCGCCACCTTCTATGGCAAGTTATTCCATTGCGATCTGAAGACCGGCCACGGCACGGTCGATTTGCACCACGCGATTCTGCATTCCTGCGACGTTTATTTTTTCAATGTCGGATACCGCATGGATATCGATACCATCGCCCAGTACGCGAACATGGCGGGCCTGGGACAGAAGACCGGAATCGACCTCCCGTCGGAAGCGGAAGGCGTGATCCCGTCGACGAAATGGAAGCTGCGAACACAGCGCGAGAAATGGTACGCAGGCGAGACAATATCGGTAGCCATCGGTCAGGGCCAGGTCACCGTCACGCCGATCCAGCTCGCGGTCGCTATTGGAGGATTGGCGATCGGGGGCGAATGGCATCGCCCGCATTTAGTCAAGGAGACCATGCCCGAATCGCCGCGCCGCGCCCAGCTCAATCCCGATAACGTCGAAACCGTCAAATCGGGTATGTACGGCGTGGTGAATGAAGGCGGGACCGGCGCATCGGCGCACATCAACGGAATTCAGGTGTGCGGCAAAACCGGCAGCGCGCAGCGGATTTCGAACGAGCTGGCAAAATCCAACCGGGCCCTCGCGCAGGAGCTGAAAGACAACGGTTGGTTCGTTGGCTTCGCGCCGTGCGATAACCCTGAGATTGTTGTGGCTGCGTTGTATGAAGCCAGCGAGCACGGCTATCTCGCCGCGCCCATTGTGCGCGATGTGATTAAGGCGTACTTCGATAAGAAGACTCGGCTAACCGCGATTCCCAAGCCGCCGGAAGTCGCGTTGTTCAAAGATCCGGCGCGCAAGTAATGCGAGCTACAGCGCCAACGTCTGCCTGATTAGAACTGTACACTGAAATTGGAGCTTTAGGAAAATGCCGGATTACGTCGAGCAACGCGATGGTGGTTACTATCTCGCGGGGACACGGATTTCCCTCGACACTATAGTGCATGCGTTCCAGGAGGGGGAGTCCCCGGAAGGCATTCTGCGGTCATTTCCCATGGCGGGCCCGTTGGTGCGGATTTACGGCGCCATCACCTTTTATCTGGAAAACAAGGACAAAGTCGAGGCTTTTTTGAGGGATCAGGACCGGCTTTGGGAGGCGTTGTCAAAACAGCAGTCGCCGGCGGCCGACCCCCTGGTAAACCGGTTGCGCGAGGCTAAAGAGCACGCTTCTTCCACGCGATCGTGAAAATCCGCTTCCTCGCGGATGCCCAATTTCAATCAGAAGATCGTGGCGGGTTTTCTGCTGAGAGAACCCGCGATAGATTTCGAGTTGCCTCAGGCCGCGATTCCCGAAAAGATGAAAGATCTAGATGTTTTTGAAGCTGGCATATTCCGTCGGACGCGTCCTGGTTTCGCACGACGTGAGGACGATGCCGCGTTGGTTCAAGCAGTGCATAGGAGAGCGCCGCTGCGCAGGGTTGATTCTTGTTCCGGATAGGCTGCCGATCCGGGACGCGATTGAGGACCTCCTGCTGATATGGCAGCTTACGGACGGAGAGGAGTGGCTCAATCGCTTGGAGCGGCTCCCGCTCTAACCAGGAATTGAGGTCGGAACGTGTTTCGGTACTCCAATCCGGAGTCCATGCCTTACTAGAACGCATACTTCAGCGCAAACTGAATCAATCGCGGATTGACGCTCGTGCTCGTGATCACGCCGAACGTCGCCGGAGTTGAAATGGCCGCCCCCGGGTTATTGAACTGCGGATGATTAAATGCGTTGAAGAACTCGGCGCGCAACTGAACTTCTTGGCGCTCGGTGATTCGCGTTCGCTTCATGATCGAAACATCCCAGTTGAACTGTCCCGGCCCGAGAAGCACGCCGACGCCGCTGTTGCCGTAATCGAAACCGTTGCCGATGGCGGGGGGCGGCGTGAACGCGCTCGCGTTCAAATATCCCGGTCCGCCGCTGGCGCCGCCGAGCCGCGACTCCACGCCTCCCGGAGTGACGGCGCTCGCGTACGTCGCTCCCGGCGCCATTTGAGATCGTCCGACATTCACGGCGCCGAACGTCACCGTGAGAAGCGTGGGACCCGTGGGGATCGGTCCGTTGACTCCGTAAATCGAACCCGCTCGCGAATCGGTAATCGTGAGAGGCGTACCGTTCTGCGCCACCGTTACGCCCGAAATATTCCAGCCCTCCACCAGCTTGCCCAGAGCGCCCGGCGCGTGCGCGGGAATGTCCCAGCTATAACTGACTACAAACCGCTGCGGCCGGTTGAAGTACGCCTGTCCGTACTGTTGCGCGAGATTACTGGCATTGTTGTAATTCGCTCCGAAGCCCACCAGGTCTGTCATGGCTTTGCTCCACGTGTACGAGGTCTGGAACGACACTCCGTACGAGAGTTGCTTCCGCACCGTGGCCTGAAGGCTGTTGTAATTGGAAATGCCGTCGAATCCCGTGCCTTGAAAGCCGCTTGCCGCGAAACCCAGGTACGGAACCCGAAGATTAGCATTTCCCACGGTATTCGTTGTGATGCCGTTGATCGGGTTTGAGGGGCTGGCCAGCAGCGCCGTGTTGTAGTTGTGATTGTAATCCGCCAGATTGATTCCGCTCGATCCCACGTAGCCGAGCTCCAGGATCCACTTCGGCATAAACTCCCATTGAGTGTTCAGATTGTACTGCCGAACCAGCGGCGTGTGGATGTTCTCCACGATGAACGGCAGATTCAGATTGGAGGTGGCGAGCGTTTGGAAATTCACCCAGCGGGGCACAAAGCTGAGCGGAGTCGAAGGAAACAGATTTTGCAAACTGGCCGGTTGAGCGGCGGAACCGGCGAAGTCGAGCGTCACGGCGTAGGGATTTCCTTGCTCCACAGAGTGAACGAATAGATTGCCGCCAATCCGGTCATAAAACAGCCCTGCACCGCCGCGCACGACGACGTGCGCCGCCGCCTGCCACGCGAAGCCGACGCGTGGGCCGAAGTTATTTAGAGGCGGCCCGTTCTTAACCGGCAGATTGCGATTGCTTTGATATACGCCGGCAGGCGGGTTCCCATAGAACTGCGAAAAATTCGCCGGCACTACATAACCTGCAAGGCTCCCGGTTTGCGGTGAATTCCCAGGAACTGGAACGGACAATACCTGACTCTGCCAGACGTTCGTCAGGTTTCCGTATTTATCGCTGAGCGTGCCGTCGTATTCCCATCGCACGCCCAAATTCAGAGTGAGTTTTGAACTGACCTTATAATCGTCCTGCACAAACCAACTGAAGTTATTGGCGCGGTAGCCGTGGATGATTCCATCCGGCCCGCTGCGCACGCAAAACAGGCACGATGCGATGCTGCTTAACGCCGAGCCGGTCGTATTGCCGGGATTCGTTGGCGAGCAGGTCGAATCGCCCGGAGCGCAGCCCGCGCGTCCGATTAAGAAATCCGGGAAGGAATAGACCGTCGTGTTTCCGCGCTCAATTCCCTGGAAAACAATGTTCCAGTTGATGTGCTCCACTTCGAAGCCGGCCCGCAAGGTGTGTTTGGCGTGCGTCCACGAAATCGTATCCGCTATCTGATATTGATCCGTGGGATTGAAAACGTCGTCGCCGATTCCGCCGCCGAAATTCATCTGCCCCTGAATTGTGACGGGATTCATCACTGGAAAGGCTGCAACGATCGGCGTCATCCCGAGTTGTGTGGCTGTAAACGGCACTCCGTTCGTGTTATCCGTCAGATTGCGCTGAAAGGACAAGCGGCCTTCATTTACCAAAGCGTTGGTTAATAGCGATGTGACTTTTACAGCCGCGTTCGTATTGGCGTAAAGATAACTGGCGGGAGTCCCCGGCACTTCTCCATTGGCGTTGGTGAAGGGGATGGTCTGAGGATCCTGGCTAGTGAAAAAACGGCCCGACAACGTGTGCTGGCTATTGATTACCCAATCGAAATTGGCGATGGCCTGGTGCTCGGTGAAGCGCGCCGGAATACTGAATGGGACCAATTGGAAAGAATTGTTGGTCGAACCCGGAATGTAATAGGCGCCGTTCGGCAGCTTGAGTTGTAGAAAGTTCAATGCCACCGGATTGATGTTGGATCCGTCGCAAGCAACTTGCACTCCACCCGCGACGGTGTTGTAGCGCGCGTCGCCGGGGTGGTTTTGCGGGCAGAAGGCCGCGCCCAGAGCCGAGCGGAAACCAGGCGCCGAGCGGTCTCCCGACGGGATCGGAGGCAAGGTCGGCGTCGCGTAGCCCTGCGAACCGACGCCGTTGATTTGGCGAGTTTCCTGATAGCTCATAAAGACAAACAACTTGTCTTTCCTCACCGGCATCCCCACCGTCCCGCCGAATTGATTTTGATTCAGCACCTGCCGCGATCCTCCCGCGCGATTGCGGAAAAAGTCGACCGCGTTCAGATCCGTATTGCGGAAGAACTCGAATAGAGATCCGTGAATCTGGTTCGTGCCCGATCTGGTGACGACGTTTACATTGCCGCCTGGATTGCGCCCATAGCTGGCGTCGTACGTCGAGGTCTGGATCTTGAATTCTTGAATCGCATCGGGATTCGGGATGCCCACGCCCGCATAGATGCCGTCGTCCGCGCCCCGATTATTTCCTGCGAAATTATTGATGGCTACGCCGTCCATCTGGTAATTGTTCTGGTTCGTGTTGTTGCCGTTGACACTCACGTCCTGCGAGCCCTTCCCGAAGGCAGACGCGTTGTTCACGCTGACGTTCGCCCCCGCGGACATGCTGAGGATCTGGGTGTAATTCCGGTTCGTAAGCGGCAGACCCGTAACCGCCTGGCTGCCGACCACCGTTCCGAGCGTGGAATCCTGTGTCTGCAGAACGGCCGCGGTTGCCTCCACGATCACCTGTTCGGCTTGCGTGCCTACTTCAAGCGTTCGATTCAGCACCGGAGTTTCGGTCACGACAACATTCACCGACGGGACCTCTTCCGTCTTGAACCCCGTTGCCAGGAAGCGCACCTTGTAGTTTCCGGGCGGCAGCAAAGTGAACCTGAAGGACCCGTCCGTTCCCGTCGTCGTCGTGCGGGCCTGATTGGTTTCGATATTCGTTGCCGTGACGTTCACCCCGGGCACGACGGCTCCCGATGGATCTGTTACAGTTCCGGCGAGCGCCCCGGTGCCCGCCGATTGCGCCGAGAGCGTCGGCGAGAGAGCGGCGACCAGCAGAGCCGTGGTGTAGACCTTCAGAAACATAGATCCCCCTTCGCGAACTAGTGTTCGAAGATGGTCCCCGCCAACCCCGCTCGGGGACCAGTCTGGCGGGCAATGCTATCACAAAAAACCGTGGAGGTGTGTGGGGCCGGATGCATCGGGCGCGCGGTTGCCAACCGCGCCTTTGGCGAGCCATGGAAACGCAGGAGGCGGGTTGGCAATCCGCCGCAGGTTTGGCAACCTGCCCCACCGGGGTAATATAGCCCTTACGTATGGATCAGGGTCTGTGGCAGGCATACGCAATCCGTTATGCGTGGCATCACCGCACCGCGCGCGAGAATTTCTTAACCGGCGACGTGCACGATGGACCCATGCCCATCGACTATTTTATCTGGGCCGTCATTTCCGGCGAGCGCGCATTCGTGATCGATACCGGATTCGACGAAGCGATGGCGCGCAAGCGGGGCCGTAACTTCGTGCACTGCCCCGGTGAAGGGCTGCGGAAAATCGGTATCGATCCTGCCGCCGTCCAGGATGTGCTGATCACGCATATGCACTATGATCACTGCGGCAACCACGATCTGTTTCCCGCCGCGCGTTATCACGTACAGGACCGCGAGATGCGTTTTAGCACCGGCCGCTACATGACGCATCCTCACATGCGATTCCCTTTTGACGAAGAAGACGTGATTGCGATGGTGCGGCGGTTGTACCGGGGACGGCTCGTTTTCCACGATGGCGACGAGGAAATCGCGCCCGGCCTGAGCTTGCATCGCGTCGGCGGCCACTCGATGGGATTGCAAATGGTCCGTGTGCGCACACGGAGCGGGTACGTTGTGCTGGCATCCGATGCGACGCACTTTTACGCCAACATTGAACGCGGAATTCCATATCCGATCGTCTTCAACGCAGGCGATGTTTTGGCGGGCTACAAGCGAGCGTATGAGCTCGCCGAATCGCCGGATCACGTGATTCCCGGCCATGATCCGTTAGTGCTGGAGCGTTATCCCCCCGCGTGCCCGGACCTGATCGGATGGATTGCCAGGCTGGATTAGCATGAGCCTCAACAAAGGCTGGCGTGTGTGGCTCGCGCCCGGCGTGATGATGCTCTGCACGCTGCTGGCGTACATCGACCGGCAGACCCTAGCGGTCCTGTCCCCGACCATCCTTGCCGATACCGGCCTGAGCGCGGAAGCTTACGCGAAAGCGCTTACCGCGTTTTCCGTCGCCTACATGATCGCGAATCCTCTGTGGGGCTCGGTGCTGGATTATGTCGGTCTGCGCCTCGGAATGCTGGTGGCGGTTAGTATCTGGACAATCGCGAGCGTCTCACATGCGTGGCTGGCGGGATTTCTTGGATTCGCGGTTGCGCGCACCATTCTCGGCATCGGCGAAGGAGCCGCATTCCCCGGCGGGTTTCGGACAGCTATGGAAGCGCTGCCCGCGGGCAAACAGTCGCGCGGAATGGCTTTGGCGTATAGCGGCGCTTCGCTGGGCAACATCATCACGCCGCTAATCGTGACGCCCATCGCGCTGTGGTTCGGCTGGCGCGCGGCATTTCTGATCACCGGCGCAATAGGCGCCGCATGGCTCGCGCTGTGGTGGAAGGTTGCCCGACCGCCTCTATTAATGCCCGCTCCGCCACGCAGCAAGCTGAAATTCATTTTTCCCAGCTTGTTTGATAGACGCGCGTGGATGGTGATGTGCACCTTCGGCCTGGGCGGCTTCGGATTAGGCGTGGTGCTCTACATGAGCCCGCTGTTCCTAAATCGCGCCTTGGGTTTCACGCAGGCGGACTTGGGCCGGATTCTTTGGATTCCCTCGCTCGGCTACGAGGCCGGGTATTTCTTCTGGGGCTGGGTAGCGGACCGTTACGTCAAGGGCGATACCGGCCGCGCGACACGCGTATTCCTGCTGCTGACATTGCTCGCGTTACCGCCCGCGCTGGTTCCGTTCGCCGGACGCTGGGCCGTATTGGCGCTATTCTTCTGGGCGATGTTCATCGCCGACGGTTTCATCATGACCGCCATGCGCATGGGCGGCGCATTGTTTCCGCCGGACCGGATGGCAATGGTGGCAGGGCTCGGGTCGGGGTCGTGGTCGGCGGTTCTGGCGGCGCTGCTGCCGCAATACGGGCGCTGGGTGGACACACAAAACTATGTCGCGATTTTCCTGTCGATGAGCTTGGTTCCGGCGCTGGGAACGGTCTGTTGGCTGATATTGAGCCGCCGCAAGGTGGCCGAGCCGATGCTCGCCGTGGCCGGCACTGCGGAATGAATTGCGGGGCCGGTTGCCAACCGGCGGCCGATTGCTAATCGGCCTACTCCCATTGCAAGAAGTTGGCGTACAGCCCACTGTCGGCGGCGGACTTTAGCCGGCGAAGCGGTTACATGAGGTTCCGTAAATAAGCACTACCTCACGCCCACGAGTCACCAGGCGGCTTGCAACGCCTGTTGACGTTTCTACCAACCCCGAACAGCCCGGTTAGGCAGAGGTCGATTAGGTGGTGGGGCGGGTTGCCAACCCCGGCTGCCGGCGTTTCTACCAACCCCGAACAGCGCGGTTGGCAACCGCGCGCAGGATGGCATCCTGCCCCACTAACGCCACTGCTGGGAGCTTCGTCTGGTCGTACACCACGTTGACTGCCGGTCGCAGCAGCCGCTATGGCGTAACATAGAACGTCGCACCCGCGAGGTTCACGCCGATATTCCTTGGATTGGTAGACTTGACGACGGCCGGAAGCTGCGCATTAATCTGCGTGATTCCGGCGATCAACCCCGGCGCGCTGCCGACGAATTGGATTGGTATCGCCGCGCTTGGCATATTCACGGCCACGGGCGCCGGCGGAACCGGCAGCGGCGCGGGAATTCCGTAAGCCGTCGACACCTGGGGGATTGGTTTGCCCCAGTCCAGAAACATAGAGCGTGATAACCGAGCCTGCATAGGCAGGATTGGCGGCGGAGTTCGGCGTCCCGTCCTGGTTGGCGATGCTGAGAATCTGCGATGCCGAGGCTTGCACGCCAACACGGACCGAGTTAGAAAGCGTGCCGTTCAACGACACTGTTACCTGGGCTGGTTGTGCGATTTCAAATGGAACGAAGCAGACGATGGATGTGTTCTGAACTGAAATCAGCGCAGCGGGGGCTTCGCCGAAAAATACTATGGCGCCGCCCAGAACAAATGGAAGGCGGCCGGCATCCAATTGCGCGTTCACTTTGACGGCCAGCCCCAGATTTCGCCCGGATATCCGGATCAGCTGGCCCGGAACGAAGCCCCGCTGGGCCTAGCGACTAGGGCGCAGCGGAGGGAGTGGCTCGCAGCATCCCCGCCGACCCCGCTCTTAAGCGCGACCAGGGTTAGGGCCGCGGAATTAACAAGGCTATCCTTGATAAGAATGCTCGGCATCGACGATCGCGCGCTTCGAGTGTTCTGGACGCTATTTGTTTTAGCGCTGGTTTTGTTCGTAATCTATAAAATCGCCGGCACGCTGATTGTGTTTGCGCTGGCGATTTTCCTGGCCCAATTGTTGTCTCCCCTGGTGGATTTCGCCGAGCGGATTTTCCCTGGCCGCTACCGGCGTGTGCTGGCGATCATTGTGGTCTATGCCGTTATGATCGGAATCACGGTTGCGATCGCTATCCCGATCGGATCGAATATCGCGCAACAAGCCGTTGCATTCGCGGAACGTCTTCCCGAGATCTTGAAATCAAATCCGCTGCAGCATATTCGTTTGCCTAACTGGCTGGAGCCGGAACGTGACTCGCTCAACGAATATTTAAGCGGAGCGATACAACAGTTCGGCAGCAATATTCCCTCTGTAACGGAGGCCAGCCGTAGAATCATGACCGGCGCTGAGAGCGTTCTAAATGCCGTGCTGATCCCCATCATCGGATTCATGTTCCTGGTAAGCGGCTCGGCCATCCGGCGCGAGGTGGTTAATTTCTTCGATCCCAATTCGCAACGTATTGTCGATGGCGTACTGGACGATTTGCAGTATCTGATCTCACATTACATACGGGCCCTGATTTTGCTATCGATTGCGACCTTCGTCGTGTTCTCGTCGGTCCTTTCCTTGATGCGAGCTCCATTTTCGGTGCTGATGGCTGGAATCGCGGCGTTACTCGAGGTGGTCCCGGTGCTCGGTCCTTTAACGGCGGCCATCTCCATCGTAGTGGTGGCGGCGCTAAGCGGTTATCCGCACATTGTGTGGCTCATTATTTTTCTAACAGCTTACAGGGTGTTCCAAGATTACGTGTTAAGCCCGTACCTGATGGCCGCGGGCGTGGAGCTCCACCCGTTATGGGTGCTCTTCGGGGTCCTTGCAGGCGAACGGCTTGCAGGAATTCCGGGAATGTTTTTCTCTGTTCCCGTTATCGCCGCGATCCGGATGCTCCTATTAAGGACGAATAGGACGAATGTGCAGTAGGTTTTCCGCGTTAGTAGCCGCGGTGGCAGTGTTCACGCCGGTGTTGTTCGCGCACGTGGTTAGCATGAGCACCGGCGAGCTTCATATGGATGGTCCGACGGCAACGTTTGAGCTGCGGATTCCGATTTATGAAGTGCCCAGGGTCGCCGATCCCGCAAAGGTCCTGCTTGACCGCATTCAGTTCGGCGACGGACATCGTACGCGCGCATCTTGCCGCGATGAAGATGGCACGTACGTTTGTACAGCGGACTACGAATTTCCCGGCCTGCACCCGAACACACTCGAGATCGAATGTAGCTTGTTCCAAATTACCGTGCCGAATCACGTTCATCTGCTGACCGCGGTGCAGGGTCCCAACTCCGACCAGCTCGTTTTCGACAAAAACTTTACGGAAGGTGAAGCACGTTTTCGTCCTCCATCGCGCGCGGAGGTGATCTCGCGCGAGATCACCAGGGGAGCCGCGAGGACTTTCCAAAATCTCGCTGGAATGTTGTTTCTGGCGGGTCTCGCGCTCGCTGCGCGATGGAAGGGCGAAGCTGTTTTGCTGGGCTGCATCTTCCTGGCAAGCGAGTGGGTTGCGCGACTGATCGGTCCCCGCATCCCATTAGCGCTCACCGCGCGTTTTTTCGAAGCCACGCTCGCGCTGACGGTGGCTTACCTCGCGGTCGAGATCTTGTTATTGCCGAACGGCCACATGCGCTGGTCGATCGTCGCCGTGCTCGGGCTGTTTCATGGATTGTCGCTGGCCGCGTTCCCGGCGCTGTATCAAACCGGAGCGTCGGTTGCACAGGCGATTGTAATCGGCCCTTTGGCATGGGGCGCGCTCAACTTGCCGAAGCGGCTGGTCCGCCCCGCGGCGGTGGCCCTGCTGGCGGCCGCTCTCGTGTGGTTTGGTCTCCGTGTGTGGCGTTAACGGGTGCGCCGTGACTCTGGCACTATCCGCGCACGCAAATGTAGGATTGCGAGAATCCAGCGTATGCGAAACTGAGACCTGGTCCTATCCTCGGAGTGGCTACTTCGGCATTCCTCGTTGGACACGGAGGAAAATAAATGCCGAGCGATCGAATTTGGTCGGGCGAGGTTTTTGTATCGCGGCCGAGAATCGCAGCCAAAGCCCAGAGATCCTGATAGCCAAGGATCTTGCGAAAGTGCTGCTCGGTGAGCAGCCCGGCGGATGCGACCCAGCGCTGCACCATGTCCTGATCGCGCCAACGGGTGACGTTATCC
>JAFAQY010000048.1 GCA_019261985.1 Bryobacterales bacterium | reverse complement strand
ATCGGGATCAAGCTGCACACCAAGCCGGGCGATGAGGTGCTCTGCGATAACCACGCCCATATTGTCGATTGGGAACTCGGCGCTCACTCGTGGTTCTCCGGCGCGCTGCTCCGAACCGCCCCCGCCGAAGACGGCATTCTGCGGTGGCGCGACATCGAGCCCGCCATCCGCCCGAGCAGTCCGCATTGCTCACCGACGTCGGTGGTCCATTTGGAGAACACGCATAACATGGGCGGCGGAACCGTCTACCCGATCGAAGAGCTGGATCGGATCTGCGATGGCGCGCATCAGCGCGGCCTTAAAGTTCACCTGGATGGCGCGCGCATTTTCAACGCCGCGGTCGCATCGGGCGTTCCGGCCGCCCGCATCGCCTCCAAAGCAGACACGATCATGTTCTGCCTTTCGAAAGCTCTCGGCGCGCCTGTGGGATCGATGCTCGCCGGCCCGGCCGAGGCCATTGCCGAAGCGCGGCGGCATCGCAAGCAGCTCGGAGGCGGCATGCGTCAAGCAGGAGTTCTCGCAGCCGCGGGGCTGATTGCTCTCGAAGAAATGCCCGCGAGACTAAACGAAGATCACGCCAACGCGCGGCTGCTTGCCGACGGTCTCGCGCAGATCGAAAGCGTAAGGCTCGATCCCGTAAAGGTGGTCACCAACATCGTAATTTTCGACATCGCGGAAACCGGGGTATCGCCGGCGGAACTGATCGCGGGAGCCAAAGCGGGCGGAGTTCTCATATCCGGTGTTGGCGGAACGCGCATCCGTCTGGTAACTCATTACGATGTCACGCAGCGGGATTGCTGTGAAGCGTTAGCTGCGATTCGCGGCATTCTAATATCAACCCGGCTTACTTCAACCCCGCGTCCCTGAGAAATCCCGCGGCGATGTCCGGCGCCGGCCGATGTTCCAAGGCTAGATCCGCCACAAGTTTCCTCACCACGGGGGTCGTCAGTTTTCCGGAAAGGTCCGCCAGCGCGGCTTGCAGCTTCGGCAAGCGAGCGAGCGTGTCCTGGCGCACAAGTAGGCAGGCTTGATACGCGGGAAACACTTTTTGGTCGTCATCCAATACTGCATAATCCGGCGAAAGAATATGGCCGTCGGCATTGTTGGCGACAATCATGTCCACTTGCCCCTGCTGCAAGGCGGGAAATAGCTGGGCGGCATCCATCGCGCGCGGCAGGTCCATCGGAATTTTATACGCGCTAATCGAAGCAAGTCCATCCGAGCGCTGCTGAAAATCGTAGCTCACGCCGAGCTTCCATTTGAGCGCCGCTTTTGCCGCTCCGCTCAGGGTCGAGATCCTCGCCTTTTCGGCGGTCGTTTTCCGCACCATTGCGACGGCGGTCCCCTCATACCCCAGCGGCCCCAGCAAATCCACGTGCGCCGTCCGTCCCATCTCGCTGCGCGTGCGTTCGAGCACAATTGCCGTATCCGGATCGGGTCTTTCCCTCAAAATATTCGCTTCAATTGAGGCGGCATAATCCGGATAAACCGTTATATCTCCGGCCAAAAGACCCTGATATAAAATCGATTCGCCGCCGAATCCGAGCCGCCGCTGCACCTTCTGTCCCAGTCTGTTCTCGATTTGCTCAGCCACGATTTCTCCGACCACAATCTGCTCAGGCGTGTTTTCCGATCCGACAACGACCGGGACTTTTGTTTCGCCGCACCCGCCCGCCAACGCCACAATCGCGAGCGCGCCAGCGAAACATTTTTGTTTAAGATTGTGCCAAGCGGAAAACAAATAGACAGCATATCAGCGGCCAAGTGGGCCGGACGCCCTCCTGCAAGCAGCCGCGAAATCTCCTCCGTATTAAAGTTGAAGGATGTCGACCATACAGATTCGCCGCAGCGCGTTGACATCGCCCGACGCTCTCCGGCTGATCACCGCGCTCAACACGGAGTTAAGCGCTGCGTTCCCAGAACCGGGCGCGAACCATTTTTCGCTCAACGGCGAGCAGGTCGCAGAGGGGGAAGGGGTGTTCTTGATCGCCTATGGCGACGATCTTGCGGTGGGCTGTGGCGCGGTGAGGCGGTTGGACCCGGCGACGGCCGAACTGAAACGAATGTACGTGGATCCTTCCGTTCGCGGCCGAGGCATCGGACGGGCACTGGTCGAAGCGCTGGAACGCGAAGCCCGAATCCTCGGCGTAACGAGAGTTGTCCTGGAAACGGGAACTCGGCTCACTCGCGCCATCAAAATGTATGAGGCGATGGCGTACGAGCGGATTCCTCTGTTTGGCGAATACCTCGCCTCGCCTGAAACCAGCTTGTGTTTCGGCAAATCGCTGAGCTAGCGCTTAATTCCAGAAGTTGGCGCATAGCGCGCTGTGGGGCAGGCTGCAGCGGGGACGACTCGGGGCGAGCCGTCACAAGTATCAGAAACCCGCGAACTGCCCGATCCAAGAGAAATAACAACTTCATCGGTGGGTTTCTGGAGAGCGTCGGACGACCCGGATGGGACGTCGCTGCGAGCAGAAACTCGGGGCTAGTCTGGTCGAAGCGTCGGCTCGCAGCTTAAGCCGTGGCGCCCGCAAAGCCTATCATCGCGGCAGCTGGCGGCGTAAACAATCGGGTGGCTACGCCTGTCCGTATGGCCGCCGCCCCGTTGTGGCGAAACAAGACTTATTTGGGCGCCCAAATTCAAACGGCTACGGAGCCAACTCGGTGCTCCCAAAGCGATCACGGCGGTGGCACACCACCTGGCGCGCCTGGTCTACCGCATGCTCCGGTACCTCTTACCATTTAATCGCTGGCAGATCATCAGCCAGATGACCATGGCGAACCCGTAGATGGCTGCACGGGCGAATCTATAGGAAGGTTCTATTTTAAGTACGGCCCAAAAACTAAACGGGCATTGGGCTTCAGCCCGCCTGAGCGGTTAAGCCCTAGCTAGGAATTGAAAAGGTACAAAAACAACGTTAAATATCTCTTAATATTCCCAGTGATTAAAAAATTCTCGCGGACATGCTCGTGACCCTGCTCCCCCAGGCGCGTTGCGATCTCCGGGTGTGAGAGCAGAAATCGAATCTGATACGCAGTGCCCTCAATGGAATGCGTCAGAAGACCGGTGTGCTTATGGATCACCTGCAGCGGGATTCCTCCCACGGCCGAAGCCACCACCGGCTTTTTCTTCCACAGGCCCTCTGCGACGGTCAGGCCGAAGCCTTCGCGCAGGCTCTTTTGAATGATGACGGTGGAAGCCCGCTGGAGCGCGTTGACCTCCAGCGGAGCGGATACCGGCAGCTCGATCACGTGGAGGTCTGGGTCGTTTCCGGCCGCATCGCGGACCTCCGCAAGAACCTGGGCCCCCTCGGGGTCGTCGGTCGCCCCGCCGCCGGCCAGAACCAACTGGCAATCATGGTAACGCTTCACCAACTTATACGCTTTGATAACACCCAGTGGATCCTTCAGCCGGTCGAAGCGCGAAATCTGCGTCAGGATCGGGCGGCGGCTGTCGATGCCGAAGTTCTCAAGCACGCTCTCGATATATTCCGGCTCGAGGTCGCGGTTCTTTTCCGATAGGGGGTCTATCGAGGGATAGAAAAGGTACTGCGGGATCGGCAACTGCCGGGCATACTCCGGGGAGGAGAATATCGAGGCATCGTACTGGTTAATGTACGTCTGGAGGAAGCTCCAGACCGCGGAGTCCGGACGCGATAGATCGATATGACAGCGCCAAATCCAGTGGTTCTTACGGTGATTCCGCCGCGCCTCGATCAGCGCAGCGGGCTGCGGATCGTGGATTACAACGAAGCGGGCATCGGCTGGGACCAGATCCAGATTGCGGCGGTTGTATTCCCGGAAAATCTCGAAATCCTTGGGTACGGGCTGGAAATGCTCGCCATGAAGTGCGTTGTGGAAAGACTTTGTTACTTCAAAGAACGGCAAGTCCCCTTCCATCACGCGCCAGTGCGCATCCACGCCCAGTTGGCGGAACAGCGGAAGTAAGCGGGTCAGGATCTCGGCGACACCGCCGCCGACGGCGGTGGAGTTCACCATTTCGACGGGGGAGCCCTCCAGGGGCTGCGCGAGCGCGCGGAGCTCATCGATTTCCGCGGCGCCCACCACGGGCAAATAGTTGTCCAGTAAATAGACTTCAGTTTCGGCGGGGACCTCTTGAACGCTCGTCATCTCTCCATCTCCCGATCCACCATGTCGATCAATTCCTGCCGCGCTGTGTCCAGCGTATTTGTGTAAACGTCGATGCGGTCCGCGCGGCGCGCAAGGTCTTCCAATCCCAAGGCGCTCGCGAACCAGTTGGAAAAATCGTTCGTGCGGAGCTGCAGGCGCAGTCGCGACGCGATGAAGTGATAGTAGAACGACGAGTGGCTCAAGCGCTCCAGACCCGCGCGGAAACCAGCGAGCGTGCGGGCTTCCCAGGGTAACGGGCGGGTAACTTCAACCGCGCGTAAAAAGTAGAAGGGCTCGAAAGCCCACTGTTCGGACGCTTTGGAATTGGTTGCGGAGAAATCCGCGACCATCTGCCGCAGGTCGTGGCGCAAGTCGGTCAGCGAAGTGTAGTCGCGAACATCTACACTCGCCAGCCGTTCGGCGAGGACCGGCTGATTCAGGCCGGCCAAGGCCCACTGGGCGAAATCGTTCGAGAAGCCTTCCGTCAAAAAGTGATAACGCCCGAGGCTTTGGAAGGTGTGGAAGAAGATGGCGTCATCGCTGGTGTGCTCAAGACCCTCGATAAGGTTAAGGAGCGTGTTCGCCTTCTGGTTCTCGACACGAGTCAGGTATGCGGCCGTTACAAATTGAAATGGTTGTTCGGCGGTGATCATATTCCTTTAAATTTGCGGCCTAAATCGCCGCCGCGCTGGAGCCTTCCCCACTTTGACTGTTGAGAGTGCCTTAGTGTTTCACGAAGGCGGGTTGGCGACCCGCCGTAGACCGGCAGGCTGCCCTGTCGCGCTTCGCACCAGCGTGGGGCGTAAAGCAGCCGCAGCGGGCCGGATTTCACACAGCTCCCCAATCAGGCCGCCCGCCCAACGGTAGATGTTGCGCTCCCGAACGATTACGCGCATTCTTTGCATGCGCATACGCCGTTCTTCGCCGGACATCTCCAGCGCGCGATGAATCGATTGCGCCAATTCTTCCGTATCATACGGATTCACGATCAGGGCGTCGAGCAATTCGTGGCTCGCGCCGGTGAAGCGGCTCAAAACGAGCACGCCCTGATCATCGCGGCGGGCGGCGACAAATTCCTTCGCCACCAGATTCATTCCGTCGTGGAGCGAAGTTACAAGGCAGACATCGGCCGTTCGGTAATAGGGCAGAATCTCCTCATGGCTATGCTGACGAGTCAGGAGAATAATCGGTTTCCAGTCGCTGGTCTGAAATCTTTTGTTGATGCGCTCGGCTTCCTCGATCACCTCATCCATCAGGTTGTGGTAACGAGCGATTTGAGTGCGGCTGGGAGACCCGATTTGGACGAACGTAAACTCGCCCCTATAGGATGGGCTCAATTCCAGAAAACGCTCGATACCGCGGAAGCGTTCCGGAATCCCTTTGGTGTAATCGATCCGATCCACGCCAATGCCCAGGAAGGAAGCGTGGACCCCGAGTTTTTTCAGCAGTTCCGCCCGCTCCAGATGGACCGGTTCGGCGTTCGTGATCTCCTGGTTTTCCAAACCGACACTAATAGGAATGGGACGGACGAACGTCGAGTGGCCGCCGCGGCTGATCGCAAAGCGGGCCCAGTCGATGCGCGATTCCAGGGTGCTGTCCACGGTTTCCAGGAAATTGTTGCAGTGCGCCTGTATATGGAATCCGATAAGATCCGCGCCCGATAAGCCGTTCAAAAGCTCGCGTTGCCAGGGACATATAGCGAAGGCTTCGGGGTTGGGCCAGGGGATGTGCCAAAAGATTGCCACACGCGCGTCCCGGCGGCGGTCCTTGATTAATCGCGGCAGCAGCGCGAAGTGATAGTCCTGGACCAGCACCACGGGGTCTTCTTCGTCCGCGATTTCTTCGAGCAAGGCAGCTGCAAATTTCTGGTTTACAGTGCGGTAGTGCTCCCAATCTTCCACTCGAAATTGCGGGCGAGTGTGGGCTACGTGACAAAGCGGCCAGAGCCCCTCGTTTGCGAATCCGAGGTAGAATCCTTTCTCTTCCTCAGGCGTCAGCCACACGCGCCGAAGCGTGTACTGCGGATGGTCCGGAGGAACCCGGAGTCTCCCCGCGTCATCCGCCGTTTCGCGGTCGGCCGCGCCGGTGGCTTGCGCGATCCACGTGCCGTCGCAAGCGCGGAGCACAGGTTCGAGGGCGGTCACCAATCCGCTCGCTGGCACTACGCATTCGACTCCCTTGGATGTTCTTATATGCTCGTAAGGCTCGCGGTTTGAGACCACGAACAGGCGGTCGCCGTTTAACCGGCTTTTTATAAACACGCGCAGGCGCTCCGAGGTCCAGTTGGATTCAGCGGATTCGCGCAGTCGCGCTTCCTCAGCCGCGGCAGCACGCGCGGCTGCCAGGCTCGAAGCGAGGCGCGTAACCTCCCTGCTGAGCGGCTCGAATTCACCTAAGTCGCGCTCGGGTGGAACATCCACGCTCGCCGGTGAACCATCGGGGGCGCCGATGCGCTGCTCGCGCAGCCATTGGGTCATGCGGTACAGAGGCCGAGCCAATCCCAGACGAATCGTTAATAGCGTAATGCCGGCAATTAACGCGGTTTGTATCGCGACGCCGATCAGCGCCCGCCTCCACAGCGCCATGGTTTGGTAATCGATGTAGCTCGAATCGTGGAAGACGGCCAATATGCCCAACAGGGTTGCGCCGTCTCGGAGGGGCATGGCGACCACGTGCGTAGGGACGTTATCGAGTTCG
>JAFAQY010000075.1 GCA_019261985.1 Bryobacterales bacterium | reverse complement strand
GACGACGATTACGAGATCTCTCTATTCAAAACCAAAAACCAAGAAAGGACGTCGGCCGCTACGCGGCCTCCTTCCCGATTTTCATGCTCATCTTGCATTGGAAACGGAATCCCATTTCATGCTCATTCTTCGATTGGAAAATGCTGTTTTGAGCGACAAGGCGGGTTGGGACGGAACGAGAACTAGGAAGCCGCATCGCGCGCGTACACTGAGAGCATAAGAGAAATTGCACTTGCGAAACCCACAATGACATCCGGAGAACGACTCCGGCGCGAGGGACAGGCGAACCCGGCCGACATCGCGAACCTGATCGTCATCGGCGCCTCGGCGGGCGGCCACCGGGCGCTTAGGGGAATCGTCAAGGACTTGTCCACCGATATGCCCGCGGCAATCGTGATCCTTCAGCACATGCCGCTGGAGAGTCCTCATAGTCTCAAAGAATCGCTGGAGCGGTTCAGCCGCCTTCCGATCATCGCGGTCGAAGATCAGGAACCTTTGGAGCAGGGGTTCATTTTCATTCCTCCGCCGGGCAGGCCCGCGATTTTCAGTGGCGGGATGATCACGGTAGAGCAGGACATTCCGGACTGGCCCGCGACTACAATCAACCGCCTCTTCACATCGGCCGCACAATGTTACGGCGCGCATGTGCTCGGCCTGATTTTGACAGGACTTCTCAGAGATGGAACCGACGGACTCCGTGCCGTGCACGAAGCAGGTGGCTTGACCATGGTGCAGGACCCCCGGGAAGCGGAGTACCCGGCTATGCCCGCCAATGCCATGGAAGGACTGCCGGTGACTTTTTGTTTGAATCTGGCGGATATCGGCCCCGCTCTGGAGCTGCTGGTTCGCAGGACCGCGCGGTTTGAGACCGGTTTGGCAGTCGCCATCCGGACGCTTCGGAATCGCGCGGCCCTTCTCGTGAGGCTAATCGAACAGTCTTCGCGCAACCCGGGCACGCGCAAGTTCCTGAGCGACGAACTAGCCTCCTTGAGGCGCGACCTCCAATCGATCGATGAACTCGTGAAAGCCTCGCTCGCCGAAAACGCTTGATGCAGGCCGCCCGGTCGAGCTCACGTCACCACCGTCTTCAACAACGCGCTCAGCCCATTCCACAGAATCTGCACGCCGATGCAGACCAGGATGAATGACGATAACCGAATAATCACGTTCATCGCCGATTCGCCCAGCACGCGCGCGATGCCTTCGGCATATCGATAGCTCAAATAGATCGACAAGCCGATCAGCGCCGACCCAATCAGCATTCCCGCGATTAGCGGCCACTGCCGCCCTCCGCCGGGCCGGTTCGCGCCGAGCGTAATCGCCACCGAAATCGCACCCGGACCAACCGTCAGCGGCAGTGTCAGCGGATAAAAGGCTTGGTGCTGCAGAGTGTCCTCATGCCAATCGCGCCGCGCGTCGCTTTCTTCGCTGTGAGCTTCGTCCGGCCGCCGCAGCAGCGCCCAGCCGGTTGAAATTAAGACCAAGCCGCCGCCGACCTGCACGGCCGGAAGCGAAATCCCGAAGAAATTCAAAATGTATGTCCCGATAAAAACGGATGCGAGAATCAAAATCAAGCTGTTCAGTGCGATCAAGCGCGCCAGCGACGACCGTCCTTGGCTCGATAAACCGCGCGTCAATGCAAGGAAGATAGGTGTGTTTCCGATGGGATCCACAATCGGAAAAAGCGCCGCGACGATTAATAATGTGTTCTCGAGCAGTTCCCGCAGCGCCACGGGCATGCTTGAGTCTACAATGCCTCATTCGTGGGGCGGGATGCCAATCCCGCGCGCGATTGTCAATCGCGCTGGTCGGAGCGTGATGGAGGCCCCCCAAGGCAAGCAAAGCCCGTCGCACAATCGTGGTGTTCAACCAGCCCAATCGACCAGTTCCGCTTCAGCCTTAAGTTGTGCGCTGCCGTCGCGCTGTGCAGCAGGCGCCCGCGTCGAGACGCTCCACAATTGCAACAATTCGACGCACATCTCGGCGGCACGCGCCATATCCTGCACGCTAACCCACTCGCGCGGGCCGTGGATGTTCTGCATGCCCGTGAACAGATTGGGCGTCGGGACCCCCTGCTCCGTGAGCCGCGAGCCGTCCGTGCCTCCGCGGGTCGGCTTTGAGATGGGCTGGATGCCGAGCCGCCGGCAAGCTTCCCGAGCCAGTTCGACTGGTCGCATGTCCTTCTCCAGCCAGTAGCGCATATTGCGGTACTGACTGGTGATGGTGCACGTAATCCGCGCCCGGGGTTCGGCGGCTTGTATCGCGGCGCAGACCTGCTGCAACAGTTCTCCATGCCGGCGCAGCTCGTCCAATTCAAAGTCGCGCAAGATGAAGTGCAGATCCGCGGAAGCCGCGTTCCCGCTCATCTCGTAGATATGGATAAAGCCCTCCCGGCCCGCGGTGGTTTCAGGGGTGAGTCTGATATGAGGCAGCGTGTCCACGATCTTCGCAGCCAGGTGAAGCGCATTCACCATTTTGTCCTTGGCTTGGCCAGGGTGGATCGAAACACCCTGCACGCGCACGTGCGCTTTGTCCGCTGAAAACGTCTCGTACACGATCTCGCCCAGCTCCGCTCCGTCTAGCGTGTAAGCGACATCGGTTCTGAGGTCGTCCGGCAGATCGCGATGCACACCGCGACCGATTTCCTCGTCGGGTGTGAAACAGATCCGTACGGGACCGTGCGGCAGATGCGGGTTTTGGAGCAAATACCGCGCCACCGTCATCACGATGGCGACACCGGCCTTGTCGTCTGCCCCAAGGAGCGTGGTCCCGCTTGCGGTGATAATGTCGTCGCCTGTTTTCGACGCAAGATAGGGAGACTGCGACGGCGATAGCACGACCGACGGATCATCGGGAAGGACGATATCGCCGCCGGCATAGCTGCGGTGGACAATCGGTTTAACGTTGGAGCCGTTGAACTGCGGCGTTGTATCGACGTGCGCGAGAAGCGCGACGGTGGGCCCGTCCGCATTTGCGGTCCCTGGAATCGTCCCCAGTACTGCGCCGTATTTCGTCAGCGTCACGTCGCGGGCGCCAATAGACCTCAGTTCGTCCGTAAGCAGCCGGAGGAGGTGGTATTGCTTTTCGGTGCTCGGCGACGTAGTGGATTTTTCATCGCTCTGCGTGTCGATGAGAGCGTAGCGGATGAAGCGCTCCTCGACTTCGCGATTAAAGTCGGACACGGCACGCGCCGCGCCGCGGGGTTCTGAAGTGGTCCCAGTTGGCATATACTCTCACTTTCTTGAGTGACTGCGCACTCGGGAAACCGCTCGCACAACTTGATTCTGGCACGCACGGAAGTTCCGGCGGATGGGGATGACGCGTTGCCTCATCTCATCGCGCCTCCGCGGGATAGTATAGGCAGATGCGACGCCTCGCTTTTCTTGCCGCCTTATTCGCGCTCCCGTCCGCCTTCGCCGCCAAGACCCTGGACATTTATTTCATCGACGTAGAAGGAGGGCAATCCACGCTCGTGGTTTCGCCGAGCGGCCAAAGTTTGCTGATTGACGCGGGCTACACCGGTTTCGGCGGTCGCGATGCCGACCGGATCGCAAAAGCGGCGAAGGCCGCGGGCGTGAAGCGGATCGATTACCTGTTGATCACGCATTTTCACTCCGACCACGTCGGCGGTGTACCGAATCTGCTGCAACGGCTTCCGGTATCGGTGTTCCTCGATCACGGCGGAAGTATCGAGGATGGCGGCAAGTACCCGGACGCGTATGCGGCCGCGATTGCGAAGGCGGAGCATCGCGTCGTCGTTCCCGGCGACAGCATAGCGGTGAAGAGTATCGAGGTCACGGTCGTCACTGCCGCCGGAAAAACGATCGAGCGCAAGGGCGAGGCGAACCCAAACTGCGCCGGACTCGTTCCCCGACCGGCGGACGACAGCCTTGAGGCGACCGAGAACTCTCAATCCGCGGGCGTACTGATTCAATTCGGCAAGTTTCGGTTCGGCGATTTCGGCGATATCACCTGGAACAAAGAGCTCGCGCTGCTTTGTCCGGAGAACCGCGTGGGCAAGCTCGATTTATTCTTGAGCACGCACCACGGCGGCGAATCGCCCAAGGCGATTTGGGCGCTGGCGCCGCGCGTCGCAATCATGAACAACGGCCCGCGCAAAGGAGGCGACGCAGCGGGCTGGAGAACGCTCACCAGCTCGCCGGGCCTGGAGGACCTATGGCAGCTTCATTTCGCTATCGCGGGCGGAAAAGAAACCAACGTCGCGGATTCTCTCATCGCCAATGTCGAAGAAAACGACTCCGGCCAATACATCAAGGTCTCTGCGTCCGCGGATGGCTCGTTTACGGTGCTTAACACGCGGAATAAGCACACCAAGACCTACGTGGTGCGGTAGAGGGCGGCTTACCCGCCGCTGCCGGACGAGACGTATATGCAAGCCGTCAATTCTCCGCCGTGCTGATTCAGTTCGGCAAGGTTCCGGTTCCGCGATTTCGGCGAACGGCGTGACAAGCTCTCGAGCACGCACCGCAGCAATGAATCGCCGAAGGCGATTTGCGCGCGGGCGCCGCAATCGTGGTTATGAACAACGGTCGCGCAAACGAGGCGACCCGGCGGGTCGGTGAATGTTCACCAACTCGCCGGGCCTGGAGGACCTATGGCACGTTCATTTCGCTATCGCGGGCGCAAGGAGACTCACGTTGCGGATTCTCTCATCGCCAATGTCGGAGCAAACGACTCCGGCCAATACTCAAGGTCTCTGCACCCCGGATGACTTCGTTCACGTCAAACGCGGAATACGTACACTAAGAGTACGCCGCGCGGTAACGCCCCGGTAATAGACGCCACTCGGGCGGACTGAAGTTCGCCGCAGGCTAAAGCCTGCCCCACTTTTTTAGCGCGCGCTGAGTATCTCTTCGAGTGCTTCCCGCGGCGAGGCGGTGAATTCTTCGGAGCAACCCGTCGAAACTACAATCGCGCGTTGGCCTTCCGCCAGGTATTGCAGCAGAATCTCCTGGTTATTTCGGAAGCGCACGCCATCGCGATGACGCCCGGGGGTTGCACTGGTTTGAATGAAAGTCACGGGCTCGGATGGACCTACGCCGTACTGCTGTTGCAGACGCTTCGGTATGTCCATCAGGACGAGTTGCGCGCCCGGAGGAATGCAGACTGCACAGGGAGTCTGCCGCGGATTAAACCAGGACCTCCAACCGCGAAGCTCTGGTTTGCACCGTTCCAGCTCGGCAGGCGAGGTCAAGCCCAGCGAGCCGGAGGGGAAACGGAAAACGGTCAATTCTTCGCCTTCAACCGCAAGGCGCGTTTCCATGGCAGCGAGAGAGTAATCGCACATAAAAAAAACTCCTCAGTCGGATTTTATCCTGCTTGGATGATGAATGAAAGCGTACCGTTGTTTCAGGTAACGGTCGCAACAGGCACGTGTTCTTCCAGACAGGTGGAAATATGTTTGGACGGCGCTTCACTCTCTTCAAACTGCTCGGGTTCGAAGTCCGGTTAGACGCAAGCTGGTTGATCCTCGCCGTCCTCATTACATGGACATTGGCCGTCGGTGTCTTTCCTTTTTACTATCCCGGGCTGGCGCGCGGAACGTATTGGTGGATGGGCGCCGCCGGGTCGCTGCTTTTATTCGGATCCATCGTGGCGCATGAGTTGTGCCATTCGGTTGTGGCCAAACGCTACGGTATTCCCATGCGCGGCATTACGCTGTTCGTTTTCGGGGGCGTTGCCGAGATGGATGAAGAACCGCCAACCGCAAAGTCGGAATTTCTTATGGCGATCGCCGGACCGATCGCGAGCGTCATCCTGGGATTCCTGTTCTACGCAATCGTACACAGCATTCGCGGGCGCGCGCCGGTAGAGTTGGTTGGCGTATTGGCGTACCTTGCGCGCATCAACTGGATTTTGGCCGCATTTAACATGATCCCGGCGTTTCCGCTGGATGGCGGACGAGTGCTCCGGTCGATTTTGTGGAATTACACCGGCGATCTGCGCCGCGCCACGCAAACCGCGGCGAAGATAAGCAACGGCTTCGCGATCGCGCTGATCGTATACGCCGCGCTGCAGTTGCTGTTCGGCGCCGTCGCAAGCGCGATTTGGTGGTTTTTGATCGGCATGTTCCTGCGTTCCGTCGCGAAGGCTTCTTACGAGCAGGTGCTGGTCAATTCGGCCCTGCACGGGGAGCCAGTCAGCCGGTTCATGAACACCGATCTCCGAACCGTGCCGCCCGGGATTTCGATCGAGGAGCTGGTTAAGGGACACATGTACCGGTATCACCATCGCATGTTTCCGGTGCTGGAGGATTCGGAGCGCTTGAAGGGCTGCGTCAGCGCGGAACAGGTCAAGACCGTTCCGCGCGAACAGTGGCAGACGCACACGGTGGCCGAGATCGTAAAACCCTGCACGCCTGAAAATACGATCACTCCGGAAACAGACTCCGCCGACGCGCTACGGCTGATGCAGCGGTCGCACACGAACAGATTGATGGTCGTCGAAGACGGCCGGCTGGTGGCTATCGTGTCGTTGAAGGATCTGATGGATTTCCTGGCGATGAAGCTGGATTTGCATGAGCCGCCGGCGCTGAGGGCGGCCTGAAAGGAGGGACAAGATGCCCGAGAAGAAGACGCTGGAACGAGCCCGCAAGGATGCAAAGGAAGGCAAAGCGCCTTCGACGCAAGCGGGAGAATTTGTCCGGGAAGAGATGGAGCACATCCGTGAGGGTAAGCACGGCGCGCGCAACACGAAGCAAGCGATCGCGATCGGATTATCAAAGGCGAGGCGCGCGGGAGTGGAATTAGCGCCACCCAAGAAGGGCAAGGCTTCGGAAAAAACGCGCCAGCAAGCGGCTCGCGATATGGCGAAGGGGCAGAGCTCGTCGCGCCGGAAAACATCGCCCAAACGTTCGCGCGCGGTCAGAGGAGCGTTGAAGCAGGAAGGCAGGTCGGCTGCCTCGCATGCTGCGCTATCGCGGCAGGCGCGGTCGGCTGCGCGGAAACGGAAGCAGTCGAGCTAGTCTACTCCCACGAAATAGATGTAGAAGGCACAACTCGCGGGCGGACGTATAGCTCCTGAGTTCCACCTATCGCCTCGGCCTCCAAAGGTGTTGAATGACTCGCCACGCAAGCGGGAGAATGCATGCGGAACCAGATCGTGCCAGCCGAGTGAGAGATTCTAAAAAGAATGCAGGAAAGCCGCCATTACACCGGTTGCGGGCCGATTGGTTTTGAGGAGTCGCGTGGGCGGAGAAAAAGGTCAACCAGCTCCCGCTCACCAAGAACTCTTCCCAGCTCACCTACAGCAGTTACCGGAATCAGGATCACGAAAAGAATCACAGTCAAGATCAGAATAGCTTCAATTCCACCGCCGCCCAAATCGGACAAGCTATCGGAGAGAGATTTCCCCCGAAAATAGCCCATGATGGCGTCTTCGAGAATTTTGAAACACAGCAGCACGACAGCGAAGAACCCAGACTTTAAGAGAATGGGGTAAAAGAGGGGCGCCTGGTCGACGCGCCTGCCCAGCGGGATTGCCTTGCCGACGAGCATGATCTTGCCAAGCGCCAAAGCGTTGACGAGCGCTACGCCGTGCGCAACAAGATCGACTTGATGTTTGCCCTGTTCGGCCAGGATAATCGACTTGTACAGTACGAACATCCCGAAGAACACCCACAGATAAAGCGCGATGAAGAAAAATTCCTTCAGCTCGTGCACGGCTTTCTGTCCCAGCGTTCGGCCTCTTGTGCCCATACCTCTTCTCCTGGTTGATCGGCATTGACCCTGCCCAAATTAGGAGGCGGCTGGCGGTGCGAGGTGACTACGATCAGCGCCTCCGGGACAGGGGATCGCGAAGCAAATGCAGACAGGCAATGATCGTGTCCATGTGTTGCAGTTCGGCATCTTCGAGGACGTGCAAGTGGAATATGCGCTGCATAACCATTCGGAATCGCGATTCCATGATCGTGGTCTGCCCAATTAGCTGAACTGGAACCCCGATAAAAAAGCGGGAATGCACCCGAAAACCCGTCAGCGGAGAAGTAAAGCAATCGCCTTGCGTGGGTTCGTTCACCTTCTCGGATGAGCCTGCTTGGGCCTACCCTCGGAGCTTGGTAAGTGGTCTTTACATCCATGCGTTTCTCCGAAACGCACAACCCCGGCTGCTGAGGCGCGTGGCACGTCGAATATACGCCCTGCCTGGAACGAATGTTCGAACGGCGCCTGATCCGGCTCTATTTAAATGATTATCAGGCAGAATGCGTGTTTCTACGCGGCTGGTGGCTGCTTAAAGACTGGTCGCTCTCTCTCAAAACCAGCCGATCCGGCGCCCTCCAGGAAACTGTGCTCTAAAGACGACCGAAGAGCTCAGTACGCTTGGCAACTTCACGCGCCACCTGGAACAGGTTCATCATCGTGCCCGAGCGGTTGGCCCACGGCCTGAATGACATACGGATGCTTGTTATCGTACCGCCCCACACTTGTCCGAGGTGTTGCCTGGACGAATGCGCTAGCTGTTACTCGACGGTTACGCTCTTCGCCAGATTGCGCGGTTGATCCACATCGCATCCGCGCCGCACTGCGATGTGGTAAGCAAGCAACTGCAGCGGCACCACTTCGAGAATAGGCAATAGCAAGTCGTGGGTGGTTCCGATGCGGATTACGTGATCCGCCATTTTCGCCACCTCGTCGTCGCCTTCGCAGGCCACCGCGACCACGATTCCTTCGCGGGCTTTTACTTCCTGAATATTCGAGAGGGTCTTTTCATAGATAATCCGGCTCTGCTCGTCTTCGGGATCGCGCGTGGCGATGACGACGGTAGGCAGCTTGTCGTCGATTAGCGCGTTGGGGCCATGTTTCATTTCGCCGGCCGGGTAGCCCTCGGCGTGAATGTAAGAGATTTCTTTCAGCTTCAACGCGCCTTCAAGGGCGATGGGGAAGTGGATGCCGCGCCCGAGGTAAAGGAAATCCGACGCGCGGGAAAGCGTCTTAGCGAGATCCTCATAGATCGCATCGTGCCGTAGGATATCTTCGAGCAGACTGGGAACGTGTAAAAGCTTTTGAACGAGTGTGAGCGAGGCTTGCTGGCTGAGGATTTCCCGAACCTGCCCGAGATACATGGCCACCAGGAAAAGGGCCGTCAACTGCCCCGTAAAAGCTTTCGTCGAAGCAACGCCGATTTCGGGACCGGCGTGGGTGATCAGGGTCCCCGCAGCTTCGCGCGTGATCATCGACCCCACGACATTACAGATCGCAAGCGTCTTCGATCCCCGGTGTTTCGCCTCGCGCTGCGCGGCGAGCGTATCGGCGGTTTCGCCGGATTGCGAAATCACAATCGTCAGAGTGTCGCGGCCGACCAGCGGATCGCGATAACGGAATTCGCTGCCATAATCGACCTCGCACGGAATTCGAGCCAGCCGCTCGATCATGAATTTTCCCGCGGTGGCGGCGTGCCAGCTTGTGCCGCAGGCGACGATGCGCACCTGGCGAAATTCCTTGAACTCGCGCGGGCTGATATCCATTTCGTCCAGGAAAACGCGCCCGGACTCCTGGCCGACGCGGCCCAAAGTCGTATCGCGGACGGCGCGCGGCTGCTCAAAAATTTCCTTGAGCATGAAGTGCTTATAGCCGCCCTTTTCGGCCATGATCGGATCCCACAGAATATGCGAGACCTGCCGTTTGACGGCCCTCCCGTTGAAGTCCGTAAGATGCACGCCGTCTTTCGTCAGCACCGCGATATCGCCATCGGCGAGGAAAAACATGTCGCGGGTATGGCTGAGGATCGCGGGCACGTCGGAGGCGACGAAGTACTCGCCGTCCCCCAAACCGATGACCACCGGCGGGCCGGACCGCGCCGCGACAATCTTGTTCGGGTCTTTGCGGGAAATTACGCTGAGGGCGAAAACGCCCGAGAGCTGCCGGACGGCATCGCGCACCGCATTTTCCAGGTTCCCCTCGTAGTATTTCTCCACCAAATGCGCGATGATCTCCGTGTCGGTCTCGGTCACGAACTTGTGCCCCTCTTCGAGCAACTGGTGCTTCAGGGCGAGGTAGTTTTCAACAATGCCGTTGTGCACCACGACGATGTCGCCGTGGCAGTCTTTATGCGGGTGTGCATTTTCTTCCGTGGGGCGGCCGTGGGTGGCCCAGCGAGTGTGGCCGATTCCATACGGGCCGTCGACCGGATTCAGGCGTAGCGCATCTTCCAGATTGCGCAGCTTTCCCTGCGCTCTGCGCACGCCCAAACCGTTGCTTTTTTCGAGAACGGCAAGCCCGGCCGAGTCGTAACCGCGGTATTCCAGGCGTTTCAGGCCGTCCAAAATGATCGGAACGGCCGGACGAGGTCCAATGTATCCCACAATTCCGCACATTAGTCTATAAACTCCACTTGAAAATCTTCCATCACCGGGTTCGCCAATACATCCCGGGCGATCTGTTCCATCTCTTGCACGGCTTGTTCCTTTGCCGTTCCGGGAGCCAGGTCGATTTCGAAAAATTTCCCCTGCCGCACCCCGGCGATCAGCTTGTGTCCAAGCCCGTTCAACGCGTGCTGAATCGTCTGCCCCTGCGGGTCGAGCACTGTCGGTTTAAAGGAGACATAGACGCGCGCCTTCATGTACTTCCATTGTAGTGGGGCTTGCCCGCTAATCGAGGTTGCCCTGTTCGATGGTGACATTTTCCCGCACAATCAGCCGGTGCGGAGCCAGTTCGAACAGTTTCAGCAGAACCCGGCTGACGTGTTCTTCGAAGTCAACGAAAATAATGATCACCGGTAAGCCGGGAAAGGATCGATCGCACGATATGATCAGTAGTATTTAATGCGAAAGGATCTCTAATGAAGCGATACGCGGTGGTCATTGAAAAAACGGAAGACGGCTACGGCGCTCACGTTCCCGATCTCCCAGGTTGTATCGCTGCAGGAGATACCTACGAGGAAACCGAGCAACTCATTCGGGAGGCAATTCCGTTCCACCTAGAAGGCTTGGCGCTCAACGGCGAACCGATACCTGAGCCGGTCACGCAGATCGAATACGTAGAGGTGGAAACGGCGGCTTAGCCGCTACTTAGCCGAAAATGCCAGTAGCACGTTGCCCGGCATTCCGTTCTTCACGCCAACATATCCCGAGCCCACGAACAGCATGCCTCCCGCCACGGTTGGGCCGGATACGCTGATCGAGCCGCCTTTCGCGGGTACGCTGTTCACAGTTTGGTATTCCTGAACCGTGTTGTATTCCCAGATCACGCGCCCGGTGTCGTTGGCCAATGCGCGCAGCACGCCGTCGAAGCCGCCGGAGAAGACCACGCCCGGAATCGCGGAAAGAGCGCCCTCCTGACCCGTATGAGTCGCGACGGCCGGAGCCGGTTGCAACGGGGTGAACCACTTGCGCTCGCCATCGCGAAGCTGAACGGCTCCGATGCCGCCGGGGCCGAGGCCGAAATACGCGTTTTGGTCGTCCGCCGCGCCACCCCACACGATCTTTCCGCCGAACTGGGTGGTGTCATTCACTAACGCAGTTCGCCACAGCACCGCGCCTTTGTTGTCGGGATCGTGCGCCCACACGTTGCCGCTCTTTTGCCCGGCCACCAGGATGGTTCGGCCATTCGCAAGCGTCTTCAGCATCGGCGACGATCCGAAATCGTGATCGGGGCCGAGGCCTTTCGGGCAATTTTCCGGCGGCTTCGCGCCGTTGCAGCCGACCAACCAGGCGTCGTTTTCGGTGTCCTGCACGGACCAAACGATTTTTCCCGTGGTCAAGTCGATCGCAAGGATCGAATCGGTGGTCTTGGCCGCCGGCTCCGTGTACGCGTCACCGGTGCCGATGTAGAGGACGCGCCGCTTCGCGTCAATGGTGGGCGAATTCCAAACACCCCCGCCGGCGGGCGCCCAGCGTGCGACTCCGTTGGAATTCTTCCCGGCCTGCTTCGGCTCCTCCGGGATGGTGAAGGTCTTCCAAATCTGTTTTCCGGTTGCCGCATCCAGCGCAACCACGCTGCCGCGGAAGGTGCAGCACCCGTAATTCGGATTCACTCCCGCGCCTTCCTCGCCCGATGCAACGGGCACGTACACGCGTCCTTCAAACACCTTTGGAGCGGCCGTGATCAGCGCGCGCGGATGCTCGTCAACGTGCGCTTTCCAGACCATCTCTCCGGTCGACGCATCGATTGCATACGCATTCGCTTTCAGATCGCCGAAAAACGCCAGGTAACGCCCGGAGTCTCGCTCGACCGTAATCGCGCTACGGACCGAGCCATCCGCCTTGAACGTCCACTCGACGCAGCCTGTGGCCGCATCCAACGAATACACATCGCCCGTGTCCACGCCCAGAAATACGCGTCCGCCCGCGACCACCGGCGCTCCCATAACGGCCTTCACGCCGGGAAATCCGAATGCCCATTTGACCTTGAGCTTCGGTACCTGATCTGCGGGAATCTGAGCGGCTGCCGCCGGCTGGAAACGCGCATTCGACCCGTCCGGACCCCAGCCGTTCCACGCCGGGCTCGCGGTGATATCGGTTATCGCGGTGCGCGTCACACACTGCTGTGCAAGGAGGGAAGCAGGAAGCAAAGCCAAGGCTAAAATCGGAGGTCTCATTTTCGATCCAGTGTATCAACCGTTATAATTCCTGAGAGGCAAGGCATGCGCAAAACATTGCTGATCTCGGCCATTGTCGTGAGTGGTTGCACGCTGGCGCCCGCCCAGTGGTTGAACTATCCGACAAAGGGCACTCCGCGGACGGCGGATGGCAAACCGGACCTCAGCGCTGCCACGCCGCGGCGCGCGGACGGCAAGCCCGACATGACGGGCGTCTGGATGGGCGTGACCAAGTACATGATCAATATCGCCGCCGACATCAAGGAAGTTCCCATGCAGCCCTGGGCGGCGGCCGAATATAAACGCCGGCGCGATACCGAAAGCAAGGACGACCCGAGCGCCCGCTGCCTTCCGCTCAGCGTTCCCCTAAAACAAACCATTACTTCTCCGTTCAAGATCGTCGATGTGCCGCAAAAGGAAGAGATGATCATGCTCTACGAAGGCCAGCGGCACCGCGAGATCTTGATGGATGGCCGCCCACTGCCCAAGAACCCCGAGCCGTCCTGGTACGGATACTCGACCGGCAGGTGGGAAGGCGACGATCTGGTGATCGAATCCAACGGCTTCAACGGAGAAGGCTGGCTGGACATTAACGGTCATCCCACGACGGACGCGCTGCGTGTAACCGAGCGCTATCATCGCAAGGACTTCGGCCACATGTCGTTGGACATCACAATCGACGACGCGAAGGCTTACACAAAACCCTGGACCGTGCATGAAGAGCCGAAGCTTCTGGCAGACACGGAGTTGCTCGAAGCGGTATGTGAAAACAATCAGGATGTGGAACACCTGGTGGGAAAGTAGAGCGAATATGAAAACGAAGATCGCGGCCGCCGCACTTGGTTTGACGATGCTCGCCGGCGCTCAGCTCTGGGCCCATCATTCGTTTGCCGCCGAGTTTGACGGGAGCAAACGCGTAACATTAAAAGGGACCGTGACGAAAGTCGACTGGCGAAATCCGCACATTTACGTGTACTTGAACGTAAAAGACGACAAGGGCGGCGTGGTCGAGTGGGCGTGCGAAGGCGGTCCGCCGAATGTGTTGCTGCGCGAGGGTTGGACTCGCGATTCGGTGAAGGAAGGCGACCAAGTGACCATAGAAGGCGCGCTCGCGAAAGACGGCTCGAAGCGCTGCAACTCGCGATCGGTGAATCTGGCGGACGGGCGCAAAGTGTTCGCGGGCTCGTCGGAAGATAACGCGACGGGCGGCGGCAAGCAGTAGCGTGGCGTGTCCCGGCAATTCATCCAAGACCTCCGCATCGGTTTCCGAAGTTTAGCCCAAAACCCTGCTTTTACCGTCGCCGCCTTGATGTCCTTCAGCTTGGGCATCGCTGCCGCTACCGCGATGTTCAGCGTGATCGACGGCGTCATCATTCACCCGTTCATTTACGCCCACCCCGAAACACTGATGAGCATTTACTGGTGGGAAAACGATCGCAATCGCTCCGACCGGCCTTATACGCCTGAGGCCTATCTCGATATTGCGGAACGAAGCAATATCTTTGAAGGCGTAATCGCTTCGACCATCAGCGATGTTCTGCTCACGGGCACAAGCAATCCCGAACGCTTGCGGGGCAACTTTGTCACTCGAACATGTTCCAGATTCTTGGAGTGCAGCCCCGGTTAGAGCGAACCATCGCGCCTGCGGATGGCATGCCGGACGCGCCTCCGGTAGTTGTGCTCGGGTATCCGTTCTGGCAGCGCTTTTTCGGAAGCGATCCGCGCGTGCGAGGCGCGCAGATGCGTCTCAACGGCAAAGTCCGAACCGTCGCCGGCGTGATGCCGCCGCGGTTTATGTGGCGTGGCGCGGACGTGTACCTCCCGATTGTGTTTGAGCGCGGCAGAATCGTGGAGGGCGTTCGCTACCTGAATGTCATGGGGAGGCTGAAGCGGGGTGTTACGGCCGCACACGTACTGCTCTTTACAATTGGAATCGCCGTGCTGTCGGCCCTTGTCTCGGGTTTGGCGCCGGCTTTGCGAATGGCTGGCGCCGATCTTGCAACCGCTCTCAAACAGCCGGGCCGCGGCGTAAGCGGAAGCTTGCGCGAAGGATTGTGGCGCAAGGGCGTCGTGGCCACTCAGGTAGCTCTAGCGTTGCTGTTGCTAATCGGCGCAAGCCTGACAATACGAACTTTGGTCCGTGTCACTGGACTAACGTTCAGCTTCACTCCGTCTTCCGTTCTTACCGTGGAGCTTCCCTTGCCGGTGAGCCGGTACTCAACTATAGAGACCAGGAATCGATTCCTATCGAGAATCGGTGATAGAGCCCAGACCGTGCCTGGAGTCGAGGGCGCCGCATGGAATACTTTATCCATCCATTTGCAAGCTGGGGGCAGGCCATACAGGTGTCTAGTGGGGCTCGTTCGCGGCGTCGGCATGGCTGGACTTATCTCTGCGGACCGGGGAATAAGCAGGAAGCTGCCCAGATCACGCGCCTTTCCGCATTGCCGGAGTTTCAGCTGCACCCGCCTTTTCGCCTGATCGCAAGCAGTTGGCATTTGTGTGGGATGGAAACGGGGACAACTGTGACTGCGAGCGCATCGGCGAAAGGAAGCTTCAGCAGAAGCGGCTATAACCAATTTCTCGCAAGAGCCACCAAACTGACGCAACTCCAGTACCACTCCACTGTTTTATTCCACTCGTTCATCTTAGAATTAGTCCTCATCGCTTATTATCCGTGTCGCTTGGACCAGTACCCGTTTTAGCGGCAAACATTCTCTGTCCAAGTCGTTGCAGCGAAGCGAGAAGCAAGCCGAGTACGCCGCCGATGGCAATGTCTTCGACCCGAAGCCTCCCGACTTGCACTTGCGTCGGGGCGAGAATGCAAAACAGGACCACTGCAAAGACGGTGAATGCAGCCTGTCCTACTACGAAGCCAATGGCGGTAGAAGCATAGGCCGAAAACAAAGTTACACATGCTAAGGCGATCCAATACACCTGCTGATGGGCACCCATAACCGCGACTAGGGCTGCGCCCACAACGAAACCTAGGACGGTCCCTGCTTGCTCATGCCAAAAAATACGACTTGGCACTGCTCCTCTTGCGCTTAGCACCGGAAGCACGCCCAGAACAACCCAGAACGCGTGGCTTACACGGAGGGCATGCGCTGTTAGGACTGCAAGTCCCATCGCTAATCCGTTGAAACCAGCGTTTCCTAACCAGTGCGAGGAGCCGACGACGCTGGAGCGAGCAGGCTCCTCGCCTGTATGCGGGGCAGGCCGAATTGGAATCCAAATCACCTGGAGGAGCGGTTGGGCGACCATCCCAGCCAGGAGCCAGCCCAACAGTTGAGGCACCACGAAGCGGAGCGGCGTGGGTATGGCGACAGCCAGCATGAACGACAACAGCAATGCGGTCCGCACCACGGCAACGTGGCCTCTGGCCACCGCTGGCCATTCCGATAAGAATCCTACGGCCATGGCACCGGCCGCCGCTGTCCACGAGTTTGCCGAGACAAACGTCCCAAGACACACCAGCAAAACGCCCAGCAGAGTCAACGTGGCCGCTTGTGCCGCTCTGGTTGCTCTAGTCTGGCTATAATTGACCATGACCAAATGGCCAAAGGTTCCGAATACAGAAAAGCCAGCCATCTGAGGCTGCTTGATTACGAGCAAGCCCAGCGCAAATAACGACGGCACTATGATCGCCGCTCGCATCCCTCGGGCCAGGCCTGCAAGCTTCTTTGCTTGGTTACTGCGAGTTGTCAATTACATATCCTGACCGTGAGTCCTTCCTCACTTCAAGTGGCCCCGTAGGTCAGGATATGGTTAATCTGAGCCACGGAGCCACACCGTCACCTCACGTTAACCAAGATACAGGCTGATTTATCCTTAGGTGCAGACACACCATGCCATGCCTAGTGATGACTATGCTGCGCTATACATGCTATCCAGCCAATTGAGTATGACCTTCAGGGAGAGGCCAAAGTTGCCGACGTGAACATGGTTTTGGGCTTGCTCCTGGCGCGTGAACTTGCGGGCAGTTAGTGAGCGAACGTTGGTGAGTGTGCGGATCTGCTCGTAGAACTGCTCCAGAGGCACGTACAGGTCTTCTGTTCCCGCCAGCAAGAGGACATCCTGGCGCAGAAGATCAGAGACGTCTGCGGTATGGTACAACTTTACTCTTTGAATAAACTCATAGGGGGTCTGCACTCCCATAATGAGCATGCCCTGCATGAACCCCCAGTAAGCGACGAGACTTTTTTGCATCTGCTCTTCCACCAGCGCATTCACCTGGCTCGCGTTTCCAGCTTGGAGCAGCTGGGATAGCTGCGTTTGCACTGCCGGGGTCAGCCCGACATATCTCTGCAGACACAGCCACGCATTAGCAAAAATGTCATCACAAATAACGTACCGGACACGCGGCTCGTGGGCAGCAGCACGGATCACTAGGCAGCCTCCCATAGAGATGCCGAGCAATATCACATCGTCTAAATTGAAGTAGTCGAGCACGGCTTTTACGGGCTTCTCCCACTCCGGGATCATGGGGAGGTGCTCATCTTCCATTACTGCCCCCTGACCTGGTCCCTCGAAGCTGATGACATCGTAACCACCATCGCGGAAATAGCTCATCGTGGAGAAGTACTCCTCAATATAGCTGTCGTAGCCACCGAACATGACGAGGGTCCCTTTGGGCCGCTGTGCCTGGAAGCGAAAGGTTTTGAGGGTCGCCGACTGATAGGGAACGGCGTACTGGAGGTCGTCAGTGACGCCACGACATTCCTTCATTAACTGCATAAACCGCTTGCGTGTTGGTTGTTTGGCTTGATCGGTGGGGAACATGAAGAACTCTGCGCCTCGAAAGTAGTACGCTGCCTCAAGCTTGCGGCCATCCGTCAAAGCCTGCTCGGCAAGAGCGAGAAATTCCCGCTGGTAGTCGGCGTAAGTGTGAATTTTGGGAGCCACATCCAGCATTTGATCGATCATGCTCTGTTCCCCGGTCATGAAGCGGTTCATCTGATAATTGAGGCTGTAATCGGGGTGAATCTGGTGATAGCCTATGGGCCAAGATAGCGCACGATGCTGCTGTGAACCATCGATAGTTGCCACAGGGATACCTCCTCTCATCATGATTGCTCGTTGAAGCGAGCCTATGGGTTGCCATTGAGTATAATACGTAGTCTCAGAGGAAATAGCTCCGCCGGTTGCCAGAACGCGCAAACCAGCGTCGGACGGCGGCGTATCCGTCGTAGGGCTCGGCGAGCGTGAGAACTGAGAGAGTGTTTGAAAAGCCATGCCGATACGCGCCGGTCGAGCCGAGCAGCCGGTACAGCGGTGCAGAAATCATGAAGTGCGCAACCTACTCGATGAGCTGCTGCGCGAGCAACACGCACAGGCGCTCAATCCGGTTTCTGGGGATCAACGGGGCAGAAAACCGGGGTAAGAATTTTCTCCAAAGCGTTCTGGTTAAGACTCTATAACCAACGTGTCCGCAACGGCGTTGGGTTTCCCGTCCTTTCCTAAGATCGCTAAAGTCTCGGACTCGCTCGGATCATCTGGTCCAGGTTCGTGGCTATCAGACGCCAACATTATTGGTCAGGTCAGTGCAGCGTATATGGAAGATTACCCGCATCCGATGCTGGTTGTTTCTTCGAAGGTCCCGCCGCTTACGCTTGGAAATGCCTCGAGCGCCGCATCCACGAGATCGATCCGGACCAGCCGGTAATGCGAGTTCAAACCGCACAAAAGCTGCTCGAGGAGGAAGGCTTCGCCGGACCACGCTTCATCGTATTTGTCTTCGGCGTCTTCGGCGCCTTCGGCGGCCCTCGGTCTGACGGCTGTGCGTGATCGGTATCTACGGCGTCGTGAGCTATTCGGCGGCGCGACAGACGCACGCATTCGGCGTTCGCGTCGCTTGGGCGCGAGCCGCGGAAACATCATCCGTTTGGTATTGGCCGAAACCCTCCGGCTTATCGCTTCAGGATTATGCGTGGGACTCGCGTGCGGTGTTTTCGCGGCGCGTTTCCTTTCGTCGCTGATTTGGGGCGTTTCGTGATTTGACCCGCTATCTTTCGCCGCCGGCGCGCTCATTCTGCTGGTGCCTGGACTAGTCGCTTGCCTGCGCCCCGCTTGGCGAGCCGCCCGGCTCGACCCCGTCGCCACGCTTCGGCAGGAGTGATATCAAGGCATAATTGAATTATGAATGCCGTTGAAATGTACGACCGCGATTTCGCCGAGTGGGCCAAGACGAATGCCGAACTCCTTCGTTCGAAGCGTTTTTCCGAAATCGATCTGGAGCATATCGCGGAGGAGATTGAGGATTTGGGGTCTAACAAACGTCATAGCCTTTTCAGCCGGTTCGTGCGCCTGATCGAACACCTGCTGAAGTGGCAGTATCAGCCGGAACGTCGCGGGTCGAGTTGGAGTCGAACCATTGCGGTCCAGCGCATTGCAATAAACGACCTTATCGAAGAAAACCCCAGCTTCTGCGCCGATTTGCCGGCAGTTGTAGCGAAATCTTATACCGGCGCCGTCAAGGTTGCATCAGCGGCGATAAAGCGCGAAAAAAAGGAATTTCCACACACCTGCCCATTCACTCTGGACCAGCTCCTCGACGACGACTTCTTCCCGTCCTAAAAACTAACCAAACTCAGCGCTTCCATCAAATGCTGCCGGTCCGCCGGCGAAAATCCCGAGTTCTTCCTGATATCGTCGCCCTTCATCAGCTTTCGCCGGTAGCGTCCAAAGTACTCCGGAATGTCCTCGCCGAATTGAAAGCCATAATGATGGCAAACTGATTCGTGTGGGCGCAGACCCAGAGCGTGTCCCGATTCATGCAGGCACGTCAGGTAAACACTCGTGTCCCGCAGAGATTGACGATGAAGATCAGCGCGCGTCGACGGCCGTTTACTTCAAGCGGCACGGTCTGTCCACCAGCCTCCTGCGGGCGAAGCCCACACACCGGGTCAATCCTTCCGAAGGTACTTTCGTCTCCACTAAGTGAAGTTTGCCGTTAGACGGGGCGTGCCGGCTTTCCAGGGCCCATCTGGGCGTGCGAAGGCGGTCCGCCGAATGTGTTGCTCCGCGAGGGTTGGACTCGCGATTCGGTGAAGGAAGGGGACCAAGTGACCATAGAAGGCGCGCTGGCGAAAGACGGCTCGAAGCGCTGCAACTCGCGATCGGTGAATCTGGCGGACGGGCGCAAAGTGTTCGCGGGCTCGTCGGAAGATAATGCGACCGGCGGCGGCAAACAATAGTCTGGCGTGCCCTCCCACGGCGATCTTTAGCGCTGCAACGTAGGATTGGGAGGGGCGGGCGGCTGTCTGCGGCGCACTTCTTCTTGGATTTGAGCGAATTCGCCCGATGAGGTGTAAGTCTTCGCCTGCAGGCCCTGAATCGCCTGCTCGATCCGCAGTATTCGCGTATCACGGCGAGGAAATCCGGACATCGAGGCCTGCTGGGGGTCCTCTTGCACCCGGCCAACATAGCTCGCCAAGCCGTGCGGATCATAGCCTGCCGCCAATGCGATTCCTACGGCCAGCATATCCGCCTCAGATTCGAACGCTCTTTGGAATTGAAGCATGCCGACCGGTAACAACAGGTTGTCACCCTGACTCGGTCCGTATCCGTTCGATCCACCAACAAAAACCAGTGGAATCGTGGCCTGCTGAGCAATTGCTGCTCGCGTGGCTTGCCGGGTTCCATGCCGGGTGGCGATGTGTGCAATGGCATGCGCCAACGTCCCCGCCAATTCTGTTTCATCCTTCGCGGCCAAAATCAATCCCGCGGGAACAAAGACATATCCGCCCGGCAGCGAAGCGGGCTCGAGAAACGTCCCGCTGGAATCGGTAGTCAGCTCGAAATGATATGTGAATGGAGGCGGCTGCGGCAGCGCGCGAACCAGCCGCGCGCCCATCTGCTCGATATAGTCGCGGGCCGCCGCATCGTCCAACGAGGCATGCGTCCGGCGAAAGTCTGACGCAAGTTGAGTGCCCAGCGCGACTTCTTTTTCCGTGCTGTAGAGATTAACGCCTTTACCGACGGGCTGGTCCTGGGCGTTCAGTGCCGCTACGGCGAAGAGAGTTAGGAAAGCGTGTACAGACATGTCGAATATCCCCAAGTTTGACCGCATCTAACGACTCGCTCCCACCACCATTTTATGGCGTTACGGCGTCGTCATTGAGTGGCGAGCCGCCGCCGTCCACCCGCGGTACGAGTGCGTCTTAAAAGGTAACCAAACTCAGCGCTTCCATCAAATGCTGCCGGTCCGCCGGCGAAAGCCCCGAGTTCTTCCTGATATCATCGCGCTTCATCAGCTTTCGCCGGTAGCGTCCAAAGTACTCCGGAATATCGCCGCCGAACTGAAAACTGTACATGATGTCGGCAAACTGATCGGTGTGGCGCAAACCAAGAGCGTGCCCCGATTCGTGCAGGCACGTAAGGTAGACAATCGTATCTCGAAGCAGCGGATCCGTCACGTCCTGGGTTGTATTGACGATGAAGATCTGCGCGCCTCGCCGGCCGTTGACTTCAAGCGGCACTGTTTCCCCGTACAAGCCTCCGGCGGGCGAAGCCCATACCAGCCGGATCAACGCTTGCGAAGGCACTTTCGCTTCGACAAAGTGAAGCTTGCCGTTCGAGGCGGCCTGCCAGCTTTCAAGCGCCCATCGCGCCAGGTCGAGGTCGCCAGGGCGGCAGCCGGTCTTGGCGTTGTCGCAGGGGGCCACCCAGAAAGGCGTGTCCTCGGGTTTCTTGTCGGCGGCCAATAATGTCCCCGCCACAAGCGATAGCGCACTAACGTTGCGCAGCAGTCTTCGCATCGGTCAGGTCCCGTAACACTGATTTTAGCTGCGCTTCGAGCTCCGCGACACGGCGAGTCAATTCCTCGATCGCCTGTCCTTCGGGGTCAGGCAAGCGGCCGTGTTCGAGCAGGGCGAGGTCGGCATCCACGCCGCGCACGATACGGCCCGGCACGCCCACCACCGTTGAATGATCCGGCACGGGCCGCACGACCACAGAACCCGCGCCAACCTTCACGTATTCGCCGACCCGAATATTGCCGAGAATCTTCGCGCCGGTGCCGATCACAACGCCATTGCCGATGGTCGGGTGGCGCTTTCCCGTGTCTTTGCCCGTGCCGCCGAGCGTTACGCCTTGATAGCAGAGCACGTCGTCGCCGATTTCGCTGGTTTCGCCGATGACCACGCCCATTCCGTGATCGATAAAGAACCGGCGGCCGATCCGCGCCCCCGGATGGATCTCAATCCCGGTCAGCGTGCGCGAAAGCTGACTTACCATGCGGGCCATGGTGTACCGGCGGCGCTGGTACAGAGCATGTGCCACCCGATGCAAGAGAACGGCATGAAAGCCCGGGTAGCACAGGACAATTTCCAGCACGCCGCGAGCAGCCGGATCGCGGTCGAATACGGTCTGAATCTGCTCGCGGATTGCGCCGAACATGTTAACCGCTCCTCGCAAAGGCGGACAACGGAGCGTGACGCGGCCGGCCAGGGCCGGTTCCAAGCAAGTAAGGGCCGCGCCGCCCTTGTGCCGCTGTTGGCCATTATCGCGCGGCAGTCCGCCGGATGGTCCGGGTTCGGCTTATGGCCTACGAATCATCCGCCTCGCGCCGGCTAAAGCAGCCGCCGCTGAAAGATTCATCAGAAAAAACGCGTGGGTTGATTCCGGCTCTGGCAAGCGTTGGTGAGAAGTGGAGCGACCACCTCACCATGGAGAACGGTTTTTAAAAGGGGCCTTGGAGCGCTTAAGGCCCCATCAGCCGCCGGCGGTCGCCAGTGCTTTGAGCTTGTTCGGAGAGATCCGCCAAGCGGCCGCGAAAGGCCAAGCGTGAACGCGTTATGCCAACGACCCGGGCATCGCGCGACCGATTCTTCCGTAGCGTATTGCGCTTGTTCTCTTCCAGGCTCGTCTGGCAACGCTCAGCGCCGGAGAGCGCCGCGCTTGCGCACGTGAGTCATCGTTAATGCCGTAATTCCGAGCACTGTGGTCAGAAGCAGCCAAGCGCCGGGTTCTGGGGCCGCTCCAATAGTTCCATCGCTGACCAATGTGTATGAGGGAAGTGAAGCGTCAAAGCCGGGCTGTCCCGGCCCCGGCGTATAAACAGCGCTGTTCTGACCCTCCGGACCAACCTCCGAGGCAAACGCTGTGTTCAGGTAAAGAAATCCGGGCGGCCCCGGAGTGTCAGCTAGGGAGTCCGCCGTTGGCACATTATCCGAATAGAAAATCAGGGTGCCGTTGCCATTGAAACGAACTACGTCAAAGATCAAGCCGCCATCGCTTGGACCTCCGATGAGCACATCTCCTTGGGTTCCGGCGAACGGCAGTAAATACGTCAGCACGTTGGGAAGGCCGCCTGGACCTGGATCGTTTGCCAAGAACCCGCTCGAAGCGGTACCAATGCCATTACCGTTTTCGTCGACGCTAATAACGCCGGCAAAAGCAGGAAGCCCTGCCAGTGTAATTGTAATCGCAATCGCTAAATGCTTCATTCTTACCCCTCGGCTTGCCTAAACCTAGTTGAAATACCCTTGTTACGGCCAATTCCGCTCGATGGAGGAGTTTGCCCGCTACCGCGATAACCCAGCGTTCCGGAAGCGCGCAACTAATTGCCCACATAGAAACGCGGCCGTAAGTCGATAGAAGTACTAGTACTATCATTAGTACCTGAACAATTTCGGACCCCAACGTTTTCGGAATTGTCCGACTTTTTGGGACTCAATAACGCCTCAGCTTCTTATCCGCGCCGCGGGGCTGTTCGGTTATCGTCCGCCTGCGCGTTCACTGGTTCCGTTCCCCGCGCCTAGGCTATTGCGCTCTTTGTCTCTCGGTGTTGTTTGTTCTGTTCCGGCGGATGCTGAGTTTTGCGCCGCTGGCGCCATCGGAGTGCTTTCAGCGCAGGCTAAATTAGCGTCGTAGGCGTGAAAGACTGGCCGTCATCTGCAATTCCCCGCAATTTCGGACGCGACGGATTGGGCGATTTTCCCTCCAATTTGGGAGACGCGCAGGCTAAAATAGCACTATCCCATGCCCAATCAGAACTCTTTCAACGCAGTAACCCAACTTGTAGCCGGGGGCGAGAAGCATCAGATGTTTTTGCTTGCGGCGCTTGAAAAGGCCGGGGCAGCGAAGCTGTCCCGAATACCTTATTCGATTAAGGTATTGCTTGAAAATTTACTCCGGTTTGAGGATGGCACAACAGTGAAGCGCGCCGATATCGAGTACGTAGCCGCATGGAACCCGTCCGCGCCTCCGCGCGAGATCAATTTCCGGCCTGCGCGCGTCCTTCTGCAGGACTTCACAGGCGTCCCCTGCATCGTGGACTTGGCGGCGATGCGGGATGCGCTTGCGAAGATGGGAGCCGATCCGGCCAAGGCCAATCCCCTAATACCCGCCGATCTGGTGATCGACCATTCGGTTCAGGTAGATAAGTTCGGAACCAAGGACGCATTCCAGCTTAATGCGTTGATTGAATTTCAGCGCAACGGCGAACGGTATTCGTTCCTGCGCTGGGGGCAGTCGGCATTTCAGAATTTCCGCGTGGTGCCGCCGGACACGGGCATTGTCCATCAAGTAAACCTTGAATATTTGGCCCCCGTGGTGTTCGGGTCGAACGGCTTCGCATACCCGGACACCGTTGTCGGCACTGATTCCCACACCACAATGATTAACGGTCTCGGCGTAGTCGGTTGGGGTGTTGGGGGGATTGAAGCCGAGGCGTGCATGCTGGGCCAGCCCGCCACGATGCTGCTGCCGGAAGTAGTGGGGTTCAAGCTCACCGGCAAACTCCGCGAAGGCGCTACCGCCACCGACCTTGTGCTCACCGTCACCCAGATGCTGCGCAAGAAGGGCGTGGTCGGCAAGTTCGTCGAATTTTACGGCGACGGCGTAGGCGCGCTGAGCGTTGCGGATCGGGCCACGATAGCCAACATGGCGCCCGAGTACGGCGCCACCATCGGCGTCTTCCCGATCGATGAGAAGACCCTCGATTATCTGCGAATGACCAACCGCCCTCAAAAGCAGATCGCGTTAGTAGAGGCGTACGCGAAGGAGCAGGGCATGTTCCGTGTGGATGGCGCCCCCGATCCCGTTTTTTCGGACACGCTCGCGCTGGATCTTTCTACGGTGACGCCATCGCTCGCCGGACCCAAGCGCCCTCAGGATCGCATCGATCTGCCGAAGGTGAAAGAGAACTTCCTGGCTACTTTGTCCGCGCCTCCCAAACAAGTGGAGATCGGAACGAATGGCGCGCGCGCGATCATCCAGGACGGCAGCGTCGTTATCGCGGCGATCACAAGCTGCACCAACACTTCGAATCCCAGTGTGTTAGTCGCCGCCGGTCTGCTCGCCAAAAAGGCGGTGGAACGCGGTCTGAAAGCCAAGCCGTGGGTGAAAACCAGCCTGGCGCCGGGATCGAAAGTGGTAATCGACTATTTGACGGATGCGGGGCTGATGGAGCCGCTCGAAGCGTTGAAGTTCCATCTGGTGGGCTACGGCTGCACGACGTGCATCGGTAATAGCGGGCCTCTCCCGGAGCCGGTCGCCACCGCGGTCACAGAAAACAAGTTGGTTGTCGCGAGCGTGCTCTCTGGCAACCGCAACTTCGAAGGCCGCGTGAACCCGTTGGTGCGCGCGAACTATTTGGCCTCGCCGCCGCTGGTGGTAGCTTATGCGCTGGCCGGACGCGTGGATATCGATCTGTCCTCCGATCCTATCGGGCAAGATTCGTCGGGCAAGGAGGTGTATTTACGCGAAATTTGGCCCACCGACGCGGAAGTGCAAGCGGCGGTGCGGAAATCCGTCCGCCAGGACATGTTCGCGAAGCAATACTCCGAGGTGTTCGCCGGCGACGCGCAATGGAACTCGATCAAGACGCCGCAGGGCGAGCGGTACGAATGGGACGATTCGTCCACTTATATTAAGCGCGCGCCCTATTTCGATGACATGGCCGACCCGGCCACTTTCGTTCAGGATCTCGACGGGATGCGATGCCTGGCAATGCTCGGCGATTCGATAACCACGGATCACATTTCGCCCGCGGGGAACATCGCCAAGGACAGCCCGGCGGGGCAATACCTGATTTCGCTGGGCGTAAAACCGGCGGACTTCAATTCCTACGGCGCCCGCCGCGGCAACCATGAAGTGATGACACGCGGCACGCTGGCGAACATTCGTCTGCGCAACCAAATGGCTCCGGGAACCGAAGGCGGCTGGACCACCTACGTGCCTTCGGGCGAACGGATGTTCATTTACGACGCTTCCATGAAATATAAGGAGGAAGGCGTGCCGCTGTTGATTCTCGCGGGTAAAGAATACGGCAGCGGGTCTTCACGCGATTGGGCGGCAAAGGGCGTGTTGCTGCTCGGCGTGCGCGCTGTTATAGCGGAGAGTTTCGAGCGGATCCATCGATCCAATCTCGTCGGCATGGGCGTGCTGCCGCTGGAATTCGTCGACGGCCACAATCGCGAAACGCTGGGACTGACCGGGTTCGAATCGTTCAAGATTGAAGGCGTTCCGGCGGCGGTGGATTCCTGCGGCAAGTCCCGCGTGCGCGTGACAGCTGATGGCAAGACGTTCGAGGCCCGCGTGCGGATCGATACGCCGGTGGAGGCGGATTATTACCGCAATGGAGGGATTTTGCCGTTCGTGTTGCGGCAAATCGCGGGCAAGTGAAGAATTAAAGCGGCTATACACCCACGCCAAACGTAGGAGTATTCCGTATTTCTTGATCATTTGCTACATTAACCGAAATGGACAATTTGGATGCCGCGCTTGCGGCATGGAGTGGCAGCGCAGCTGTGGGTCCCGGGCGCAGTCCCGATTGGCCACGCACCGGGATCGCGATCGAAGGCGATTTTTCCGGAATTCAACAGTTCGTGCTGCGGCCTGTGCCCGGCGCGGGTGGGGCCGCGCGCCGCTTGAGAGCCCGCTCATTTCGGGTGCTCGCCTTAACGAAGTTGGTCGCTGCTACGGTAGAGAAGCGCTTGTGTGAGGCAGGAGCGAAGGTATTTTATTCCGCGGGCGGCAGATTTCTAGTAGTTGCCGGCTTTTGCGCCGATTGGGGGCAGCGCCTGGCCTCGTTGCAGAGTGAACTTGACGGCGACCTTTTGAGGACCTACCACGGCGAACTGGTCTTTCATCTGGCGGGCGCGGAGTTCAGCGATGGCAAGATTCCGGTTGACGGCCTTCGTCACGCGATGGGGCACCGGAAACGAACGCCGCTGGCAAATGCGGTGCAAACCGACTGTGGCTGGGCATCGAATTGTTTTTGCTTCCGCGCCACACAAGCCGCGAAATGCGACGGCTGTGGGTCAACCGCGGTGCTGAATAACGAGGAAGACGATGGCGTGCGCGTTCAGCTTTGTCAGACGTGCGTCGACGATCGCGAATTAGGCAAAGCGTTGCTCCATGGCACGCGCGCGGGGCTAGGCCGCTCGCCGCGCGGTTCGATCGCCGTCCTCGGAGAAAAATGGACCGCCTCTTCGCAGGGCGAGATTCCGATTCCTCTGATTTCGCACGCGCCTGTTGAAGGTGACGGACTGGCGACTTTTGAACAACTGGCCAGACGTTCCGCCGGACGGCAGTATCTCGCGTATCTACGGATCGATGCCGACCGGATCGGCCAGGAGTTCTCTAAGCTCGAGGGAAATCCCCAGCGTACGTGGGGGCTCAGTAGACTGCTTGACGAGGCGTTTACGTCTGGGATCACGAAGCTGCTCCAAACGCGCTTTCCGAATTTATATCCGGTATACGGCGGCGGCGACGATCTGTTTTTGATCGGCCCCTGGAACGATGCTCTCAAGTTCGCGGTGGAATGGCGGAACGAATTTCGCGGCATTTCAGGTGACCGATTAACGTTTTCGGCTGGGTGTGCACTTGCTAAGCCGCGCCAGCACATTCTTACCAAATCGGAGGAAGCCAAGGACGCACTTGACCAGGCGAAAGAACACCGCGATAGCATCCATGCTCTGGGCGCAACCATTTCGTGGTCCGATTTCGACGAAGTGTACGCATCAGGAGACAAGCTTGCGAAATTTCATACTTCAGGCCAGATTAAGAGCGCTCTGCTTTACAACATCATGAATTTACATGATCGCTGGGTAAAGGGGGACGAGCGCGGCATTCGCGCCTGTTTTATCAAGTGGAACGCAACCTCACCGGGGAGGCCAAGCGCTTTGTTAAACAGGCGTTCCTATCGCCCGGACGCCTCTGGAAACATGCAGGTTTTGTGGTGCGCTATGCGACGCTGAGCGGCGCAGGAGAGGAGAGTAAGGATGTCTGACATGCGGGAAGCTTTCGGTAAGGCCGGCTTTCGGGATGAAAAACCGCACAGTCGTGGAGGCGGCCCGCGGCCGGATGGTCCTGGGCAAAGCAGCTCAGGCCAGAGTCTGTTCCCTCCCAATTACCCGGAGTACTTCGACAGTAAGGGTTATATGCAGGCTGAATTACTTAAAGGGAAAGCTGAAGAAATTGCTTCGCGCTTCGAAGCAGACGGCCTTCGGCGCCACCAGCTTCGGGCTTTTTATGATCACGCGAAGAGACAATTGCAGCGCCTTGGGTATGGCGCCCCGTTTGAGGAGATTAAACCCGAAATAGCCCGGCTAAAAGCATTCGCGGCGGATAGGGCCGGGCGCTCCAATAACCCGATCCCGGCAACGTTCAAACGATTCATCGATTGCAATGTCGATGCAGTAGGCGACGAAAAAAGCTTCAAAAGCGGCTTCATGCCTCATTTTGAAGCAGTTGTAGCATATTTCCCGGCTAAGGACTAAGGTAAATGCCCAAGTGGACAAGTGTTGTTGAAATCAAGTTTGAAATCGAACTACTCGATGGGATGCGGATTGGCGGCGCCAGCGGCGGACTTGAGATTGGCGGCGTCGATCCCAATCTAATGTCGCTGAAAGATCCCGTAAGCGGAGAGCCTTACATTCCGGGCTCGAGCCTGAAAGGAAAGTTGCGGAGCACTCTAGAAAAGGAGCACGGCCTCTGCAATCACGGCAAGCCCTGTGGGTGTGGAAAAAGGAATTGTCAAGTGTGCCCGGTTTTTGGGGCGCACATGAACACGCGCGCGGACTGCGGCACCGCAAGGCTAACAGTTCGCGATGCACATTTTACGGAGGAGTACAGAAAGCTCTGCAAGGATAATCCCGTCTTCGAGGTGAAGACGGAAAATATTATCGATCGGAACCGGGGCTTGGCCGAACATCCGCGCACACAGGAGCGCGTGGCCGCGGGCGCAAAGTTTGCGGTAGAGCTGGTGCTGAAGGTATACGAAGGCGATGACGAGACCGTGATGGTTGAGAATCTAAAACACGCGCTCGCCGTCCTGCAACGATACGACTCGCTCGGCGCAGGCGGCAGCCGCGGCTCTGGGCGGATTGGAATCCGGAACTTCTCTGAACCGAAAAAGGTCAAGCTGGCAGACGTGACCTTATGAATACGTGGCGGCTACGCCTGAGCCCTCGCGCGCCCTGGGCCACGCCGTTGCGGGCGGATTCGCTCTTCGGTTTCATCTGTTGGCGATGGTTGGAGTTGTTCCCAGAGACATTCGAGTCCATGCTGGATGAGTTTCACGAAGGCGACCAGCCGCCTTTTGTCCTTTCCGATGCATTTCCCGGTGACCTCATGCCTCTGCCGATGCACGCCACATTTCCTCAGTCGGGCAAGAAACTCAAACCCCCCTTGTATCTGCCAGACGTTTCTTTCCGCAGTTTAATGCGAGGAGAAACTGAGGTTCCCAAGCCCATTGAAAAGGCGATAAATTCCTCTTCACGCGTGCGGACAGCGATTGACCGCGAACGCGGGTCGGCGGCCGAAGGCCAGCTCTTTGAAACGGACGTTCAGCACCTCAACGAGCAGTTCGACACCGCAAGCGTTTACATCCGCTCGGATCGATACATGAAAGAGATCTTAGCGTGCTTCCATGCGCTGGCGCTTACGGGCTTCGGCAAGAAGAGTTCGAGCGGCCTCGGCGCGTTCCATATCGGCGGACCACCGGAGCGTTGCGACTGGCTTGACGATGTTCCAAGCCCGAACGCATTCACAGTTCTTAGCCATTTCGTTCCCGCGTCTAATGATCCGACTTTGGGCGTCTGGCGCACACATGTGACTTATCCGAAATTCCATGCCAACGCCGTTTCTAATGTGTTTAAAGGCTCGGTCCTGATGCTAACGCCCGGATCCGTTTTCCATACAGAACGCCCCCCCAAGCCCTGGTGTGGCTCGATGATTCCAATGCCGCGCGCGGAAATGCCGAAGGCGATTCACTACGCCCTCGGATTCTCAGTGCCGCTGGTGTGGCCTTTGGAGGCTGCATGAGAGTCGCCGCGATCTTTCCGGTTGGTACCAGTGTGGGTGGGTGCCCAGACGCGCTTTCGGCCATACTGACGACGGAATCGGCCGTTGATGTTTACCTCGTACACGGTGATCGAGGTGCCCCAGATGCCGTCCATCCCAAGGATTCGGTAGATCAAATCCGCAAAAGTATTGACGATCCGCGAATCAACTGGGCCGGGTGCCGGGAACTTGATCCTTTCGACTTTTTGCGCACGTACGAGCAAATTCGTGCCTTTATCGGCGAAATCGCCGGCAAAGAATACGACCGCGTGTATGTCGGCATCACTGGTGGAACCAATCCGATGAGCGCGTCCTTGTTTCAAACTGCTATGGCCTATCTCCCCACGCAAGTCATGCCCATGTACGTAAAGGCGAAAGACGGCGTCTGGGAGAAGAACTTCATAGCATCTGAGATCCGCGATCGCGCGACCGCCGAAGAGGTATTAGCGACTGCTCGGTCAGGACAGATCCGGATTGCGGCAGGTCTGGCCGAACATCTGCCGTCTAACGCGGCCCCCTGGAAATTTCTTCGCACTTCGATCACCGCCCTCTCACAATGGGACGATTTCGACTATGACCAGGCCGGGCATGCGCTTGCACACCAAGCGTGCAAATCTTCTGAATATGCGGAAAATTCGCTGTTGGCGCCTCTAGCGGAGACGGTCGGGCGCATTTCCAAGAGCGCGGCCCGTATCAGCGCCCTTGTCAAAGAGATCCGGGACGAGCAGAATTTCGAATCCATATCCCACAGCCAAGGCTGGACACAGCGTGTTTTGGAGTCGGGCGCGCTGGTTGTCGCAGACGCATTGGCGAACGCGAATCGCCGCATTATTGAACACCGCTTCACCGATTCCGTGCTGCGTTGCTACCGGGCGGCGGAATGCGCCACTCAGATGCGGCTACTTGCGATCGGGATTCACCCAGCCACGGATCGAATCGATTTCAACTGCGGGCTGCAACGGCTTCAATTGGAAGACGCCTTCGATCTCAAACCCATCGAGGGTGCCGTGCGGAACCTCGCCTCCACGCGCAACAAGACCTATCTTGAGCATGGCTACGTTCGAGTTCAGCAGAACGACGCTCACCGCTGCTTCCAATGGTCGCTAGTGATTTGCGCGGCGCTGCTGAATACGCCAAATCAAAGGTGGCGTGATTTCGACATGCTTTTCTAAGGACGCCAAGAGCAAATGTCGTTGTCCGCGCCTGGGCGAGCATGATGATACGCCTAGACGTATACTTATCATGTGAGTACCAAATTTCAGATCACGCTTCCCGAACCGCTTATGGTCCGGCTAAAACGGGAATCCGATCGCCTACATGTTTCTACGGCGGAATTGATCCGGCAAACCATGGAGGACCGCTTGAAGAGCCCGCGGCCGAGCAAGCGCGATCCCTTTGAGGCGATAGACTGCCTGGTGCGGTCGGATGAGACTGATTTGGCTGCGCACGTCGACGAATACCTATACGGATGAGAGTGTTTGTCGATACCGGGTACTACATCGCGCGACTGATGCCCAGAGATCAATGGCGCGCGGCTGCGCTTAAAGCAGTTCGGCCGGGCATGAATTTCTTTACTTCCTCTCTCGTCGTGAACGAGACAGTTTCGCTGTTACAGTCGCGAGGATACTTCTCCGCCGCGCTAGAATTCCTGGATCAAATCAGGCGAACTGAAGAGGTACAAATCTTGTATCCAGATCCGGTTTTACAGGCCGAGGCATGGGATCTTTTCGGCGAATACGGAAGATCCGGGGCAAACGCCGTCGATTGCGTTAGCTTCGCGATTATGAAACGTATGGGCATCCGCAGGGCCTTCACGTTTGACCGCCATTTCCGCGCGCCGGGATTTGAAATCATAGCCCATTGAGCTTCGCTGCCGCAATTTCGGCACGCAACTTGCCCGGCCTAACGGGAACGCGATAAATTGGAATTTAGGCGATGGAGTTCGCCTTAACCGCCTGCGAGGGCTGATGACTCCTACATCCTCCAAGGTCGGAGTCAACATTGCAAACAGTCCTCCTCCTCTCAATCGGCGCCATTATCGGCGTGAATCTCCGCTACTTCGTCGCGCAGTACGCGACTCGGCTGGTTAGCACGTATTTCCCGCTAGGCACGCTTATCATCAACATCACCGCCAGCTTCATGCTCGGATTCTTTCTCATCTGGACCAGTGAGCGCGTCCTGGCCGACCCGCGCTGGCGCATATTCTTCGCCATCGGCTTCTGCGGTACCTATTCCACCTATTCCACTTATGCCTACGAGACGTTCGCGCTTTTCGAAAGAGGCGAGTTTTGGGTATCGGCTATGAACATCCTCGGCACCAATATCGCCTGCTTCATTGCGGTCGTGCTGGGCGCGATATTGGCGCGCGCGTTATAGTGGATTCGCCCATGAAGACCGCCGTCCAAGTCACGGTGTATCTGAACGAATCCGACAAGTGGAATCAGATTCTGCAAATGCTGCGGCGCGAGAACGTGGCTGGCGCGAGCGCGCTGCACGCCGTGGCCGGGTTCAATGGCAGGAACCGGGTGCACACTGCCGGCCTGGTCGAAGCGGGCGGGGATCTGCCGGCGATCGTTACCGTACCCGACCGCTTGGGATGGTGGTATTGCCTGTGGCTCCCCGCGTGCGCGCCAAACGCCATCCATTCCTCTCAATCAGCTCGATCATGTCTCTGATTTTCATTACCTCCAAGAGAGTGGTTTTTCTTCGCCGATATTCTCCTTGGAGTTCACGCGGATCAAATCTTGAACGATTCCAGCGACTCCGGCGCAAAGAGCTCGCGCGGGGTCAACTGGCGCTTCGATAAGCCCTGCTCGAAGGAGTAGCGCAGGAACGTGCTCAGGACATGTTCGTTCGGCTCCAGGCCGTACGGCCAGAAGTCTCGGCCCATGATCTCCTCAGTGTCCTCGACGTGCTGTACCAGCCACGGGAGCATCGTTTTCAACGCGGCCATTTCGTGAAGATCGGCCCAGGCTTCCTTCTTCGCGGCGGCGAATGCCTTATATAAAGACTGTGCCGCCCAGGGATTTTTTTCGTAAACATCGCGCCGGATCACGACCGTGTGCATGATCGGGAAAATTTTCGTCTTCTCGAAATAAGCTCGCTCGATCGATTGATAGTCCTGGAACAAGCGGCGCACCGGTCCCGAGCCGCCGCGAAAGGTCGACGGCGCGCGAGCCGTGTACAGCGCATCGATCTCGCCGGTCTCTATCATCTGCGAAAGCGTTTTGTTCGGAGGGATGCTCGCGGTGCGAATTTCGGGCGGGAGGTTAAGCGCGAGTTTCTCCGGCCGCCCCGGCTCCTCTTCGCCGCCGCTCAAGTAAGTGGCGCTCGCGACCGGAACGGCGTACTCGTCGCTCATGATGCCGCGGATCCAGACGGGCGCCGTCATCTGATATTCCGGGTTGCCGATGCGCTTGCCTATCAGGTCCTTCGGTTCGCAAATACCGCCGTTCGCGTTGATGTAAAGGCACGAATGGCGGAAGAAGCGCGAGGGGAAAACCGGAATCGCAACAAAGGGAGGGTTGTCGCGGAACAACGAGAGCGTGTATGAGGAAAGGGACATCTCCGCGGCATCGAATTCGCGATGCCGTAGCATGCGAAAGAAGGTCTCCTCGACCGGCAGATTGAGGTAGTTGAGATCGATGCCGTCGATAGGAATGCGTCCTTCGAGCAGCGCGCGCGTACGGTCGTAATTCCAGCATGCCAAGGTAAGCCGCAGCTTCGACATTACGCTTCTTCTCTCCACAGCCCGAGCGCTTTCTGCGCGGGCCGGTCGGAGAAACTGAAGAGCACTGCATCCTGCTCGACCGAGTGCGAGACGTGGCGCCACGAAGGCACTACGAAAATATCGTGTCGCCGCCATTCGAACGTCTCGCCACCAATGCGGCTTGTGCCGCTGCCTTCAGCGGCGCAGAAGATGGTTGCATCGGTCGAGCGATACGGCTGGCCGTTGAATCCCGCCGGCAGCAGTTGCAAGAAGGCGGCGATCGCCGGCATCGGCGAGCCGCCCGTCACCGGATTGATGTACTGCATCTTGACGCCACGCCGGGGGTCGAGGGGGCCGTTCTTGTATAGCTGCTGCAACGTCTCGCGGCTGCGCGAGTAAGGATACGTGAAAATCGGAGCTGCCATTCCGTCGCGGTTGTACTCGACCGGGAACATATTTGACCCGTAGCGCAGCAGCGAATCGCCTTCGCGGCGAGTCACCGGTTGCGTCTCTTCGGGATAGTGCTCCGCGAAGCCTGTATCGAACATGTTCACGATGGGGAGATCAAGTCCGTCCAGCCACACCACAGGTTCACTGCCTGGGTTGCCGTGATCGTGAAAGGTCCAGGAGGGCGTCAGGATGAAGTCGCCGGGCCGCATGGTTGCGCGCTCGCCGTCGACGGCGGTATAGCCGCCGTTGCTTTCGATCACGAAGCGCAAAGCCGAAGCGGTGTGGCGGTGAGTCGGAGTATCCTCGCCTGGGAGAACTAATTGCAACCCGGCGTAGAGGCTTCCGGTAATCCTCGCCGCTCCCGGCATTCCGGGATTCTCCAAAATCAGCACGCGGCGAGCGGCTTCACGCGCGCTAATCAGTCTTCCCGCCTCCATAAGCATCGGACGCAACTCGGCATAACGCCACAGCGCGGGAACGCAGGCGGGACGCGGCTGCGTCGGGATAAGATCGCCCAACGATTCCCACACCGGGGCCGCGCTGAGCTGGCGCAGGCGGCGATAGAAACCTTCGCGCTCGGGCGAAGACTCCGGTTTCGGATAGAGCGTAGCTGCTTCCATACGAGGATTCCTCAGGAGCTTCCTGCCGCTCCCATTACGGGGCTAAAAAGAAAATCGTGAAACTCGCCTGTGAAGCCATTCAGGCGCAGGATGGTATGGATCTGGGCCCAATGTCGGACCTCGTGCATCAGGACGTGCATCACGATTTTGCGGGGGCTGGCTTTCACCACATGATTCAGAATTTTGAGTTCCAGTGGCGACTCCCAATCCTGTTCAGGCATTCCCTCGATAAACTGTCTGAGTTCCTTCCGGCTCTGGTCTCCAAACGCGAACAAGCTTTCGGCATTCACGCTGGAAATGGAGGCGGAGTCCGTCAGCGCACAGCCCGTCAGCCTTTCCACATACCGCTTTTCCGCGGAAAAGATGTGCTTCACAAGATCGCCGACCGATGTAAACCGGCCATCGCCGTTCGGGCCGGCACTGATGTCTAGAGGCCCGTCGCCGTGCTGGCGAAACCAGTCACTCCATTTGCGGCGCTGCCAGTCCGTGTATTCGAAAAACTCGTCCAGTGTGATCGCTTTCATTCTGGCTTCCCGCAATTAACCATCCACGGAATCCCAAACTGATCCACCAGCATGCCGAAGCGCGACGCCCAGAACGTCTCCTGAATCGGCATTTGCACCGTGCCGCCATCGGAGAGAGCGGCGAAAATGCGATCCGCTTCAGCCGGGTCCTTCAGATCGATAGATACAGCGAAGCCCGCCGGCTTGTGATAGCGGTCCGGAGGCGCATCCGCGCCGTAGAACGTTTGATCGCCGGTTGTAAACGTAGCGTGCATGATTTTTTTTCCGAAACCGAGCGGCATGTGTTCCGCGGCGGGGGACTCGCCATAGGTCATCATGAAACTCGTTTTACCGCCGAGCGCCTTCTCGTATAACTTGAAGGCCGCCTCGCAGTCTCCGTTGAAATTCAAATGCGGGTTGATTTGCATAAATGCATCTTACGCGAGTGCCATCGACAGTGGGGCGGACCCCCAGGTCCGCAGCCGGCCCCCCGGCCGGCTAAGTTGTTCAGTTTTGGAAAGCGCTGGTGACATAGATCACCGCGTCCGGAACAAAATGCAGGAACCACGGTAGCAGAATACTTCGTGTTTCCACCATGGCCAGGCCGAAGATCCAGCCGACGACGAACGTCAGCGCCATGCCCGGAAATCCCGACGGCGTTCCGTGATAATGCCCGATTCCGAAGAGCACAGCAGTCATCGCGATCGCTTGATTTGCGGTTACCTGCCGCAACAGCGGCGCGAATAGCACTCCGCGATACAGCATCTCCTCGGCGAAGCTGTTCATCGCGGCCAACACTAACGCAGGGAAGATACAATACCGGGCCGCCGGCGCCCTTGGCCTCGGCAGGCGTTGGCTGCAAGTACGCGAGCATGGCAGCTCCCATGACCAGGGCCGAGACCACACCAAATGCAATCCACAACTTCCCGCGTGCGCCGCTCGACAAAAAGAAATCCTGACGCCGGTATCCAAGTAACGCCAGTACGGCCATCATGACGAATGCCGCGACAACCTTCGGCGCCTGCGTGATAAAGGCGGCCGCGTATCCGGAGGGATCGGGGAACCATGCCTGCCGTGACATCCACGCGGGCACGGGATTCCAGAAAAAAGCAGCCAGCAACGTCAGCAACATCAGCACGCCGGCATAGCTCCGCAGCGGCCGCGCCGGCTTCCAGAGAAAGGGAATCATCGCCGCACAAAGCAGGGCGGCGAACAGCGTCCATTGGAGTGGGGATGGCGCTCGCGTCGCAATCACCTGTGGCGCGATCCCGAGTGCCACAGTAACGCCCCAGGCGACCGATATCAGCTGGGTCTTCACACCGGTTTCGATAGTGGGTCTCCTCCGAACCAGCTACTACCGCGGTCGAGCCCCTAGCTCTTCGAGCAGCGTGGTGGCTTTGTAAACCTTCTTGAGCGCCTCAAAAATTCCATCCACCGATACATGCACGGCGCGAGCCTGTTCATCGCTGTAGAGGTACACATCGGGAAGGCTTTCGAGATTGCCGTCGAAGGTGATGCCGACAAGCTCTCCGGCGCGGTTCACAGCCGGGCTGCCCGGATCGCCGCCGCCGATATCGCAGGTGCTGACGAAGTCGAGCGCTTCGCTGAGATTTAGCGATCCCTTCGCGTCAACCCAGCGCTGGGGGACCTGGTAAGGACCCTGGTTCCCGTTGCGGTAATACAAGCCACCGAAGCTTGATTTGGCGGGCATGGCGACGCCGGCCCTGTCAATGTAGCCCTTTACAACACCGAACTTCACGCGAGGAGTTCCGGTTGCATCCGGGTAGTCCGAGGCCCCAAACAATTTGAACCGGTATTGTGCGATCTTTTCGGCGGCGGAGGTTTCGAGAGAACCGATAATGTCGTCGTGCTTTTTGTGCAAACGGCGCGCGGGCTCCTCCAGTAACATCGCCAGGCGCAGCATGGCATCCGTGGACTTCACCGCGGCTTCGGCTGCCTCCATGGGACTCTTGCCGTTCAGAATAGTCTTGACGGGAGCCTCCTTGTCGCCGAGGTTTTTGAGTTCTTCGAGGTACTCGGCGACAAGCGCAATTTCGAGGGCTTCGTTTGCGGCTGCTGGATACGAAGAATCCGGCGCGCTTCCGCGAACGATCTCGCGGGCGGCACGGAACAGCGCCGATCCCGGCGCGGGCTGGTCCTCGATGATCTGATACGGCTTTTCGTAAGGAGTCCAGTTCTTATAGGCGTTGGAAACATCGTCCCAGACTTTGTTCGCATCCGCGCCGAGTTTGGAATCGGCTAGCACCGCGCGGCGAATCTTACCCTCAAAGTTCGTTTTGCGCGCCACCAGGCGGTCGTCTCGCAGGCCGATGAGCAGTCCGGCGCTGGCTTTGTAGCCTGCAAGAACGCCGCTGAGAACGGACTCGACCGCATCCCTGCTTTTGGGATTTTGAGCGGCGAAATCACCGAGTGTTTTGATGCGTGCCTGCAAACGGCTAACGGTAAGAGGAAGCTGCGTATCGCGATAAAACGTAAGCTGGGCGGAAGTCGCCGACCGCAGCGTGGGCGCCGGATTTCCGGCGGAGAAGACCACATCGTCCTCTTTCACGCTTTCGCGGCTCCATTTCAAAAAATGAGTTGTTTCCGCCGGCTTGCCGTTTTCGTAAGCGCGCAAGACGGCGATATCCAAGCCGTATCGCAAATAGGTAATGCTGTCGCGGGTGCGGCCGAAAAATGCCAAATCGTTTTCCGGCGCGAAGACGAGGCGCAGATCGGAGTAGGTTTTGTACTGATACAGATCGTAGCGGCCGCCCGAAAACAGCTTCACGACGGAGCAGCGGTCATGGAGTTTTGAGGCGCATTCCTGTTCGATTCGCGCGATGGCGGCGTTGCGTTGTTGCAACGCTTGCGCCGCGGGCGTGTTGTCTTTCGCGGCTGCTTTCACCTGCTTGGTTACGTCTTCCATGGCGATGAGGACGCTGGCTTCGAGTCCCGGACACGCCAACTCGCCTTCGCGTGTCGGGGCGTAAAAACCGTCTTTGATGAAATCATGCTGGCTGTCGCTGAGCTTGGAAAGGCAGCCGGTAATCAGGTGTTGGTTGGTGAGCAGCAATCCGTTCGGAGATACGAACGCCCCCGATCCGCCCGCAACCCGAACTGAAGCGAGGCGAAGATTATCGAGAAATCCAGGCGAGACGCCGAAGTTGTACTTCTGCTTCACGGTCTCGGCGGGGAACTGGTTGAAGAGCCACGTTCCATCGTCGGCGGCCAGGGGAAGCGCTAAGAGAAAAAGGGCGACGCGATGCATGAAATATCAGGTTAATAGGACGACGCTGACGTGTTGTAGTGTTACCGTTCCAACCCGCCTGGTGGGGTGTGTGCAACGCGGCCCAGCGCGGTTGGCAACCGCGCGCAGGATGGCATCCTGCCCCACTATGCGATAGCATCTAGACCATATGATTAGCCGAATTTCGCGCTTTTCCTTTATCCTACTCGGCGCGTTGGCGCTGTTTGCGCAACAAGCTCAAGTCCTCGACGTACAAGGCGGGAAGATCCGCGTCGTGCCTGTGGCTACGGGGCTTTACCATCCGTGGAGCCTGGCGTTCCCGGACGCGCGCACAATTCTGGTTACTGAGCGCAACGGCCGCTTGCGCATGATTCGCGATGGCGTCCTCGCCGCGGACCCGATCTGGACGTCGCCGACAACTCCGGGCGACGGCGTCGATGGCTTGCATTTCCTCGTCCTTCATCCAAACTTCGCCCAGAATCAATTGGTCTATGTTTCCTATCCCAAGCGCGGCGATCGTGGATCCACGCTGGCGGTCGCGCGAGGCCGCCTGAGCGGCTCGAAGCTCACCGATGTACAGGAGATCTTCGTGGCCGATGCCTGGGAAACCGGCGGCAACCTCGCGGGGAGAATCTACTTTGGCAAGGACGGCATGCTCTACGTAACCATCGGCGATCGCGACCGGCTATGCTGCAACGGCGGCGAAGACAATAGCCTGCGCATGAAGGCTCAGTCTTTGGATAACCACGTCGGCAAGACGTTGAGGCTGCGCGAAGATGGCGCCGTTCCGCCAGACAATCCTTTCGTCGAGCGCGCCGGCGCCAAGCCCGAAATCTACACTTACGGCCATCGCAATGGCTACGGGCTTGCGGTCAACCCGCAAACTGGCGAGCTATGGCAATGCGAAATCGGCCCGATGGGCGGAGATGAAGTCAACATTCTGCAGCCCGGCCACAACTACGGCTGGCCGCTGGTTTCTACGGGGCGCAACTACACGGGCACGCTGGTCTCCGATCAGCCCTGGTTCCGGCCCGGCATGGATAATCCGCGCATGCACTGGGTTCCTTCGATCAGCCCATCCAGCATCATTTTCTACACCAGCGATAAATTTCCGCAGTGGAAGAATAACCTCTTCGTGGGCTCCCTGACACAGACGGAATTGATCAGGGTCGCTTTCAACCAGCCGTCGCAAGCGGAGAAGCGGGAGCCATTGCTTGTGCCGCTACAGCAGCGCATCCGCGATGTGCAACAGGGTCCGGATGGCTACATCTATGTAGCGACCGAGAAAACGTTTCGCGGCGACGCGGTGGACGGAATGGTGCTACGGATCGAGCCCGCGAATTAGAAGACAAGCTGATGCTTGGCCCAGTGTAAAGGGACAAGCTGAAGCTTGTCCCAGTGTAAAGGGACAAGCTGAAGCTTGTCCTACTGCGAGAACGCGTAAAGCGTATCGCCTGCCGCGGCGACCACATGTTGCTGTGCGGTTGCGTGAACCTGTCGGGTTCGGCCGGTGTCAAAGAAGGCAGGCGGGTTTTGAGCGGCATCCGGCTTCCGCCCAAATTCTGGCGTCCTAAGAGTGCCCGTTACCGGCCTGACGGGCCTAAAAGGAGAGCACCAGGTGACACTGGAGTTTTCTCCGCTGGCTAGCCAAGCCCCGATTGCGGCTTCCAGCGGCAATGATTTGTTTACGGCGGTGAAAGGGCTCGGATTGAAACTCGAACGTTATCGAATACCCTGTGAGATGTTGGTCGTCGATCACCTGGAACCCGTCCCGACCGCTAACTAATTAAAGGACAAGCTGAAGCTTGTCCTACTGCGAGAACGCGTACAGCGTATCGCCGGCCGCGGCGACCACGTACTGAATGCCGTCCAGTTCGTAGGTGATTGGACCGTTCGTTACCGGGGCGTGCAGGCCGGCGTGCCACAAGATGGCGCCCGTGGCAGCGTCGAGACCGACGAGATTTGTTCCCGTGTCTCCGCTGAACACAAGCCCGCCGGCGGTGCTCAGTAGCCCGGACCGAGTGCCTCCGTTTGCGGGCCACTTGTGGGTCCAACGAACTTTGCCGGTCTTGTAATCGATGGCTTCGAGCATCGTTTCCGAGAAGCCGCCCCGGTCATTGCCGCTCCAGCCTTCGGGTTTGTCGTCGTCATCGTAGATGTAGTAAACGCTGAACGCGCGCGCCGCGCTGACGTAGAAAAGGCCAGTTGTTGGGCTAAAGCTCGGCGGAGGCCAGTTCGCGGCGCCGCCCTGATTCGGCGTTACCAAAACGCCATCGAGCTGCGGCTCCTTGGCGGGGTTGGGAACCGGTTGGCCCTTCGCATCCACGCCCTGGGTCCAATTGGTTTTCACGTATTCGGAAGCGATCAGGTTCTGTCCGCTCGTGCGATCGAGCACGAAGAACCATCCATTGCGGCTCGCTTGGGCTAGCAGTTTACGACGCTGGCCTCCGATATCGGCATCGAAAAGCACGGGCGTTTGGACGGCATCCCAATCGTGAGTATCGTGAGGCGAGGGCTGAAAATACCAGACCAGCTTTCCTGTGTCCGGGTTTAGCGCGATGATGCACTCGGTATAGAGGTTCGCTCCCTTGCGAGCCTTACCCGCGATAACAGGCTGCGGATTTCCCGTGCCGAAATAAAGCAGATTCAGCTCGGGGTCATAGGTGCTCGGAACCCAGGTCATTCCGCCGCCGTGCATCATGGCGTCGACGCTTGGCCACGTTTTCGCTTCGGGGTCGCCCGGATTGGGATGAGCGTACCAACGCCATTGCAGGTCGCCGGTTTCAGGATCGTGCGATTCGAGGTAGCCGGGGATGTCGAGGTCATCGCCGCTGACGCCGGTGATGATGTGGTTCTTTGCTACGACTGGAGCGGCCGACGCGTAATAGAACTGGTCCAGGTCGCAGATAGGTTTGTGCCAGCGCTCCTTGCCGTCGCGCAAGTTCAGCGAAACAAGATTGCAATCCGGCGTTTCGAAATATAAATAACCTCCCCAAACGCCTGCGCCACGATTGCCGATGTGCAAGCCGCCCTTCGATTTCCAGGCGTAGTGCCAGATCTCGCGACCACTGCGGGCATCCACCGCCCAGACGTGGTCCGGGGCCGTCAGGTACAGAACGCCATTGATCACCAGCGGCGTTCCTTTAATCACGGGGCTGGCGTTGCCTCCGGCGCCGGCGGCGCCCTGACCCGGATTGGCGCGGTAAACCCACGCGAGGCTAAGCGACGCGATATTGTGCGGAGCGATCTTCGTGAGCGCGCTGTAGCGGCGTCCGGTGTAATCGCCGTTGTAGGTCGGCCACGAATCGCCGAGCGGCTGCGATAGTTTCGCTGGATCGAGCAAGCCCTGCGCGAAAACCGCCGCAGCGCACGCTATGAATGCCGGCAGCCTCATTTCAGCGTCTCCAGATAGGCAACCACGTTATGCATGTCGGCGTCCGTGTACTCGTCGAGCAACTCGTTGTGCGCAGAGTACGGATCGACGACATCTACTCGTAAATCCGGGTTCCGCTTCCAGGAGCGGTATTCGCCTGAAGCATCGCGCAAGGACACGGAGAAGTCATCGATTCGCTCCAGTGCGCCTGTGACTGGCTCGCCCGAGGCGGGGGTGACGGTAACTTGCGGACGCTTGGGCGTAGGAGCGCCGCGGCCGCCCGAGCGCGGGAACAAGAATCGCTGCTGCAAAGTCACGGGGTCGTATTTTCGCGCGATTCCCGCAAGATCGCCGGACGGAGAATGACACGCGGCGCACTTCGCGCCAAAGTATGCCTGCCCCGCTTTCGCATCGCCGGTCAAAACATTCGGAGGCTTCACCGCATTGCGATTCTTGGACGTCTCCTCAATGCGCTGCTTCAAAAACTGCGATACGTCCGCGAGCTGCCGCTTGGTCAGATCGCGCTTATGATTCGGGAGCCCGATCAGCGCCGGGCCAAGCTTTCCTCCTTCGCGGTCCTGCAACACTACCACGGATCGAATTAGATCCGGACCCTGATCGGTGCCTTTGGCAAGATTGCCGTGGCAGTTGACACAGAACTGTAGATAAATGTGTTTGCCGCGTTCTGCCGCTTCCGTGTCGACTTCCGGACGAGCCGGCCCGGCCTGCCCGAATGCAACCGCGGCAGTAAGCACCGCTAACCCTACACGTCGCATATTTCGAGCGCCCGTTTTAGCGTGGCAATCGGCTCGTGTCCCGGCGCGGGAGTGTACTCATGGGAAATAAAACCGCTAAATCCTAAATCGGCGATCGCCTGCGCGATGAAACGATAGTTGAGTTCCTGCGATTCGTCGATATCATGGCGGCCCGGGTTGCCTCCGGTGTGAAAATGCCCGATCCACTGAAAATTGTCGCGGATATTGCGAACCACATCGCCGTCCATGATTTGGGCGTGATAGATATCGAACAAAATCTTCACGCGCGGCGAGTTCACGCGCTTCACGACATCCACACCCCAGCCGATGTGGTCGAACATATAGTCCTTGTGGTTAACCTTGCTGTTCAGATATTCAATGCAGATAGTGATGGCCTTGTCTTCTGCCTGTGCTTTTACCTTATTAAGAAACGCCAGACAGTTGTCGGCGCCTTCCTGGTCCGGCATGCCGCGCCGGTTGCCCGAAAAGGTGATGATGTTCGGCACGCCGTTCGCGGCCGCTTCGTCGATAGCCGCGCGCAAGGACTTCTCCAGCTTGTCGTGATTCTCTTTGCGATTGAGCGCGTCGGGAATCGTGCCGCCCGGACCGGGATACATGGAGGGCACGAGGCCGTATTTCTTAAGCGCCGGCCAGTCGGCCGGACCGATCAGGTCGAACCCTTTTACGCCGAGCTTCGCCGCCTCGCGGCAGCAATCGTCAAGGCTCATTTCGCGGGCGAAGACCCCGCGCGTGACGCCCTGCTTGAGGCGGCCTTTGCGGGCAGCGGGATCGAAAATCCCGGTCTTCGAAGATTGCTGCTGAGCCAGTAAAACCGGAGCAGCCAGGACAGGCAGGAAGTCGCGGCGGCGCATGTGAGTCATTGTACGCCTAGCGGACACTTTGCGGGTCCGCGTTAGAATCATTGGAAGGCAGTCATGAGCAAGGTAGAGAATATCGAGCATCAAATCCAAGACCTTTCCTCGAGCGAGTTGGCGCAATTAAGGCAATGGTTTGCCGAATATGACGCCGAGGCGTGGGATCGGCAGTTAGAGGCCGATATCGAAGCTGGAAAACTTGATGCGCTAGCTGAGCGCCCTCTACGAGACCATTCTGCCGGACGCTCCTCGACGGCGTAATCAGCTGATCGGGCTACGCACAGTGTCATCCCTTCAGGGCGACTTCGGCCGGATGCTCCGCGCCCGTTTTCTTTCCCTTCCGCGGCCGTCGTTTGCGCATCGCTCCGCGTAGCTGCTCCATGTAGGTGTAGAACACTGGGGTGATGAACAGGGTCAGTAGTTGCGAAACTACCAGGCCGCCTACTACGGCCAGGCCCATCGGCCTGCGGGCCTCGCCGCCGGCGCCTCGGCCGAGCGCTATTGGAAGAGTGCCTGCTAACGCGCACATCGTGGTCATCATGATCGGGCGGAAGCGGATTAGGCAGGCTTCATAGATCGCATCCGCGGGTGAAGTGCCGTGCAGTTTTTGCGATTCCAGCGCGAAGTCGATCATCATGATCGCGTTCTTTTTCACGATGCCAATCAGCATGATGATTCCGACAAACGAGTAGATATTCAGCTCGTCATGGAACAGCAGCAGTGTCGCGAGCGCGCCCAAGCCGGCCGACGGGAGCCCGGAAAGAATCGTGATGGGGTGAATGAAGCTCTCGTAGAGAATGCCGAGAACCATATAAATCACCAGCACCGCCAGCACAAGCAACAGGTTCATGCCCTTCAGCGAGGATTCAAACGCCGCCGCAACGCCCTGGAAGCTCGTGCTCACCGTATCCGGTAGCGCCTTTTCCGCGAGGTCGCGCACGTGATCGACGGCATCGCCCAACGAAACGCCGGGCTTCAAATTGAACGACATGGTAATGGCGGGCAACTGGCCTAAATGCGCAATCGTGAGTGGCCCTACGCTGGAAGTGAACTTGGCGACTTCGTTCAGCGGCACCAACTGCCCCGCCGACGACCGCACATACAGCATCCGGAGCGCGTTCGGATTGCGCTGAAACTCCGGTTTGAGCTCCATGATGACCCAATATTCGTCGATGGCGGTGTAAATGGTAGAGACTTGGCGCTGACCGTAAGCATCGTATAGCGCGTTCTCGATCTGATCCTCGGTTACGCCCAAGGCAGACGCGCGGTCGCGGTCGATATCGATGCTCAGGATGGGACTCGAGATCTGCAGATCGCTGTTCACATCGGAGAGCCCCGGAATCGTGCGCATCTGCTTCTCAAAGTCGGCCGCGGAGCTATAGAGCGAATCGAGATCGGAGGATTGCAATGTGAACTGATACAGCGCGCGCGTCTGATAACCGCCTATGCGGATCATCGGAGGGTTGGTCAGATAGGTTTTCATGCCCGGAATCGCGTCCAGTTTGGGACGCAACTCCTCGATCACTTGCTCCGGCGTTTCGGTCCACTCCGTTCGCGGCTTCAGGCGCATGAAGAAGCGGCCCTGATTGATTTGCTGCTGAGTATTTCCGCTGCTCCCCATCCAGGACATGAAAGCCTCGACATTTGGGTTGCTCGCAACTATGGTGGCCGCTTGCTGCTGCAGCTTCGCCATGGCATCGAACGAAATATCCTGACGGGCTTCCGTATTTCCCTGAAGCTGCCGCATATCCTGCGGAGGGACAAAACCTTTCGGCACCAAACCCGCCAGGTACACCGTGGCACCGAGCGTACCGGCCATGATCAGCATCGTGAGGGAGCGGTGGCGCATGACTCCGCGGAGCATCCAGTCGTAAACATCGCGCATGCCATCGAAAACTTTTTCCGAAGCGCGATACATTGCGCCGTGCTCTTCGCCGGGCGGACGCAAGAAACGGCTGCAAAGCATGGGCGTGAGGCTGATGGAGACGAAGCCGGAAATCAAAATCGCCACCATGATGGTAACCGCGAATTCATGGAACAGACGGCCGAGGATGCCGCTCATGAACATCACCGGAATAAAAACCGCGGCTAGCGAGATGGTCATCGACAAAACGGTGAAGCCGATCTCGCGCGCGCCTTCGAAGGCTGCCATCAGCTTGGTCTTGCCCATTTCCATGTGCCGGACGATGTTCTCGAGAACCACGATCGCGTCGTCTACGACAAATCCCACGGACAGCGTCAGCGCCATCAGCGACAAGTTATCGAGCGTATAGCCGAGGCGGTTCATTGCCGCGAATGTGCCGATCACCGAGATCGGCAGCGCGAGGCTGGGGATCAGAGTAGCGGAGAAGTTCCGGAGGAAAAGGAAGATGACCAGCACGACCAAACCGATGGTCAGCCACAACGTGAACTTCACGTCGTTCACCGATTCCAGAATCGATTCGGAGCGGTCCATCAGCACGGTCAAATTCACCGACGGCGGGATTTGCGCCCGGAACGTGGGCATCAGCTTCTGAATGCGGTCCGAAATTTCCACCGTGTTCGTTCCAGGCTGGCGCTGGACTGCGAGACCGATGGAACGCTCGGCGCCATGGGCGTCCACGATCCAGTTCGCGGTCTTGTCGTATTGCGTGCCGTCGACTACCTGCCCCAATTCGCCCAGCCGCACCGGCGAGCCGTTGCGATAGACGACAATCATCTGGCGGAAGGCGGCGGCGGACATAAGCTGGCCGCTGGCCTTGATCGTGAATGCTTGTTCCGGGCCCCACAGCGTGCCTACGGGCAGATTTACGTTATGAGCGGAGAGCGCCTGCTCAACTTCATCGATGCCGATACGATGCGCGGCAAGAAGATTGGGATCGAGTTGCGCGTGCACGGCCCATTTTTGCGGGCCGAACACGTTCACCTGGGCGACGCCCGGCAGCATGGAAATGCGCTGGGCCATCAGGTTTTCCGCGTACTCGTCAACGGCGGAAAGGGCCATTGACGCGGAGGAAAGCGTCATAAAAAGGATCGGCTGGTCGGCGGGATTTACCTTCTGAATCGTGGGGGGCGTGGGCATGCCCGGCGGCAGCTTCTTCGCGGCCGCGGCAATCGCGCTTTGGACATCCTGCGCGGCTGCATCGATGTTGCGATCCAGCACAAATTGAATGGTGATATTTGTGGCGCCGATCAAACTGCTGGAGGTCATCGAATCGATGCCGGCGATGGTGGCGAACTGGCGCTCGAGGGGCGTTGCCACGGTCGAAGCCATGGTTTCCGGACTCGCGCCCGGAAGCGCAGCAGAAACTTGGATGGTGGGGAAATCGACGTTGGGAAGCTCGCTTACAGGAAGCGTCAGGTATCCGGCGACACCGAAGAGCACGATGCCTATCATCACCAGCGCGGTCATCACGGGGCGCTGGATGAAGATGTCAGTGATATTCATTGCATCAGGCGGGAACAGGCCGCGCGCTCACGAAACCCAACTTGAATTATAGAAGAGAGGTCTGCTCGGCGGCCTTGGCCAAAATGCTTATGCACACTGGGCGCTGTTGCGGGCGGGTTGGTGGAAGGGTCGGGAAGCGGGTTGGCAACCCGCTGCAGGTTTGGCAACCTGCCCCACTTTGGCCTGACTAATGGGTTCGCCTTTTGGAGGGCTAAGTGGTTTCGTTTGGTTTGGCATACGTGGTGAAAATGGGTTCGGTTGGTCTTTTGCCTCGTTGCCCTTTGAGATGATTACGTCTCCATCGACTCGTGTCATAGCAGCCAGAGATTGGCAAAGTGGCGAGTTAAAACCGCAAGCGGCGGGTGGGATCGGACTTAGGCTTGGGCTCGCCAAGCCACTGACACGCGGCAGAGCAAGGTTGACAGGCTCCCGTCCGGTCTTATATGATGCCGCTCGGCGCGACTGTGAAAGCCGCCAGTCCGGGAAACATGCTGGCGAGTGGCTGGACTAAGAATACATTCAAGGCCGGAGACCAAATTTCCGTGAGCTTCGTTCCGGCCAAGGGCGACAGGACCTTCGGGATTTGTCCGTGCTTTCCGACGGACGCGTTCCAGGGAACAGCCGGTGTACCCTGGGCGGAGGCGGCGGAGTGGTCGTGAGCACCCTCCCGGTAAAGCCTGGCTACACGGCGGTGGAAGTGGACATGCCGAAAGACGATGACAAGAGGCCACCGTCGGAGCAAGAGCAATAACGGGGTGCTCAGAAACGCGCATGCGAAAAGGAGTTCTAAAATGCTAAATCGCCTCATGGCCGCGATGGTTGCCGGAGCCGTACCGCTACTCGCCGCGCCTGTCGCTTTCGCTCAAAACGGTCAGCAAGCACCGCAGCAAGGGAAAGGCACCGCGGCTAAGGCGCCCGCGGCCTCGAGCAAATCTTTTGACCCGCACGATCTTTCCGGATTTTGGGACATCACCAACATCGGACGTCCCGCCGGCGCCCTGAATGAAACCAGCAACAACCGGCCCCCGATGACTCCCTGGGGTTTGGAAAAATTTCATAAGACGAAAACGGCATACGATGCCAAGGCATTGGGCAACGGAGTTTACCCGGAAAAAGATTGGAACGATCCAATCCGATGGTGCGATCCGACGGGTTTCCCGCGTATCATGTGGAGTCCCACGCCGGCGGGAATGAGATTTGCCCAGACTGCCGACGAAACGATTCAGTTCTTCGAGAATAACCGCGTTTGGCGCGACATATGGACAGATGGCCGCAAACTTCCGGGCGATGACGCGGATTCACGTTGGTACGGATACGCTGTTGGCCGTTGGGAGGGAGACACGTTTGTCGTCAACTCGAACAACTATAATGACGCTAGTTGGCTCGACCAATATGGCTCGCCTCATAGCGACCAAATGACAGTGGAAGAGCGCTACCGTCGCATAGACCACGATCACCTGGAGATGATCCTGAATATCACCGACCCCAAGACATACGTCGGGACATGGAAAGGCGATAAGAAGATCTTTCAATTAGTGGATAAGCCGGCGCGCTCCGAATTCAACGATTTTCCCGAGGACATTTGTGTATGGTCGGAGACGAAGCGGCCCATACACCCGTAGCATTCTAGATCAAGGAGACATCACATGACGCGTAAACTTGCAGTTCCATTCTTCATGACACTGTTCTGTTTGGCGATTTGCATTCCCATCTTGGCGCACCATGGAACGGCCGGCGTCTACGACTTTGGTTATCGCATCACGACGAAGGCGACAGTGACGCAATACGTTTGGGCCAATCCGCATGTCCAAATTTATTTCACCCTGAAGAACGATAAGGGCGAAGAGGAGACCTGGGGTGTCGAGACGGCCAGCCCGGGGAACATGCTCGCGAATGGCTGGACCAAGAATACTTTCAAGTCCGGGGATCAGCTTTTGGTCAGCTTCATTCCGGCCAAGAACGACAGGCATTTCGGAACCTGCCCCCAATTCGTGTTCGTTGCCGATGGCAAAAGGCTGGGTGGTAACGGCAGGTGCGGGGTGGGCGGGGGGCCGGGAGGGGCCTCTGTCGACGCCAACGCGCTTCCGGTAAAGCCGGGCTACGTGGCCGTTGAAGTTCAGATGCCGAAGGACGACCGTACGAGACCCGAGTCCGAGCAAGAACAGTAATCGAGCCGCGCGGTGTTGGATTAGCCGATCGAAAACCGTTGAGAGGAGTCTATTATGAGGTACCGCTTTATTGCCTCGTTCATTGCTGTTGCGGCTGGATTCACTTTTACACAGATGCTGGTTGCGCAGAACGGCCGGCAAAAGCAAGCGCAGAAACCTCAACCCGCAAGCACCGAACCCTTCGATCCGCACGACATCTCCGGCATCTGGAAGAACCCCGGAGGATTCGATCCCATCTTGGGAACCGATCGTCCTCCCATGACGGAGTGGGGAAAAGAAAAATGGAGCAAGACGCGCGCGTCCGCCCGAAACACCCCGCTGGCATTTGGATTCTATAAGGACCAGAAGGATTGGAACGATCCGCTGTTCCAGTGCGACCCCTCGGGCTACCCCCGCAACCTGGACTATAGCAACTACAAATTCGTTAAGCTTCCGAATGAATTCGTGGAGTTTTTCGAGCGCGATCGTGTTTGGCGCGACCTTTGGACGGATGGGCGCAAGCTCCCGGCCAACCCAAAGCCGCGGTGGTATGGATACGCAACCGCGCATTGGGATGGAGACACGCTGGTGGTTGAATCTTCCGGTTACGACGATCGGACCTGGATCGATCCCTACGGCTCAATTCACAGCGACCAGATGCGCATCGAGGAGCGTTACAAGCGCCTGGACCACGATAATTTGGAGTTCAGCATGACGCTTACCGACCCGAAAGCCTACACAGGCGGCTGGGGCGGTAAGAAGGTCGTATTGAAGCTGATCAACTCCTCGCAGCAAATCCAAAAGGGCCTTTGGGGCAAAAAGCCGGATGGGACGGCATACGGCGATATTCGAGAAGAATACTGCGTCTATTCGATTGAGCGCTCTTTTTGGGAAGGACGGCCCCTGGATGGCGTCGGTGGGGATGATAAAAAGTAGGCCGCTGGCGCCGGGGGCGACGGCGACGGCTGCGCTCTGGCTGCTGAGTATCCCATTCGCGCACGGTCAAGCAACGCAGCTTACTTCGGAACAGGCGTTTAAGAACGTCACCGTCCTCAAGGGAATCCCCGTTGATGAATTCATGGACACGATGGGGTTCATCTCGGCATCCACGAACTACAACTGCGCCGATTGCCATATCGAACCGAAAGAGGAGGGCGACTGGAGCACATACGCCCAGGAGACTCCCCGCAAGGCGACAGCACGCCGAATGATTTTGATGGTGCAGGAGATTAATAAGAACAATTTCGCGGGAGCCCGCGTAGTCACCTGCTACACCTGCCATCGCAATGTCCAAGGCGCTCCCAAGATCACCCCGAGTTTGGCCGAGCAGTATGGCGAGCCGCCCACGCCCGATCCCAATGAAGTCGAGATCAGGCGGCAAAGGCCTGATGCGCCTTCCGCCGATCAAGTCTTTGACAAGTATCTCCAGGCAGTCGGAGGAGCGCAGAAGGCAGCCGCCATCGCCAGCATCGTGTTCAAAGGGGCGTACACAGGGTATGCGGAACCCCAGTCGCCCGTGGACATTTACGTCAAGGCGCCAAACCAGCGCACCATGATCGTGCATACCGACAGCGGAGACCGGACCACGACCTGCGATGGCGCCAACGGATGGATGGCGGCCCCGGCCACGGATAAACCATTCCCCGTGATCCGGTATACCGGCGGAGACCTGGATGGCGTCCGGCTGGATGCAGTGCTCTCCCTTCCGGCGGGAATCAAGCAGGCCATAACCAGGCCCGTAGTCGGTTTGAGCATGATTGATGACAAAGATGTGGTCGTCGTGCAGGGAACCGCCACCGGCGGGCGCTCTCCCGTAAAGCTGTATTTCGATAAGGCGTCCGGCCTGCTAGTGCGACAGGTGCGCTACGCGGATACGATGATTGGGCGCGTACCCGTACAGGTGGACTACAGCGATTACCGCGATGCCGCCGGAGCGGGAGTGAAGCTGCCCTTTCACGTAATTACGACATGGACGGACGGACGGTCGGATGTACTGCTGACTTCGGCGGAAACGAATGTGGCGATAGACGCTGCGAAATTCAATCAGCCGTCCCCGCCTGCGCCGCGCAAAAAATAGGCAACACGACCGCAAGCGCGTTTATCTTCCCGAAGATCCAAACCCGCCTGCGCCCCGGACTGAGTCACTGATCTGGCCTTCCTCCCACTCGACGCTTTCGTACCGCGAGATCACCAGTTGGGCAATGCGGTCGCCCTTTTCGATCACATAATCGGCACGGCCGAGGTTAAACATGATCACGCGGATCTCGCCGCGATAGCCTGGGTCGATGGTGCCGAAGTTCACTGTCAGTGAGTGCTTCAGGCCCAGGCCGCTGCGGGGCCGCACTTGGGCTTCATGACCGGGAGGCAGCTCGATCGCGATCCCGGTGGGGACGGCTTGAGCGATGCCGGGTTCAAGAACCACCCGCTCCACCGATCTGAGATCCAGGCCCGCATCTTCGATGGGGCCATGAGCGTAAGTAGGAACCTGAGCATCCGGATGGAGCTTCTGAATCCAAATCTTCATAGGTTAACGATTTATGATAGCCAGTTCATCGCTGGGCTATGATAGCCGTTTCATGTCCACCAAGCCTCGCGTGATTGCCGTCGCGCCAATGCCTCCGGAGAAAACCGCGTACGCGCTCGCGCGCTATAGCCGGTCGCCCGACCCAATTGGCGATTCGATCGAGTGGGTGCGCACGCACGATTCGGCCAAGTTTCTTGAAAGCTTCTATTTTCAGTACGGGCATGCTTCGATCGCGGATCTCGGCCACGTGGTGATGTGCTTCGAGCACGTTTCGGAACTGGCGGCGACCGAGATTGAAGACGAACAGTTGTGGGATGGCCAAGCGCGGTCGTCGCGATATCAGGATTTTTCGCGGTCTGGATTCATAACGCCGCCGGAGCTTACCGGCGAGCACGCCGCGAATTACGAGGCTGCCGGCGAAAAGCTGCTTGCGGCGTATCACCGCATCCATGCAGGCATGTGCGAGTTCCTTTCAGAGAAGCTGCCTCGGCCCGAGGACATGAAAATCGACGCATACCGGCGCAACATCGCGGCGCGGGCATTCGACGTCGCCCGTTACACGCTGTTCTTCGGCATTCCGACCGGCGTGGGACAGGTGACAAGTATTCGCACGCTGGAACGGCAGGCCGGGCGCCTGAAGGCATCGGAGTATGCGGAAATCCGCGAGCTCGGGGATGAAATCGCCGCGGCGTGCGCGGCTCCGCCGGGTTCCGCTTTAGACCCGGCGCTGGCGAACGAACCTGTGGCGCCCACGCTCGCGCGGCACGTCGATGCCGACGCGCAGCTAATGAAATCGCCTAACGATTTGCGGTGCTGGGCCGCGCAGAATTTGCCCGCCCCCGCGGGCGGAGTTTCCGGGATGATCGACTTGCTTCGGCCGGAGGAACAGCATGCGGAGATTGCCGCGACACTTCTATATCCCGTGACCGATCGGCCTTTTCGCGAGCTGTACGACATCGCGCGGGGTTGGACGGCGGCGCGCCGGAATGAAGTGATCGATCTTGCGGTTGGACTACAAAAGCGGCGCGGCGAGTTATCGCGCGCGTTCCGGAGCGGGCCGTATGTATTCGACATCGTAATGGATATCGGAGCCTATCGCGATCTGCACAGGCACCGGCGCTGCCAGCAGTTCCGGCAGGTCTACAGCGGCCGCTTGGGCTACGACACCCCGGAAATCCTGGCGGAAGCGGGCCTCGAAAATACCTACACGTCCGCCATGGCGGATGCGTTCGAGACCCTCGGCAGCCTGCCCCAGCCGGGCGCGCATTACCTGTTGCCGTTCGGCGCTCGATCGCGGTTCCTGTTCAAGATGGATTTCGCCGAAGCCGAGTACATCTCGCGCCTTCGGAGCGGCGTCAAAGGGCACTTCAGCTACCGCAAGATTGCATGGGAGATGAAGCGCAAGATGGAAGAACTGGAGCCGGAGTTGGGCCGGTTAATGGAAGCTACGCCCCCCTGGGTGGAAGATCCTCTTCAGAGGTGATGCTCTACGGGATAATCAGCTTCTGCACGCGCCAGTTCGAAGTTTCCGCCGCATAAACTTCGTGTTCCGATGGGCAGGCTAGCTGATGGATTCCCGAGAACTGCTTTAATTGGCGGCCTGAGCGTCCGATCACTCCCAGCACCTTTCCATCCAGCGAAACCTTGAAGAGCCTTCCCGGGTATGTGCTTTCGCCGACAAAGAGCACTTGGTTCGGACCGGGCGTAATGCAGATGGAATTGGGCGCTCCAATCACCGCAGCTAAGCGCGCTCCGCTAGGAGTGTTTCCATTCACGGCTCGCGTTTTCAGATCGGGCGGCACATCGATTGTGAACATGCGCAGAAATTTGCCCTCGGTGTCGAACACCTGAATGCGCCGGTTCGTGCGATCGCCGACATAGATATTGTTGTTGCGATCGATTACGATCGCGTGTGGGATCTGGAACTGTCCGGGCTTGGTGCCCTTCTCACCCCACGATTTGACCCAGTCGCCGTTCTTGTCGTATTTTGCGACGCGCGAGTTGATGTAGCCATCGGTAATGTAGATGTTTCCCTCGGAATCCCAAGCGACATCCGTCGGCTGGCGAAACAATCCGTCCGCCGGTGGAAGAGGCGGGTCGACGCGCTCCCACGGTTTCGCTTCATCGGACGATTCCTGGCGGCGGCCGAAGACCATCTTGACTCTGCCGGCCTGGTTGAACTCGATGACCATGTCGGAGCCTTTGTCGATCGCCCAGATGTTGTCATCTTTGTCGATCCGCACAGTGTGGGCTTCGGACCAGCCGTAGAGTCCCTTGCCGATCTCGCGCAGAAATTCGCCGTTAGGACCGAACTCGAGCAACTGCCCGGCTGCGGGCGCGTATGCCGGGCCCGTGGCCGTGTTGGACCGCGTAAAGACATAGACGTTGCCGCGTGAATCCACGGCAACTCCGGGCACCTCGCCGAAGTTCATTCCGGCCGGGAGCTTCGGGAAATCGGGCACGGAGTCGAACGGTATGTCAGGCACACCGGACTGAGCGAAAGCCAATTGAGCAAGTAGCGCTAACATCGCAACCGGGTATATGGTCATGGGGCCCTCCTCGGATGATCTTATCTTGGTGGAAGTGGCAGTGGCCTGTGCTTAACTACAGAACTTCACGTAAGCGTCCAGGCGGGCTGAAGCGCGCCGCGCGCTAAAGCCGCGACTTTAGCCTGCGACAGGTGCTTCACCACCCGCCCGCCCGCCGGGGCTGAAGCCCCGGTTGCACGCTGAAGCGTGCTCCACGGGATGCGCTCATTCTGCCACAGCGCTGCTCTGTGAAATCAGGTGGAGCGGGCTTTAGCCCGGCTAAAGCCCGCCCCACAGCAGGCTGTACGCTAACTTCCCAATTACAAGGAGCAATAGCTGATGGCTGATAGCTGGGTGTATACTAGCCGTCCAGGATCTAAAAATCCGCGCCGAGGAGGTCTCATGCTGAAGACTAAATCTCTACTTTTCGCCGGGGCAGTGGTCATCGGAATCGCCGGATATTTGGTGGCGCCGCGAGCCGGCTTAAATGCGCAGCCGAGTACGCAGGTGAAGGTCAAGGCCGACGAAATCGGCGGCGTGGTCTCAAGCAGCAAGGGACCCGAAGCAGGAGTTTGGGTGATTGCGGAAACCACCGATCTTCCTACGCGCTACATAAAGGAAGTGGTCACGGACGACCGCGGCCGCTATCTGATCCCCGAGCTTCCCAAGGCAAAATACACGGTTTGGGCGCGCGGCTACGGCTTGGTCGATTCGCCCAAAGCGCAAACCGAACCGGGAAAGCAAGTCGATCTAAAGCCGACCATTGCGCCGGACGCGAAAACCGCCGCGCAGCTCTACCCGGGCAATTACTGGTATTCCCTGCTTCATATACCCGAGAAGAATGAGTTCCCCGGCACCGGCCCAACCGGCAACGGAATCAACGCCAATCTTCAGGCTCAAGGGGCTTGGATTCACCTTGTCAAGACAGATAGCTGCGAGTCGTGCCATCAGCTCGGCAACCTGTACACGCGCACAATTCCGCCGATGTTCGCGAACTTCGATTCCCCGGCTCAGGCGTGGGCGCGCCGCGTGCAATCCGGGCAAGCCGGCAACGCGATGGTGGGCGGTTTAAGCCAGCTTGGACCGGAGCGGGCTACCAAGGAATTCGGCGATTGGACAACCCGCATCGCCAAGGGCGAATTGCCCGCGCAGGCACCTCCCCGGCCGTCTGGCATGGAGCGCAATGTCGTGATCACGCAATGGGACTGGGCCGATCCGAAGGCGTATCTGCACGACGAAATCGCAACCGACAAGCGCAATCCGACCGTTAACGCGAACGGCCTCATTTATGGATCGCCCGAGGAAAGCCGCGATGCTCTACCGGTTCTTGATCCAGTGCACAGCAAGACGAGCTGGGTAAAGGTTCCGTATCGCGACGCGAATACTCCCGGCCAGCCGAAGCCATTGCAGCCATCCACTTTCTGGGGCGATGAGGCCATCTGGGACAGCCACACTACGGTCCACAATCCGATGTTCGATGCGCAAGGTCGGGTGTGGTTTACATCCCGAATTCGCGCGGCGGATAACCCGGCGTTCTGCAAAGCCGGATCGGATCTGGTTTCGGCAAAGCTGACTCCAACGGATCGATCCGGGCGGCAGTTGGCCGTCTACGATCCCAAAACGCAACAGGTTTCGCTCGTTGATACTTGCTTCGGGACGCACCACCTGCTGTTTGCCGAGGATGCGAACAATACTCTCTGGACCAGTTCCGGCGGAGGCGGCGGAGTTGTCGGCTGGCTCAACACCAAGATGTGGGACCAGACGCATGATGCCGCGAAATCGCAGGGATGGACGGCGCTAGTGCTCGACACTAACGGTAACGGAAAACGCGATGCCTACGGGGAGGTCGAGCAAAAGGTGACCACGGCGCCCAGTGGTGAGAGTTTGGGTACTTCCTCGGCGGTCAACTCGAAGATCGATTCAACCAAAGACACCCGCCTTAATGCGGCGTTCTATGGCCTTGCGATCGGCACGGACGGCTCGGTTTGGGGCAGTGTTTTGGGCTTTCCCGGAGGAATCGTGCGGCTAACGCCCGGATCGAATCCTCCGGAGACGGCGCTGGCGGAGTACTACGAAGTTCCCTATAACAACGCGAAGGCTCCTGTATCGGGTTATTCGCCGCGCGGCATGGATATCGACCGCAACAACGTGGCTTGGGTGGCGTTGGGAAGCGGGCATCTCGCGAGCTTCGATCGCCGCAAATGCAAAGGCCCGCTGAATGGGCCAAAAGCCACCGGGCAACACTGCCCCGAAGGCTGGACGTTGTATCCGACGCCGGGCCCGAACTTCAAAAACGTAAAAGATTCCGGCAGCGCGGATTCGCATTATTACGATTGGGTGGATCAGTTCGACACGCTCGGGCTCGGCCGGAACACGCCGATCATCACGGGCAACTCGTCCGATTCGCTGATCGCGCTGGTGAACGGTAAATTCGTCGTGATGCGCGTACCGTATCCTCTCGGATTTTTCGCAAAGGGCATGGACGGACGCATCGACGATTCTAAGGCTGGCTGGAAGGGCAAGGGTGTTTGGACGACCTGGGGAACTCGCACGGCCTTCCACAGCGAGACCGGCAAGGGGACCATGGCAAAGGTGGTCCATTTCCAGATTCGGCCCGATCCGCTGGCGGACTGACCGTCTATTAGTTTGTACTCGCTGCAAGGGCAGGGTCGAAAACATTTTGGGGCACGTTGCCGACCTGCGCGCGATTGCCAATCGCGCTGGTCTGCTTTCCGTGTAGCCCGGCCAGGCGGGTTGACAATCCGCCGCAGGATGGCATCCTGCCCCACTTTCCGATGATCATCGAAATGCGGACTTACAAACTGAAGCCCGGGCGCCGCTCGGAATTCCTGGAGATCTTCCGCGGCAAGTCGATGCCGGCGCACGCGGATATCGGCATGAAAATCCTGGGTCCGTTTCTTTCGATGGAAGATCCGGACACATTCTTCTTCATGCGGGGATTTCCGGACCTGGAATCACGCGAGCCGATGAAAGCGAAGTTCTACGAAGGCGAACTTTGGAAGAACGAGCTGGAGCAGGTTCTCATGCCGATGATCGACAAATACGACGTGGTCTTAGTCGACGATCCGATCGGGCTAATTCGCTGGGCCTGAAGCTAGAGCAACGCTACCTAATCCGCACTCGGCGTGAACGGCTTGCACAGCTTCTTCCAGGCCCGCGCGGCTTACTACGATGGCGATAGTCAATTCGCTGGATCCCTGGGCGATGGCGATGATGTTGATCTGACGGCGTGAAATCGCGGTGAAAATGCGGCCAGCCAGACCCGGTGTGCCGCGCATGCCCTCGCCGACCACCGCGATCAGGCCGACGTTTGGGTCCACCTGGATGGGCTTGAGATAGTCGTGCGCGAGTTCCAGCGCTAGATCTTCTTCTAAAAATTCGGTCGCTCTTTCCAGTTCCGATTGGCGCACCAGAAAACAGAAGCTCTGGCGGTAACTGGAGCTTGTGATTGCCAGCAGCTCGATGTTCGCGCGGGCCAGCGCATCCAGCGATCGCGCCATTACTTTTACGCCGCTCAACGCGGCATTTGCCGGCTCAATGGATACCAGCGCGACGTCGGCCATCGAGGTGACCGCGTGAGGCCCTCGCACGGTTTCAAGCCGCGGAACGATGCGCGTGCCTGGCTTGGACGGCGCGAAACTGTTCTTGCTCCAGACCGGAATCTCGCGTTCAGCAAGCGGCGCGAGCGTGCGAGGATGCAAGACCTTCGCTCCGTTGTAGGCGAGCTCCGCGGCCTCGGCATAAGTTACGGCATCGAGAACCGACGCACCGGGGATCAAACGCGGATCGCCGGTCATAATCCCGTCGACATCCGTCCAGATCCAAAGTTCGGCGGCATCGAGCGCCGCCGCAATGATTGATGCCGAGAAATCCGATCCGCCGCGGCCGAGCGTGGTGGGGCGGCCATCCAGGGTCGAGCCGTTGAACCCGGTAATTACCGGTAGAACGCGCTCTTCCAACAGCGGACGCAGTACCTTCTCCGCGCGCTGCCGCGTTTGCTCCATCAGCGGCGAGGCATTGCCGAACACAGCATCGGTCGCGATCACATTACAGGCATTGATGGCCGCCGCGGGGACGCCCTGGCAATCCAGGCATTCCGCCATAAGGAGCGCCGACAACCGTTCACCGACGGCGATGGCCTCATCCACGGAGCGCGGCGGCCGTTCGCCGAGCAATCGCATTCCGCGGGCTATGCGGGTGAACTCCTGCACCACCGAATCGATTTGCTTCAGAACTCGCGCGCAGCGGTCTTCGGGTAAGGACAGGGCATGACATGCCTCAATATGCCGCTCCGACAGCGTTTTAAGGTTGGCCTCCAAATCGGCTTCATCGCCTGCTTCAGCCTTGCGGAGCGTGTCCAAAAGCAAATCGGTCACTTTGGACATCGCCGAAACGATGATGGCAACGGGGCGGTTGGCATGCTGCTCGGCGGAAAGGTGCGCCGCGACTTGAATGCGCTCGGCCGACCCCATGCTGGTGCCGCCGAACTTCATGACGAGTAGATTGTTGAGCAAGAAAGTGAAGCCTTGAGACGAGTTTCGTTCAATCCATTTTACAGCGCGGCTTAGAACATCGAGACTTCCTTCTGTCGTATGTCGTTGTCGCGAGAGAGACTAGCGCTCGGCTGTGCGAGCCGCTTCGATTTGAGTCAGGCAGTCGGAGAAGAGCCGTCTCAATCGTTCTCGAATGCCCGCGGAAGACTGAATCTGATTGTCGTTGAACTTTTGACCGTGTTCGGACATGAAGTCCACGATAAAGAGCGCTACATAGAGGCGAAAAATGTGGTCGTCCCGAAAACGAGCGGTCTTCATCCACGCCTCCACGTAGCCGGCCGGTCCGCCAGAGGCAAGGACTGCCGCAAGGGTTAGCGCGACAACATATCGAGCATCGCCGAAGCAAAGATCGTCGACGTCGACGATACCGGAGAATCGGCCTGTTTCCGTCACGATCACATTCTTTGTTGTCGTGTCGTGGAGAAACGGCGTCGAGGGCATCCCATCCAGCGCATCCCGTTGAGCGGCCACGAGGCCCTCCATTGCGTCCACGGGAGCACTGTCGAACAGCCCAGCCGCTTCAATCCGTTTCCGCGATCGATCCAGATTGTCTCTCAGAACATCGATCCACCGCTCGTGAGGCGCCTCCCGCGCCGACACAGCAAAGCCGTATCGTCCTGCCGAGGGTAAGTTTGCGACGATGGATTGCGCGCCGGCAACTTTTGCCGCAATGTCAGTCAGGCTCGAAGGGGCCAGAGTACTCATAACCATACCCAGATCGACCCCTTGCAGCCGCTCTAGGATCAGATAGGGAAAGTCGTAATCCAAATCTGCGGCTAAGATCTCAGGGAGCGGCGCTCCGAGCGGCCGAAGAAGCCTCGAAAGAGCGTGCGCTCCGGCGATGGCCTGGCGGCCATCCTTGGAGGCCATTCGGACCACTACGGGCGGGTGATTGTCGAACGACACTTCATAGACGAAGTGTGCTGAACCCGTCTTAAAGCGTCGAGTGCGCGCAGGCTTCAGGCCAAGCACAGTCGCGGCGAGATGCGTGGCAGTCGCGGCATCTGGGGAAGAGCGGTTCAAGAGAATGGCCAGTTCGGATGTCCACCTCAGCTCGTTTGATCAACGGCAACGACATTGTACTTCAGAGTGGCTCCTCGGGCTTCGTAAGCTCGAAAGCTCACGATCCGACGCACTTGGTAGGGATCTTCGCAGATCTCGCCGAAATCGCGGCGCCCGGCGGGTGCTGAAGCACCCGTTGCAGGCTGAAGCCTGCTCCACCTGATCTGGGTTTTATAATCGGAGCGGCGGGGTTCGCGATGGAGGCGCTAATATGCGAGTTCAACTTAATAGCGATAAAAACATTGCGATCGATGCACGACTTACGCAATTCGTAAAGCGCGAGGTGAGCAACGGCCTTAAAGCCTTCACTAGCCGCCTGACTCGTGTAGAGGTTTTTCTGAGCGATGTGAATAGTCACAAGCCCGGCGTGCGCGATAAGCGCTGCCTGATGGAAGCGCGGCCTGCTCGCCACCGGCCTCGCGTCGCCAGTAGTAAAGCGGCGACAGTGCGGGAAGCGATCAAAGGCGCAGTGGCCAAATTACGAAGTTCCCTCCAGACCTTCTACGGCCGCATGACGCGCACTCGCTCGCTTATCGCGCCCAGGCGGTCGACCGTGAAGAAACGGCCGATTGCGCGTAAGAAGGCTGCCCGGTCTAAGCGGGCGTCACACAAGCTCAGCCCTAAATCTTAGTTCCGGCGACCGCCTGCTGATTTAAGCTGAAACTCAAAGCGGCGGCCGCCGTTCGGAAGTCAACGCTGGTTCCGAACGAAGTCGCCGCACGGCAAAGGCTAGCATCACCTCTGCCCACCCGGTAAAGATCAGATGGATGCCGATAAATAAACCAATAATCCAGAAAGCGCCGGTGGGCCACTGATCCCAAACCAGGATTCCAAGGAACAGCGTGATTACGCCGCTCAACAAAGTCCAATGCCATTCCGGCGTGCGCAGGGCGATCGCCGCCACAATACGGAAGATACCGAGGACCGTCAGGTAAGCCGCTATCAGCAGTGTGATAATCAGCGCCCCGCCTATCGGATTCCGGATTAGCATTACGCCGACGACGAAGGACAACACCGCGTTGAGCGTATGGAGCAACATATGCCCGCCTCGGCGATGTCTGAATGTTTGTACCGCCTCGACCACCGCCCAGATCACTAAGATCCATCCGAAGAAGAGCATGGAGACAACGGTTACGGTGACCGCGTCCATGAGGGCAATGACGCCCAGCACAATCGAGATAATGCCTAATGCCAGTAGCCAACCCCACTTCTGGGGCTGCTCTTGCCAAGTAGTGGAGAAAAGAGGCCACGATGTCGAAATTCCCATTCTGGACTCCTCAGCACAAGTTCGTGCTTTTCAAAGCGTCATGATTGAATCTGCGAGTACATTCACCCGGGGCCGGTTTTCTTACGGCTGGTTTTCGACGCGCAGATCGTCGTCACGCTAAAGGCGCCGCGCATGCCCGTTGGTCCGCCGCTGTTTGCGATGACGCAGGCCTTCGGTCCACAGGCTTACTGCAAAAGAGATGTGGCAGCGTTGAGGAACGTTGCGGGCGCCTAACTGCAAGAGTCCAGGCCCGCACTCGGTGGTGGAGTCCAGCGTAAGCGCTTGTGATATCAATAGACCCATGGCATCCAAGAAGGATTCTTCGCTTACTCGCCGCGACTTCATGGCGACCACCGCTGCACTGCCCGCTCTCGGAGCGCTCGCGGGAACAGGCCTGACCGCGGCCACTACTGGCAATTTCAGCGCCGTCGCGAAGGCTCCTCTCGACATCGCGGAGTGGAGTTTCTTCTGGGTCGGAGTCGAGCGCGCTACTCTTCCCGGCGGCACGTCACCCGTGGTCAATGGCAAGCAGATGTATGTCGAATACCAGGTTCCCTCGAAGGTGAAGCACACGTATCCAATCGTGCTGATCCATGGCGGAGGCGGACAGGGATTGGATTGGATGGGGACACCCGATGGGCGGCGAGGCTGGTCGACGTATTTTTTGCTCGAAGGCTACCGTGTTTACGTCGTGGACAGGCCAGGCCACGGGCGCTCGCCGTATCATCCCGATCTGCACGGACCGTTCCCACAGGCGCAGACGCTCGAATCCATATCCGGTTTATTCACTCCGCAGCGCGCCAATGCTCCGGCCGGCGGACGAGGGGGCCGAGGCGGCGGATTCGGCAACAGCGCCAACGCGAAGCTGCATACGCAGTGGCCCGGCACCGGAGAAGTAGGCTCGCCCGAACTGGCGCAGTTAGTGGCCTCGCAAGGCGGATCATTCGGAAACGGTCAGGGCATCATCAAGGAATCGCAAGTCGTGGTGTGGCAGAAGAACGCCGCCGAGCTGCTCGATAAGATCGGCCCGGCGATCTTCATGACGCACTCGGCCGGCGGGCCGTTCGGGTTTTACGCACTGGAGGCCCGGCCGAAGCTGGTCAAGGGAATTGTAGTCATTGAGGGCGCGGGTGGCAGCGCGTTCGCGGGACCGAACCGCTGGGGACTGATCAGTCTTCCGGTCGAGTATGAACCCGCGGTGAAAGATCCATCCGAGATCAAGACCAGGCAGGTGATGCCCAGCGAAGCCGACGCGAAGCTCGGGATCGGTCCGTACAACATCCAGGAAGAGCCGGCGCGCAAGCTCAAGAACTGGCGGGAATGCCCGATCGCGATCGTCACGGCGGAGGCTTCGTTTGTTGCGCCGAATCCGGGGGCTGTCGCGTACCTTAAACAGGCGGGCGTCTTCGCGGAGGAAATTCGGCTGGTCGATCACGGAATTCACGGCAACGGTCACCTGATGATGGGTGAGAAGAACAATCGCGAGGTGCTGCAGCCGGTCCTCGACTGGTTGAACAAGAACGTCACGCAGAAAGCCAAGGGTGTGGCAGTCGCGCAGTCGAGGGCTGCGAAGGCCGGCGATTCAACCGCGATGAAGCTTGCCGACCAAGGCTTTTTCTGGGTTGGCCTGGAGCAGAAGAAAGTTTCGTACGGCAACATTCTGGTGGGCACGATGTACGTTCAGTACCTGAAGCCGCAACAGGTGAAGCATCCTTACAATGTTGTGCTAGTGCATGGGGGCGCCGGGCAAGGCACGCACTACATGGGCATCGGCGGCAAGGCCGGGTGGGCGCATTATTTCGTACAGGCAGGCTTTAATACCTACATCGTCGACCGCCCCGGCCACGGCCGTCCGGTTTATCATCCCGATTCGCTCGGTCCGATCGGTCCGGTATTCACGTATGCGAGCGTCACGGGCGATTTTATGCGCGGAGCGCAGGAGCCCAATAAACGGTGGCCTGGAACCGGCGATGTCGGCGATCCGCTTATCGACCAATTTCAGGCAGGGCAAAACTCCACCCCCACGGATAACGTTCTGGCTCACAAGCTGTGGGCGAGCCGGGGCGCGGAGTTGCTGGATAAGATAGGGCCGTCGATCGTTATGGTCCACTCGGCTGGCGGGCCGTTCGGCTGGTTAGTGGCGAATGAGCGGCCGAAGCTGGTGAAAGCCATCGTGAACGTGGAGGGCGCGGGCGCGAATCCGTTCGCTCAGGGCAGCCCGTGGGGATTGACCGATGTTCCGCTGGTTTACGATCCTCCCGTTTCGGATCCGAAAGAAATCGCCACACGCGACATCCCCGCCGCGGAGGGTGCGCCCGCGTACAAACTGCAAGCCGATCCGGTCCACAAACTGCCGCGGCTACAAGGCGTCCCGATCGCTTACGTCACGGCGGAACGCTCGGGCCGCAACGGCGCTCCGGTAACCGCGTTTCTGAAGCAGGCGGGGTGCGATGCGGACGACTTCCGGTTAAAGGACAAAGCCATTCTGGGCAACGGTCATTTCATGATGCTGGAGACGAACCGGAAGCAGGTGTTCGACGCCATTAACGGGTGGATCCAGCAGAAGGTCAAGGCCTAGGCGCGCTCCATTCGCGCACCCCAAGGTATATACTGAGCGGGAAACGGAGGCTTCCGATGAGATCTACCTTCTCGCTAGTAGCAGTCCTGATCGCCCCGCCTATGTTCGCGGCAACGTGTGAAAGCCTGGCGTCAAGCACTCTGCCTGATACGACAATCACGATGGCTCAGGTCATTGCGGCTGGCCAGTTCGTCCAGCCCGGCGCGGGCCAAGCCAAGGGAAAAGGCGCGACGGCTTACAAAGATCTCCCCGAGTTTTGCCGCATCGCCGTGACGCTCAAGCCGTCGAGCGATTCCGATATCAAAGTCGAATTCTGGCTGCCCACTTCCAATTGGAACCGCAAATTGCAGGCCGTAGGCAACGGCGGCTGGGCGGGCGTGATCAGTTACCCCGCGATGGCCGACGCCGTGCGCGGAGGCTATGCGACTGTGTCCACCGATACCGGGCACGTTGGTGGAAGCGGAAGCTTCGCCCTCGATCATCCGGAGAAGCTGATCGATTTTAGCTGGCGATCGGAACATGAGATGACCGTAAAGGCGAAGGAGATCGTCAAAGCATTTTACGGCAGCGCGCCGCGTTTCACATATTGGAACGGCTGCTCCACCGGAGGACGGCAGGGCTTGAAAGAAGCGCAGAAGTTCCCGGACGATTTCGACGGCATCATCGCCGGCGCGCCCGCGAACCGCACCGCGATGGCGCTGTGGGTCGCGCATGCGGTGTTGAAGGACCCCGCGAGCAATATCCCCGCCTCGAAATACCCAATGATTCACCAAGCGGTGCTTGCGGCGTGCGATGCGCTCGACGGCGTGAAAGACGGTTTGATCGGAGATCCAACCAAATGCCACTTCGATCCTAAGGCGCTTCTGTGTAGCGCAGGCGACGGCCCGTCCTGTTTGACCGCGCCGCAGGTTGAAGCTGTGAGGAAGATTTATTCGCCCGCGGTGAATCCGCGAACCGGGCAAGAGATGTTTCCAAATCTGGTTCCGGGAACGGAACTCGGCTGGGGTGTTTTGGCCGCTGGTCCCGACCCTTCCGCCAATATTTACGATCACTACAAATACGTGGTCTTCAAAGACCCGAGCTGGGATTGGAAGACCTTCGACTTTGATTCCGGCGTCGCGCGGGGCGAGCGGCCGGAAAACGCTGTGATGAATGCGACCGATCCGAATCTGAAGCCGTTCTTCTCGCACAATGGGAAGCTGCTGATCTACCATGGCTGGGCAGACACGAACGTCGCGACATTGAACACGGTTAAGTACTACAAGACCGTCGTTGACACCATGGGAGGCGAGGCGAAAACCTCGAATAACATCCGCTTGTTCCTCGAGCCCGGGATGGGGCATTGCGGCGGCGGCGAAGGGCCGAACGTATTCGACAAAGTCGGCTCGCTGGAGCAGTGGGTGGAGCAAAACAAAGCTCCGGAGAAAATCGTCGCTTCGCACAGCGCGAACGGCGCGGTAGACCGCACGCGTCCGCTGTGCCCTTATCCACAAGTGGCGAAGTACAACGGCTCCGGCAGCATCGACGATGCGGCGAACTTCAGTTGCCGGCTGCCGTAAGCTGAAGTAACGCATGCCGTTTGAAATGCTCGATCCCGTCCGCACCGAAGCCGAGCTCGATGCGATGTATGCCGCGCCCTTGTCGACTTCGATCCGCAAGGCAAAAACCCGGCTCACGCCTGCGTACCGCGGAATGGTCGAGGCATCCCCGTTTCTGGTGATCGCCACTGTCGGACCGCGTGGAATCGATTGCTCGCCGCGCGGAGATGCTCCAGGGTTTGTGCGGGTTCACGACGACTCCACTCTGCTTTTGCCGGAGCGGCGCGGAAATAACCGCGTCGATACTCTGCGCAACCTCGTCGGGGACCCGCGCGCCAGCCTGATGTTCCTGATTCCAGGGATATCCGAAACGCTGCGCGTCAACGGCCGCGCCGCGCTCAGCCGCAACGCCGCGTTGTGCCACTCCTTCGCGGTACAGGAGGCGGTGCCAAAGCTCGTCATCATCTTCCACATCGAGCAGGTGATGTTTCAATGCGCGCGCGCCATCGTTCGCAGTCATTTATGGGACGCGTCCAGGTTCCGCGCTCCGGGCGACGCGCCTACCGCGGGCCAGATGCTCGCGGATGCAACCGCGGGCGAGGAAGGCGGGACGGAATACGATGCCACATTACCTGCTCGGATCCAAGCAACTCTTTACTGAACCGGCTCACTTGCCTATTAAGTGGCCTGCGTCCTTTTCGTTCTCCAGGCAGATGTAGTCCAGTAATTCCGTGTTCAAAAGGAGCGAGTGCTTCAGAGCGATCGTCCAAGGCTGCGTATATGCTTCGGGATCGTTGACCGTTAGGTCGATTTCGAGCGTGCCATAATTTGGCCGCCGCAGTTTTTCGGTCATTTTGGCCGCGCTGGTTAGGGGACTGCCTGCTCGGTCCAGCCACTGCCCGTCGCGAAAACCGGCCGTCTTAACCGGGGACAGCCGTCGCTGGAACGCAGCATGATTACGCTCGCGCTGTTCGATTCCGGCGGGCTGAAGGCTCCTGCGATTGGCGCGGTGCTCCCCCTGACGCAGGCCGCACAGGCGCATGCGCTGGTCGAGTCCTGTCATACCGGCGGCCGTGTCGTGCTCGAGGCCTGAATTCAGCAAGGCCTCATTGGCTGCCTATCCGTGTTTTCTTCAACACGCCCTGGCGTAGCCGAGGCGAACCAGCAGCGATGACGCATTCTAAGTGCGCGATGTCACTGGTACACAACTCGCACGTGGGATTCGCGAGCGCGGCGGGAGCGATACGTCGACTTCGAACGTCTGAGAAACCCCCATCGGTCGCGATGACCGTGGATATTTTTCTTTGTTCGACTGATGCACCCGGCCCGCAGACGCCTTAGACTACAGCCCGTTCGCGCGGTCCAGCCCCAAGCAATCCTGCCTCGGCTTCGCACCGCAAACCAAACGGGGAGTGACCCTTTCCGTTATTTTCGGAATCAGCCAAATACTGCGCCCGCACAGTCCGTTCCGTTGCACAGACATTTCGACGACACGCGAACAACCCGCGTCACCGCGCGGCTTCCAGAGACCTTACACGAATACGAGACTCCTCCCGGGCGGCGTGCAGCAGGGCCTCAAGCGACGGTCGCGGCTTCACCCGCATGCAAATCTGATAAGCAAACAGTCCGCGCCAGATGGATGCGGCCACGTCGTTGACGGCCACCAGGAATAAGCTGAACCAGTTCTCCCCGAGAGCGAGGGGATAGGGGGCCGGCATCCCACGGGTTTCTAGGATCTCAAAGCCAGCTTGATCACAGGCGCGGCGTAGAGAGGCGAATGTAAAAAGACGGGTGTGAGTCAAATCCAAAATGCCGCGTTTCCCATAATTGAACTGCCCCAAAAGCAGCATGATACGGTTCACAAAAAAGCCGATGTTCGCAGTGCTGATGATTAACTCGGCCTCCGGATTCATGGCCAGTTTCGTCCTTAACTGATCGAGAAATTGCTCCGGGCGGGGCAAGTGTTCAATTACGTCCAACATGAGTGTGACGTCGTATTCCGTAAAATCGACCTCGGGCGGGCCCTCGCTCAAGTCGTGAAAGTAGAAGGCATCCAGGTAACCGTCTCCGGGAGGAAACACGTCCACGCCGGTGACAGAACATTGCCTGGTGTTCCTTAAGGCTGAGCCCATGTAGCCACCCGCACAACCGAGGTCCAAGACACGAGATCCGGGACGGACGTGCTCAAGCGCATACTTATGCGGGCTGGCATAAGTGAGTTTAGGACTATATGGCGAATGTCCGGCGGGAGCGCAGTCAAATCGCCGATCATAAAACAGACTCTTGTCTTGCAACCAGGCTCGGAAAACCGCTCGGACCACGTTGGCCGCATATTTCAGTCCGTTCACACGGCAGATTTCATCACCGTAATAGGTAGGAATCGGTACTTCGATAATCCGTTGACAGGCGATGACCAGTTGGATGATGATTTCGGTATCGAAGTGAAAATCATTGGTATTGCGCTCGAATGGAATCATTTCGAGAGCCCGCACGGAGTAAGCACGGTAACCCGAATGGAATTCGCTTAGACCGGTATGAAGGAGCTTGTTCTCTATCCAGCTCAGAATCTTGTTGCCGAGAAATTTGTACAACGGCATGCCGCCGTGAAGCGCGCCGCCCCGGGTCAACATCCGAGAGCCGAAGACGGCGTCCGTCTCGCCCTGCCGTAAAGGTTCGAGAAGCTCGGACAGCCGCTCTGGAGCGTACTGCCCATCCCCATGCAAAAGCGCAACGAAATCGAAGCCGTTTTTGATTGCGTAATGATAGCCGAGCTTCTGGTTTCCCCCGTACCCCTGATTTACGGGATTGAAGAGGACGTAAACCGGAAAAGGAAGTTCGGGCGCCTTGCTTAAGTAGTGGCTGCGCTCAAATGTCGAATCACGGGAGGCATCGTCGATGATCAGAATCTCGACGTCATACGATTGGGCGAGAGCAGGGGAAATACGCCGAATGACATCGTCAATCGTCTTTTCGGCATGATAGGCAACGATAAAAACGAGAACCTTGGGCTTCGTAAACGACATCCGGTCAGCCGCTCTTCAGCGCGCGTCTCTTATCATCAACAACATCTCATTATCGAAGTTGTCTGCAAACCAGAGTTCCAGAACGTTATTCATCGTACCCCTTTCCCGAGGGGAGTCGCCCGAGGTTTGTTGATCCCGTTCTATTTGGTGCAGAGGAAGCCGAATCTCTCACGTTCTACCGGTTATCGCCCCCTTATAATCAGTGGAAATGGCCACACCTAGCCCAGTCCTGCGCGCGGAGCCTAACACAGGTACGCAACGCAACGCCAAGGCTGCCTGGTTCCGGTCACCTCTCGCAGTGTGGCTGATTGCGGGCTCCTCCTTGTTTATCGCGATTTACCTGCTCGCGCTCTTCGTAGCGCCGCATGCGCAAGACCCAGCCATGGCGCTGACTGCAAATGGTTTCGGAGACCCATTTACGAATGAGATTGCCAAATGGATATCCGTTGGGCTGTGCTTAGCTATTGCGTGCGCCGTGCCCAAGCTCGGCGCAAACAAATTTCAGAGCCTCGAGGGCGCTATCTCCCGCTTCGCTCTCCACCGCCGTCAGGCCATTTTATTTTGTTCGGTGTTACCTGTCCTGGTCCGGTTCGCGCTACTGCCGATTCTGCGCGTCCCGGAGCCGATAATAGCGGATGAATTCGGTTATCTTCTGCTGGCCAACACCTTCGCCTCGGGCCGCCTCACCAATCCTGCTCATCCTCTCTGGAAGTTCTTCGAAGGGAACTATATCCTTCATCAGCCGGCGTATACTTCCCAATATCCATTTGCTTCTGCGATCCCAATGGCGATCGCCGAGATTTTCGGAGCCACGCCGTGGCTTGGTGTCTGCCTTGGCGTCGGATTAATGTGCGGACTAATCTGTTGGATGCTGCAAGCCTGGGTGCCCCCGAAATGGGCTCTGCTGGGCGGTCTGGTCGCCATAGGCCAGTTCTCCATTGTTACTCCCTGGATGAATACTTATTGGGGAGGCTCGACAGCCGCAATCGGCGGGGCCTTACTCGCCGGGGCCGCGCCGCGCATCGTGAAATATTGCCGGGTGCGGGACAGCGTCCTCTTTGGGCTTGGCGTCGCCATCCTTTCCCAAAGCCGTCCGTTTGAGGGTTTATTGTTTTCGATCCCGTTGGTGGTCTGGCTGGCGCTCTGGGTAATTGGGGAGCGAAAGATTTCCTTCGATCTCCGGCTGAGGAACGTAGTGATTCCAGTTTCCGCGATTTTCATTCTTTTAGTCGCTGGCACCGCCTATTACAATTGGCGAGTCACTGGGGATCCATTGCTGATGCCATACAAACTCCATCAGCGCCTTTATGGTACGCCTCAGCCGTTCTACTTCCAGCCGGCGATTCAAGACGCCCCGGGGATACACCGCCAGAAGGACCGTGAAAACGTATTCCGCTGGGAACGGGATGCGCATGAAGGACGGCTTCCCGAACACCTTGAATTGAGTAGGCTGCTGGTTTTTTGGCGCTTTTATCTCGGTCCGTTCTGTACAATCCCGCTGCTGTTTCTTCCGTTTCTGTGGCGCGACTTGCGCCTTCGGCTGCTCCTGTTGGCGGCGACCGTGCTCCTGGCCGGCAACAGCCTCTACCCGTTCTTCTTCACGCACTATGCCGCGCCTCTGAGCGGCGCGATTGTATTGTTTGTGATTCAAGGCCTGCGATGCCTGCGCGTGCTTAGAATCGGCTCTCGTCCCGTCGGGCTCCTGGCTTCCCGCGGGTTGATGCTTATCGCGGGCGTCAGCGGCATATGTACAGTGGTCGGCTGGACCCTCACACCCTGGACCGTGGCGTCGGACAAGCCTAGAAGTAAGGTATTCGCGCAACTTAAGGATGGAAAGCATGTCGTGCTGGTCCGCTATAGCGATGACCATCCATTTCATTACGGTGTGGTCTTCAACGATGCGGATATCGATAACTCACGAATCGTGTGGGCGCACGATTTGGGCGAGACTGCGGACCATGAAATCGAAAACTACTATCGCGACCGTCAGTTCTGGCTCTACAATCCGGACACAGCACCTGGAGCCCTGGCGCCGATGACCGGCCAACCTTACTTCACTGGTGCCGTAGATGGCGCGGGCAGCCGAGACTACTTGCGCGAAGGTGTATGTCCCGGCGGAATTGCGGTTCTTTTCGGCGGAAATATCGCCCCAAATCTTCAAGGAACGACTTTCAATCTCCTCGGGCTCTTGCCGGTGCACCTCACCGGGGTCTCCGCGCAATACGGAGACGAGTTTTCTCCGGGTACTAGTCTACCCGCGGCCGAATCGCCCGGCGATATCTCAGTACAATTCGGCGATTATTCCGCCGCGGTTGTGGGCCTGGCGCGCTTTGGCGCCCAGGAGTCGGTCACTGTTCAGGTTCCTTTTGAAACAGCACCGGGACTCGTTACGGCGAGGCTGCGGCGCGGCGATTTGATGTGGCCCCAAAAAATTCGCGTCTTGCCCGCAGCGCCGGGAGTTTTTCAGATGCGCATGTCCGATTCCAAGCTTCGAGCCATCGTGCTCCGGCAGGACGGCAGTTTCGTGGATCTGGAACATCCCGCGCATCGAGGCGAAATTCTCCGGTTTTTCGCAAACGGACTTGGTGCGTTTAAGCCCTCCATAAGATCCGGCGAAGTCGGCAAATCGCCTCCAATTGCAGTGCCCGCGCTGCCGCTAATCGTCGGCGTCGACTATCGTGCGGCGCCGATGATATCGGCGAAATACGCGGCGGGCATGATTGGCATAACAGAAGTCGCCTTTCAGGTGCCTCTTGAGACGTCATCCGGCAGCGACATAAATTTTTCGATCGCCGCGGTGGTGGATGGCAAGCCCATGTACTCCAACGTCAGCCTGATCCCTGTCCAGTGACGCTTCGGGTTACCGTAGAAAAGCCTTTCAACATTACTGGGTACAATATCCAAATGTCGGCAGGCAATGCCTTGACGAGTCGCGCCGCATCGCCTCCAGAACCCACGCCTACTCTGGAAAAGTTCGAGGAGTGGTTTTCGGCCCATGAAAGTTGGGCTATCGCGGCCACATTACTCCTTGCATTCGCCTTTCGGCTCAAGGCGGCTTTCGGCACATACCTAAATCCTGACGAAGCGCTACATCATTTGCTGGTGAATCAGACCACCTTGGCCGGGGCTTATAGAGCTAGCCTGACTAACGCTCATCCGCCTCTGTATTTCATATTGCTGTACTACTGGCGATTCATCGGCAATTCCGAGATCATGATGCGGCTGCCCTCGATTCTATCGAGCACTGCCGCGGCTTGGATGGCGTTTAAATGGATTGACCTGGTGCTCGGAAAAACTGCCGCATGGGTCGCTCTGTTTTCGCTCGCTCTCTCTCCGGTACTGACCGCGTTGGGCGCCGAGGTCCGCAATTATTCCCTGTTGCTGCTTTGCATCGTCAGCACACTGTACTTCTGGGAGCGGGCTTTTCGTGATCGGAAAGTCTCGTCCGTAGTTGCCGGCTCGCTATGCCTCTACCTTGCGATTCTCACCCACTACTCAGCGCTCTGGTTCGTTTTGGCCGGCGGGACCTATATCCTTCTGCGCATCTCCTCGCTTAAACCCGCGGCTCGAATCGCATGGCTGTTGTTTCAGCTCGGTGGGGTCGCGATCTACGTTTGGCTCTATATCGTTCATATCTCGAAACTTCATGGCAGCCCAATGGAATCGGATGCTATGACGGGGTGGTTACAAACCGTGTATTTTCGGCCTGGCGATCACGTGCTCGCCTTTGCATCGCGAGCGACGTTGGATTTATTCCAGTTTCTTTTCGCGAGCCGCGTTGGGGGTGGCATGGCCCTGGTGATGTTCGCGGCCGGGCTTACGAGCCTCTTTGCCGCCGCGGTCCATCAAAGAAGGCGCGATCTGGCGGCCTTCGGCGCTCTGCTCGTCATGCCGTTTATATTCGGAATGACCGCGGCAATCCTGGGCGTCTATCCTTTTGGTGGGACCCGCCACTGCCTGTATTTGATCCCATTCGCAACTGCGGGCGTTAGCGTTCTGATCGCTGCGGTCGTTCGCCGGCGGATGTTGCTTGTGCTCGCGTTGGTGGCCCTGGTGGCGCCTTATTGGAACCAAAATCGTTTGCCGGATCCGCTAGAGATGAGCCGTACAGACCAGAGAGCGGAATGGATGGAAGGCGCCCTCCGGGATCTGCAAGGCTCGGTACAGCCGGGCGAGCCTATCTTTGCCGATTACCAATCCTCGATTCTCCTGGAGTACTATCTCGGACGCGATCGGCCGCCCCCCCCTGCCCGAATGTGCGGAGGCGTCAGTGAGCAGCAATACGGCCGATATCGGATTGTCGTCCTTAATGCCTGGTCGGCTACGGGACAGCAGTTGACCAAGGGCCGTGATGACTGGCGCGAGCATTGCGACTCTTCCCCTCGAGAGTCAGTGTGGGTCTTTGACGCCGGCTGGGGAAAAAACATCCTGGACGAAGTCACCGGTTCTGTCCCCACCTTGCTTTCCCACCCGAGCCGCTTCGGTGAAGCGATTTCTTTCTTCAGACTCCGTTTCGAGCCCCAAAGCCACTAAGGGAAGCTGGATGACGAAGCGGAGAAGACGTGACCAGAATTGGTCGCGCGAATTCCGACCGTGTCCGCCATATCGGTCCGACAGACCACTGCAAATTCACATATCTCTGGCGTTGCATGAACAGGAGCACATCTTTTC
>JAFAQY010000068.1 GCA_019261985.1 Bryobacterales bacterium | reverse complement strand
CCGGAATGGCTCGCTACTGGCTCTGTCCTGCCTCCCGTTGGTCGGCCTCGAGCTCTTCCTATTGCTTTCCCATCATCAAAACGAAAGGAGCATCGCCTGCGGCATTTTTAGCGTCCTTCAGGCTCATCTTTCAATGAGAATATGCTTGAAGGGAACTTAAGCCGACCTTAAAGGAGGCGGTAAAAGCGGATGGCCACCTCGCCAGGATACCGTTCGCCGATGCCGATGAAGATCGCGCGAGTCAGCCATAACAAATCCGGAGCCGAAGTTTCGAACGTCGGCACCGTGCGGAAATAGATCAGCGCGGGGTCCACAGTTTCGCCGGCATTCAGCTTCGCGATTGCTTCCGGCGGTCCGTGGCGCATGCCGCGATTCACCACATAAACGCGCTCCGCGCGCTCTGTTTCGATCACGTAACGCGCATCGGCCTCGGTGAAACCGTCAGGTTGAATGATCTGGTAGTCCGCTCCGCCCGTAAGAACGGTGGCGCGAAGGCCCGATCCTTCGAAGCTACCGCCGAGAATGGGAACTATGCGGCGGCGGCCGATTTCGATGGGCTTGGCGACCTGAACGCGCATATCGAACGCGTGTTCCAGGCGGGGCTCGCCGGCACCGAGGTTTATACTGTTCGTCACCTTGTCTCTTCTCTCTGGGTCTGTTCTATCGGGTGTGCGCATTCTCGATTTGACCACCATTGTCGCCGGGCCCGCGGCCACTATGGTGCTCGCCGACCTGGGAGCGGACGTGATTAAAGTCGAGCGGCCGGGCACAGGCGAAGACTGCCGCGTCATGGGTCCCCACCGCGGAGCGTTCGGCGCGTACTTTACGGCGCTCAACCGCGGCAAGCGGTCGGTGGCAATAGACGTAACGAAACCACTTGGGTGTGAAGCGGTCCTGCGGCTGGCCGCGACCTGCGATGTGGTCGTCGAAAATTTCCGAGGCGGCAAAGCGGCGGCTCTGGGGCTGGATGAAGCTTCGATCCGATGCCGGAAGCCGGACGTGATTTACGCCTCGCTGTCGGCTTACGGACCTCGTGGTCCGGATTACACACGGCCGGGATACGATGCGTTGCTGCAAGCGCGCACCGGGATCATGAGCGTAACGGGGACAGGCGACGGCAGCACGCCAATTCGTTCCGGCGTTTCGATTCTCGATTTAGGCGCCGGAGTTTGGTTGGCGCTCGGCGTCTTGGCCGCGCTCTTGGAGCGGCAGCGATCCGGGCAAGGGCAGCGCGTGGATGCTTCGTTGTTCCAGACGGGCGTCATGCTGATGTCCTATCACCTTTTGTACAGGCAATTCGCAGGCGTTAACCCGAAGCCGCAAGGATCGCATCACACGGCGTTCGCGCCATACGGGGCCTTCGAAGCAGCGAATGGGGCGATCATGATCGGCGTCTCCAGCGACAAGGCCTTTGTCCGGCTGTGCGAAGCGCTGGAACATCCGGAATGGTGCGAGGACCCACGCTTTCGCGCAAACGTCGATCGCGTGCGCAATGCCGGCGTCCTGGAGCAGCTTATCTCGGGCGTGCTGCGGAGCCATTCTGTTGAGCACTGGTCCGCCGTGCTGGACGCGCATGATGTCGCCAATGATCCCGTTCAGAACGCGGAGCAGGTCATCTCGGACCGGCAGATGGCGGCTTTAGGCCAACTCGCGGAAATAGAACTCGACGGCGAAGGCTCGGCCCTCGTCCCCCGGCTCCCGATCGAACTCTCCCTCACCTCGCCTGGCATTCAAGGCGCTCCGCCCGCATTAGGCGAACACACCGAGGAAATTCTTCGAGAAGCGGGGTTCACGGTGGAAGAGATCGACTGTCTGTTCCGCGACGGCGCGGCAGTACGGCCCCAAATAGCGCCGAAAAAGGAGAAGCCCGCTTGCAGGCAGTAAGCAAATCCAAAAATGACGAGCGCGAACTGATCGTCAGCACGGTTCGCAAGTTCGTCGAAAAGGAAGTTATACCGGTGGCCTCCGAACTGGAGCACCGCAATGAATATCCGCACGAACTCGTCCGCCAGATGAAAGAAATGGGGCTGTTCGGATTGAATATTCCCGAAGAGTACGGCGGGGCGGATGTCGATACCACCACATTCGCGATGGTGTTCGAGGAGATTTCAAGAGGTTGGCTGGGGCTGGCGGGCATTATCGGGAGCCATTCCGTGATGTGCGATGTGCTGGTGCGCTTCGGGGCGGAAGAACAGAAGGGCCGTTTCCTGCCGGATATGGCAACCGGCGAGAAGCGCGGCGGGATCTGCCTGACCGAGCCAAATGCCGGCACCGACCTGCAAAACATAAGCACCACGGCGGCGCGGGATGGCGAAGTCTACCGGATCAACGGCTCCAAAATGTGGATCACCAACGCGCGCCACGGGAATACGTTTCTTTTGCTGGCGAAGACGGATCCCGCGGCCCAGCCCGCACACCAGGGCATGAGCGCTTTCATTTTCGAAAAGGGAGCGCCCGGGCTGACCGTCAGCCGGGACATCGACAAACTTGGATACAAAAGCGTCGAAACCTGCGAATTGCATTTCGACAATTTCCCCGTGCCCGCGGCAAACCTGATTGGCGGCGCCGCGGGGCAAGGATTTAAGCAGGCGATGACCGGCCTCGAGGCGGAGCGGCTGAACGTAGCGGCGCGAGGATTGGGAATCGCGCGCGCGGCTTTCGAAGAGGCCATCCGGTACGCGCAACGCCGCGTCACCTTCGGCAAGCCCATCTGCGAACATCAGACGATTCAAAATAAGCTCGCCGATATGGCCACGCGCATCGAAGCTTCGAGGCTGCTGATCTACTCGGCTGCGGAAAAGCGGGATCGCGGCGAGCGTTGCGATCTCGAAGCCGGCATGGCGAAGTTGTTCGCGACTGAAACCGCCGCCGAAGTCTCATTCGAAGCCATGCGGATCTTAGGCGCGAACGGATATTCGAAGGATTTCCCGGTGGAGCGCTATTATCGCGATGCTCCGCTGGTAGTGATCGGCGGAGGGACCAATGAGCTGCAGCGCTTGATTATCGCGCGCAATCTGCTCAAAAAATACAAAGACAACGGATGAGCTTTGGCGGTTGTAGCGCTTTTTTCGCTATTGGTCGCCGCTCTTCTTCAGCACCAGTGGAAAGCTCATGCCCACCTGAGTCCAGGTTCCGTTGATCTCGGTTCCTTCTTTGTTGATTTCACCGGTGAAATCGCCGCCGACGGCGTTCACGCGCAGCGTAAGCATCGTTCCCTTCTGTTCGATTCCGCTGACCGGGATTTGCGCGCCGCCTTGATCCACACTGGTGAAAACGCCGGACGATCCGGTTTCGCTGTTTGAAATCTTCAGGATCATCCGCAGTCGCTGGCCGGCGTCGAGCGTTCCCTCCCAGGTACCGATGAATTCCTTGGTCACCGGAGGGCTGTTCTTCGGTAATTCGACCTTCGGATCGCCGGTCCGCTTCAGCGTGAACGGAGCCACCATCCCCCGTTGCGTCAACGTGCCGGCCATGCTTTCGCCATCGGCCGCAAGTGTTGCCGCAAACGTAGGATTCGCGCCGCCGACTTTGATTTCGAAAATCCATTTCCCGTCTGTTTGTGCGATGGAATCGAGCGGTATGCCGGTCGCATTCATGAGTGGAATGGACGCCGAGCCGATCCAGCCTTTCGCGGTCTTGTCCAGATCTACTTCGAAGGCCAGCGACTGACCAGGGATGTCTATGGAGCCCGCCCAGTGTCCGCGGGGGCCCTCCTGCGCCCGCCCCAAGCCCGGCAGCAAAAGCGCGCCAGCCGAGAGCCAACCGATGATTCCGATTCTAAGCATGCGCCCAGCATGACACACGCGCATATTGCGGTCTAGTAATAAATTGGGAAATCCTAATCTATACCCTCGCGCCCACCAGCCGCAGCGCCGCTCCAACGACGTTTTCAACGGTGAATCCGAGATTCTTCATGACGATTTCTCCCGGCGCCGATGCCCCGAAGCGGTCGATTCCAATTACAATGCCCTCATCCCCGGCCCAGCGATGCCAGCCCACGGGGGATCCGGCCTCGACGGTCACACGCTTCTTGATGCCGGGCGGCAACACGGTATCACGGTAGGAGGCCGGCTGCGCATCGAACAGGTTCCATGAAGGCATGCTCACTACGCGAGCCTTCACGCCGTAACCCGCGAGTTTTTCCTGCGCGCGCGCGCACAGCGCGACTTCGGAACCTGACCCGATCAGAATCACGTCCGGCTCGCCGTCACTGTCGGCGAGAATGTAAG
>JAFAQY010000104.1 GCA_019261985.1 Bryobacterales bacterium | reverse complement strand
TGCCGACGCGGAAACGAGTCAGAAGGTATGAATCGGACGAATGCGGCTGGAAATTCAAGCCGCTGTAGCCCTCGTAACGCATGCGGTATCCGAGCGTGAAGCAGAGCCAGTCCGGAAGCTGCTTATTCACCTCCGACATGGCCGAGAATGCGGCTACAGGCGTATCCGCATCGGAGGGCCGGTTGGGATTGATTTTACTGCCGCCGGCGTTGTTAACAATGCATTGAGCGGCTAGGTTAAGACCTGCAAGTCCCAGAAAGAACGCCACTTTTAGAAGATTAGGCACATTTATCCTAAAGTCTATCGTGTTAGTTGACTATACACGAAATCGCTGGCCAACACAACCGTTGACCCTCGCATTCATATCGGGTTGTGTGGCAAAAAAAGGAAATTAAACCGGCCGATAAGCGGAATCTGAAATCACTTGGCGCGGTTAGCGGGTAAGTTTTCGAAGCTGGCTCGGCTGAGGTAACGCCGCGGCAGAGAGGGCCTTCCCGCCCCACGGCCCGCCGTCCGACTGAAGGCGCTGGAGCTCACGCACCGCAAGGCGATAAGAGTTCTCCGTTGCGTCCATCCGCCGGTGAATTCGCTCGTCAAGCCAGGTTTCCGATTCTGCCTTTGCCAGCCTGCGCATCCGCCAATCGGCGCGGATCAGCACGTCCACCCAGAAGCGCTCCTCTGGAGCTGAGGGATGGAAGCTCTCGATGTATTCCGCCGCAAGCTGTTCCAGCTCCGCGGATCGTTCATATGGCAGAGCTTCTGCCCGCGCGTTGATTCCGGATTTCACGCCGGCTCCTGAAACGCGGCGCTTTGTGTCGATTTGGAATATGGTCGCCATTGTTTTGAAGTAGGAGAGTACTCGAGGCCGTACGGGAACTGCTCACCCATATACGGAAGTTATTGCAGCCTCGGCGGATATTTTTCATCCTCGCGGAGCACTTCCCGGAGTGCGGCTATCGCGCAACCAATCCCTGCTCCATGCTGAGATAACGGTGTGGACGCCGCCACTGTCAAGCGCATCGCTTCCGAATGTGGGTTTGAACTCGCGGGAATTGCCCCTGCCCTGCCCGTACAGGACTTCGATAAATACCGGCAGTGGGTGGAACGCGGGTTCGCCGGCGAGATGCGCTACCTCGCCGATCATCGCCGGGGTCTGCGCGCGGACCCTCGCAATCTGCTGGCCGGCGCAAAAACGGTAATCTGCGCCGGAAAGCTCTACAACACATCTCGCGAATGCAGCGATCCGGCGATTTCGCGTTACGCATGGGGTCAGGACTACCACACCGTCCTGCGTGGCGGCCTGGAGCAGATGGCCCGGCGGCTCACGGCAATCGAGCCTTTCAATTGGAAGATCTGCGTGGACACCGCGCCGCTGCTTGAACGCTCGTATGCGCGGATGGCCGGGCTCGGCTGGATCGGCAAAAACACGTGCCTGATTAACGAGCCACAAGGATCGTGGTTTTTCCTCGGCGAGTTAATTACTTCGCTCGATCTGGAACTCGACACGCCTCCGCCGGACCGCTGCGGAACCTGCACGCGCTGCATCGACGCCTGCCCGACGCAAGCTATCGTGCCCGACGGAGGCGCATGGACCATTGACTCGCGCCGGTGTATCGCTTATTTGACGATCGAGCTTCGCGGCCCGGCGCCCGCGGAACTCGCCGCGGGGATCGGCCATCATGTGTTTGGCTGCGATATTTGCCAGGAGGTGTGCCCTTGGAATTCGCGCGCGCCGGTAACCCAGGAGCCGGCGTTCCAACCTCGCGAGATACCGCCGTTAAGCGAGCTCGCCGATTTGACCGAACAACAATTCCGCGAATTTGCCCGCGGCACGCCTCTGGGCCGCCCGAAGCATGAGGGCTTTTTGCGAAACATCAGAGTGGCCAGAGAGAACGCAGGCATAGCGGATACCGGCTAACTCGCGGTAGCATCGGGCTAGCCACTACTGCAGGATCTGGGTCAGCACCTGGCCAATGGACCCGCTAGGCCGCTCAATGTTTAAAATCTGCGAAACCGTCGGAGCCACATCGTTCACGGCGACTCGGGCGGAGTAGATCCCCGGTTTAATGCCTGGCCCGTAGAAAATGAGCGGCACGTGAGCATCGTAATCGTAGGGCGTTCCGTGCGATGTTCCCGTCGCGCCGAAAAGATAGTACGGTTCCTGCAGGATGTACAGATCGCCGTAGCGAGGCCCAAAGAAACTTAAGCTGACCGCGTTACCGATCGGATCGCGCTGCACAGCTCCGGTAAGTAATTCTTGACGGGTATACACGCGCGCGATGTGCGGCTGCATCCGCGCGGCTTCGGCGGCCGCGGACTCTACCTCCGCCAGATCCAGTTTTCGCGCGCGGATCAGTTCCCAATTCAGATACGGCGTGCTTTCCGAAGGTGAAAGTACCCATTTACCCGGCCCGTAACGTTTCACCAGAGCGTCTGTAATTGCCTGCGTGAGCGCCGGCTCCAGTAACCTTCCGCCCGGCATGTGCCGCGCCTCGTTAACCTCCGGAACCGGGGCAACGCCGTGGTCGGCCGTCAGGACAACCAGCGTGTTGCCGGCGCCTATTTTGCCATCGACATAATCCAGCAATTTTCCGAGCAGCCGGTCCGTGCGAATTGAAATATCCCTCACAGCCGGATCGTCTGGGCCGACCGCATGGCCAACATAGTCGTTCGAAGAGAAACTCACGGCAAGCAGATCCACCCCGGAATGCCTCCCCAGGTTTTCGCCATCGAGGGCGCGCTCGGCAAACTCCTCAATCATTTCGTTACCCCAGGGCGTGGCTTCGATCGCGCCGCAGAACCGCGTCTCCGTTCCCGCGACCATAGTGCAGAAGGGCTTTGCGCCGTCTTCTGCATCGACCGGAAGCCAGCTTTGCCCAATGACCTTTTGATATGGGTGCTTCGCGTTAATGGCCTTTACCCAGTCCGGCAGGGTCTCTTTGTAATACGAACTGGTGACCCAATTATTGGAGTCATTGTCGTACCAATATGCGCCATCCGCCGTGTGCCCCACCGGGAGAATGGCACTGCGATCCTTAATGGAAACGCCGATCGCATGCGACTCGATCCCGTGCATCTTTATTTCGTCGCCCACGGTGCTGACAAGCAAACGCCGCGGCGACGAGCCGGCCACGCCCGGAGTCCCGCCCACCAATTTCGTCGTGGGGTCGGAAACGCTGGTGACCGTTTTCCCGGTCTCGCGATCGAACCATTCGTTGTTGATAATCCCGCTCGCCGACGGCGGCGCGCCGCTCAAAAAGGTGGAATGACCGACAGCCGTCACTGTCGCGGCGTGGATCATGTATGCATCGGTCATGACCGCGCCACGCTCCAGCAATTTCGCAAATCCCGAATGACAGCCGGAGCGAAACCGCAGCAGATAATCGTAACGGAACTGGTCCACCACGATAGCAAGCACCAGCTTGGGCTTCGGCAAATCCGGGGGCGCGCCGAATGCGATAGCGACCGTTATGACAGCCAGTAGGGCAAGCTTCAGCTTGCCGGGTTTTCGCGCGTATGTCATATATACCCATTAAAGCCGAACAGAATGTCGCATGCGTGACAGGCGATTTTATCGTCGCTGCCAGTAATCCCGATTCGGCGATCGGCGCTTTAGCGCGTTAATTCAGTTAAGAGAATCACATGAACATTCGCAATGGCGGACCTTTGCACTACAACGACGAGCCGCTGTCGGCGGTGACGAGCGGAATCTTGCGCTCCCTCGCCAGCACCAGGTACAGGCAATCGTAAACCGGATGCTGCAACTGCACCGACATCGCGAGAGCCGCGTCCAGCAAAGGCGCGCTTGGCGTTATCGCAACCGGCGCGGAGCGCAACTCCCGCAGGCCACGGCAGCTTCATCGGACGTCAGATCTTTCTTGCGGATTTTTTTCCAAAGGATATTTGCACACTCGCTCCAGAGTAGATCGGGCGCTTCGACGAACCTTGCCCGCCAAATTGCGGGCTGCATTGCTGCCTGCCTCGTCTATAACCCACTTAACGGCGACGCTCGCGTCAACGATCGCCTTTGATCCCGCATTTGCCGTTGAAGCACGCCGCTGTCAGTTCGTTGCCGTTTTACGCGTCGGCGCAGATCGTCGGCTCGCGACCAAAAATCGTCTTCAGCGCTTTGCGACAGCGCTTGTTCCAGGATCAGGCGGTGCTCGGCTTCCGCGGACCTGCCATGACGAGCGGCTCGAATCCGCAACGCCTTCACTGTTTCGTCCGACACTTTCCTGACAGTCAGTTGCGCCATACAATCATGGTAGTCACTGAAGGCAAGGCATGCACAACGCTCTATCATCCGGATCTGAACGCCTGCGGCTAATTCCGCGTAGAAGCACCGCGATCAAAGATCGCGATATATACTCATTAAAGTCGAAACAGGAGAACATAATGAATCCTCGCCTATGCTCGCCAATAATCGCTCTGCTTGCGTTTGGAACGGCCGTCGGTCTCGCCCAAACGTCCAATGGCGGCGAACACTGGGTCGCCACCTGGGCCGCTTCTCCCCAGCAGCCGCGAGGTCCAATCGCCGCACGGCCGCCCGCGGCAGCGGTACAGGTTAACGGGGTGCAACAAGCGGCGGCGCCCGCCCCTCCTCCACCGGTGTCGAGCTTCAACAATCAAACCTTGCGCATGATCGCCCGCGCCAGCATCGGCGGCCGCCGGATTCGAGTGCATCTCTCGAACGACTTTGGCGCTGCCCCCCTAACGATCGGCGCGGCGCACGTCGCCTTGCGCTCGAAGGAATCCGCGATCGTCGAAGGTTCCGATCGCGTGCTCAAGTTCAGCGGCCGCGCATCGTGCGTCATCCCTCCCGGCGCGCAGATGATCAGCGATCCTGTCGATCTTAACGTGCCGGCATTGGGCGATCTCGCAATTAGTATCTATCTGCCCGGCGATACAGGTCCCGCCACCCAGCACGCAACGGGACTCCACACCGGCTACATCTCCAAGGCCGGCGACTTCACCTCGGCGCTTTCGCTCGCCGATGCCACCACCTCGCAATCCTGGTTCATCGCCGCCGGGGCCGATGTTCTCGCTCCACCCGATTCCTTCGCCATCGTCGCATTCGGCGATTCCATTACGGACGGCGCCACTTCAACGCCCGACACGAACCATAGTTGGCCGAGCTTGCTGTCGGAGCGGCTTCAGGCGAATCCGGGCACGGCGCGCATCGCGGTCATAAACGAGGGCATTTCCGGCAATCGCGTGTTGAAAGATGGGGCAGGCGTTAGCGCGCTGGCCCGCTTCGACCGCGACGTGATCGGCCAAGCCGGCGCGAAGTGGGTCGTGATTCTCGAAAGCATCAACGATATCGGCCAGACCCTGCGCGATGGCGCCAACCCCGCCGACGCCCTCACCGCCGACGATCTGATCGCCGGCCTGCGGCAGTTGATCGAGCGGGCTCACACCCACGACATCAAGGTCATCGGCGCGACGCTGACGCCTTACCAAGGCGCTGCCTACTACAGCGACAAGGGAGAGGAAGTCCGGATGGCAATCAACCAATGGATTCGCACCAGTAAAGAGTTCGATGCCGTGGTCGACTTCGACGCCGCGACTCGCGACGCCGATAACGCCAAGACGATCCGTGCCGATTACAACATCCGCGATCATCTGCATCCGAATGATGCCGGCTACAAAGCCATGGCGGACGCATTCGACCTTTCCTGGTTCGCGCCGGTAAGAGCGGTAAGAGCTCAGTAATTAGCGCCATGCTCAAATCCTTGTTCTTCGCTCTCGCAGCCTCCGCTTTAGCATTTGCGGCGATCACTGACCCCGTGCGCGTCGAAACGGGCCAGCTCTCCGGAATTTCAGGCAAAGACTCCGGCGTACGCGTCTACAAAGGCATTCCGTTCGCGGCGGCTCCTGTAGGCGATCGCCGATGGCGCGCCCCGCAGCCCGCGGCCAAATGGGAAGGCGTCCGCACAGCCGATCAGTTCGGATCGTCATGCACCCAAGGCGGCGCTGGCGGACGCGGCGGCGACAAAGCCAAAGGCGGCGCGGTCACGGGCAGCGAGGATTGCCTTTATCTGAACATCTGGACGGCCGCACAATCGTCCTCCGACCGGCGCCCGGTCATGGTCTGGATTCATCCGGGCGGCTACACCAGCGGCTCGGGTTCATCTCAAGGCACAGATGGCGAAGTGCTCGCCAAAAAGGGCGTCGTTCTCGTCACGACCAACTATCGCCTCGGCGTGTTCGGATTCTTTTCCCACCCCGAGCTCACCAGCGAATCCGATCGCCGCGCCTCTGGAAACTATGCGTTCATGGACCAAGTCGCGGCGCTGCGCTGGATTCAGGAAAACATTGGCGCGTTCGGAGGCGATCCCACGCGCGTCACTGTATTCGGCGATTCCGCGGGTTCTTCGAGCATCTCCAACTTGATGGCTTCGCCCTTGGCCAAAGGTCTGTTCCAGCGCGCTTCCGGCCAAAGCGGAGCTTGGCTCGGCCTATCCGTTAGCCCGATGCGCAAGCTCGCCGATTCCGAGCAAGCCGGCGCAAAAATGGCTGAATCGCTCGGCGCGAAGTCTCTGGCCGAGTTGCGAGCGAAACCCGCCGAAGAAATACTCCGTGGCGGACGTGGCGGCGGTCCCGTCATCGACGGCTATTTCCTGCCCGACGATCCCGCCAACATCTTCGCCCAAGGCAAACAGAACGACGTTCCGCTCATCGCCGGCTCGAATAAAGACGAAGGAACGTTCTTTTTGCAGACCGTCACGGCCGAGCAGTGGGTTCAACGCTCTCGCCAGAAATTCGGCGGTATGGCCGATGCGTTCCTGAAACTCTATCCGGCCGGATCGGACGAAGAGGCGAATCGTTCGCAATACGCCGCCTTCCGCGATGAACTTGCATTTGTGATGCGCAACTGGGCTGCCGTCCAGAGCAAGTCCGGCAAATCCAAAGCGTATCTCTATTACTTTACGCATGAGCCTCCCGTAAACGGGGGCCGCGCGCCCACCGCGACGGTGACCCTGGCGCGCGAGGGCGCCACTCACGGGGGCGAAGCCCCGTACATTTTTCAAAACCTGCTCGGGAACCGGCCATGGAATGACGTTGATCGGCAGGTCGCCGATACGATGTCGTCCTATTGGGTTAATTTCGCCATCTCAGGAAATCCTAACGGAAAAGGCCTGCCGGACTGGCCGGCTTTCGACGAAAAGAAAAATAATGGCCGGATGATTCTGGGCGATAAAGCCGAATACGGCCCCGCACTCACGCAAGCGCAGATTGATTTTTATCAAGCCTGGTACGAGAAGCGCCGATGAAAAACACCATCGCCCTCTCGCTACTGCTGGCCGCCTCCGCCTTCGCTCAATCGCTTTCTCCCTCCGCCGATTGGGCCACGCACTCGGCGAATCAATACCAGATCACGCCCAACATCACTTATCTGACCGCATCGAATGTCGATCTAAAGCTCGATGTTTACGCCCGCCGCGGCGTAAACACTCCGCAGCCGACGCTCATCTACATGCATGGCGGCTTTTGGGTAGCCGGCAATAAAGAAGGGGCGCTGATGAGCCTGATGCCGTGGTTCGAAATGGGCTGGAACGTGGTCAACGTCGAGTACCGCCTGGGCCGAGTGGCGCTTGCACCGGCTGCCCTTGAGGATTGCATGTGTGCATTGAAGTGGGTCGCGGCGCAAGCCAAGACTTACAACTTTGATGTGAACCGGCTAGTCGTCACCGGAGAATCGGCGGGCGGGCACCTGGCGCTTTCGTTGGGGATCATCCCCGAAGAGACGGGGCTTGATCGCGAGTGCGCCGCCGCGACGCGTTTACCCAAACCCGCTGCCGTCATCAACTGGTTCGGCGTAGCCGATGTTAACGATGTAATCGACGGTCCGCATCGCGCCAACGCCGCCATGCAGTGGTTTGGCGCTATGGCGAATCGCGAGGAAATCGCCAAGCGCGTTTCGCCGCTTACCTATATTCGCCCCGGTCTGCCTCCCATCATGACCATTCATGGAGACAACGATACGACCGTGCCTTACGAACAAGCGGTCCGTCTTCACGCAGCGTTAAAAGGCGCTGGCGTCGACAACGTGCTCGTCACCATCCCGGGTGGTAAGCACGGCAACTTCACGCCCGAAGAGCGCACGCGAATCTACGTCGCTGTCCGCGATTTTCTGGCCAAGCACAACCTGCCGGCGCAAAATTAAAAGAGCGCGCACAGGCGGAGGGCACCCTTGTGCGCGGGTACACGAACAATGAATCATCTTCAAACCGGCGCCAAGTATTTGGCCACAGCTCGGTTAAACCATCGCAGGTTAGCCGAGCTTCCCTCGGAGGCGCGCCCGCAGACCATCGCCGAAGCCTACCAGTGCCAGGACGTGTTCGCCGCGTGTTTCCTCGAAATGCACGGCGGCCAAATCATCGGCTATAAGATCGCTTGCACGAACAAGATTGCCCAAGACCTGCTACACACGGGACCGTTTCACGGCAAATTATTTTCCGCTTCTTCGTTCGACAGTCCGGCGAAGATCCGCACGGATGATTTTTTCATGCGCGTCATGGAAGCCGAATTTGCATTTAAGATGGCGAGCGATCTTCCCCCGCGAGCCGAACCGTTTACACGCGATGAAGTCGCCGGCGCCGTCGAAGGTGTCCTCCCCGGAATCGAGGTCGTCGATAGCCGCTTCAACGAATGGACCACCGTCGGAGCCGAATCACTGATCGCCGATAACGCGTGCCACGGCGCATGGGTAAAGGGAAAGCTGATAACCAATTGGCGCCGGCTCGATCTCGGCGGGCCCGTTCATCTCTCGGTAAATGGGAAAGTGGTTCAAAGCGGAAGCGGCGCGGCCGTCCTCGGGCATCCGCTGAACGCGCTGCATTGGTTGGCCGAAAATCTCCGCGAGCGCGGCGAAGGCCTAAAAGCCGGGCACTACATCACCACCGGCGTAACAACCGACATTTACTTAGCCCAGCGCGGCGATCGCGTTAGCGCGGATTTCGGTCAAACCGGGACGGTCGAGCTTACGTTCGACTGAACCGGTTCCGGACTCCGCGGCATCGTAATCCAGCACACGATGTAAGCGATCAAACCCGCGCCCGGCGGATAAATCGTCAAAACGGCCCACAAAATCCGGACCAGCGTAACATCGAGCTTGAAATAATTCGCAAACCCGGCGCAAACGCCCGCGATTTTAACGTCTTCCCGCGAGCGGCTCAGCGTCTTCCCGGCGGTTCGCGGCCGCACATTCGGCGTCGCCCCGCCGCATTGAAAGCAATAGTTCGCCCGCTCATCCACTTGAGTTCCACAATGAGTGCAATACATTTCCGGTCCTCTACTTCAATAGTAAGGCTGGAAAATAGTACAGCTGCAAACCACGTGGGGCAGGATGCCATCCCGGATGCCATCCTGCGCGCGATTGCCAATCGCGCTGTTCGGGCTAGTGAAAACGTCGAGAGGCGGGTTGGCAACCCGCCGCAGGTTGGCAACCTGCCCCACCTTGCGCGCTGGATTTCCACCATCCACAGGCGTATTATAGACGGCGGACTTCCTGACAGAAGTTGAAGACTTGAGGCGAAAGGGGCAACAGATGAGAATCAGGCTATCGATGATGGTGGTTGGCGCCGGCCTGCTTTTGGCCGCAATGCCCGTGCGCGCGCATCACGCGTTTGCCGCGGAATTCGATCAAAACAAGCCGCTCAAATTAAAAGGAACCGTCACGAAGTGGGAAGTCGTGAATCCGCACTCGTGGATCCACATCGACGTGAAGAGCGATGACGGCAAAGTCACTCCCTGGATGATCGAAGGCGGCAGCCCGAATAATCTCTATCGCCTCGGGTTCACGAAGGATTCCCTGCCGCCCGGCACCGAAATTGTCATCGACGGCTATCAGGCGAAGGACGGCTCAAACCGCGCAGTCGGCAAGAACGTCACGTTTTCCGATGGCCGTAGGCTTTTCCTCGGCCTGCAGGCGGGCGAGGCCGACCCCGGCAAGAAATAAATCACCGCGGTTGCGTCACCACGTCAACCAGCGCGGGCTCACCGCGCTTGACGACTCCAACCGCCCGTTTTAACGCCGGACCGATATCTTTGGGGTCTGAAATAGGTCCTTCGGCGTGAACGCCCATGCCCTGCGCGATCTTCGCATAATCGATATTGGGATTGTCTAGCGTAGTTCCAATATTCGCCTGTGTAATCCCGCGATTGTGCCGCGTGGCCATGCGCTGCACGTGCATAACCTCCTGATGATAAGCGCGATTGTTATGCATGACACTCAGCAGCGGGATGCGATGATGCGCGGCGGTCCAAAGCACGCCTGGAGCATACATTAAATCGCCATCGTTCTGAATGGCGACACTGAAGCGGCCGTATTTTTTATTTGCCAGCGCCGCGCCGACCGACGATGGCGCTCCGTATCCCACGCCGGCTCCGCCCGATCCGCCGAGGAACTGATACGGTTTGTCGAAATTCCATAGCCGCATTGGCCAGCGGCTCACGAACGAAATTTCCGACACCAGCGACCAGTCTTCGGATTTGATCTGCGCCCACAGCTCGGCCGAAAGCCGGGCGGTGCTGATGGGGCTTGCATCCCACGCATAGGTCGCGTCGGTTTTGGCGCGCTCACGAGCCGCAACGCTCGCCGCCGCCAGTTTTGCTCCGCGATCTTGAAAAGCGCGCTTGCGGTCATCCGTGAGCAGGCGTTTGACGGCTTCGATCAATGACGGCAGCGTGGCTTCGGCATCCGCCGCGATCGCCACATCCAATTCCGGGTAGCGCTGAAAATCCTGATAGTTGCTCTTTAGAAAAAGATCCATGGCAGTGATACTGATGAGTTTCGTGCCGGATTTCGTTATGGGCTGAGACGTACGGTGCAACTGGTCTTTGAACGAGTTCACCGTGCCCCAAAAATCGGTCAATTCCAGGCCCAGGATTACATCTGCATCTGAAATCGCGGCCCGGCTTCGCTCGGAATGATTCAGCGGGTGTCGCGAGGGAAAATTCATCCGCCCGCCCTGGTCGATCACCGGGGCTTGCAACGTTTCGGCCAGCTCTAGCAAGAGCTTCATGCCGGCGCTGGTTCGAGCCGCGCGATCGGCGATAATCACCGGGCTTTGCGCGGAGACAAGCAGGCGCGCCGCTTCGGCAACCGCTCCCGAATCCCCCTGCGGGGGCGCCGCAAGAGTCAGCTTCGGAATGCGAGGCCACGCGGCTTCGTGCGGGTCTTCCTGCAAATCGCCGTCGGCGACCAGCGCAACAGGCATCATCGGCGGTGTCATCGCGATCTTGTACGCGCGAACGGCGGATTCCGCGAAGTGCGGAAGCGAAGCGGGCGTATCGTCCCATTTGACAAAATCGCGCAGCAGATTGTTGCCGTCTTGAACGCTGTGAGCCCATTCGACTCCGGGGCGCCGGCTGGTAACGTCCGCGAGATTCGCCGAAATTAAATATACCGGCACGCGATCGCAGTACGCGTTGTAAACAGCCATCGCCGCATGCTGCGCGCCCACCGAGCCGTGAAGCAAAACGGCGAGAGGCTTGCCCTCCACCTTCGCGTACCCATGGCCCATAGCGACGGCGGATTCTTCATGGCAGCAGGTGATGAACTCGGGGCTGCGATTGCCGCCATAATTGACGATCGATTCGTGCAGCCCGCGAAAGCTCGACCCGGGATTCGCGCACACGTACTCAAACCCGAGCTGCTTGAGAACGTCCACCATGAAATCGGAACCCGGCCGATCGGCCGTCAGGACTTCAACGGTTGAAGGTGTACCCGACTCAGCTTGCCGCGCCGAGGCCGTCGGCTCCGCCGCGCGCGACGCCGTGCTGGGCGTTTGCGCTTTCATCCGCGGCGCTCCGGCCGCGAGCACCGCCGCGCCTCCCGCGGCTCCCTTAATAAAATTGCGCCGGCCAAGTGAGGACTTCTTCAGTCGGGCCATCGAATCACCTCGCCGCTAGATTATCGCGTCAGAGCTTCGCGGACAACTATCCGGTACGCCGGAGCAAAACCTCTGGCACAATCTCTCTATTAATCGCGCTGAAACCCGACAGATTCCAGCACATTCCGATACGTGGGAGTCAAATGGCAGGGTAGGTGTGCAGTCGTTCAACGTTACGGGAGAGGCGTTAATGCGATCCCGACGCGGCCTGATGTTCGAGCCGCGCCGGGGGACGCTGGACTACGCAGTCGAACTGCGCGGAACCGGCCGGTTGTAGAACCGCCTACGACCAGCGGGATTCCGCTCGCCTGCTTATGGAACGTGGAACAAAGGACCTTCGTTATCGGGGAATGTTGCCGTGTTGAGGACCTGGATGCCGGCATCATGGTTGCTGGTAAACGTCGTTGCGGTGGCCGGACAGCCTGCTTTCACGGCGTCCTCCGGCGTATTGAACCAAATCCCGAGGTGATAAATCTGCACGGGGCCGTTTGTCACCGCGCCCGTCTTGGAATTGGCGAGGACCGCGGGCGGGGCCGGGAAAACATCTCGCGAGGGCACGGCGCCAAGGGAAACGATGAATGTGCCGATGTTGAACCGCCCTACGACATTAATCACGCCGGTGCCGGTGTCATCGGTGAGGATGTCGCCGTTATACCAGGCGAGCCCAAACGGCGAGTTCGGAACCTGAATCACGAACAGGACGAAGTCGGTGTTGGGCGGCAGACCTGAAACGATCACCTGGAGATTTTCGACGTTCCCGAAGGTATGATCGATAACCACACCCTTGGCGTTCGGCAGGCAACTTGCCGCTCCTGGCGACACCGTCAAGGGGAACGTGAAAGTGGTTGAGTTTGGATTATTTGGGGGTAGCGTTTGGCCAAGCGCCGCCACCGGCGCAAGCACAAGCGCTGCTGTGAACAATGCTTTTTCGAGCTTCATGGAAACCCTCCTCTTTGTCGCGAAATGTACCAACTCGGATGCAAATCCTACCGCTTGCTAGGCGGAAGCATGCAGATACTACTCTGAAACGGGTCCAATGTCATCTGATTTGGGCTGATTATTGTACTAATTGTTACAGAACAGGTGTGGGGCTAGAACACCTCTGGCCTCAGATCCCGTCTAAATCTGACTTTCCCGAACAAAGCTGCTCACCATTATTCTTTCTTCGGGACATATATGAGCCGAATATAACTCTTTTTTGCCTCATGTGCAAGAGGCAGTTGTCGATTTTTGTCCCGAAAAACGCCCGTGCATTTGAGACGCCATGCGCAACGATTCGCTCTCCGAAACACAAGCGCAATGTCATAGAACCTGTGCAAGGACCTTATGTCTAGTTCGCGAGTTCGGGCATGATACGGCTGCACCAGGAATTAAAACGCGAAGATGCCGCGGCGGACAAACCACGGGGGCCGTTCGAAACCGTAAATCGGTAGGCCGCTGACCGAGGTCTTAACGCTTGCAGATGTGCGCCCGGTCCTTCGCGTTCTCCAAGCAGGCTTCGAAAATATCGGAATCAGACATGATGGTGGCGGAATCTTTAAAGCAAAAGGTTTCGTATAACGCTTTGGATTGTCGATAGTGACTTCGTAATCCAAATGCACGACGTTGTCGTTGAAACCAGCAGTCTCCACCACATCCAAACGGATATGCCTTCCGCCGCATTCGTTCCAACGTTTCGGGCCGCACCAGTCCTTGCCCGGGCTTGTGATCAATCAGGATATTGAAGGCATACTTGTGCTGCCGTAAAGGCGCGCTGATGTGGGGCAGGATGCGATCCCGGATGCGATCCTGCGCCGCGATTGCCAATCGCGCTGGCCGCGGTCCGCAAGACTCAAACTCGGCGGAAGCCCGCCCAGGCGGGTTGGCAACCCGCGCGCAGGCTGGCAACCTGTCCCACATTTTCGTTTCCTCATGTATCCAGACGCCTGAAAAGTAGGTTTTCCATCGAGTGTTTTTGGGCGGTAGTTCAACCACTGGGCTTAAGCAACGATCGGTAGGACCGGGTAATAACAGCACCCAGTCTGAATTTCTATTTCCTCCGTCCGCGCCAGATTAACAGGATCATCGCGGTTAGCGCGCGGAACTATCGTGCCACGCCCGCCAGACGGTCGAGCGGCGAGCCTTCGTCTTCGCGCGGCACTCCGTCAACCAGACGCAAAAATCCCTGCGTGAGCGAGCCGGTGCGCGGACCAGGCAAGATGATGCCCGTTAGGTTCAGCGGGTCGGCATGCGAAATTTGGATCTCCTCGCCCAACGGCGCGCTGCGGCGAAGCAGGCGCAAGACGTCCACGGCTTCGGGCCGCGCAAACTGCTCCCCCACGAAGCCGGATACGAAGCGGCCGCCGCGGATTTCGCCGCGCGCTTCCATGCGGCGGTATGCCACCAGCAGATCGCGCCATGCCGGAGCAAGCGTTTCGCGGGCGAGAACGTCGCGAAAGACCACGCCCCAGCGCTGCAGGAAAACATTGGCGAAGAATTCCACGCCTTCGTGCGGGGCGGGCGCGCGCTCGATCAGCGCCCATCGCCCGGCGGCGTGACGCGGACGGGCAAACCTCCCATGCCCTTCGCCACGGCGGCGCTTCGGATCGATCAGCGCGCGCAGATTTTCGAACCCGTCCGCGGTAACCAGACCCGCGGCCGTCAATTCCCAGAGTGCGTCTTCCACCTCGCTGGCAAGGCGCGAAGTCGCTTTCAGCAGTTCGTGGAAGAAGAGCGCTCCGCGGGATTTGAGCGCGGCGAGCACATCGCTCGCCGGATGCGATAACAGCGGAGGCTCGGCCGCCGGGGGCAACAACGATGCGGCGTCTTCTCGAGGAAAGATTGCGAGCGGAGCCACGCGCGTGGGCCGAACGCGGCGCGCGCCTTCGCTTTCAAGCGCCGGGTGCGGGGATAATCGGCCCCACTGCACCTCGCCCGAAAGGCTCAGGCGATCCAGCCATTCCGGATCGTAATCTTTAAGCCTGCGGGGGAGCACCGAGGATTCCCACGCAGCGGCGGATATTTCGTAACCCTGAAGCTGGCGCAGAATTTGGAACAGCCCGTCGACACCGTGCAACTGCGTGCCGGGCGCGAGGTGCTGCCACCGGCACAGGAAGCGCATGAATTGCGCGGCAGTGACCGGTTCGATTTCACGGCGCAATCGGCCGATCGTGAGGCGATGAATTCGCGCCAGAATGCGCCGGTGGCAGAATTGTCCACCGGCAGAGAAGTGCCCGCGCAGGATCTGTCCCTCTCCTTCAAGTTGTGCTAATCCGGCTTCGATCGCCTCCAGGGGCAGTGCCAGCTTTTCGGATAGCTCACGCGGCGTGATGGGGCCGATCGAGTCCATCCAGCCTCGCAGAATGGCGGCGGGTTCTTCCTCGGCCTGGCGGGCGCGATCGAGCCGCTCGGTGGCAACCCAGAAGAGTTTGCCGCCGCGCTCGATGCTTTGCGCCCGTCCCGTGCGCGCCAGTTCTTCGTAATACGTCTGCCATGGACTGGCCGGAGGCAACAAAACCAGCGTCAATAGCGCATCGTGCAATTCGTCGGCATCCCGGACCACCGGCCAGGATTCCTCGGCGACCTGCGCGATCGCCGCGGGATCCAGCGCGCCGAGACCCGCGGGATCGTCGGGGAGAGTGCGGCGCAGTTGAACCGCACGGGTCCGTCGTTCTTCGAGCGGAGCATCGTCGAGAAACGCGTATGGATTGGCGTTAAGTATTTCGTGGCAGAAGGGCGATGGCTCGCGCGTATCGATGGCCACGGTTCGAACCTTGCCCTCGCCGATGTCTTTCAGGATTCCCTTCAGGCCCTGCAAATCCATAGCCTCGTGCAGGCAGTTGTCGATGGTTTCGTTCACCAGCGGATGGTCGGGGATGCGGATTTCGCCGGTCAGGTTCTCCGCGCAAGCCACCTGATCGGGAAAAACGGCGGCCAGAAGATCGTCGGCGCGCATGCGCTGAATCGGCGGCGGAACCTTGCGTCCGCCGATGAAGCGCGGCACCGCCAGCGCGCGCGTCGCATTCCATTTCCAACGCGCTCCGAACATGGGAGCCGGCAGCATGGCCTGCGTCAGGACGTGCTCAACGCTGGACGGATGCAAAAAGCTGAAGACAAGATCCAGCGGAAACGAATGCTGATCGCTCAGTGACAGCACCAGCCCGTTATCCGTGGCGGCGGCTTGAAGCTCGAAGTTGAACGTCCGGCAGAAACGCTTCCGGAGCGCGAGACCCCACGCGCGGTTAATGCGCGAGCCGAACGGAGCATGCAGCACGAACTGCATGCCTCCTGCCTCGTCGAAGAACCGCTCGGCGACAACGGTCTGCTGAGTCGGCATCGCGCCAAGCGCGTTGCGGCCCGCGCGCACGTAATCCACGGCCTGTTCCGCGCCTCTGCGGTCGAGCGAGCATTCATTCATCAGCAGCCCGGCCGGATCGGGCGAGCTATACAACTCCTCTCGCAATTGCGACAGTTCCAGCGAAAGCTCGCGCGTGCGCCCAGGCGCTTCACCGCGCCAGAAGGGGATCGAAGGCGCGGCGCCATGAGCATCCTCGACGCGAACACGGCTGGGCTCGACGCGCCGGACACGCCAGGACGATGTGCCGAGAAGGAAGATATCGCCGGCCAGGCTCTCCACCGCGAAATCTTCATCCACGGTCCCGACCAGATAGCCTTCGGGTTCGCAAATCACCTGATACTGCGCCGTTTCGGGGATCGCGCCGCCGTTCATGATTGCGGTAAGGCGCGCGCTGCGGCGGGCGCGCACGCGGTGGTTCACCTGATCGCGATGCAGAAACGCTCCGCTGCGTCCGCGCGCGGTCGAGATTCCCTCCGAGAGCATTTCCAGCACGGCGTCGAAATCGCGGCGGCTGAGTTTACGATAGGGCCACGCACGGCGAACTAGCGCGAAGAGGTCGCCCTCAAGAAAATCTTCGGTGGCGCACGCAGCCACGATCTGTTGCGCAAGAATATCCAGCGGGGCTTGGGGAATTTCGAGCTCGTCCAGATAGCCTTTGCGGATGGCGCGGACCAGAGCGGCGCATTCGATCAGTTCATCTCGCGTCGTCGCGAAAAACCGGCCTTTGGGCACCGCGCCGACCCAGTGCCCAGCGCGCCCGACCCGCTGAAGTCCCACCGCGATCGAACGCGGCGAGCCGATTTGGCATACGAGGTCGACCGAGCCGATGTCGATCCCCAGTTCGAGCGAAGCCGTCGCCACCACAATGCGCAGCTCGCCCTTCTTGAGCTTTTCCTCCGCTTCCAGGCGCAGCTTGCGGGAGAGGCTGCCGTGATGCGGGAGCACCGCCTCCGCGCCCAGCCGCTCGCCCAGTGCGTGAGCCACGCGTTCGGATAATCTCCGGGTATTGACAAACACGAGCGTGGTGCGGTGCTCGTGCGCTAGCTCCGTGATGCGCTCGTAAATCTCGTCCCACATCTCCATGCTGGCAACGGGCCCGAGCTCGTCGCGCGGAACTTCCACACCAAGATCAAGCGGGCGGCGGCGCCCGACCTGGACGATCTTCGCTTTCGGGCTTAGGAACCGGGCGACCTCTTCGATCGGACTGACGGTGGCCGATAATCCGATTTTCTGAATCGGATTGCGGGCCAGCCTTTCAAGCCTGGCAATGGAAAGAGCGAGATGCGATCCGCGCTTATCGTCCGCGACCGCGTGGATTTCATCCACGATGAGCGTTCGCACCGAAGCCAGCATCTTGCGGGCGCGGTCGGACGTCAGCAGGATGTAAAGCGATTCCGGCGTGGTGACTAGAATGTGCGGGGGCCTTTTGCCCATTTTCTGGCGTTCGGCGGCAGGCGTGTCGCCGGTCCGGACCGCGGTGCGGATTTCGCCGAGCAGAATTCCCCGCTCCGCCGCAAGCGCGGTGACACCGGCGAGCGGGATGTCCAGGTTCTTGTGAATGTCGTTGCTAAGCGCTTTTAGCGGCGAAACGTACAGAACTTCTGTTTCGTCGCGCAAGCCGCCGAGTTGAGCGCAGCGGACCATCGAATCGATTGCCGTAAGAAACGCCGTAAGCGTTTTGCCGGCGCCGGTGGGAGCGGAGATGAGAACGTCGTGCCCGGCCCGAATCTCGGGCCAGCCCAGCCGCTGAGGCTCCGTCACCGTGGAAAACCGGGACTGGAACCAGTCGCCTACCAGGGGGTCAAAAGAGATGAGGGGTTCAGTGAGCGGCATACAATCGCCCGCTCTTATAGGCTATCGCGAAAAAACAAAGTTGGATTAGTTCGTTCCGGGCGGCTCCCTTATCAATGGGCCTTCTAATCCCTTAATGGCGCTAATATTCGTGGCACGCGCTTTGGCGCGCAGGATAGCATCCCGGATAGCATCCTGCCCCACTATTGAACGTAGCCGAGCGATTTCAATCGCTCCACCGTCGACTTATCGAGCTTGCCTGCCTTCGAATCCTGTTTGGGCATCGCCGCAACCCATTTCGATAAACGGTCTTCTAAAGCCTTCCCTACCGGATTCGCGGAATCGTACAGATTATGCTCCTCGTTGGGATCGGCGGCGAGGTTGTAGAGTTCCCGCGTGGCGTCCTGCGACACGACAAGCTTCGTCGGGCCGTCGAACACGGCGCGCCGGATATTGTTCGGACGGTTCTGCGGCGAAGGACGCGCTTCGGCGAAGATGACGCGCGGCTCATTCGACCGTAGGCTGCGGCCTTGGACGCCGGCCGGTGTGGGAACGCCCGCGATCTCCAGAATGGTGGGCATGAAATCGACCTGGCTAACGAAAGCATCGGATCGCTCGCCGGCGGATTGGCCGGGATATTTCACAATCAATGGAACATGGAGTTGATCTTGATATACGGAATTCGCTGCATGTTCAAGGATGTTGTGCTCGCCGAAAGCTTCGCCGTGGTCCGAGGTCACAATGATCAACGTATTGTCGTACAATCCTGTCTCGCGCAGGCGCGCGATTATTTTTCCGATCTCCGCATCCGTGTAAGCGATTCCGCCGTCGTACTGTGAAATCAAATTGGCCCGTTCCTCGGCGCTGAGCTTGTGCTTGCCTGTCAGGACAGCTTCCTTCAGCGGCTCGAAATCCGCGGATTTAAAACCTCGCTGCTTGCCTGGAAACATCGAGTCAAAGGGCGCCGGCGGCACATACGGCTGGTGCGCGTCCATGTAATTTAAGAACAGGAAAAAAGGCGCGCCCGGGTGCTGCCGGTCGATTAATGTAAAGGCCCTTCGATTCACGTCGGCCGCGCGGAGCGAGATCATTTCGTACGCCGAGCAATCCTCCATCAGGCTCAGGATGCGCTCTGCTCCCAAACGGAGATAAAACGGTCGCCCGGGATCGGCTAACCGAACCGGCCGGAACGATTCGAGCTCCGTGAATCCCTTCATCGTCCCCATGCCGGCATCCAGGTATGCGCGATTGGCAGCCACCGCGCCGGTCCAATAACCGCGCGAGCGCAATAGATCCGCCACTGTACTCGCGTTTGCGCCCAACGGCCGGCCCAACGGATACGCGGGCGGTGCGAAGACTGCGCCATGCCAGCCGGGGTAAAGGCCGGTGAAGATGGAAGCATGCGAGGGCAAGGTGAAATCGGCGGTCGCGAGAGCATTGCTGTAAAGCGTCGCGCCTTGAGCGAAAGCAGTCAGGTTCGGGGTGGTGCTGCGTTCGTAGCCGTACGTGGATACATGATCGGCGCGAACCGTGTCCATAGTGATCAACAGAACATTCGGTTTGCTGGACTCGGTTCCCGCCCCGGTTTGGGCTTTCGCCGTTTTAAACACAAGACCAAGCGCTAGTGCTCCGATTGCGACACCCGCAGTCACCGCTTGGCGCGTGAACGTTTCGGGACGGCGCACCCGGTGAAAAATCCACGCGCACAGAAAAACAGCGCAAAGCAGGCCGACGGAAGCAGCCGTCTTTGTCACCGCGCCTGCGTCCCTGAACATGTCGCGGCTCATCCATGGCCCGCCGATTAAAAGGAAAGTCAGGGTCCAAGGACTTTTCAGAAATCCGGCACGTTTAGACCACTCCCGCGAAGCGAGCGCGCCCATTAGTGCCACCGCCAAGAAAACGGCAACTCCCAGCGCGATGTCTTCCGACCGAGCCAGCGGCCACGCCGGGATCAAATTCGCGACGAAGGCGACAACGAGTGTTAGCCCCGCACAGACCTGCAAATCGCGCCTCAGCACCGCCCCGCCAATCGCGCCCAATACAAGTCCCGCCGTCGTGTAAACCAGAAATATTTGCCCGATTAAAGGCCATTGCCAGCGTGAAATCTGAGTGTCTGAGGTGAAGAGCGGAAGCACGCACGTCAGGAGGAACTCGATAACACCGTAGACGAGCCACGTGTATAGTCCAGCAATTACTCCCTTAATCACTGTGGAAGCTATCGAGCCCCGGCCCCTAAGCTCGGGGTCAAGTACATTTGTGTCGGCCAACCCTTAGGATCTCATTCGATTCTGAGATTGGCATCACCCCAGTTCGATGCGCTTCGAGGCATCAATCTTCATGTACATAGCAGCGCCCACTGCGCACAGCGCCGAGGTCACGAAAAACGGCGTGTTCCAGCCCGCGGCCTTCACCAGCACCGGCAGCATCTGAGTCGACACCGCGCCACCGAGGTTGCCGAATCCATTCATCAGAGCGGATGCCGAGCCCGCAAAATCGCCTGCGATGTCGAGAGGGATCGCCCAGGAGACCGAAACGGTCAGCTCCAATCCGCCGAACGCCAGACAACTGAACCAGACCGATGTCTTCGGATCGTGCGTAAGCGTCGCCGGCAAAATGCCGATGGCCGCGATCAGGAATCCGATAACGCCAACGATGCGCCTGGCGCGCGTGACGTTGCCCGTAAAACGCAGCACCAGGTCCGATGCCCATCCTCCGGCGAGATCGCCCACGACTCCGGCCCACAACGGAAGGCTTGCGTAGAATCCCATTTGCGCCAGCGTCATTCCACGCGACTCCTTCAAATACGTCGGAAACCAATCCAGGTACACGGACAAGGCCCACTGGTAACACACATACATCAGCGCGACGAGCCACATCGTCCGACTCGAAAGGATTTTTCGCCACGGTACGGGAGCGCCGGCGCGTTTGCGCGCGGCTCCGGCCGAGTGAATCAAATCCAACTCGGAGACGTTAACGCCCGAATGGTCCTCCGGAGCGTCCCGATAATACACCCACCAGCCGATCGCCCACAGGACCCCAACCACTCCGAAGACAAAAAATGGAAACCGCCAGCCGAAGCCGATCATCAGGAACGCGACCACATTGCGGCCCGCCGCTCCCCCGACACGCGAGCCGGCATGCGTAATCCCTTGCGCGAAGCCCCGCTCGCTCGGCCGCATCCATCGCGATAAGGACCGGGTGGCGATCGGGAACGCGCCGGCGATCCCCATTCCGAAGACCCACTGAATCACGGTCATCGAAACTGCGTTCCAGCCGAGCGCGGTGAGCGCCGTGAACGCGCTCCACCACATCGCGATCATTGTCAGCGCGCGCCGCGGGCCGATGCGGTCGCCGAGCCATCCGCCCGGAATCTGGAACAGCGCATACGCCAGCCGGAACGTAGATTGAATCGTGCCGATCGCGATCAGCGAGATCCCGAGTTCCTGCCGGATCAGCGGCGCCGTGGTTGAAATAAGCACCCGGTCCATGTACGTGATCATGTAAATGAGCACGGTCATGCCGAGCACTACCTGGCGGACGTGCGTCGGCCTGGACGCTTGTTTTTGCAGTACGGGGCTGGTCATACGGCTTACACGTTATCACCGTCAGAGACGAGGCTCACAATTACAGCCACCCCGCCGCTTCGGCAAGCTGCCTGGAGCGCGTCGCGGCGAACTTCCACAACCACCGCCCGCGCAAATTCGTCTTCATCGCCTCGGCAAACTGATCCGGGCTGAGCAGCTTTAGAAATTCTGTGCGCGAATCCCACTTTTGGTCATCCCAGCGTGCGATGCGCTGATTGATGTTATGAGCAAGGCTCAAATCCGTACCGAATTTTTTCCGCCAGCTCCGCTCGAAGGGCACCAGCGCCCGCCGGGAGACATCGGACTTCGCCAATGCCGGCGCGGCCACCTCACCTGCCATCCGGCCAGCGTAAATGGCCCAGCGAATTCCTTCGCCGACCAGCGAAGAAGCATTCCCCACGGCATCGCCGATTCCCAAGATGCCATCGCCCGCGAATTTTTCGACGAATCGCTCCGATGGAATCAACCCGGTATGATGCTCGACAGGCTGAGCGCCCTTAAGGTCGACTCCGAGGCGGCCGGACTCCGCCACGAGTTTGTCGAGGTAATCGTCCGGATTTTCGCGCGAGTCCGGATGAATCACGCCAACCCCGACGCGCACGCGTCCTCGGCCCCATGGCAAAATCCAGCCATAACCGGATGGCGCGAACCGGCTACCGACTATTAATAACGCCTCATCTTGATCGCAACGTGGCGCGTACATGTCGTATTCCGATCCAACCCCGAAGCGTTGAAAGCCAGGGTCCAAACCTGCCTGCTTCAGAAGGGCCGAGCGGTAACCCGTGGCATCGATGACCAATCGGCACCGCAGTTCGTCTGTTTGCAGCTTTACTCCGCGAACGAAATCGTCTTCAACGATCGGCTGCGTAACGCGAGTACACAGTCGGATCTGCGCTCCCGCGCCAATGGCCTTCTCCGCCAAAAACTGAAATGCGCCACGCACGTCCAGGACGCCCAGCCGCGGAATGGAGTATTCAAATCGAGCCTCGTTCTTCGGCGATACAAATCTGATTCGCGAGACCGGATGATATAGCCGCTCGGGAATACCGAGCTTCTGCATCTCTTCGATAAACGTACCGCCACTGGTGCGAATGGGCGAGCCGATCTCGTGATTCTGCTCCAGCACGAGAACGGAACAGCCGCGTTCCGCCAGCGTTGCAGCCGCGGAAAGCCCGGCTGGTCCAGCACCGGCAATGATGGCATCGAAAGGCATCCGATCCATGATCGCAAGGCGGAAAATCATCTTGCTTTGATATAATTCGCGCGAGTCATGCGGTGCCGGTTCTTTCGATTTCGGGCAGTGCTCCTGATTGCGGCCGTACCCCTCCTCGGGCAGACGGGCGCGAAAAACGGTGAATGGCCGGCGTATGGAGCGGACCTCGGCAACACCCACTATTCACCGCTCGATCAGATCGACGCGAGCAATTTCTCGAAGCTCGAAGTTGCATGGCGCTTCAAGACCGACAACTTTGGTCCGCGGCCCGAAACGAATCTCGAAGCCACGCCGCTGATGGTAAAAGGCGTGGTCTACACGACCGCAGGCACGCGCCGCGCTGCCGTTGCGATTGACGCCGCAACGGGCGAAGTGCTCTGGATGCACAGCGAAGATGAGGGCTCACGCGGCGCCAACGCGCCCCGCCAGCTTTCCGGACGCGGACTCGCATACTGGACGGACGGCCGGGAAGAGCGAATCCTGTATGTCACGCCGGGTTACCGTCTCATCGCGCTCAATGCCAGGAACGGCCGCCCAATCCCCGGCTTCGGAAAAGCGGGGGTTGTGGATCTAAAGCTCGATGACGATCAGGAGATTGACCTCGAAACCGGAGAGGTTGGTTTACATGCGACCCCGGTGGTGGCGGGCGACACTGTCATCGTCGGCGCGGCGCACCGGGCCAGCGGATCTCCGAAAGTGAAGCACAACGTGACCGGATACGTGCGCGGCTTCGATGTCCGCACGGGCAAGCGCAATTGGATCTTCCACACTATTCCGCGCATCGGCGAGTTCGGGCACGATACATGGGAGAAGGACTCTGCCGAAAACACCGGAAATGCCGGCGTCTGGGGACAAATAAGCGTCGATCAAGATCTGGGCCTCGCATATCTTCCCGTGGAATTGCCGACCGGCGATATCTATGGCGGCCACCGCCCCGGCAACGGACTATTCGGCGAGAGCATCGTCGCGGTCGATTTGAAGACGGGCCAGCGCCGCTGGCATTACCAGTTAGTTCATCACGGCATTTGGGACTTCGATATCCCGTGCGCGCCGATGCTGATCGATATCAATTTGAATGGACGAGTGGTTAAGGCGGTCGCGCAGCCCACGAAACAAGGCGTTCTTTATACTTTCAACCGCTTGACCGGCCAGCCGATCTGGCCAATTGAAGAGCGGCCTGTGCCTAAAGGCGACGTGCCGGGAGAGTGGTACTCACCTACTCAGCCGATCCCCACCAAACCGCCGCCGTACGGCAGGGCGGCGATTCCCTCGATTGACGATTTGATCGATTTCACGCCCGAACTCCGGGCAGAGGCGCTGAAGATCGTCTCGAAGTACCAAATCGGCCCGATTTTCACGCCCATCGTAGTTAGTAAACCCGAAGGCCCGTTCGGCACAATTCTTACCACCGGTGTGACGAATTGGCCCGGAGGGTCGTACGATCCTGAAACGCACATGCTCTACGTTCATGCTTCAACGGGAATGATCTCGAACGGCCTGGTGCCCGGAGATCCCTCGAAAACCGAATTCGCCTGGGTGTCGGGAAACGCAGCGCCCACGGGGACGGCGCCTCCGTTGCGCGTCGAAGGTTTGCCGCTGGTGAAACCGCCCTATGCGAGTATCGTAGCGATCGACATGAATAAAGGCGAGATCCGATGGAGCATTCCCAACGCGGAAACACCCGATAACGTGCGCAATCATCCGGCGTTGAAGGGCCTCAACATCGCGCGCACCGGGCGTCAGAGCAACACCATTGGCATCTTGGTTACGAAGACTCTGATGATTGCCGGTGAGCCGGGCACATTCACGCTCCCCGATGGCCGTCAGGGCGCGATGCTGCGGGCTTATGACAAGAAAACAGGGCAAGAGCGCGGGGCCGTCTTCATGCCGGCGGGACAGACCGGCACGCCGATGACGTATCAACGGAACGGGCGGCAGTACATTGTGCTCGCGATTGGCGGCCAGAACTTTCCCGGCGAGCTGATCGCGTTCCGTTTGCCGGAGAGTTAGACTGGACCAAGTTAGACTCCATGCCGATTTACGATTTTGAATGTTCCGATTGCGGCGAACGCTTTGAGGCGCTCGTCCTGCGAAATAACACGGCAAGCTGCCCAAAGTGCAACAGCCAGAAACTCGAGCAGCAAATTTCCATGTTCGCGGTGGATTCAGAGGCGACGCGCCAGGCCCACATAAGCATCGCGCGAAAGAAGAATGCGAAGATTCAGCGCGACAAATCGATCGCCGAGCACGAACAGGCGATAAATCACTACGACTGAAGTGCGTTGTGGGGCCGGACGCCATCCGGCGCGCAGTTGCCAACCGCGCTGTTCGGCGTTGGCACAAAGCGCGGCAAGCGGGTTAGCACCTAAATTATGCGCGCAGACCATTCCTCCTGCGCGGTTCTGATATCCGATCTGTAGTCGGGAAAAGCTGTTGAGATGTGACTAGTTCTGCTCTCCTCCTATAGGTTGTTGTTTTGTTTGGCCGTTTGGTGCATAGAAATTTATGCACGACGGCTTTCAGAGGCGGAGAGCCGTGGCCAGCACAGGCGTGAAGCCTCTGGCCGTCCACGTGATCGCGCGCAGGCGATCCATGAGCCGCGCCATACTTTCCTTTTC
>JAFAQY010000050.1 GCA_019261985.1 Bryobacterales bacterium | reverse complement strand
GACGGCCAGAGGCTTCACGCCTGTGCTGGCCACGGCTCTCCGCCTCTGAAAGCCGTCGTGCATAAATTTCTATGCACGAAACGGCCAAACAAAACAACAACCTATAGGAGGAGAGCAGAACTAGTCGGATCTCAACAGCTTTCCCCGACTACAGATCGGATATCAGAACCGCGCAGGAGGAATGGTCTGCGCGCATAATTTAGGTAGCAACCCGCCGCAGGTTGGCAACCTGCCCTACAATACCAATACTGGGTGGTACAAGTGCGGCAACCGCGCCTCGCCGATTGCGACTAAATCTCCCTGCGGCGTGACGGCCTTCACGTACCGCGCCCCCTTGCGAGCCTGGAACGGCGACACACGGAAATCGCGGCCGTTCCGGATCTGCCCGGCGGTGATTGAGTCCACCATCTCGGCGGGAAATTCCGGCAGTAGTTCCGCCGCAGGGATCAGTACGTCCGCTAGCCGGCCCTCGTCTGCTAATGCAGCGAGTTGTTCTAGCGTGTGCGCGGATTCGATGCGGAAATCGCCCGATGCTGTTCGCCGCAGCGATTTCAAAAACGCTCCGCACCCCAGCGCCTGCCCAGCTTCATGCGCGATACTGCGCAGGTATGTGCCCGCCGAGCAATGCACGCGCAATTCCACCTCGCACCCTTCGATTCTCAAAAGCTCCAATGAGTAGACTTCGACGGGTACAGGCTTAAGCTCCACGGCCTGCTGTTTCCGCGCGAGCTCGTATGCGGGCCGGCCGCCCACCTTTTTCGCGGAAACAGGCGGAGGGACCTGCTCGAAGGCTCCGCGGAAGCGGTCCAGGACCGGCTCGAGCTCCGGCGGATCCAGTGCGATCGCGACCTCATCCGATGTGCGCTGCCCCGCCGCATCGTACGTATTCGTCGAAAAGCCAAAATGAACCACGCCCTCGTAAGTTTTGTCATTGCGCGTGTAGAACTGCGCAAGGCGCGTCGCGCGCCCAATGACCAACGGCAAGACTCCCGTAGCCGACGGGTCCAAAGTGCCGAGATGGCCCACCCGCCGCGTTCCCGCAAACCGCCGGGTCTTATTTACAACGTCGTGCGAGGTCCAATCCGCGGGCTTATCGACTACGATAACTCCATCCACTGACCTAATTTAACAAGGATGGGCGGAAGGAGTTACGAAACTTTGAAAGGGATTTGCTCGAACGTGTCTTCAACCAGCGCGCGCCGCATATGGCGGCTTCCGGGCCACTCCAGCCGCATGTCCCTAGAGACTTCGTCGAGCATTTCGAGATCGCAGGATTTGCGCTCCATAGCGAAAGCCGTCAGCAGAAGGTTGTCGCAGATGGCATTGATCAGCCGCGGAATGCCGCGCGAGCGCAGGTGGATCTCAGCGAGTAAATTCTCGGGGAACACGGTGTGCTTTTCCACGCCCGCGCACGCCAGACGGAATTGAATGTAGTCGGTGGTGTCTCGCGCGGTGAAAGGGTCCAGGTTGCAGCGTAGGACGATGCGCTGTTTAAGCTGGCGCATATTCGGCGCCTCCAGCTTGCGGTCCAATTCCGGCTGACCGGCTAGCACTACCTGGAGCAGCTTTCCGTTTCGCGTCTCCAGGTTCCCTAGCAGCCGGATCTCTTCCAGAACCTCCCACTCCAAATTGTGCGCTTCATCGACGATCAGCACCACCGTCCGCTTCTCCTGCGCTTGCTGCATCAGCAATTGGTTCAGGGCGAACAGCACTTCCGTCTTCGAGGACCGCTCACAGCGCAGGTCGAGATCGTAGGCGATCATTTCGAAGAACTGCTTGGAATCGATGCGGGAATTAAACAGAAATGCGAAGTCGATGTACTGCGCGTCCAGATAGTCCCGCAAGCATTCGAGCATGGTCGTCTTGCCGGTTCCGACCTCGCCACATAAAACCATGAAGCCCTTGCGCGCCTGTACCCCGTAGATCAGGTTGGCCAGCGCCTCTTCGTGCTGCTGGCTGCGGTAGAGGAAGGAAGGGTCCGGGCTGAGGCTGAACGGACTCGCCGTAAACCCAAAAAAAGCGTTATACATGTACCGGGCGGATGCGTCCCGTAGACTACTTATCGATACTAACATGCAAGGGCGTGAGTGTTTTGAGTCGTATTACTGCAGGATGGGAAGCGCGCCCCCGGGCGCGGGCACGAAAAGGCTGCCTTCGGCGATGCCTTGCGGAGCGAATTCGCGGAGGTGGCGCTGTAATTGGCTGGGCGACATTCCGCCCCGCAGCGCGGCGTCGAACGCGCGCACAATTTCGATTACCCTTTCGGCCGACTCAGTGACGAATTCCAGCCGGAAATGTCGAATCCCCGATTGCAGCCATTCATTCAGATGGCGTGATCCCTCCTGCGCCTCCGCGCCAAACACGGTATTCCGGCAGCCGACGTCTGCCACCACGGGATGCGCGCGTCCGCTCTGATCTCGCAGTTCGACGCGGTGGGTTTCGCATGGCCGTCCACAATCGCGGAAGCTGGTCCCGGCCGAGAGAAAGCGGCAGAAGACGCAGTGTTCGGTGTGAAAGACGGGTAGATGTTCATACGCGACCACTTCGATCCAGCCCGCGCCGGCCTTCCCGGCAAGCTCCGCAATTTGCGCGGCGTTCAAATCATGGGTCGGCGTCAAGCGTTCAAGACCACGCTCAAGCAACTCCCGGGCGGTGATGGCGTTTGCGGCGTTCAGGCTGAAATCGCCGGTTAGACCGTGCTTCGCTCGGCCGGAGAGCGCATCGAGTAAGCCCGCCGAACGCACCAGAATCGGACAATCGCAGCGAAGCAGAAAATCGGCGATGCGATCCTCGCCGGGTTTCAGCACGCGCGGACTGGCCACGCGAGCCTCGATTCCGGAAGCTTTCACTCGATCCAGCGATGGGCGGAGGCCGTACAAATCGAGGTAGTCCAGCGTGATGCTCGCGGGCTTTAGCGAGAGTGCCGCATTGAGTTGTTCGGGCGTTCGCACCAGCAGATGCAGAGTAGGATCTTGTGGGGCAGGTTGCCCAAAGTGCGGCTGGTTGACAACCCGTCCAGCGCGGTTGGCAACCGCGCGCAGGATGGCATCCTGCCCTACAGTTCTGTGGTTTGTCGAAATCTGCCGCGCTTGAAGAAGCTCTGCGGCTTGCCGGCGCAATTGATTCAACAACGATGCTGGTGCAAAGGGCGCGCCTTCGATGTCGAGATCGATGTGGGCCAGCTCATACGTAGAATCGCCCAGGCGCCCGAGTTGCTCCTTCAGCAATTCCTCGTTCAGCGGCCGGTTCTCCGCGGCGCCAAGAGGCTGCGGCGAGCGGACCTCAACCGATATTTCGGGGCGCCGTTCGAGAGTCCACTCCAACAACAGCGGCTCGTTTTCTCTCGCATGCGCGCGAACTCGAACGCGTTGTTTATGGACAGCACCGTTCAGCTTCTTTTCAAGCGTCGGATCGTGCGTGCGCCAGACCCAATCGCCGGGACGAATGCGGCTGAAGTCGATCGCGCCGTTCGCGAATGAGAGCTTCAGATGGCGGTCGCCCGCGCGCTCGACGGCGTAGAGACGTCCGCCCTCTTCCGGCTCCTGCGGACTTCTCCAATCGGCGGCATCGAAGACGATTCCATCGCCGGGCTTGAGATCACAGCTTTCCACGATTACCGCGTCTCTCAGCACGCGGACGACATTGCCCATCCGCAACCCGCGATGGCGCGGCGAGCGGCCGCGCACTACGGCCTGATGATTCGTTCCGGTGAGAAACCAGGGTCCGAGGCCGCGCGAATAAACCTGTTCGAGGTCGCGCTCCTGCTGCGCATCGAATTCATTGGCGCATCCCGCCCACGCTTCGTCCACTGCCTTGCGATAAGCGCGGGTTGTGAGCGTGACATAGTTTTCGTCTTTGTAGCGGCCCTCGATTTTCAGCCCGGCGATCCCTATTTTTAGGATCTCCGGGATGTGCTTCAGCGCTGAAAGATCGCCCGGTGAAAGCAGGTAGCGTGCATCGCCGAGCGGACGGACGCGGCCATCCACTACCGTTTCGTAGGGCAGGCGGCAGGCTTGCGCGCATTGTCCCCGGTTGGCGCTGCGTCCGCCCCACGCCTCCGAAGAAAAACACTGGCCCGAGTAGGAGACGCACAGCGCGCCGTGGACGAATATTTCAAGCTCGCAATCCGTCTGCGCGCGAATGGCGCGAATTTCCTCAAGCGATAACTCACGCGCCAAGATCACCCGGTCGACGCCGAGGCTCTGCGCCACCCGTACGCCATCCGCATTGGTGATGCTCATCTGTGTGCTGCCATAAATGCGCAAATCCGGCGCAATTTGCCGGGCCAGCTTCACAATGGCCCAATCCTGAACGATGATGGCGTCGGCTCCGGCATCGGCGATCGCCGCCAGCCCGCGCGACGCCTCGCGCAGCTCGGAATCGAACACCAGCGAGTTGTAGGTAACGTAACCCTCTACTCCGCGCTGATGCAGCGTCCGCAGCGCGTCGGGCAATTCGGCGAGCGTGAAGCCGGCCTTGGCGCGCGCGGTGAAATGCGTCAGTCCGAAATAGACGGCATCCGCGCCCGCATCGATCGCGGCCTGGAGCTGCGGCCAGTGCCCGGCGGGGCTCAAAATCTCAGGCTTCTTCACTACCTTCAGCGTAGCGTGTGTGGGGCGGGATGCCATCCCGCGGCGCGGTTGCCAACCGCGCTGGGCGGCGTGGCGCAACACCCGACCAGGCGGGCTGGAACTCCCCGGAGCTTAGCATGCCAACCCGCCTGGCCGGGTGTACGAGAAAGCAGACCAGCGCGATTGGCAATCGCGCGCAGGATAACATCCGGGATAACATCCTGCCCACTGGCGCTCGCCGGGTTCCGCTCGTCGCCCGCCGACTATCGCTTCGCGTACGCGCAGGGAAGCTTTACGATCCATAGCGGAGGACATTTATGGATCGCGCACTCACTCAAAAGCCCTACAAAGGATGGGCCATGGAGGGCCTCACCGCGAAGTGGTACGCTTCGTTGACGCGAAAATCGATGGATGATTTTCGAGCGCTCGCGATACGTGTCGCGAGCGGGTTGCCCGCGCATGCTCGCGTGCTGGAGGTCGCGCCGGGGCCGATATTTCGCGATCGAACTTGCAAAGCTTGGCGCGTACTCGATTACAGGGCTTGATATTAGCCGTACTTTTGTCGACATTGCGCGAAACAACGCCGCGGAAGCGGGGCTGGCCGTCGATTTCCGCCAGGGCGACGCCGCGAAGATGCCCTTTCCGAATCGCTCGTTCGATTTTCTGCTGTGCCGCGCCGCTTTTAAGAACTTCTCGCAACCGCTGCGCGCGCTCCAAGAGATGTGCCGCGTGCTGGATAGCGGAGGCCGCGCGGTGATCATTGATCTTCGTCGAGATACGTCGCCAGCCGCGGTCAGCCGCGCGGTTGATGAAATGCATCTCGGCGTGATCAATACCATCCTTACAAAAGGCGCGTTCCGGTTCATGCTGCTGAAGCGGGCGTACACGAAACAGCAGTTTCAAGATTTTCTGAAGCAGACAAACTTCCGGTCCATCGACATTCGCGAAAACTTCCTCGGGCTGGAGCTAATGCTCAGCCGTTAGGATTTTCCGAGTCCTCGCCTACGTCGATTTTCCGGTTGACATCGCAGTCCGGAAGTGAGAATCTGGCTCAGTTCTGCTGACGCAGAGTTCAGGGTGGTGTATGACAGTTCGGGTCCGGACAGTTTTATTTTCTTTCGTTTTTTCGATAGTTTCCCTTCCAGTTTTTTCACAGGCCCCTACCGGGACCATCTCCGGAACTGTTCAAGATATCTCCGGAGCTGTGGTGCCCGATGCGGAATTGACAATAACGAATAAGGCTACGGGCGCGGCACGCTCGTTGAAGTCAAACGGCGACGGAGCGTTCATCGCGCCCTCGCTCAGTTCAGGTATTTATACCGTACAGTGCTCGAAAAACGGGTTCCGCACAACGGTTCGGGAGGCAACTGTCGAAACCGGGGCTTTTACTACCGTCCAACTCCAGCTGGACGTGGGGACCACCACGGAGATAACCACGGTAGAAGCGGCGACCGCTGCGATGGAGTACGAGCGCAATACGGTCGATGGCGTCGTAAACCGGCAGCAGGTGGAGAATCTTCCATTGAATGGCCGCAACTTCCTGGAACTTGCGGAGCTGCTTCCGGGTGTTTCGGTAAGCACTTCGGGACTGGGTCAATACAACCGGCAATTCGACGTGACGATATTAGGCGCGGGTCCCGAATCCGTGCTGGTGACGGTGGATGGCGCCACGATAAACGACACCGTTACTTCCGGCACACAGGAGAACTTCTCACAAGAGGTTGTGGAGGAGTTTCAGGTCTCGGAAGCGAATTTCGATCTCTCCACCGGAAGAACAGGGGGCGGCGCAATCAACGTTGTTACGCGCTCGGGCAGCAACGATTTTCACGGCGCGGGCTATTTCTATTACCGCGATCACAATATCGCCGCGTATCCGTATTTGCAGCGCGATCCGGCGAACCCCAACCCATTCTTCGCCCGGCGCAACGGCGGGGTTTGGGTTGGCGGGCCCGCGATCAAGAACAAGCTATTCTTTTTCGCGAATTATGAAAGAACCAGCCAAAACGGAAGCTATTCCGTAACTCCGAGCTCGCCTCAATTCGCGGCGTTTGCCGCCAACGCCGATTCCCCATACACGGGAGACCTCGCGAGCATGCGGCTGGATTATCACTTGAACGATAAACATTCCATGTTTGTTCGGTACAGCCACGACGGCAATAACGGTTACGCGCCGAATTCGAGCACGACGTTTACGCAGCCATCTAACTGGGCGACGAACTGGAATTATGCCGATTCCGGCGTGTTCTCGCTGATCAGTTCATTGAAGCCGTCGCTTGTAAATGAATTCCGCGGTTCTTTCGTGTATTGGAATAACCAAAAAAACCCGCCTACTGCCGCGAATTGCCCGTCGCCGTGCGTGGGTCTTGGCCTTCCGCAAATTACGGTTATCGGAGTGAATGGTCTTCAGCTTGGAAACGACGCCGTCAACACTCCACAGAGCCGCGTGACGCGCCGGTATATTCTTGCGGACAACATGACATGGCAAAAGGGCTCCCATAGCTTGAAATGGGGCGGGCAGTGGATTTACGAGCAGGGGCGCGGCAGCTACGCATATGCAGAGCCGGGCGGCATGCTTCTATATTCACCGCAAATCGTTCAGCTTTTCAATTCACAAGTACCGCCTCCTTATCAACTTAAAATTCCATCCGCATTTAATACGCTTCAAGATCTTCTTCAACTTCCCGTGGCTGCGTTTCAAACTGGTATTGGAGATATAAACCAGCCTCCGGCCTACAACACAGGGGCAGCGGACCACTATTACCTCACGCATGTTTATTTCCAGGACACATGGAAGGCGCATTCGCGGTTGACGTTGAATTACGGGCTCGCTTATACATACGACAGCAACGCCAAGAACTATGATTTGACTCGCCCCGCATATTTGACTCCCATCCTTGGGCCTAACGGTTTGGGCGCGCCGCGACATGACAATCTCGATTTCAGTCCTGCCGCTGGATTCGCGTGGCAGGCGACGCAGGATGGCAAGACGGTTGTGCGTGGAGGTTTCGGAATTTACTACGATCCAATGGAGCTTACGATCCGCTTGATTGAGCGGGCGGCGCTGGGGCCTGCCGGCACCGGGCGTGTGATCCTCGACGACAGTTTCTTCTTCCCTGCTATTTTTCAGCTCTTCAACTTCGGCGCGTTGCCGCCGCCGTTGCAGCCAACATCATTGCGCAATGGGCCGACTCCGTTTACGGGCGCCGTGCTGGCAGCGTATTTGCCCGCATTCCGGGCGAGCGCGGCTCAGGTTTTAGGAACGAAACCGAACAACACGAATTTGGCTCTGCGCAATGTGCAGTTGTTCAAGACGTCGCCATCGCAAGACATCATGCTCAACGATTACCGGCTGCCTTATATCGAACACACGAATATTGGCTTTCAGAGAGAATTGGGGCGCGGATTCATCGTAGGCGCCGATTTCATTTACAAACTGGCGCTGCACCAGCGAATTCGCAATACGGACCTGAATCATTTCAACGGGCCGAACGGGCCGGTGATCCCGAAGTGCACAGGCACGCAGGCGCAAAATCCGGCCGCCGAATGCTCCACCGGGCCGATCGATTTCGACGTCAGCGGGGCGAGCTCGTACTATAAAGCTCTTTTGGTGCGCCTGGACAAACGCTTCGCGCGGCGCTTCCAGTTGAATGCTTCCTACGCATACCAATCGGCATACGGCTATAACGAATTGCCGGGCAGCGGCTCGCTCAATTCCGCAGTGGTGGACTACAACAACTGGCGCGCCGGTTATGGACCTCAACTGCCGAATCAGAATCTGACGATTTCCGGCTTCGTCGATCTGCCGTGGACGCTTCAGCTCGCCATGATTTCGACATTCTCCTCCACCAGTCCATTTGAGCCGTTCATTCCGAAAATCAATGTTGAGAACGGTCAAAACATCCAGCCGCTTCCGGGAGCCGGATATAACGAATTCGGCATCAATGCAGGTAAGCGCGAATTAGCGGCGTACGTGAATGCGTATAACACTACTTACGCGGGACACAATGGCGCTCCATCGATCGCGTTGCCGGCGAATTATAGCCTGGGGCGGCCGTTAAACAGCCAGGATTTCCGGGTGACGAAAATAATCAGATTCTCCGAGCGCGCCGACCTGCGAATCTTCGGTGAAGTTTTTAACGCATTCAATATCGCCAATTTCGATCCGAGCTCTTATGGAAATAATCTGGCGGTCACCGGCTTCGGGCAGCCGGCGGCCCGGTCGGGCCAGATCTTCGGGTCGGGCGGACCGCGGGCGTTTCAATTCGGCGCTCGGGTTCAGTTTTAGCGACCGCAATGCGCGCGGGCGAGGGCCCGCCGCTCCTGCGCCGCTCTCACGATTCTGTAACCTACGGCCTCTATCCTAAACTAATGCAGCGAGCCGATCTGGCCGTAGCCGGAAGCGGAATCATGGGGCTTGCGCACGCTTATGCCGCAGCGAAGCAGGGCCTGAAAGTCGTGGTCTTCGAGCGCAGTCCCCGAGCTTCCGGCGCCTCGGTTCGCAACTTTGGGCTGATCTGGCCGATCGGTCAGCCGCATGGCCGAATGTACGAACTGGCTATGCGGAGCCGCGCGATATGGATCGAAGTGCTGGAACAGGCGCGACTGCCATATCGGGCGGAGGGCTCCTTGCACGCCGTTTATCGCGACGACGAAGCGGCCGTTGCGCGTGAGTTCGCGGAGATTTCCCCAGGGCTCGGATTCGATTGCGCATGGCTCGATGCGGACCGGACGCTCAGCCGCTCGCATGCGCTGAAACCCGCCGGATTGCTCGGCTCGCTTTGGAGCCCGACGGAGGTCACGGTCGATCCGCGGCTTACGCTTAGGGCTCTCCCGGATTTCTTGCATGAACGACTCGGGGTGGAATTCCGCTTTGGCCACGCAGTTCGCGCGATCGATTTGCACATCGTCGAAACGGGCACAGACCGGTGGACCGTAAATCAGGCGATCGTTTGCAGCGGCGACGACTTCGAAACACTGTATCCGGAATTATTGAGGACGTCCGGACTCACGCGCGTGAAATTGCAAATGCTGCGCACGCGCCCGCAGCCCGGTAAATGGCGGCTTGGCCCGGCGCTATGCGCCGGATTAACACTGCGGTTCTACAAATCTTTTCAGGTGTGCGAGGCGCTTCCGGCCTTGCGCGAGCGCATCGCCAACGAAACTCCCGAATACGATCGTTGGGAAATTCACGGACTCGTGTCGCAAACCGCCGAGGGCGAACTGACTCTCGGCGACTCACACGAATACGGCGAGGCTGTGGACATCTTCAACAAAGAGGAAATCGACTGTTTGATGCTTCGCTATATCTCGACTTTTCTGGCCGCGCCGGATCTCTCCATCGCGCAGCGTTGGCATGGTGTCTACGCCAAACACCCCGAGCATCCATTTCTTATCCTGAAACCCGCGCCGAACGTTCGCATTGTGACCTCGCCCGGGGGCGCCGGGATGACACTTTCCTTCGGCATCGCCGCTGAAACGATCGCGGACATGTACGCATGAGCACCTTGCAAGCAGTCGTATTCGATTGGGCAGGAACGACGGTCGACCACGGCTCGCTCGCGCCCGTGCGTGCAATGACGGAGCTCTTCAGCCGCAACGGAGTCTCCGTGAGTAAGCACGATGTGCGGCGGGATATGGGAATTTACAAACGCGATCATATCAGGCGCATTCTTCAACTTCCGAATGTGGAATCGCAATGGTCGGATGTGCACGGCGCTGCTCCCAGCGGAGAAGATATCGACCGCCTCTTTGCGGAATTTATCCCGCTGCAATTAGAAGTGCTTGCGCCGCATTCACAGGTCATCAGCGGAGTTGCTGAAACAGTCCAGCGCTTGCGCAATCGCGGATTAAGGATCGCAGGAACCACCGGATACACGAGAGGGATGATGGACATCCTTATCCAATCGGCGGCGAAAGAAGGGTACGCGCCCGAGATTTCGCTCTGTCCGGAGGATGTGGGCGGCGGCCGCCCTTACCCGTGGATGTGCCAGAAGATCGCGATCGATCTGCGGGTCAGAGCGAGTGCCGCCATGGTCAAGGTAGGCGATACACCGAGCGACATCGAGGAAGGCTTGAGCGCGGGGATGTGGACGGTCGGCGTGAGCGCGACGGGGAATGAAGCCGGTCTTAGCCATGAAGAATTGAATTTGCTCGCAAAGCACGAGCGCAAGCTGCTTTTAGAAGCGGCCGCGGACCGCTTGGAGCTTGCCGGCGCTCATTATGTAGTCACCAGCGTCGCCGAGATCGAGCCGGTGCTGGAGCGGATCGAAGCGAAGTTGGCGACTGGAAAGAGGCCATGATTCCCAAGCCTGCAACCGGCTTGCGCAGGGCGCGGATGGTCCGGCGGCAAGCGCTGACGATCGGCCTATTGGTCTCCGGATATGCAGGTTATTATTTTTGCCGGTCCAATTTATCGGTCACGATTCCGCTGTTAATAGCCGATTTAGCGCGGCGAGGCATGGCCCCCGATGCGGCGCGCGTGATGCTCGGGTCCATGGCATCATTCGGTGTTCTGGCTTACGCGATCGGCAAGTTCCCCAGCGGCGGATTGGCGGATTTCCTGGGCGGACGCCGCAACTTCCTTTTTGGCATGGCTGGGAGCATTGCGTTCACTGTGCTCTTTGCGTTTTCCGGCGCTCTTCCCATTTTCACGTTGGCCTGGATGGGCAACCGGCTGGTGCAATCGCTGGGATGGGCGGGAATGGTGAACATCGCATCGAAATGGTTTTCGTTCCGCCGCTACGGAACAGTGATGGCGATCATCAGCTTGAGCTATCTGTTCGGCGACGCGCTGGCGCGCCAATTTATGGCGTTGCTGATCGAGCACGGGCTGGGGTGGCGCGGCGTGTTCTTATCAACGGCGGCGGTTCTGGGCGCGCTGCTGATCGCTTCCTTATTTCTGTTGCGTGAGTCGCCCGCCGATATCGGCGAGCCAGAGCCTCCCGCGAACCCGTTTAACTTGTTCACGAACCTGAACGATGGCGAAAAGCAGAAGAGCTTGCGCGCGCTGCTTAGTCCCTTTTTGAGCAGCGGCGTCTTCTGGCTGGCCTGCGGACTTTCACTCGGAACCACCATCCTGCGGGAAACCTTCGGCCTTTGGACGCCCACCTATTTTGCGCAATCGGCTGGGATGAGCGTCGCGGAAGCGGCGGCGAAAAGCGCTCTATTTCCGCTGGCCGGGGGTGTTTCCGTGATTTTGTGTGGTTGGATGAGCGACCGCTTGGGACGCGGCGGGCGCGCCGGCGTTCTGCTGGGGGGATTGCTGCTTTCGGCGGTGGCGCTTCTGGCGCTCGGGTTGGGCGCGGCTGCCGGCTCGACGTTCCGGCCGGTTGCGCTCGTCGCGATCATTGCCTTTCTGATAATCGGCCCATATTCGTTTTTGGGCGGCGCCATCGCGCTTGATTTCGGAGGCAAACAAGGCAGCGGAACGGCTTCGGGAATCATCGACGGCGTGGGTTATCTTGGCGGAGTGCTTTCGGGAGACAGCATGGCGCGGATCTCGATCGCTTATGGATGGAACGGCGCGTTTCTTGTACTGGCGGGCGTTGCCGCCATTCGAGCGCTGCCGCTGCCGTTTTCCTGTTCTACGAAAGGAGGGTAGCTTCATCGGCTTCGAACAGCTCAGCTACGATGCAGATCGCGTAAGCATCGTTTGGAAGGATGGAAGCGCCGGCGAGTTCCACTCTCTTTGGCTGCGCGATAACGATCCGGTGAATCGCGATGGCCGGACGGGACAGCGTTTAATCGATGTCGCGGATCTTCCATTGGATGTGCAGATTGAGCGCGCCGTTCCCGCCAAAAATGCGCTGCGCGTATTCTGGACCGACTTCGTCGCGGCTGAGTTTCCGCTGGAATGGCTGCGCGAACAGTCTTGTTGCTCCGCCATTGCCCCCGCTCCGGAATTGTGGCGGACGGATCACGGTTGTCTTTTACATCGATTCTGTTATCAGAAAATCCGCGACTCGCCGAAATGCCGGCTGGACTGGTTGCGGGCGATCGCAACTCGAGGAATCGCGTTTCTAGAAAACGTTCCTCCGTTCGATGGTCAGACTCTGGAGATCGCTTCGCTGATCGGCTGGGTCCGCGAAACGAATTATGGACGCGTTTTTGATGTGCGCGCCGTGCCGAATGCGAACAATCTCGCCTATACCGAACGCGCGCTCGGGCTCCACACGGACAATCCCTATCGAGATCCGGTTCCTGGGCTGCAAGTCCTGCATGCGCTTAAGGCAGGAAAGGGCGGCGAAAGCCTCTTCGCGGACGGCTTCGCCATCGCGGACCACTTGCGTGAGAACGATCCGGGTGCTTTCGAAATTCTGAGTTCCACTTCAGTGCGATTCGAATTCGCGGACGCTCAGACGCGGCTTGCCGCGGAGAGGTCGATCATTGAACTGGATCGCGAGCACGACCTTTCTGCGATTCACTATAATAGCCGCTCGATCGCGGCGCTCCGGCTGCCCGCTTGTAAAGTGGAGCCGTTCTATCGCGCCTATCGCGTCTTTGCGCTTCGATTGCGCGACACCATATTCGTCGCGACCACTGCTCTGCGAGAAGGTGAAGCGGTGATCTTCGACAACCGGCGCGTTCTCCATGGCCGCGCCGCATTTGCGGGGGACACGTCGAGACATTTGCAGGGCTGCTATCTGGAGCGGGACGGGTTGTTTTCGAATCTGGCTCTGCTCGAACAGGAGTGCAAAGGTTGAACCCCATCGACGAGATTGTGAATCTGTTCGCAACCCGTGGTAACGCCGAGTATCTTGGCGAACCGGTTTCACAGAAGGAACACGCCTTGCAATGCGCGGATTTGGCCGTGCGGAATAGCGCTCCGGACGCGCTGGTGGCGGCGGCCCTCTTGCATGACATCGGTCATCTGCTGCCGTGTGAAACAATTAATCCGCGCGGAGAAGACCGCGTGCATGAGGAAATAGCGGCCGCGTGGCTCCAACCGTACTTTGGGCCTGAGGTGACCGAGCCTATCCGGCTGCATGTGATTGCCAAGCGCTATTTATGTTCAGTCGAGCCGTCGTATTACTCACGCCTTTCGCAGCCATCGATTGACACTCTGGGATTGCAGGGCGGCTTGTTGTCAAGCGCGGAAGCGAAAGAGTTCAAGAAACATCCTCACTTCGAATCCGCGCTCCGCGTGCGTATATGGGATGAAGCGGCGAAGGAGCCGGGGAAGGCGGTGCCGGGAGTGCCCTCCTACCTTGCCCTGCTGCGCCGGCTAACGACACGCGATTAAAGGGCGTTTGTGGGGCAGGATGCTATCCCGGATGCTATCCTGCGCGCGATTGCCAATCGCGCTGTTCGGGGCTGGTGGAAACGTCGCCAGGCGGGTTGGCAACCCGCCGCAGCGTCGAATACCTGCCCCACTTGTTACCGATTTTTAGCACAGTCATCGCGAGATTGAAATGTGTCTACCGTAAACTCTCCAAAGGTGTTTTGGTGGAAGGCGCTCTTTAAGGCATCAGTCCGGGGTTCTGAGCACCTCCGCGCCGCACGCTCCACCGGTCCACTCGCTTTCTAAATTTCTGGGGAGGATTTTTTAATGAAAGTTACCTTTCTGGCCGCTTGTGCTGTATATGCCGGAACAGCCTTTTCACAATCGACTTACAGCACGCTGACGGGCGTGATCACCGACCCGAGCGGCGCGGTCATCGGCCGGGCCAAGGTCGAGCTGGTGAATCAAAGTACGCACGACACTCGCTCGGCTACATCGAACGACGCTGGATTTTACCGGTTTGCGGACGTCGACCCCGGCACCTACGACCTTTCCGCTTCCGCGGAGGGATTCGCGGCCAGCCAGCGCAAAGATGTGATGCTGCTGGCGCGCGAAGAAGTACGCATGGATGTGAGTCTTAGCCTGGCGAGCGTGGGCGCCGAAAGCATTGAAGTGCGGGGCACACCCGTGGTCACGGAAGAGCTCACGCTGTCGGATTCGAAATCCGGTGACGCGATCAACTCGCTGGCGCTGAACTTCCGCGCGACGGCAACCCCCAGCCCGCTGGTAATCTCGAATCTCGCGCCGCTGGTGCAATCCGATAGTTCCGGCAATATTACCGTCGGCGGACAGTTGCCGACCGCCACATCGTTTTCGGTGGACGGCATCTCGACTCAATTGCCGAGGTTCGGCGGTCCGAATAAGGACCTTTATCCTTCCGTCGAAAGCTTCGCGGAGTTCCGCGTCAATACAGTCGGAAATAACGCCGAATTTGCGCAACCTACCGACATCACGGTAATCACTCGCGGCGGCACAAACAATTTCCACGGATCCGGTTATTGGTACTTCCAGCGGCAGAGTATGAATTCGGCTGACCAGATCAGCCATATCGTCCCCAACGGCGACGCCGATACGTTTGGCGCGGTGCTCAGCGGCCCCCTGACCGTTCCCGGCCTTTATAAAGGCAAGGACAAAACGTTCTTCTACTTCGACTATGAAGGGATCCGGCTGGATCTGAATACACTCATTTCTACATACACGCCGCCCACTCCGTGGCGCGCCGGCGATTTCTCAGGCGCGGGGTACGCAGTCGTCGACCCATTGTCAGGTCATCCCTTCCCGAATAATCAGATTCCGCTGACTCGAATCAACCCGACCTCCGCGAAAGCCATGCCGCTGTTTTTCCCGAACCCGACAAGTTCGGACACGAAACTCAGCTCGCCGAATTTTGTTACGCCCTTTCCTGGGACGTATCAATCCGACGCATACGATGGACGGCTGGATCACGTCTTCAACGGCAGCCACCGCGTCTGGGGCAGAGTCACGCAGAAGAACATACCGTTTAGCGGAACGGACGTGGCGCTGGGCGCGCTGGGCGCGGGCGACACTTCATATAACCCGCTCATGGGCCCTTTTTCGGTGAACTCAAATCTTACAAATATCGCTGGCTACTATAGCTGGGTGATCAATGCAGCTATGGTAAATGAGTTCCGCGCGGGCTGGTCGCGTGGCGATTTCACGTTCTCCTATCCACAAGCCGCGCAGGGCGACAGCATTATTCAGCAGCTCGGAATCACCGGTCTTCCCGGATCTCCTAAGAACGGGCTGGGAGGCTTGCCGGTTTTCTATATCGGCGATTTCATGGGGGGGCAAACGAACCCCTATGGCCATCCGCGCGTGAACAAGAACAACACCATCGAATTCGGCGACAACTTTTCTTTGATCAAGGGCCGCCACTCCTTGAAATTCGGTGGCGAATTCCGGCGGCTGAATTATCAGGACAACATCACGTTCCTGCTCGGCGACGAGTACGGCGATTATTTTTTCACGGGCGATTTCACCTCGCAGAGCGTCGCGAAGAACGCCGATGTCCACGGCTTCGCCGATTACCTGCTGGGTTTCGTGGCAGACGCCCAGCAAGCCCAAAACGGGCCGGACGGCAAACCTTACGGTTTTCACTACGGCATGTTCGCGCAGGACGAATGGAGAATCCGGACCAATTTCACTTTGACCCTCGGTTTGCGTTACGAAGTCAATACCCCGTTTAATGACGAGACGAACCAACTCGGCAATTTCGACCGGAACTATCCGGGTGGCCGGCTGGTTGTGCAGGGAACTCAGGGTTTGGCGTTGATCAATCCTTTGTGGAAACAGGCTGTGGGAAGCACGCCATTTGTTACGAACAGCCAAGTAGGTTTGCCGAGCACGCTGCGCTGGACTTATTGGGATAACGTGCAACCGCGCATCGGCCTGTCCTGGAAGCCCGCGAAGAATGAGAACACTGTGATCCGCAGCTCCTTCGGGCTTTACTCTGTCCCGGTGTTGGGTGCAGTGCTTTATTCGCTCCTCGGCGTAGATACCAGCTATTTCGCCGATTATCCCTCCACGTTGACGAATCCGCGCACTTTCCCGAATGTTTTCGCCGGAAACAATACAATTGCGCCGCACCCGAGCTATCGCCGTGCGAATCAGTACGATTTGAAAGATCCGCGCGTGATTCAGTGGAACTTTTCGATTGATCACAACATCGGGTACAACACGCTGATGCGAGCCAGCTATACCGGCTCCCACACATATAACCTGATCTATAGCCCGGATCTGAATCAGCTCGCGCCGAACACCTGGGGCTATTCCGCTCTCACGGCCAGCGATGCGTTGCGGCAACAATACCTGCGGTACCCAAATTTCGCGGAAGTGCTGACGCGCGATAACGGGCCAAGCATGAAATACAACGCGTTGACGCTGGAGCTGAATCGCCGCTTCGGCCGCGGCCTGACATTCTCAAATAACTACACCTTCGCGCACAGCACCACGAATGCTTTGGGAGCCGTGCCGAATGGGGCGATTCCCATTGGCGGCCAGGGCGACAACGGAAACAATGTCGCAAATTACTACAACATCGCATCCGACTACGGCAATTCCTATTACACGCGCCGGCACCGGTTCGTAAGCTCAATCGTGTACGATCTCCCGTTCGGACGCGGGCAGAGGTTCGGCGGCAATGTGAACCGCGCCGCGAATCTTCTGGCCGGCGGGTGGCGGGTGACTGGGGTTACCCTGCTCCAAAGCGGACCTTGGCTGACCCCATACTTCAGCAGCAGACTGTCGGACCCATCCGGCACGAATCCGACGCAGCGCTCCGTATCGCAACAGAGGCCGGATTGTTCCGGCACTCTGACGGGATATGAAACAAATCCGACGACGTCGCAATACTTCGATCCGAGTGCTTTCTCGGTTCCCGCGAGCAATATCGGCCGCTTCGGCACATGCGGTTCCGGCATTCTGGAAGGACCGCCCACAGCCACGTTCTCCATGTCCGCGGGCAAGGCTTTCGCGATCACCGAGCGGGTAGCGCTACGATACGAGGCTCAATTCGCGAATCTTTTCAATATTCTCAATCGAGGCGTGCCCAACATGAATGTAGGGAGCAGCAGTTTCGGAAACATTTCGCAGAGCCAGACTGTGGAGCAGGCGGGTCCGCGTAGTATTCAGATGACGCTTCGACTGAGTTTCTGACCGCGACGCGCAGGCCGCAAAGTTGCTTTCGGCCTTTGCGGCCTGTGCATTCTTCGCGAGATATTTTCCTTACGGCTCCGCGGGAGAAATCAGTTTTTCCTTAATCAGCGCGTCCAGCAGCGCGCGCATGGCTTGGTTTCCGGGATACATTTGCAGCGCGCGGCGGACTTCTTGGGCGCCGCGCTCGAAATCGCCGTTACACACGAACGAAAGGCCTAGATTGTAACGGTTCACGGCATCGTGAGGCAAAAGAGCAACGGCTTGCTCGAAAGAGTTGATCGCGTCCGGGTAGCGACCCGTCTTGATGTATTCGACTCCGACCAAGCTGTGGACGTACGCGGCGGATTCAGGATATTTGGCCAGCACCGCCAGCAGTTGCTCAATCGCCGATTCATGATCGCCCGTGTTCATCGTCTCCAGAGCCTTCAGGAGCAGGTGGCGGGCTTTTTCGTTGATCGGGTGGCGAACGAGGTCCGACGAGACTTTCGCCGCCGGCTCCGGGACCGTAATGGTGCGAAATTGGATCGGATCTCCAGCTCGGAGCAACGGCAGTGATATTAAAGCGAAGAGCGCGACTCGAATCATGAGAACGGCTCCTTAGTTACGAATCAATGTCTGTTAGATTACATTCCGGTGACATCCATTTCAAGGGCTTTACGGTCCGTTTAGTCGAGAATCCGCGCGCTGTAGCCGTTTCGTAGCGAGCGCCGGCTATACCGGAGCCGCCCGAACGAATATACTTGCATCACGGAGGCGGAATGAAACACGTGCCACGACGAGCGCTGGTCCTCACGCTTTTCCTTTCCCCGCTTACGGCGCAATGGATCAACTATCCGACGGCCGGCATCCCTAGAACGCCGGATGGCAAGCCGGACCTGAACGCCGCGTGTCCCCGAACGTCCGACGGGAAACCAGACTTTTCAGGCCTATGGCTGGTGCAGACCACGCGCGAGGGCAACCCGAATTTCCCCGGGTGCGAGCCGGTGCCGGATGAGTTTGTGAATATTGGCGGAGCGCTGAAGGAGGGGCTGCCGTTTCAGCCCTGGGCTGCGGATTTAGTCAAGGTGCGCCGCGGCGAGCTGCGCGTCAACGATCCTATTTCGCACTGCTTGCCCGCCGGTCTGGTGCGATTGTATACCTGGCCTGGGCCGCACAAGCTGGTTCAGACTGCCGGCCTGCTCATAATGTTGAACGAATTCAACACCAGCTACCGTCAGATTTTTACAGATGCGCGTCCCTTGCCTGCGGATCCTAACCCGTCCTGGAACGGATACTCATCGGGCAAATGGGAAGGAGACACGCTGATAGTACAGACGACCGGCTTTCGCGATGGCCTATGGCTTGATGCAACGGGCAATCCCCTGACGGATGCGGCCAAGATCACGGAACGTTTCCGCCGCCCCAACTTCGGGCGATTGGAGACGGAGATCACGGTCAACGACCCGAAGGCTTATACGAAGCCATGGACGATCACGCTAAATCAGCTCATCAAACTCGATACGGATTTGCTGGATTTCACGTGCGCGGAAGGCGAGAAGGACGCCTCGCATTTACGGAAGTGACCTGAGCCACGAAGGCGGGCTATGGGCCGATGTCATCGGCGGCGGGATTGGCACACACGTCCGCAAGCGGGTTTGCAACCCGCTGCAGGTTTGCAACCTGTCCCACTTTGCGGGATTGATACGTATTTCTGAACTGATACTGCTTGCTTTACTGATAGCTCTTACTGATAGTTCTTACTGAAACCATTTCGGGCGTTTGTCACCGTGAACGTGCCATCCTGTTGCGCGGATACTTTAATCCAGTACGCCGTGCCGTTGTGGACTGGAGGAGGTGGCGCGCCGGGTCCAGGCTGAGGCGCGGGCGTGGGCGCGACCGGCATCGCAGATGGCGGCTCGTCGATTGTGTTCGCGATGAACATTCCGGGAACGGTGTACTCCTGGCCGCTTAACAGCGAAAAGTGAAGCTGCCACAGGTCTTCAAGGCCTGGAGATGAATGAACCACCTTCATCACCTCCGGCTCGCCGCCCTTGCGTGTGCCGTCATTCATGATCGCCACGCGCGGATGAAGCGCGTGCACCAGGACTTCTGAGTTTGAGCTGGCTTGTCCGTGATGCAGCCCGAGCAGCACGTCCACCGCGCCGATGCGGTTGTTCGGGCACATCAACTCAAACTCTTTGTTCTTGGTCAGATCGCCCAAATGAATCGTGCGGAATTTTCCATAGGTCACATAAACGCCGACCGATTGCGGGTCTTCGGCATTGTTGTCGCCGGGCTTGAAATTCGCGCAGTAAGGATTTGGTTTGCCCGCTCCTGAAAGCGGCGTCTTAATCACTTCGCCCGCCGAAGTCACCACGCGCACATCCATTCCGGAGACGGCGATTTTGTCGCCAGGCTTTACGACAGTGTGCTTCGACTTCGCGTAAAGCTGCGGGTAAACCTTCTGGAGGAAAGTGTCCGCGGCTTCGCCCGGCTGTACGTTTGGGCCGTGATCGATGAATTCCCCGATCTGCACTTTCGACGCGAGTTCGGCCACGCCGCCAAAATGATCTCCATGCCAGTGGGTGGTGATCAGATGATCGATTTTGGTTAGCCCCGCGGCCTTCATCGCGTCCATGATGCGCCCCGCATCCCGAGGAGCGGCAGCTCCGGCGTTACCGGTATCGATCAACAACGACTCGCCCGATGGGGAAACGAAGAGCGTTGCGTTGCCTCCTTCGACATCGACGACGTAGATGTCGAGATTCCTTGATGTCCGCGACTGCGCGGAAGCAATCGCGCAAACAACAATTACAAGAATACAAATCAGGCGCATGGCTACCTCCTGTAAGGTTCTCGACCGCACATGATATCAAGCTGAAACCCCGGCGGTTTACGATGAAGCATGCCCGATCTCGCTGAACTACTCGCCAATAATCGCCGGTGGGCTGGGCAGCAAACCCAGCGCGACCCGCAGTTTTTCGAGCGCCTCTGCGAAATTCAGATGCCGGATTACCTTTGGATCGGTTGTGCCGATAGCCGGGTGCCGGCGAATGAGATCGTCGGGCTCGCGCCGGGCGAGCTTTTCGTGCACCGCAATGTCGCGAATGTCGTCTCTCCGGGCGATCCCAATTGCGAAGCGGTTGTGCAATACGCTGTCGAGGCGCTTTCGATCAAGCACATTATAGTGTGCGGCCATTATGGCTGCGGAGGCGTCCGCGCCGTGCTGGGAGAACCGCTGCAAGGGGCGATAGACCGCTGGCTCGAGCCTGTGCGCTATGTTCGCCTGGCACATGCCGCCGAGCTGGACAGCATGCCGGATGTGGACGCGCGCTGGCGGCGGTTATGCGAGCTGAACGTCGCCGCGCAAGTGCAATCCGTCAGCCGGATTCCTTATGTTCGCGAGGCTTGGCATCGCAGCAAACCGCTGGCGATCCACGGCTGGATTTACGATCTCCGCGATGGGGTGCTACGCGATTTGCGTGTGGGGATGTCAGCGCTTGCACACGCGCATTGAATTAGCGCGTTTGTAGAAACGTCCCGCGCTCCAGTTCGTCGAACGCCTGCCGGAGCTGTTCCTGGGTGTTCATGACAATTGGGCCGTACCAAGCCACCGGTTCTTGTAACGGCTTTCCCGAGACGAGCAAAAACCGGATCCCATCCTCGCCGGCCTGAACGGTCAACTCGTCTCCCTGATCGAACAAAACCAGCGACCGGTTATCGGCTTCCGACGGCGGCGTTTTATCGATCCAGCCGACGCTCTCGGTAGGCACGGCCAATGGACCAGAAGCATTGCAGAATTTGCCCGATCCGGCGAACACGTACGCGAAGGCGTGGCGCGTGGTCTCGATGGGTAGTGTTTTACGGCGTCCCGGCGGGACTGAAACATCGATATACATCGGGTCTGCCGCGATTCCGTCAACCGGACCCCGTTTGCCCCAAAACTCGCCGCAAACAATGCGAACTTGCGTCCCATCGTCATCGGTGATGATGGGAATTTCGGGCGCTTTGATCTCCTGATAACGAGGCGCGGTCATCTTCAGCGAAGAGGGCAGATTCGCCCAAAGCTGAAAGCCGTGCATCCGGCCCTCGGTATCGCCCTTGGGCATCTCCTGGTGAATGATGCCGCGTCCCGCGGTCATCCACTGCACATCGCCGGCCGCGATGGCTCCCCGATTTCCCATGCTGTCGCCGTGCTCTACGGTCCCGGCCAGGACGTAAGTGATGGTCTCAATTCCTCGATGAGGATGCCACGGGAAGCCCGCTAAATACTCTTCGGGAATATCGTTGCGAAAATCGTCCAGCAGGAGAAAAGGATCGAAATCCGTTGTGTTGCCGAAGCCGAAGGCTCGGCGCAAGTGCACGCCCGCCCCTTCTAGCGTCGGCTTGGATTTGATCAGGCGCTTGACAGGTCGTAGTGACATTGGCCTACGGCCAATATACAACGTCCTGTTGGAGCAACGGTGCGGCGGGATGGTGGCTCCTGGCGCCGGGCGAGTGCTGAAGCACCCGTTGCGGGCTAAAGCCCGCTCCACCTATGAGCTAACCTGTACTGAGGAGATTGCTCGATGATATCGGCTTTGCGTTGGAAGTGGGCGGGACCCTCACTCGCCCTGCTGCTCTCGGTTGGTATGTTCACTGCGGCCCTGATGGCGCCGGCTCACCTGGAAGGTCAGCCCCAGGGAAAGGAAAAAGGCAAGGGAAAGGCAAAACAAACGCTCGTCAAAACGACTACTCTCGCCACCGGCCTCTGGCACCCGTGGAGCCTCGCCTGGCTGCCGAATGGCGACATGCTGGTGACCGAGCGCAACGGCAAAGTCCGTGTTCTGCGAGATAACAGACTGGATCCCGAGCCTGTTGCGGGCGTGCCTCCGGTGCACTCGGTGCGTTTATCGGGCTTAATGGAAGTTCTGCCGCATCCGAATTTCGCCCAGAATCACTACGTTTATCTGACCTACACCAAAGACGTCGGTCCGGAGTTAGTGGCCACCACGCTTGCGCGCGGAAAGCTGGAAGGAAAGCAGCTTATCGAAGTCAAAGATCTGCTGGTTTGCGATCCGTGGGCGGGCGATGGCGGCTCGGGTTCGCGTTTGGCGTGGGGCCGCGACGGCATGCTATATATGACCACGGGTGCGTCCAACGGCAATGCGGCTCAGGAAGGCGGGAGTCTTCGTGGCAAGGTGTTGCGGCTGAAGGACGATGGCACGGCTGCTCCGGGGAATCCTTTCGCCGGGAAGTCGGGCTTCAAGGCGGAGATTTACACGATGGGCCATCGCAATTCGCTCGGGCTGGCGCTGAACCCGGTGACAGGCGACATGTGGAACAACGAAAACGGGCCGTACGGCGGGGACGAAATAAACGTTCTCAAGCCGGGCAACAATTATGGCTGGCCTCTGGTGAGCTACGGCCGCGATTATTCCGGTCCGCAAATCGTCAGTTTCCGTGAAGGGATGGTGGGGCCGATCGTTTTCTGGGCGCCGTCCATCGCGCCGTCGGGCATGGCGTTCTATACAGGAGACCGTTTTCCGGATTGGAAGAACAATGTTCTAGTGGGCGCGATGCTGGGCGGGTCGGTGCAAGGTTACCCGCACCTGGAGCGGATCATCTTCAACGAAAAGTGGGATGAGACGGGACGCCAAACGCTATTGAGCGACTTGAAGCAGCGTATCCGCGATGTGCGGCAGGGGCCAGACGGCCTGGTTTATGTATTGACGGATGAGGAAAACGGAGCTCTCATCCGCCTGGAACCGGCCCAATAGCATACAATGCCCGGCGTCCAAAGCCGCACTGAGCCTTGTGGTGCAGGTCGCTGGGAGGGATTAACCTAAAAATAGGGAAGGTTATGAAAACCGCGCTGTTGGCCTGCATGATAGCGGCGGTTGCCTCAGCCAGCCCTCAGGTTATCGCTGTCAATGTCAACGGGATGATCAGCCCGGTGACGGTCGAGATCATTTCAAATGCTCTCGACCAGGCGCAGCGCGAGAATGCCTCGGCGGTGCTGATACGCTTGAACACCCCGGGCGGGCTGATGGATTCGAGCCGCGAGATTACTTCAAAGATCGTTTCATCGCATGTTCCGATCATTGCTTACGTAACTCCAAGTGGCGGACGCGCCGCCAGCGCGGGATTTTTTCTCCTGGAGGCTGCCGATGTGGCCGCGATGACGCCGGGAACTAATACGGGTGCGTCGTCACCGGTGCTTCTCAGCGGCGAAATGGACCCGGTGATGCGCAAAAAAGTGGAAAACGACGCATCGGCGTGGCTACGCAGCATCGTGACCAAACGCGGCCATAATGCAGATATTGCCGAACAAACGGTTCGCGATGCGAAATCGTTTTCCGAAAAAGAGGCGCTGGACGATCACCTGATCGATATGATGGCGCCCAACGAGCACAAGCTTCTTGACAATCTTGACGGCCGAACGATAACGCGCTTCGACGGAAGAACCGAAACCCTGCATACCGCGGGCGCGACAATCACCGATTACCGCCCATCCGCGCGCGAGCGGATTATCGATGCCGTGGCCGATCCGAATGTGGGATTTATTTTGCTCGCGCTGGGGGTTATCGGAATTTATGTCGAGTTCACCTCGCCCGGGCTGGTGTTTCCCGGCGTTATCGGAGGCATCCTCGCGCTGCTTGGTTTATCGTCGCTTGCGGTAGTGCCCATAAATTGGATCGGTGTGGCGCTGCTTCTACTAGGTGTGAGCCTGTTTGTGTTTGAAGCTAAGTACACCTCGCACGGCATTCTGGGATTAGGCGGCGCCATTGCCATGGTCCTCGGCGCGCTGTTGCTGGTCAACGGCCCGCCCGCGTTCAGGATTCACTTATCGACCGCACTTGCCGTAACTATTCCCTTCGCGCTGATCACGATGTTCCTGATGACGCTCGCGTTTAACGCGCACCGCAATAAAGCGGTGATGAGCCACGGAGGGCTACTGGATGAAATCGGCGAAGCGCGCACCGCGCTTGCGCCATCCGGAAAAATCTTCGTGCGCGGGGAATGGTGGGACGCGGAATCAACCACACCGGTGGAGACAGGCGCTCAGGTGCGAGTGGTAGGGATTGAGGGCCTTAAGCTTCGCGTTGAGCCGAGATTGCGGAAGACTTAACCGCCATGCTGTCCCTGATCTCCTAAGATCAGCTCTTCCGTCTCCGCTTCAATCGATAGTTCCGTGGTGATCTGGATTGCGGATTTCAGCGTCCGGTAGACGGGGCATTTATCGGCGAAAATGCCGTGCACGCGCTTAGCGGTCTCGAACTCGCTTTCCTCGGCTTTCAGTTTCATCCGCACATGAATGCGGCGGATTACCAGAACGTTGTCTTCGAGTTCTATCTCGCCCACGGTTTCCGACACAAGTCTCCCGTGAGAAGCATCTATGTGACGCGCCTCCAGCGCGCCTCCGTAGGTGCCGGTGAGTCAACCCGCGGCGGCGGCCACAATGTAATCCAGCGTAGTCGCATGCGGCTCCAGAACCTTCGGCTGGACTTTGTAATGCTCAGCAACGGCGCCGTGAACTCCGAAGATAACCGGATCGCGCTCGGCGGGAAGCCAAGCCTTGCGGATCGGGCCTTTCACCCGTTCCAGCCGGACATATGATCGATACACGACCTCGGACACGGCGAACCTACGCTGCTTAAGCATACAACACCGAAGTCCGGCTTTTCGTGAAACACTGGGTGGATGGGGAGCGACTACCCTGTCCGGAGGCCGCCTGAGCGGGTGCGGGCGCACAGCTTACTGGATGTCGAGCTCCGCAAGTGGGAAGACGACTTCCAGTTCCTCCTCGACTGTTTTCGGAACACGCTCACATCGATCGGGGAAGCGGAGCTGGTGGATTTGCTGGATTCCGTTTTTCGGGACGCTCCCGGCGTGGAACGGCCACTTCCGCCGCGCAGTCCACAAGCATTGTCGCTGGCATTCCAGCTCCTAAACATGGCGGAGGAAAATACCGGCAATCAGGTCCGCCGGATGCGGGAGACGGAGCGCGGCCCGGCTGGCGAACCGGGCACCTGGCCGTTCCAATTACAGCACCTGCGCGAGGCGGGCTTCACCGGTGACCACCTCAGAGGGGCGCTTCCATCGATTCATGTCGAACCCGTACTGACCGCGCATCCCACCGAGGCAAAACGCACGTCGGTGCTGGAACGACATCGCGAGATCTATTTGATGCTAGTGGAGCGTGAGAACGTAACAAAAACTCCTCTGGAGCAGCACGCCCTGCAGCGGCGAATCGAGAGCGCCATCGAGCGCTTGTGGCGTACGGGCGAAATCCTGCTTCAACGCCCTGATGTGCAATCCGAAATCCGAAATACGCTGCACTATATTTCCAATGTTTTTCCCAGTGTATTAGAGTTGGTTTCCGAGCGCTTTGTGGAGTCGTGGGATTGGGCTTTCCCCGGAACGGAGCCGCCGCGCGAACCACGGCTGAGCTTTGGAAGCTGGGTGGGATCCGACCGCGACGGCCATCCGTTTGTGACCACGGAAGTCACGCGCTTCGCGCTGGAATCGCTCCGCGAAACCGCGCTCGCAGTGCTGCGGCGCCGCCTGGAGGCTCTGGCTGTAAACTTGAGCCTCTCGGTTTCCATGCAACCGGTTCTTGAGGGCCTCCGCGAACGCATCCTTGCAAAATGCGGCGCGCTCGGCGAAGAGCCTTGGAGACAATTCGCGGATGTCATGCTCGCGCGCTTGCCGCGGATCGGCAACTCAAATCGCGCCTGTTACTCCACGCCCGAGGAGCTGATCGCGGATTTGGATTTCCTGGGGAACGCGCTGCGCGAAATCGGCGCCTCGGCGGTAGCGGCCGCCGAAGTGGTGCCGGTGCTGAGGCTGGCCGCCACGTACGGCTTCCACGGCGCCGCTTTGGACATCCGCCAGAATAGTGCGTTTCACAACCGCGCCATTCAGCAATTGCTCGGGATTGCTGGAATGGACGGCTCAGGATTCGGATCATGGAGCGAGAATCGCCGCCGCGAACTGATCGACCGCGAATTGCGATCGCCCCGGCCGTTCGCGGTTGCGTCGGCGGCTCTCCCGGCGGAAGCGGATGCGAGCGTGGGGGTGCTCCGGCTGGTGCGCGATTGGACACGCGAACACGGGTTCGGCGGCATTGGATCGCTGATCGTCAGCATGACTCGCGAGCCCTCGGACTTGTTGAACGTTTACTTGCTCGCCAGAGAAGCGGGATTGGTGCAAGCCACACCCGAGGGGCTCGCGTGTGAACTGCCCGTAGTTCCGCTGTTCGAAACCATCGAAGATCTGGAAAATAGCGGACGTGTTCTGGCTGAATTTCTTGCGCATCCAATGACTGTGCGCACGCTTCAGCATCTGCGGCAACGGGATGGGCGCGCGCGTCCTCTGCAGGAGGTGATGCTCGGCTACAGCGACAGCAATAAGGACGGAGGCATTCTCGCCAGCCAGTGGTATCTTCGGAAAGCGCAAATTCAGCTTGCCCGAGTGGCGCTGCACGCGGGAGTGGGACTGCGAGTCTTTCACGGACGCGGCGGCACCATCGGCCGTGGCGCCGGGCCTACGAATGCGTTCCTGGAGTCACTTCCGCCCGGCTCGCTTCAGGGCGAAATACGCATTACCGAGCAAGGTGAGGTCATTTCGCAAAAATACGCGAACCGGTTCACCGCGGCAATGCATTTGGAACGCCTGCTGGCCGGCGTTACACGCTGGACCCTGGTGCACGAACGCGATCCGCAAAGCGCCGCTCATCCCGCGGAAGAGGTCTTCGAGGAGGTCGCGGCGGAGAGCCGGCATGTTTACCGGGAATTAATCGACGCGCCTGGCTTCATCGAATTCTTCTCTCAGGCAACTCCCGTGGATGCGATCGAATCGAGCCACATCGGGTCGCGCCCGGCACGCCGCACCGGACGCAGAACCATTCAGGACCTGCGGGCGATTCCATGGGTGTTCAGTTGGAGCCAGGCGCGGTTCAACCTGCCAGGCTGGTACGGCATGGGTAGCGCCTTTGAACGCGTCCGCGGCCGGCAGACGCATGCTTGGAGCGCGCTGGTGGAGGCCGCGCGGGAATGGCCCTTTCTCTCTTACGTGCTCCACAATGTGGAGTTTAGTATCGAGGCTGCCGATCCGGCAATCATGGAGGCGTATTCGGAGTTGGTTACCGATACCTCTATCCGCGCCCGAATTCTCGAGTGGATCTTAGATGAGTACCGGCGCACCCGCCGTGTTCTCGACGACCTGCTCGGCAGCGATCGTGAGCGGCGCCGGCCGCGGATGCTGAAGGCCATCATGATTCGCCACAAAGCCTTGAGCCGTCTGCATCGCGAGCAGATCGAGCTGCTTCGTGCGTGGCGCGAAACGGTTGCCGCGGGGCGCACGGAAGAGGTTGAACGCACTCTGCAATCGCTGTTGGTCACCGTAAACGCGATCGCGGGTGGGTTAAAGACGACCGGCTGATGTGCCATGTATTACTAATACAGAAATCTTAGTGGGCAGGTTGCCAACCTGCGGCCGATTGCCAATCGGCCTGCTCGGGCGAAGAAAAGGCCGGCTCTTGTTAGATCTGGTTCAGCTCTGCAGGGCAGCGGCACGGTCGTTCCGGGAAGCTCTATCCCAAGTTCTGGCGGTATGTTCACGTTTAATAATAGCTCCGGGGGAAGAGATGTCCAGAGCTTCGTCGCATCCCTCGACCTCCCTCCACTATTCGTCTGGACTAATGCCGTAAACTTCGTGGCGGTAGATAGAACGCAAGGATTGACTGTCAGCTGGATTGGGGGAGGACCTGACTCTTACGTCAGCATCAACGGCACGGCTTGGACGACGGTACCGATAACTGTCCCAACAGTGCAATCAGTCCCGGTCAGCGTCACGTTCCAGTGCTTCGCACCCTCAGAAGCGCAGATTTTACGGTTCCAGCATCAGTCCTGCTTTCTATGCCGACCGGGAGCACACTCCCAGGATCGCCAACGTTGGATGTCGCGAGCATCATTTCGAAGAGTTCTCCGATGGCTGGCTCGATATCGGTTTTGTCGGAGCAACGATCGTCTACACTGTCAATGTTAGTTATAAGTAGGACGATTAAGGGCAATTCTGCGAATCTAGCGGCGGATCGAAGATGCGAAATTGTGCCGGTAAGCGGGTGATCAAGTAAAAGCACTTTCACCGAATCGCGCGGGATTCTTGGATCTACTCCGGGAGGGGCCGTTCGGCAATGTGCTGCTGGCGTTTGGGGTGGAGTAGATAGAATAGCTAAACGCAAGAGCGCAGCTACTGCTTCCGGCGCGCGATGTTTGCCTCGGTGCACGCGGCCATTACATCCAGGAACTTTTGATAGTTCGCCTGACCCACGACAAAAGGGTTCGGATCTCCCTTTTTGCGCATCTGCAGCTTGTCGATCTTGACCTGGATCGGGTCCATTAAGGGATGGTTTTGAACCTCCACATCGACCTTGGCCTTGCGGGTCTCTTCCTTGAAGCGCGCCACCGATTGCAGATACGTCCGCAGGCCCTCGTCTGAAACGATATTGGGTGTTAAGACGGTGCCTCCGTACAGCGCCGCCATGTGCGTCTTGCCGTTGTCCTTTACGGGAAAGATGAAGCCCATCGATCCTGGCGTATGGCCCGGAATGGCCACGGGCAGCACCTTCAGGTCGCCAAGCACGACCGGCTGCCCTTCGACGATCACTTGATCGTGCATCGGCAATACAGGCGCTGGTCCTTTCTTATCGCCGCGGCCGGCGGGGGGATTTTCCATCAGATTCCAGTCCGCCGCCGCAACGTAGACTCTTGAGCCGTAATGTTCCTGCATGTACGCCGATCCGCCGAAATGATCGGCGTGGCCGTGACCCACAAGTATGATTTTTACTTTCGCCGGATCGAGGCCGAGCTTTTGGAATCCAGGGAGAAGCTGCGAATCCACCTGATTGGCGGCGAGCGCGTCGATCATCAGCAGACCATCCGTAGTCTGGATCACATACACGGCAGTGCCGGCGTTTCCGATTACATAGACGTTGTCGAAGATTTTTGTGGGCGGAATGGGCGGATCGTTGGTGCTGTTGGCCCGCGGAGCTTCGCAAAAGAAATGCGCTTCTTCGGCCCACATCGGGCCTCCCGCTCGTTTGGCTTTCTCGATCAGGGCTTTGATTTCGGGTGAATCGGGCTTGACCGGCGGCGCTTGTGCGGCGGCTAGCGTCGAAAAAAGAAGAATGCCGGCAACGGATCGCATCGGCTGCATGGCCCTCAATGGGTCATAGCGTACACGATGTAATTAACGCCGATGCGGATACCCAACGCCGAATATTTCTCTTCATAGGTCGGATCGTCCGCCCATTCCCAGGAATCGCCCAGGTCCGAATCGAACGTCATGGCCGACATGATCCGGCCCTTGTCATCGTAGATGGCGCGCCAGGCGGGCGGACAGCCCTCGCATTTTTCCGTGATGCCCGTTCCTCGATACCGCGCGCCGGGCACTTGATACCTGTCGTTCAGATCGTACACGGTGTGAAAGATCGGATCCGGGTTGTCAATATCCACCGCTTTGCGATCCGGAAAGACGCGCTGCATGCTTTCTTCGAAGATCCGCCAGCCCTGGGGACCCCAAAAATCGTCGGTCATGAAAAATCCGCCGCGCTGCAGGTAATCGCGGAGCTTAGCCGCCTGCGCGTCCGTCAACCGCCACGTACCCGGTTGAACCGCGTAAAGCCAGGGCCAGTTGTATACGTCGTCGCCGTCATCCAGGTCGACGGGCTGCTCCACGGAGCGGGCGTCAATCCGCGTTAGCCTTCGGAGCGCGAGCATAAAATGCCGATCCGCCCTCGGATAATCCTGCGTCCACATCGAGTAGCCGTGCTTCCAATCGGCGCCACCGCGGAAGCCGAAGCCGCCGCGCACTCCCGGATACTGCGGATACATGAGTCGGGCGAAAACGTATTCCGTTCGCTCCTGGTAATCGGCGGGGAGGGGAAAATCGTTGTATTCGATTCCGGGATATTCGCGGAAGGGCCGCTGGAATGCGAATAGCGTGCCGGCCAAAATCGCGGCGCCTCCGAGGGACCAGAGTGCGCGCGTGAGATGCCGCCGCCGATTCATGACCTGAGAATAACACCGGCGATTGGCTGGGGCAGCCATACGGCGCGTGGGCTGTGTCCAGCGGGCTTAAGCCGCGGCTTCAGCATGCAATGGGGGTTCCGGCATCCGCCGGGGAGCCGAGGCTAAAGCCTCGGTTGCAGGCTTAAGCCCGGCTTAAGCCTGCTCCACCATGGCTTGACACCACCATGGGGCGCACGACAGAAAAATGATCTGAAAGCGGGTCACGCGGCCTTCCTGCGCTCCGAACGACGTTCCCAAAAATCCTGAAACCGACCACTGAGCCGACAGCAGCGTAGGGCAATGATCGAGTTGGCTCCGGCGGTAGACCAGGTGCATACCCGCCCGTTTCAAACGTGTGCCGATCGCGACCTTACAGCCGGCTTCGACCACACCGGTGGAAGTGCATAGCCCCAAGGCTTCGAAGGCCGGGTATTTCATACGATCGCGGTTGCGGTGAATGTATTGAAAACACTTGCG
>JAFAQY010000038.1 GCA_019261985.1 Bryobacterales bacterium | reverse complement strand
GATGGTTTTAGGCCAGACTGCTCTTGATAATTCCATGGCATCCACGCGGCGGGATTCGCCATAAGTTCGGCGGCATGGCGCTGCAACTGGCTCAAGTAGTCGAAGGCATCGGCGCCCGCTAGTTCACAGGTGTGGATCAGGCTCATGAACAGGTCGCCCACCTCGGAGCCGTGCAGCGTGCGATAGAACAGAGCGTTCTTGCGATGCAGCACGGCACGCTTGAGGGCGCGCTCGCAGAGATTATGCCGATTTCCGGATTATGCCGCGTGGAGATTTCGCGGATGCTCCGTTTCGGAAGGATCTCTGATTCTGGTGATTCCGAGACGCGGCATAATCACAGACGCTCCAGAAAAGCGAGCAACGAGTCGGTTGGCCGGAAGCGGTCGGGCGGCGCTCCCGATGGTGCGGCGTGCGCCAGCGCTTTCTCTTTGAGTTGCATATCTGCATGAAGGTAGATCTGGGTCGTTTCAGTCGATTCGTGGCCGAGCCAAAGGGCAATGACAGTGAGATCCACGCCCCGGCGAAGCATGGCCATAGCGGCCCCGTGGCGCAGCGTGTGGGGCGTGACCTTCTTGGTCGCCAGAGATGGGTAGATTTTTCGAGCGGTGGCGGCATGTTTCGCCACCAGCCGCTGCAGGGCATCGGCGCTTAGCCGTCCTCCTTTTGAACTTGGAAACACAGGATCATCTGGCTTGCCTTCTTGTCGGGACAGCCATTCCTTGAGCACCGCAGCGACATCCTGGCGCAGCGGTGTGCATCTCATCTTGCGGCCCTTTCCGAAACAGCGGACGTGGGCGACGGCGCCAAACTCCACATCCTGGCGCCGGAGCGATGTGAGTTCCGTATTGCGGAGGCCCGTTTGAATGGCCAGAAGCAAAAGCGCTCTATCGCGCCTTCCGACCCATGCGTCGAGACTGGGTGCTGCTACCAGAGCGGCGCTCTCTTCTTCAGTGAGGAACGCGACCGGACCGCGTTCATGCCGCTTCGAAGGGATCGCCAGGACGCGTTGACAGTGCAGCGCCAGTGCCGGTTCGCTGATGGACACATATTGGAAGAACGCATGGAAGGCCGCCAAGCGGTTATTTCGGGTCCGAATACAGTTGCCGCGAACCTCTTCCAGATAGTCCAGGAATTTCCCCAGAAAGGGCGCATCGAGATCTTCGATCCGCAGCTCGGAAGGTCCGCGGCTCAGACGTTCCGACGCGAACTTGAGCAATAGGCGGAAGGCGTCACGGTAAGCGGCTACGGTGTGCGGACTCACGCCGAGTTGCTTTTGCAGTCGATCGGCGAAGAAAAGCTGAATGAGGGATTGCAAGGTGGAGCCTTTCACTGTCCGCCTCCAGTCCGGCGCTCCGCCATGCGCTCGGTGGCCAGTTGAAGGAGTTCCGGAACAGCTTCCAGATACCAGTAGGTGTGGGCAACATCGACGTGTCCGAGATAGGTTGTTAGCTTCGGCAGCTCCCGAGCAACATCGACGCCGGCTCGATACCACTCGATAAGTTTGCGCGTTGCAAAGCAATGGCGGAAGTCCTGGAGCCGCGGTCCGCGACCGATCCGGCGGCTTCCCGTGACGGTGCGCAGACCGATAATGCATGAAATCCTGGCAAAGGTGCGGCGGGCAGTACACCCCCGCAGCCGACCGCCACGCTCCGAAACAAGAAAAGCGTCAGTGCGAGGGTGCCGGCAGATGACGTCGCGCTGCTTCGCATATTCCCGAAGAGCCTCGCGCGTGGAATCTGAGATGGGCACGAAACGGGATTTTCCGAACTTGGACTGGCGAATCGCGAGGATGCCATTTTCGAGATCCACATCGGATCGGTCGAGCGTCAGCGCTTCCCCCGGTCGCAGACCTGTGGCGGTGAGCAGCCCTATCAGCGTTGTATAAGTCAGTGCCCGCAGTCCCGTTGGTGAGGCGAGTCGGGCAGCTTCAGCCATCAACTGGCCGATTTCCTGCGCAGTGAAAATATGTGGCTTGTTCCGTTTTCGGCGTGGAGCGAGGAGCCGGTGCGGCGGCACCTCGGTGCGGGCGTCAATCGTGCTGAACCAAGCGGCAAACCTTCTCACCATTCCGAGTCGACGCGCCCATGTGGCGCGCTGGACATCTTGTGGTTGCATGGCCCAGCGGAGCGCCAGTTCCGAAGTGATGAACTCCACTCCTTCACGTTCGAGGAATTCCACAAAGTGCTCCAGTGTCGTGGCGGGCTCCTGAAGCTTCGTACCAAGCGCCCGGCGGAGCGATATATATTGTGGGAGAGCATCGCGGAGGGCGCTCATTGGACACCTCCCGTCAGGGGCCACGGGAGAGCAACCGTACGCAGGGCTTCGAAGGACACTTGGCTGTAAATCGCAGTGGTGTTCTGGGAACGATGCCGGAGGACTTCAGCAATCTCTGAGAGCGAAGCGCCATGCCGAATCATCTTGGCCCCTAAACCGTGCCGGAAGAGATGGGCTGCGCCGCGGCCTGAGCGTCTAATCCCGGCTCGGGCGAGGGCACGCCGTACGATATGCCCAACCGCAGCCGGACCCGTCAGGCCGATACGAGGCGCCAGGGTCCGAAGGAACACGCGCCTGGAGGAACTGACGCCTCGGTCGTTGCGAATGTAGGCGGCAAGACCTTCGCCAACATCGCAGACCAAAGGCAACGGATCCAGCACGCGGCCTTTACCGCGGATGACGATCTCGCCGGAGCGCCACCGAATATCGTCCAATTCGAGCGAGACCACTTCTCCCGCCCTGAGGCCCAGCCGGGCAAGCAGCAGCAGCACGGCATAATCGCGGCGTCCCGTCGATGTGGACCTCTCCGTTATGGCCAGAACACGCTCAGTTTGCTCGGGTGAAAGAAATGATGGCGGCGCCGACATGCGGTACTTCCGGACCATCGGAACGGCGCTGGAGAAGTCCTGTGTTGTCTCGCCCGCGAAAAACAGAAAACGCAAGAACGACCGGAGCGATGTGGCCAGAAGCCGGGCATACTCGCCCGACCGGCCTTTGGTTTGTGCCAGGAGGAAGTTCTGGATCTTCAACGTATCAAACGCGTCCCGGCTCAGACAGCCAGTCTGGATGGTCTGAACGCTGACGAAATTACGAATGAATGGTAAGTAGACGAGCACCGAGTTATTTGCGAGTCCGCGGTTTCTGCGCAGATAATCCTCGTATCGCTGCAAATAGCTGTTGCGGCCGAAATCGGTCTCCCTCGGGCAGGGACGCTGGAGCGGGCCTTGCGTGCACAGGTGTTCCAAAAACAGACGGACGGTCCCGCGTTCCAGCGCTACGCGGGTCTTGGCCCTTTGAGGCATGCGGGCTACGAATTCGGCGGCGCTATTCCGGTTGAGATGGTCAGAAGTAATCCGCTGTTGCTGTGTCCATTGCGCAAACTCCCTGGCGATGGACCGCTTTCGCCGCAGCGTTTTATCAGCATAACGAGCAGCGCGAAGCTGTTCGATGAAAGGTTCGATTTCGTCCTCGAACAGGCGCTTTTCAAATGTAGTGGCTGTTGTCATTTCCCCTCTCCTGGTTGGCATGAATGCCAGTCGGGAGAGGCGATCATGATTATGCCGCGTTGGTCATCATCCTAAACCAACAAAGAACCACTGAATCTGGCGCACGCGGCATAATCCGGAAGTCGGCATAATCTCTGGAATGCCGCTAGCGGCATTCCAGAGATTGTTATCGAGCGGGGCGCCCGCGTCGCGCAAAAACGCGGTGAGCCCTTTCCAATGGCGCAAGAAGTAAGTGATGGCTTTGCCCAAGCCCGAGTTGGGCTCCACCAGATGCTCGGCGAACTGGCGTTCCATCCACTGTTGCAGGTGCTCCATCACCGGTTTACTATGCTGCTGGTGAAAGGCCAGCCGCTCCGCCGGGGAAAGCTTCTGCTCGCGGGCTTCCGCATCGTATTTATATATTCGGCCCAAGGTTTCTAGAACGTAGCGGCAGGCCTCCGGGAAACTGTCCGCGACTTCCACGAACTGGCGGCGTCCGTGGGCCAGGCAGTTGGCCAGCAGAATCTCCACGCCGTCCGGCAGAGCCGAGGTGTTGCGCGAAAGCGCATCGGACATCTGCACGGGCGCGGCGAGTCCCTTGGCGCGATGAGCGAGCACGTCGCGCAGGTTTTCGCCGGCGTGCTGGCGGCCGGTGAAGTACAGCGCGATTTTTTGTCCTTGTTGGGTGGATACGATGCCGGAAGTAAACACACCTGTGCGATCATCCGATGGTTCGCGCGCCATGGCCAACACGCGCATCGAAGTATCGTCGTTGTGCAACACTTCGCCCTGCGCCGCTTGCCGGAGCAACTCATCGCGGGCCGCTTTAATGACTTCGGCGGTTTCTTCGACGATCTCCCACTGTGTCGAGGCCGGCAACGGAATGCCCAGTAAATGTTCCAGCTTTTCCAGGCGGTAAAACGGCATCCCGCTGCCGTACTTGAGCAAAGCAATCATGGCAGCCGTGGTTTCGTCGTATTTTTCCGGACCCACGCCTTCCGGTTCCGGTGCCGTGAACACCTCGCCGCATAGATTGCAGCGTAACCGGTCGAGCGAATACACCGTGGCGGCCAGCGGAGCTTGTCCGATGAGGCGCACCAGCACGCGAGGTTCTTTCTGGGGATAGATTTTCCCCTTCCGACATCCGGGACACGGCTCGCCGGGCTTCAGGGTGGGATGCGGCACGGCGACTTGCTTCGCGCCCGTGTAAGACGAAGCGCCGTTGCGGCCGTGGCCCGGCTGTTTCTCCGGATCAGATTTCGGTTCCGGCGTTTCGGGCTGCCCCAAAACGTTCTTGGTCTTTTCCGTGGAACGCGGTGGCGGCAGCATACCGGCCAGGGCGTGTAGGGTATTTCTCAGTTTTTCGTAATCCGATTCGTTCAGCGGAGCTTCGCGCGCATGATCCAGGACGCGATCCAGCTCTTCCAGGTTGACTTCCAGCCGTGGCCGTTTCATGCGCAGAGGATCTCTCGGTAGCGGCGATGCAAGGGCAATCCCAGCATCTTTTTCACCGGACGGGTCTGCTCGAACGTCGGCGCACGATGCCCGCGCCCTTGCGTCACTCCGATCTCGATCCAGTTGGCCGCGCGGTAGCACGTGCCGGCGAAGCGCGAGGTATCGACGAACGTTTCCAACCAATAAATCGGATGCGCGTAGATCCGTTGCCAATCTTCGGAGACGATCTTCCCCATGCGTCCCAAAATGTGCGAAGCCAAGTGCGGCACGCGAATCCACGGCAGAATCAGGAAGCGCGTGTTATAGGCCAGCAGATGTACATTGCGCTCGCGAGCCTGATCGCTCCAGCCCAGATAGCGGTCGCGCAGCTTCAAGTGCCGCGGTGCGCTGGACCAGGCTAGACACGCGATGGCTTGCCCGCGTGCTTTCACCAGATACTTCAGATGTTCACCCACCGGCCGCTCGTAGCCCAGATAATGATGCTGCTCGAGCAAGCTGTGGAACAGTGCTTCTTCCGAAGTGCGCCGCACCTGCACGAACTCCAGCGGCGGCAACTCGCTGAACGATCCTGCGAAGGGACGCTCTTCGATCGCCACGTGCTCGGGTCGCCCTCGCTCGGCAATGCGATTCCGTACCGTGCGCTTGATCGGCGGCAACTCGATCTCACCCGTGCGATGAAGCTGGAGCAACAATCCGCGGCACAGCATGTCACGTAGCGCGCCGTTGGCCTGCTTCCACTGCCAGACTTCGCACAGCTCTCGCGACAGCTTCCAGCGGCTTAGGTGCGGACGTTCCTGAATCCATCTTCGAATCAGCGCGATGTCTTCGTTCGTCACGCTACGTCCGCGATAGATCACAGCACAAGTATGCAGGAAACTGTTTCGGAACGCAAGTACTTTTTCAACTCACCTTGCGCCACACCGGCGGCGCGTCGGTCTCCGGATTGCCCGCGGCCAGCAACACCTGCGCTTGATGCACGCGCAATACCTTTGCGGATTCCTCACTCTGCGGCCACCAACGAAACCGGCCTTTCGATAAACGCTTGGTCGCCAGCCAGAAGCCTTGCCCGTCGTACACCAGAATCTTGATCGACGTGGCGCGCCGGCTGCGAAACACAAACACACTGCCCGAAAACGGATCGGCATTGAGTTTGGCGCGGCACACCTCTGCCAGCGAATCGATGCCCTTGCGAAAATCGACCGCCTCCACGGCCACCAGAATCCGCATCTGCGGCGTGATCTGCAGCATGGTTTCAATGGGCCGCAAACGTGCGGATCAACTCCACCAACTGCTCCGGCGCTAGGCTCGCGAACTCCAACCGGAGCTTGGCTCCCCGCGCCGATTCCACCTCCACCCGGCACCCGGCTGCTGGCGCTACAGGCGCGGTGAGTAGTTCCACAAACGCCGGTGCGGTCTGTCTCCTGCGCACACGCCGCTTCGCGGAGGGCTCGAATCGCTCGGCCCACTTCTTCAAACTCGGCCGGTCCACCTCGAGCGCCTGCGCGGTCGCCTCGATGCCATCCCGCTGCGTCAGCTTCGCCGCCGCCGCCCACAACTCCTCCGGCAACCGAGACCGCACAGCGTGCGTCTGGCGGAACTCCGCAAATCTCCGCCGTAACAGCTCTACATTTTCCTGACGTGTCGTTGGTGTAGCCATGCCGCGGGCCTCCTCCCGCCCTCAGCACACCCTACCAGCCCCTTGCAGCTCCCGTCACGCAGCTTCACCGGAAACTCACGATTCAACACAACTTGATTTTCAATCTTCGAGTGCGCTCTTTCCTGGATAGCAAGACTCGGCTTCTGTTCCAATCCCGTTCAGAGGGGATGCAGATTGAGCCGGGTTTGTGGCAGCCGGAAGAGGCCGGGCGTTTACTAGACCCACTCGCCGGCGCGCATTAGCGGAACGGAATCGCCGGCCGCGGTGATGGCGTCTACATCCATGCGATTCGATCCAATCATCCAGTCCACGTGAATCAGACTGCTATTCGCGCCTTGCGACGCCAGCTGGTCCTGAGTCAGGCCGGCTCCGCCCCGGAAGCATGAACTATACGAGTGACCCAGGGCAATATGACAGGCCGCGTTCTCATCGAATAGTGTGTTGAGAAACAGCAATCCGCTTGATGCAATCGGCGACGAGTGCGGGACCAAAGCGACTTCGCCGAGCCGGCGCGCGCCTTCGTCAGTTTCGATCATGCGCTGCAACACTTCGCCGCCTCGCGAAGCACCGGCTTGTACAATTCGTCCGCCCTCAAACTTCACGCGAATATTCTCGATCATGGTGCCCTTATACGATAGCGGCTTGGTGCTGGTTACGTATCCTTCGACGCGGTCTTTATGTGGCGTCGTGAAGACCTCCTCGGTCGGAATGTTGGCAATGCAGTACAGTCCATTTCGCGCGGTCATGCCTCCGCCCAACCAGAGATGATCGTCCGCCAGGCCGACTCGCAGATCGGTTTCCGGTCCTCGGAAGTGCAAGGCTGAATAGCGCCTTTCATTTAAGTGATTGGCGCGCCGGTGCAAATTCGCGTCGTGTTCCTTCCACGCAGTTACCGGGTCCACATGGTTGATGCGCGATGCCGAAAAGATATGCTCCCAAAGGCGGGCAAGGGCCTCGTCTTTCGGCAAATTGGGGAAAACCGCGGCCGCCCACGCGGGAGTCGCGCTTGGCACAATGGTCCAGTTTGTCTCGAAGCGCGCAATCAACTCAAGCGCCGGACGGTAGGCTTTCGAAGTAGCGCGATTGACGCGGCTCACCTTTTCCTGGTCTTCATGCGAGAGCAACCAAGGATCGTCGCCGGCAACGGCCAGGCGCGCCGCGCCCCTGCGAAACGCTTCCGCCATGCCCTCGTAAAGCCACGAAGGAGCCGCATCAAAGCTGGGTTCGGTCCCGTAGCGAAAGCGGAGCAGCGCCGCCGGCTCATCCGTAAGTAGCGTCGTGACCAGCGATGCTCCGGCCCGGGTAGGCATGCTCCGTAATCCGCCGAACCAAGGGAATGCCGTCGAGGGTGGCGGTGACCACGACCTCCTGGCCGGACGCAAGTCCAAGTCCGGAGCGGATAGCGACCTCGGCCAAACGGTCGAGCTTATATTCGAATTCGTTTTGTTCCGTGGCCGGTAATCCTCGCTCGAACACACCAGACAAACTCATGGATAGCATTATCACCCCGGTCTGGGTGGAGCGGGCGTTAGCCTGCGACGGGTGCTTCAGCACGCGGCTGAAACCCGGGTTGCCGCTAAAAGCGTGCTCCACGATCCCATCGCCCCTTCCGGATTACGGGCCATGGGGCCGTTAGTGCGAGTCGATAAGCGATACAATGTTCCCTCAGCACCGGCAGGTTTTGGAGCATCGTACGCAAAGGAGGCACCCATGAAGATTTCCAGCACCGCGATATTCGCGCTCACGTTCGTCGTAAGCGCAGGCACACTGTTTGCCGCAGATCCGCCGCCGTGGGCCTACGGCTTCGATGGTCCGCCGCAAGCTGGAGCGGCGCCTGCTCAACCGGCTCCGGCCAATACAGATCAAACCCTGCATAGCCTTCCGGGGGTTACGGCGAAATTCTCCCGCGCGCAGATCGCCAACCGCTTCGGTCCGGCCGATTGGTTCCCGGGCGATCACCCGCAGATGCCCGACGTCGTCGCCCACGGCAAGCAGCCAAACGTGTGGGCGTGCGGCCTGTGCCACTACCCTAACGGCAAGGGACGCGCGGAAAACGCCGGAGTAAGCGGCCTTTCCACCGAATATTTCATTCACACGATGAATGACTTCAAGAACGGCAACCGCAAGAGCTCCGATCCGCGGAAGAACAACACGAATCTCATGATCCAGTTCGCCAAGAACATGTCTGACGATGAGATTAAAGCCGCCGCGGAATACTTTGGCGCTATAAAGTGGACGCCTTGGATCAAGGTCGTCGAAGCCAAAACGGTACCCAAGGCTAAGCCATCGAATGGGTTGTTCCTGGTGGAAGGCAGCGAGATGGAGCCGCTCGGCAACCGCATTCTGGAAACACCTCTAAATGCGGAGGCGACAGAAGTGCTGCGCGACCCGCACTCCGGCTTTACCGCGTATGTGCCCGTGGGCTCCGTGAAGAAGGGCGAGTTGCTTGTCACCAAGGGCGGCGGCAAGACCATTGCCTGCGGCAATTGCCACGGCGCCGACCTAAAGGGCCTGGGCCCGGTGCCTGGTCTCGCCGGCCGGTCGCCCAGCTACTTGATGCGCCAAATGTTTGACATGCAGCAGGGCCTTCGTAAAGGGACTTGGACGGAACTGATGAAACCGGTGGTCGCCAATTTGTCGAGCGACGACATGATGGATATCGTGGCGTACACGGCTTCCCGAATGCCGTAATCGTGCTGCTAACACATTAGACAGCGGCGAAAACTCTCAGTCGACTTTTGTTTGTACTGTTCCTCCGTCCAGAGGAAGCGCCGTCGCGGAGCGGAGCGTACCACGAGCAAGTAGAGGTTGGGGCGTTGATCCGGCTGGAGGAGCTTGGACAGTAACCTGCACCATGGCTGTCGAGCCGGTCAGGAATCGCCCGATCGTAACTACCACAGTGGATCCGTTGACTGTCGCGGTTCCACCGGTCGCGCTAACGAATGTGACGCCAGCTGGGAGCGTAATAATCGCCTGGGTGCCGTTCAGCGGGACACCGCTGCTGTTCGAGGCTTCAAAGATGTAGGCGAACTGTCCGCCGCCACTCACGTCCCGGGGCGCTGAAAAATTAACCGAGATGCCATTGCTCAGGTCTGGTTTGGTAACTGTGATCTTGTCGAGCAGCGCCGGGGCGCCGGCCGCCGGAGCAGAGACTACATATCCCGTCGCCGGGTCGACAACAGTGTCCGGGATTGGATCTTTCAGACGGTTTCCGTAAATGTCGGTCCCAAACGGATAAGGATTCGAGGACGTCGCCGACGAAGTGTTCGTAAGAGGTTCGGAGATCTGATACAACGCGAGCTGGTTATTGTTCACAACGACATCGGAAAACGAAAACACTTTAGATTTGAAACGCGCGGTAATTTTCGTTCCACTGCCCGCTGTTGGGAAGAAGCCGGTCATAGCGGTGTTCGTCAGGTGCGTATCGAGCCATGAGTTGGGGCCATTTGGATAAGAAGTCGCCGGTGTCCCGAGAGGGATGGAATTGCCGGTGGCCGAGTCCTCTTGATCGATCGTTTGGGAGCTGCTTCCGCGGGGATTCCCGAGCGCATCGTCAAAATCGCGGTTGCCTCCCGCCCCGTCGACAAAATAGAGCACTCCGTCCGGCACCGTTTGAGTGATCCCATCGAAATTCTGATCCACCGCAACCGCGGCGGGACCAGTTGGATTTGGCGACGCCGCGACCGTCGAAAGAGCGCGAATCGGAAGGCTGCGTTGATAATTGTGCTCATGGCCGTTGAACACCATATTTACTGCGTGATCTTCAAGCAGTTTCGCAATCGTTCGCATCTGATCGTTGCGGAGCGTCGCGTTTCCCGAAGAGAATGCGGGCTGGTGAAACACAACTACTTTCCAGATTTGACTGCTGGAATCGAGATCGTTCATCAGCCAGGTGCTTAGAACCGAGGGATACGCGGTAAATGGGAACGACGGCGGCGCTTGATATGTCGCGGGGCTGGGCAATTGGTTATCGAACAGGTGCGGGTTGGCATCCAGGAAGACGACGTGCGCGTTGCCGTAATCGAAAGAATAGTTGCTCTGATGATCGATTTGACGCTTGGATCCCTGTCCGGTATTTACGGTAGTGCTCGCCCGTAGCGCATCAATCGCGAGAGGCGATGTATACGAATTGCCTTTATATGAGAATAAAAAATTGCTTTCGGTAGATGTATCGCCCGTGAAATGGTGCTGGATGTCGACGCCTGAAGGTCCGTTCAACGGGAAATAATAGTTATTAAAATATGCCATCGCGTCGCCGCCGCTGATATTTCCCCCGAACGGCCCTGGTCCGGAAGTTCCTGGAACTGTAGGAGGATCGGCCGCAAGAAGATTTGCGGTTGCACCCGTGCTGCCGACATCGTGGTTGCCGGCGACGATGTAAAGCGGAATGCTGCGAATGAATGGCGCCCCGAGCTCGTTGGAATCGGTGTTGCTGTTCCACGTTGGGAACCACACGTCGTGATAATTGCTGTCGCTGCCATCGATATACACGTTGTCCCCGGTATTCAATGCAAAATCGGGATGAGGTAAACGCGGCTCGCCGGCAAGGGGAAGCTTGTCGACGTCGAACATCGTATGGATGATCCGCGCCTCGTAGTTGGCCACAAGCACAGGACTGGTGTTGGGAATTCCGGGGTAGTAGCCTTCATCGCCCTGCACCTCAAACGAAAAATGGTTGCCCTGGGTGCGCGTATGAAAAGAAGCCGTGAATCCTCCTGCGGGCATGCCTGGCCCGGTGACTTGATAATAATATTGGCGATCGTATTTGAGCCCGCTCAAGACCGCGTAATAATTCACATGCGCGCCGTATGCTGTGGGGATAGACAGACCGCCGAAAACCGCCGGATCTGCGCTCAGATAATTGTCAACTACTCTGCCGGTGACCGGGAACTGTATTGCATCTCCATACGCTGGGTCGTCGGAAACCGACACCGAATAGGGCCCGGGATTCGCGGAGGTCTCATTTGTTTGCCAGGCGACAACCATTTGATCCGTGGCCCCGAATGGACCGGAATCGCCGGGTTGAATATAGGGCAGGTAAGTGACAGTCTGCGCGCTTAACGCGCCAGTCATCGCCATCGCCATAACCACGGAGCTGAACGTCATTTTCATAAAAGTTGTAAAAAACGGAATTCAGCGTAACTTAGCGGAATGTCGGGCGGATTAAAGAGGAATGAACTTTCGGTGACTTGCGGGAGGTCTTAAATACCCAACGCGAAATGGTTGAGTAGCGCAGTCTGGCGCACCCGCGCTATATCCTTAGGTGCTAATTATCGTCAAACCAGCTCGCGAACTTCGTCCTCGAGCACATCCATGATGATCTTCTTACCGTCGTTGGTCCCTCGTGCGAGCGCTTCCGCAAGGTGCGCGGCTTGTTTGGCGTTGACCTTGGCCGGCGACGGCGGCTCGTTCGGGTCGATAACCGCTTCGATGACTACCGGACCGGCGGTAGAGAGGGCGCGGTCAAGGATATAGCCGCACTCGCCTGGGTCGGTGATCGTAAAACCGGAGCCGCCGCAGGCGCGGGCGAAAGCGGCGAAGTCAATGGGCATGAGGTCGCATCCGAATTCGGGGTTGCCGAGAAACACCATCTGTTCCCAGCGGATCTGGCCCAGGCTGTTGTTTTTGGCGACGACGATTTTGATCGGCAGCTTGTACTTCACGGCCGTCGCGAACTCGCCCATCAACATGGTGAACCCGCCGTCGCCCACGAAACCGACGCAGAGACGCCCGGGATAAGCAATTTGCGAAGCGATCGTGTAGGGCAGGCCGCAGGCCATCGTGGCCAGATTTCCGGAAATCGTGTGTTTCTGGCCGCGCTTTACGGGAATGTGTCGAGCCCACCACGTGGCTATCGTGCCCGAGTCGCAGTTAACGATTGCATTCTCGGGAAGCCGTTTGCCCAATTCCGCCGCCACCACCTGCGGCTTCATCGGCATCGAACTCGCGCTTGCGAGCCGGTCCATCGATTTATTCCATTCCTTCATGCCGTTCTGCGCCCGCTCGAGGAATCCGCGTTTGGAGCGCTGCTTCAATTGAGGCAATAACAGTCGCAGCGTGCGTCGCGTATCTCCGACTAAACCAACCTCCACCGGATAACGCAGGCCGATGCGCGCCGGGTCGCGATCGATTTGCACGCCCCGCGCCTGGCCCGGCTTCGGCATGAACTCAATGTATGGAAAGGAACTGCCGGCAATTAAGATGCTATCGCAGTCTTCCATCGCTTCCTGGGATGGCCGCGTGCCGAGCAGTCCGATGCTGCCGGTTGTAAAAGGACTGTCGTCGGGCACGGCGGCTTTGCCGAGCAAGGCTTTGACAATGGGAGCGGCGAGCCGGTCGGCGGTTCTTTCGAGTTCGCCGGAAGCATCAAGGGCGCCACGGCCCGCAAGTATCACCGTACGTTTGCAACTGTTCAGAATGTCCGCGGCTTTCCGAAGATCGTCCTCGGGGGGAACGCCGCCGCCGTGCGCCGGAACGTCGGACACGTGGTTGGGAATGTTACGCTCGCTCCGTCCGTTGCCTCGCGCTTTCACCGGCAATTCCTGAAAGTCCACCGGAACGGAAATATGCGAAACGCCGCGATAGGCAAGCGACGTGCGGCAGGCCAGTTCCGCGATGTTCTCCATGTGCTCGGGCCCCATGCAGCGAACGTTGTAAACGCAAACGTTCGCGAAGAGCTTGTCGAGCTCCACGTCCTGCTGCGTGTGCGTGTACATGAGATCGTGAAATTGCAATCCTGTGATCGCGAGCACCGGTTGGCCATCCAGCTTCGCGTCGTACAGCCCATTCAAAAGGTGAATGCCGCCGGGCCCGGAGGTCGCAAGGCAGCAGCCGAGCTTGCCGGTATGCTTGGCATAGCCGCAGGCCATAAAAGCCGCCGCTTCCTCATGCCGCACCTGAATAAACCGTATCTTGTCTTGCTTCTTCCGGAGCGACTCCATGATGCCGTTAATGCCGTCACCCGGTAATCCGAAGATCACCTCGATGCCCCAAGCATGAATCGTATCGAGCAAAACATCCGATGCGGTTGTGGTCACGGAAATCTCCTTGAGCGAAACGTGCACGCACCGCCGGCGGTGTTCATCGAGGCACGCGAGGACCACCCCGCGCTTCGGTGCGCTCCTCGTAAGTAGAAGCAAGCGGGGCGTGGATGTTTCAGGGAAAAGCCGAAATTAATGCTTTGTGTCAGCTTGTCCGGCGATGGCCAAAGGATTTTTCCAGCGCAGTGCGGGAAATCTGCTAAATCCCGAGTCGGCCGAGCACAACGTGAGCCCATGCCCAATCGCGAGCGCCGCCAAATCGGCATCGGGGATGAGATTCGCTCCGCGATCAAGCGCTTTCAGCAAACCCGCAAGGATTTGGCGATGTTGATCCGTGGGCAAGGGAACCCAGACGTTCGGACGTTCAAGCCATTGCTCGACTCGCCGCCACGCCGCCAGAATGGATGCGGGCTTCTCGAAGATACGGGCGTTAGTAATAATGCGGACGAATGCAAGCAAACTGGGCCACGGTAGGCCGACCCGCCCATGCTCGGAAAGCCGCGAATCCAGCCACTCGCGTGCGGCTACGTGATGCGGATAAGATTCGGCTACGGAGTAGATGAATATATTCGCGTCTACTAAAATCACTTGTGGTCCTCCCCCTCCGCGATCGCGAGGACTTCCGCAATATTGTCCAAATTCGGCAAATAACACTTGCCGAGATGTATCGGCTGTGTGCGAAATCGCGTGTTGTGCTTGGGGCGCGCCTGCATCGCCGAAAGACCCTGGCGAAGTGCGGTATTCACAACCTCCTTCAGTGAGCTTTTCCGTTCACGTTGAACTCGTTCCAGCATCGCTGCGACGTCGTCTTCCAGGGTTAAAGTCGTCCGCATACTTCACAGCATAACATTAATGATGTGTTGATGCTAACGCGAAATTCGTGTCAATATTTTCAAATATCGCGACTTCTACATCCCCAAAAGGGCCCAGCCGGCTGCTGCGCCACCCGGCTAGTTCCGGGCGATTCGCGAACCAGCGCTGCCACGTCCAGACATTGCGGTCCCCTCCGTAGATCAAAAAGCGCCCCGCGGCTGGGAGCGTATGTGCGGCCAGTTCGGCGGCGTACACGTCCGCTTCAGCAGAACGCTCGAAAGGAAACAAATACGGTTTGCCGCCGATCGGGTACACCAGCAAATGGCAGTACAGAAATCCAGGCAGAGGGTAATCGGGCTTCCACACCGGAGGCTTCGCTTCGATGAAAACGCTCGGAAATATTATGGGCGTTTCAGGCGGGAGATGCAGAGACTCGATCCGGCGGGCGGCATCTTTCCAGTTGGAATTATCATGGCGAGGGTGCGGCGTTTTCCAGTTGCCGACATAGAGCAGCACTCCCGCGCCAAAGACCGCCGCCAGCGGCTTCCATGCATGCGCTGGAACGAAGGCCGCGGCAGCCAGAGCCGCGGCCAGTGCCGTACCGGGCAATTCAAGGGACAAGTAACGCGGCACGAAAACACTATTCCGCGTGAGCCAGGAATAGACGAATAGCGCGAGGGGATGCCAGAGCCACCATCCCAAGCTCAAAAGCAGCGCGGGGGCTGACCGCCATGCGCTCTTGTCGCGCGGCCAGCGCAGAAGGCTGCCCAATAACCAGGCTCCCCATCCGCAAATCAGGACCAAGTTGAAGTGATACGAATTCCTTAAATCCCGGAGCTTGGGGAGCGGAACGATCACATGCGCCAGTGCTTCGCGATCCAATGCAAGCGCGTGTAGCGCTACCGGAATTAAGGCCAAGCCTATGAGCGCGAAGATCACGCCGGCTCGGACCCAGCTCACCGGGGTTTGCCGCGCGGCTAATCGCCAGAGGCCGTACGCCACAAAAATCGCGTAGAACGGCCAGTATATGAGGTGAACACGCCACACCACGGAGCCCAATCCGGCGAACAACAGCCCGTCGAGCCAGCGGTCTTTATCCATCCACCGGATCAGAAACAGCAAAGAAGCGGCGAACACGGCTGTGCCCAACCCGTAAGGCCGCGCATCCGCGGCTTCATAGTTGAACCCACGCAGCGACAAACATGCAAATGCCACAAACCACCCCGCATTCGGATGGATCAATCGCGCCGCCAGGCGTGAGATCAGAAATAACGAAATCGCCATGCAAATTACGGACGGAACGCGGTAGGCAATTTCGGAAAACCCAAACAGCCGCTCGGCGGCTTGCGGAAGCGCGTAATAGATGGTTTCGGTTACTTGCGGAGCCACAGACAGCGAAGGATGCGACGGGCCGTAGTGAACCACGAATGCGGTCACCATCTCATCCACCCAGAAGCTCGTCGATAGCGGAACCAGCCAGAATCGCGCTACACATGCGGCAAGCAGGAAAGCAAGTAGGAGGTTGATGTATTTCGTGCCGGGTTTCATTTGCGGCCGGCAGACGCAGCGGGGACTGTTGCCATACCTTTACAGGCTAACAATGGCCTTGCGGGGCGCATTTGCGTTCACATGCGAAGCAGAATCTTGCCGATATGCGCGCTCGATTCCATGCGGCGGTGAGCCTCGGCAACTTGCTCCAGCGTATACACGGTGTCAATGACGGGCTTGATTTTGGCGCCTTCAATCAGCGGCCATGCGATTTTTTCGAGCTTCTCCGCGATCTGCCCCTTACGCTCCACCGTTTGAGGGCGCAGGCCGGAGCCGGTAATCGTGAGTTGCCGTCCCATTACTAGAGCGATGTCGATTTCGCCCCGGCTCGACTCCATGAAATTGATGAACACGAGCCGTCCGAGCGGCGCCAGGGAGCGAATGTTTTTTATCGTATACGACCCGCCGACCATGTCCAGGATGACATCCACCCCGCGGCCGGTTGTCAGGTTTTGAATCGCCTCTTCAAAATCAGTGCTGCGGTAATCGATCGCTGCCTCGGCGCCGAGGGCGGTGCAGGCCTCGCACTTTGCCTGCGAGCCTGCCGTGACGAACACGCGCGAGCCCAAGGTGTGAGCAAGCTGGATCGCGGTAATCCCGATCCCGCTCGATCCGCCGTGCACCAGCAGCGACTCGCCGGATCGAAGATGGCACAAATCGAAAACGTCCAGCCATACGGTGAAGAATGTCTCGGGTAGCGACGCCGCTTCGATGACCGAAACGCCTTTAGGAACGGGCAGGCATTGAGGCGCGGGCGTAACCACATATTCCGCGTAGCCGCCGCCCGTCAGTAGAGCGCAGATGTCATCGCCTTCTTTCCAGCGGGTGACACCCGGGCCGAGTCCGGCGATCGTTCCAGCCACTTCCAATCCGAGGATCGACGGCATGCCCGGACGGAGAGCGTAACGCCCCTGGCGCTGAGAGATGTCGGCGCGGTTCACCCCCGCGGCTTGCACTTTAATGAGAACCTCCCCTTCGCCCGGCGTCGGGACTGGCGCTTCCGCGATTTTCAAAACTTCAGGACCGCCCGGCTGCGAAACCTGGACCTGTCTCACATTCCGCTCCTTGGTTAAATAAAGTGAACCTTAGAATACTTTAACTTGCGTATGCTGAGCGTAACTCGCAAAAGGGGCCGTCCGTCTTGAAGGTTGGAGGGATTCGATGTCGATTGCTAGAAAAGAAGTTCGAATCGCAGTTTGTGCAGCACTCGTTTTTGCGGCGTTGCCGGCATTCTCGCAGGGGCCACCGCCGCCCTCGACGCTTCCGCCGCAGGAATTGGACCGGTTAGTAGATCGAGTGGCGTTGTATCCAGACCCGCTCCTGGCGCAAATCTTCGCAGCCGCGACGTTCCCCGACCAAATTCCTGACGCGGCTCGCTGGGGAGATCAGCATCATTATCTGACCGGGCAGGCCCTTGCCAATGCGATTCAGGCGGACCAGCTTCCGTGGGATCCGTCCGTCCAGGCATTGCTACCCTTTCCATCCGTCCTGGACATGATGGCGCGCGACCCCAACTGGACCAACCAGATCGGGAACGCGTTTTTGACGCAGCAGCAAGACGTCATGGACGTCGTGCAGCGCCAGCGCCAAAGGGCGAAAGATTACGGTTACTTGCGGACGAACGGACAGATCGTGGTAGCGGGTGGCCCGTATATCACAATTCTTCCCGTGGACCCGAACTTCATCGTGGTTCCGTACTATGATCCGGCAATTGTTTTCTTTCCTCCTCGCCCGGGCATTGTCGTAGGCGGCGCAATTCGCTTCGGATTCGGTGTATCGATCGGCGCCTGGTTCCGCCCGTGGGGCTGGGGTTATAGCCGCTTCGATTGGGGAACCCACGTAGTGTTCGTTAACAACGCGCCCTGGCGTCGTACGTGGGTGAATAGAGCAACGTACGTCCATCCGTATGAGGTTCGCAGGTACGAGGGTCCGCGGGCGCCGGAACGGCATGAACTGCATGAACGCTCGGAGCGGGAACGGGCCGCCCCGGCGCGAGGGGAGCGCCGCGTGGAAGAGCACCGCGAACGCCGTTAACTTCGATCTACACTGACATGATCTACACGGATACGCTCTACACTGATACGGTGTATGGACCGCGACAAAGCTTGGGAAATATTGTGCGAGTTCACGAAGTCGGATAGCCTGCGCCGGCACGCGCTTGCCGTGGAAGCCTGCGTGGTGGCATATGCGGAAAAATTTGGCGAGGATCGCGCCACCTGGTCCGTAACCGCGCTGCTCCACGACTTCGATTACGAGATGCATCCCGAGGCTCCGGATCACCCCACGAAGGGCGAGCCGATCCTCGCCGGGCGCGGCGTATCGGAAGAGATTCGCCGCGCCATTCTTTCCCACGCCAACTATAGTGGCGTGCCGCGCGTTTCATTGCTGGAAAAGACTCTCTTCGCTTGCGACGAGCTCGCCGGATTTCTGACGGCTGTCAGCTATGTGAAACCTTCACGCAGCATCCACGAGGTCGAGCTCCCGAGCGTTAAAAAGAAGCTGAAGGACAAAGCCTTCGCGAGATCCGTCAACCGCGACGACATCGTGCATGGCGCCGCCGAATTGGGAATCGAACTGGACGAGCACATCGCGTTTTGCATCCGGGCGATGCAGGCGCGGGCGGATGAGTTGGGTCTCGCGGGAGTACAATCGAAGGCATTATCGGAGTAGTCTGTAGCTTCTGCTGTTAAAATGATTTTGAAATGACCCTCGACGAACTCGAACGCGAATACATCTCGCTCCGCCAGCAGGCCGACGCTGTGCGGAGCTATCTTTGACGCCTCCGCCCGAAAAACTCAATTAGACAAGCTCGAACAAGAAATTAATAATCCCGACTTCTGGGCGCAGCCGGAAAAGAGCCAGAAGGTGATGCAGGAGCGCAAGCGACTCGAGGAGCAGATTGCGCACGACCGCAAAATCGCCGGCCAGACTTCAGATCTCGATACGCTGTTTGAGCTCGCCCGCGAAGGGGAGAACGTCAATGGCGATCTTGAGCGCGAAATACACGGGCTGAAAACGGATCTCGAAGGGCTGGAGACCCAGATGCTCCTCTCGGGCGACAACGATGCCCGCAACGCCATTGTTACCATCCATCCCGGCGCGGGCGGCACCGAAAGCCAGGACTGGGCGGAGATGCTGCTGCGTCTTTACCTGCGTTGGGCGGAGCGCCATGGATTCGAAACGGTAGTCACCGACCGGCTGGAAGGCGAAGGCGCGGGCATAAAATCGGTTACATTTGAAGTAAACGGTGAAAACGCCTACGGCTTGCTGCAAAGCGAGGTGGGGGTGCACCGTTTGGTGCGCATCTCGCCCTTTGACGCCAACGCGCGGCGCCATACCTCTTTCGCTTCGGTCTTTGTGTACCCGCAGATCGAAGACGAAATCAAGATCGATATCCGTCCCGAGGATCTTCGCGTGGATACGTTCCGTGCCTCCGGCGCCGGAGGCCAGCACGTAAATCGCACCGATTCCGCTATCCGCATGACGCACCTGCCGACAGGCATCGTGGTGCAATGCCAGAACGAGCGCAGCCAGCATAAGAATCGCGCCAGCGCAATGAAACAGCTTCGGGCCAAGTTATATGAATACGAAATGGACAAGAAGCGAGCGGAGGACCGGAAACTGGAGGATTCCAAGCTCGACATCAACTTCGGCAGCCAGATCCGCAGCTATGTCCTCGCTCCCTACCGGTTGATCAAGGACCACCGCACCAAGCTGGCAATCGGGGACGTGGATCGCGTGCTGGACGGCGACTTGGATGAATTGATCCACGCATACCTGGTGTTCCGGAAGACGGGGAAGACGGCCTCCGATAAAGATGAGCCTCTGGAGTAAGCGGCCAGGGGCCAGGGGCCAGGGGCCAGACGCCTGGGGCCAGACGCCAGACGCCTGGAGCCGGCGGCTAGCGGCCAGTAGCGAGGGGCCAGGGGCTCGAGCGGTTCAGGCGGCGGCGGAGAAGATCCGCCGGGGCGGATTGGTGGCTTTTCCCACGGAAACCGTTTACGGGTTGGGCGCGAACGCTCTGGATGAATCCGCCGTACAAAAGATTTACGACTTGAAAGGACGGCCCGCTACGAGTCCGCTCATCGTCCACGTGGCTTCGATCGACATGGCGCGCGGCATCGTTGCGGAATGGCCCGCTCTCGCTGAAGAGCTTGCGCGGCGATGGTGGCCTGGTCCGCTCACGCTGGTACTGCCCAAGCGATCGGAAATCCCGGACATTGTCACGGCAGGGCTGCCCACAGTGGGAGTGCGGATGCCCTCGCATCCGGTTGCGCTCGAGTTAATCGAAGCCGCCGGAGTGCCGGTTGCCGCGCCCAGCGCCAACCGGTTCACGGGCGTTTCGCCGACCACAGCCGAACACGTGCGCGCCGCGTTCGGCGATGCCGTGGACGTGCTCGACGGCGGGCCTTGTCAGGTCGGCATCGAGTCGACGGTAGTCGCTATACAAAACGGTCAGTTAAAACTGCTGCGTCCGGGCATGCTGTCGCTGGGCGATTTAGAACCACAGACCGCGCCGTCCGGCGAAGCCCATCCCGCTCCCGGCATGAGCGCGCGACACTACAGTCCGCGAACCCCGGTATTGCTTGTCGCGGGTCCGGAAGCTTTGCCCGATTGCCGGGGAGCTTACGTCTGGCGCCTCAAGCCCGCCTCGGCCGCACGAACTATCCGGATGCCTGAAGATGCCGCGGCGTATGCCGCCCGGTTCTATTCCGTATTGCACGATTTGGACGCGGAGAACCGGCCTTGGATCGCCGTCGAGCTGCCGCCCGATACCCCGGAATGGGCCGCGATTCACGACCGCCTCCGGCGGGCCAGCACACGCGTGGACGGCCGCGAAGGATAGAATACCGAGGCACATGCTTGCTCCCGTCAAATGCGGCGCGGACCTGATTCGCGAAATCGACCTGACCCTCACCGCCACGCCAACACTCTGGTGGTTGGGGCACAGCGGGTTCATCGTTCGTTTCGCGAACATTACGTTCTATATCGACCCGTGCTTTTCAGATTTGCCGGGACGGCCGCGCCTATGTGCCGCGCCTTTATCCGGCGACCTAGTGCGCCACGCGGATATGGTACTGGCGACGCACGCCCATCCGGGACACTTGGACGCGCCGTCCGTCGTGCAGATCCTCGCCGCCTCGCCACGATCGAAACTGGTGGTTCCGCGAAGCGCGGGCGATGCAGCGCGCGATCGCGGTATTCCCTACGAGCGCACCACGCCGACGGATAGCGCTCTCCGAATCGAGTACTTCAAGGACAATCTTTACGGCCGCATTTACGCCATTCCATCCGCGCACCCCCAGCTTGACTGGACTGCCGGTCGCGGCTACCCATACCTCGGGTACCTGATCCGTTTTGGCCGCTGGACCATCTACCACGCCGGCGACTGCGCCATGTATAGCGATCTTGCCGCGCGGCTGCGGCCTTTCAATGTCAGCATCGCGCTGCTGCCGGTCGGCGGAAAGAATTTCTCGGTGACGGAAGCGGCCCAACTGGCTGAAGACATCGGCGCAGCCTGGGCCATACCGATGCATTACGGAACTTTCGAGGAAGATCGCGAAAGCGCGTTCGTCGCGCACATGCTCGGACACCGCCCCGAGCAGCGGTTTCGCGTTTTTCGCGTGGGGGAGAAGTGGACAGTGCCGGAGCAGTAATCGTGGGGCGGGTTGCCAACCCGCCGCGGGTTGCCAATCCGCCTCCCGACGTTTTTCCAACCCGAACAGCGCGGTTGGCAACCGCGCGCAGGATGGCATCCTGCCCCACTTCGCAGCGCATATTTGCACCGGTCCGCAAACATGCTAGGCTGGAAAACCAGTGGCACCAATCAACGCCCACCGAATGTATCAGATCACTCATCCGCGACGACCCGGACCTGAGGGAAAGAGGACATTTGGCCTTATGCCTGCGCCAGGCGGTACCAGCGCGTCGTGCGGAAAGCGGATAAAACTAACCCACTAAAAAGACCAGTGAACTCTTCGAGAATGTTGCGCAATGTCGACCGCCGCTACCCCGCTTTGGCAGATTGTCCTTGCTGAGGACAACCCCGGGGACATCATGCTCGTCCGTATGGCCCTTCGTGATGCCGGACTGAGTTGCGCCCTCACCGTCCTGGAAGACGGCGCCAAAGCGATCACCCTGATCGAGCAACTGGACGAAAACACGAAAGCCCCGAAGATCGACCTGCTGCTGCTCGATCTGCATCTGCCGAAGCGGGACGGAGAGGATATCCTGCGGCGCCTTCGTTCCACAGAGCGCAATGCCCAAGCGCCCGTGATTGTAATGACGGCTCCGACGCGCCGGACGACCATGCAACGGCTCAGAAACACGCCGCAATTCACTATTTCCGAAAATCCGCGTCGCTAGCCGAATACATGCAGCTCGGCATCATTGTGCGCGACGTGCTGACGGGCAAGGCGGCGGAGGCGAATGAAAGCGCCATGCCAAACGCTGACGGAGGAGCCGCGTAATGCCCGCCGGGAGTACGCGCCGGGCGAGCCTGGAAGCCGGCAACGAGGAGCGCTACCGCGCGCTTCTGCAAAGCCTCAGCACATTCGTTTGGGCCGCGGATCCAACCGGCCAATTCACCGTGCCCCAGCCAGGATGGGAAAAATACACCGGCCACGGGTTTGAACGGCATGGAGGGACGGGCTGGATGTCCGATGTGCACCCGGATGACCGCGCGCATGTGGCCGAAATATGGAAGCAGGCGGTGGAATCTAAGTGCTGGTTTCAAATCGCGTGGCGTTGCTGGCACGGCCGTAGCCGGTGCTGGCGGCGGTGTGTTACCTCCGCCGTTCCCATGATGGACCAGGACGGCGTAGTGCGGGAGTGGATCGGTGCGGTTTTGGATACCGAAGAAGGCGCGGACCTCGAACGGAAGCGTTCACAAAACGACCTCGCCGGCGCCAACGGGGAACTCGCTTCCGATCTGCACATCATGACGCGACTGCAACAGCTCAGCACGCGGCTGATTCAAGCCGGCGAGCTGAACCTGCTGCTCGGGGAAATCCTTGAAACCGCTCTCGACCTCACGCGCGCCGATAAGGGCAACATGCAATTGTTCCGCGACGGCGCGCTTCGGATTGTCGAGCATCGCGGGTTCGATGCGGCATTCCTGGACTTTTTCAACAACGTGCAGCATGGGACGGCAGCCTGCGGCACGGCTCTGGAACGCAAGGAGCGCGTCATCGTCGAAAACGTCGCGACCGATCGCATTTTTACCGGCACTCCGGCTCTGAAGGTCTTGCTCGGGGCCGGAGTGCGCGCCGTGCAGTCGACTCCCCTCTTCGACCGTTCCGGCCGGCTGCTCGGCATGTTTTCGACGCACTATTCGACGCCGCAGCGGCCCAGGGAACGCGACCTCCGCGTCATCGATCTTTTGGCTCGTCAGACCGCCGATCTGATCGAGCGCAGCCTGGCTGACCAGGAGCTGCGGGAAAGCCGGGCCACACTCGTAACCGCGCTGGCCAGCATGACCGACGCGGTGTTCATTTCGGACGCGCAAGGACGCTTCCTTCATGCGAATGATACGTTCGCAACTTACCACCGGTTTAAAAAAGACCAGGACATCAGCAAAAACATCGATGATTGTGCAAGCTTGCTTAGGGCCTTCCTGCCCGACGGCGCCGAGGCGCCGAGGGAGATGTGGGCCGTGCCACGCGCGCTCCGCGGCGAAGCCGCCACGAATGTCGAGTATACGCTCGAACGGAAAGACACAGGCGAAAGGTGGGTGGGAAGCTACAGTTTTGGCCCGATTCGCGACAAGGACGGCGGCATTGGCGGATCCGTCGTCGTAGCGCGTGACGTTACGGCGCGAAAGCGGGAAGAAGAGCGGTTTCGCAGTCTCATCAGTCAATCCGTCGCCGGCATTGCGGAATGCAATCCGGATGGGAGGTTCATCAGCGTCAACGATCACTTCTGCAAAATAACCGGTTTTACGCGCGAAGAATTGTTGAGCCGGCGCAAGGAGGACATCACACACCCCGAAGACCGGCCGCGGAATATGGAGTTGTTCCGTCGCTGCGTGGAGCGTGGCGAGGCCTTCGACATCGAAAAACGTTACGTAACAAAGGACGGTTCACCGGTTTGGGTTCATAACAGCGTTTCGCCCGTGTCCGACCCCGGAGGCCGGTTGCGCTCGATTGTGATGATCTGCCTTGATATCTCCGACCGGAAAGCAGCCGAGGCCAGGCTGGCCAGGAGTGAAAGGACGCTTTTCGAGCTGGTCGAGCGCGCCCCTTATGGGATGTATATTGTCGATTCGCAGTTCCGCATTGCAAAAATGAACGCGGTGTCCCAGAACGGCGCGTTCCGGAATGTGCGGCCTGTGATCGGGCGCGATTTGAGCGAAGCTATGGGCATCCTGTGGCCCGAACCCGTTGCTGCCGAAATCATCGCGGTGTTCCGCCACACGCTGCAAACCGGAGAAGCCTACCATTCGCCGCGGTTCGTTAATCCGCGGCAGGACGTCGGCGCAATAGAGGCTTATGAATGGGAGCTGCACCGGATGACGCTGCCGGATGGCCGGCCCGGCGTCATCTGCTACTACTACGATTCAACGGAACTGCGAAATACAGAAACCGCGCTGCGCAGGCGGACGGAGGAACTCGAAACCATCCTTCAACTTGTACCTGTGCCGGTCTGGATTGCGCGGGACGCGGAGTGCCGCGAGATTTATGGCAACCCGGCGGCCTCGGCGCTGTACGGTTTCTCCGTCAGCCAGAACGTATCGCAGTCGGCCTTTGCGGGCGAGGCCGCGCATCTCGAGCACTTCCGCGACGGCCGGGAGCTGAAGCCGGAGGAACATCCCATTCAGAGGGCGATCGCAACAGGCGAGCCGCAGGTGGATCAGGAGCTCGAAATTCATGCTCCAGGCGGGCGCCGCATCGTTCTCTATGGCGGCGCCGTTCCGCTGAAAGACGCCGCGGGCCGGCCGCGAGGCGCCATTGCCGCGATGGCCGATATATCCGCGCGCAAGGAATGGGAAGAACGGCTCAAGGCCAGCGAGGCGCAATTCAAGCGCCTCGTCGAATCCAACATCGTCGGCATTGTGATCGCGAATGAGAAACGCGTCATCGATGCGAACAACGTGTATCTGGGCCTGCTCGGGTATTCGCGTGAGGATCTGTTTGCCGGCCGCGTCGATTGGGCCAAAGCGACGCCTCTGGGTTCGTATCAAAAGGACCTCAACGCAATACGCCAGCTTCGCGAGGACGGCGTCTGCGTTCCTTATGAGAAGGAGTACTACCGCCCCGACGGAAGCCGAGTTCCCGTCCTGATCGGCGCTGCGGCTCTGCCCGGATATCCCGAACTCACCTGGATATCCTTTATTGTCAATATGAGTGAGCAGAAGCAGCTCCAAAACGCGCTGATGACCACCAACGAACAACTGGGGCGTGCAAATAAAGACCTTGAGCAATTCGCGTATTCCGTGAGCCACGATCTGCAGGAACCGCTTCGGAGCATCAAGATCTACAGCGAAGTGCTCACGTTAGCGGCAAGAGAGAGGCTCGACGGGGAAGCTCTTCAGGCGCTCGATTTCGTGCGGACGGGCGCGACGCGCATGGAGCAGCTATTGCGCGATCTGCTCACCTACACACGAGCGTCGCGCGTAGACGATCTTGCCGAACCAGTCGATGCCCGGCAATGCCTTCAGGCCGCGCTGGACAATCTCTGCGTAGCGATCTCCGAAACCGGAGCTAAAATCGATGCCGGCGCGTTGCCGCCCGTCCGGGTGCATCCGGCGCAGCTTCAGCAGCTTTTCCAGAATCTTATTGGCAACGCGATCAAATACTGCAAACCCGAGGTAAGTCCCTGTGTGCGCGTGTGGGCGGAACGCCAGGATGGCTGGTGGCGCTTTTCCGTGAAGGATAACGGTATCGGCATCGAACCGGAGTACACGGAACGCATTTTCGGATTATTCAAGCGGCTCCACACAAGCAGCGAATATACCGGCACCGGCATCGGGCTCGCGCTTTGTTATCGCATTGTGGAGCATTACCGCGGCCGGATCTGGGTCGAGTCGCAGCCAGGGGAAGGCTCAACATTCCATTTCACGCTTCCGGATTAAAAACCAAAATGCAACAACGCCATCAAATCTTACTCGTCGAAGACAACGAGGCCGATGTTGTGATCATCCGCAAGGCGATTGACGCCGCGGGCACGAACGCCGATCTGCATATCATCCATGACGGCAAAGCCGCTATGGAGTTTTTCGACGCCATCGACGCGGACCCGGCTGCCCCATCGCCGAATCTCGTGTTGCTGGACATGAACCTTCCGAAGAAAAACGGTGACGACGTGCTCAGGCACCTGCGCGCCGGCACACGATGCAGGGACGCGACCGTGCTCATCGTTTCCTCTTCCGACGCGCCGCGCGACCAGAGCGCGGTTGCGTCGCTTGGCATAGCCGGATACTTCAAAAAGCCCTCCGATTACACGGAATTCATGAAACTTGGGCCGCTGGTAAGGCGCCTCCTGAACACGGGTCAACGGGCATAGAGGGCAACGAGCTTAGCCACTAACCCAATTGCGAAGTTGGTAAGCTGTGGGGCGGCCTTCAGCCTGCGGCGGGCTTCAGCCCGCCTCGCGCCGGTCGAGCGTCACTCCACCCCACAGGGCATTCCGGCACCCTCTCGCAGCGTAACGATTCGGTCCGCCACGCTCTGGTTCCACCACTCACAGCCACCAGCCGGCCAGCGGACCTTAATCCGCTCGATGTCGGGCGATTTTCCCAATCCGAAATGGACGCGGGGATCGTTGGATGCCAGGTAACTCCCATCGGCTCTCACCCAGCGCTTGACGGCCGTGCCATTTTTACGAATCAACTCGACGGAGCTTCCATAGCCGGAGCGATTGGATTTGACTCCTTCAAGTACAACGGTTATCCAATGGCCGCGCTCCGGCGCTGTATTCAGAAGCAATCGAGCCGGACCATTATTATTCGCTACGAGGATATCGACTCCACCATCGTTATTTACATCCCCGAAGATCGCAGCGCGCCCGACCTCGTTATGTTCGAAGGCCGGACCGGCGGAAGCGGTTACATCCTGAAACCCTTTGCCTTTTCCAAGATTCCGCAGCAATAGATTCCGCTCGCCATACGGGTAGGGATCGTCGGGCCGCGCTCCGGGAGTCGCCAGCACCGCGCCGTTGGCGCTGAACATGTCCAAGAGGCCGCGATTTTCGATATCTATCAGGCCGACCCCGAAACCCGTATAAGGCAGCGAAGGACGCAACACGCCGGACTGTGCCGTCGAATCCATGAAATCGCCATGGGGCTGCCGGCTGAATAAAGTAAACGCCTCATTCGGAAGATTGGTGACGACCACCGATTCCGCGCCATCCCCGTAGATATCGCCGGTCGCGAGGCCCATTCCCGCGCGGGCGCGTCCATCGGATGCATACGCCAGTCCTTGCGTGAGACCTGCTTCCCGAAAGACCCGATCGTTAGAGCTGCCTGCATTCCGCGGTTCATTCAGCCAGAGGTGATTTGCAGCGCCATCGTTGGCGACCATGAAACTGGGCCACCCGTTCGCTCCAAAATCGCCGGTCAGGATTCCGAGCCCCGGTCCGCGCTTCGCATTCAGTCCAACCCGCGCCGTAGCATCTTCAAAACGGCCATTTCCCATATTGCGATAGACCTGCGTAACGGTTCGCGCGAAGTCCTGAGGTCCGCAGTAGTCTCGCCGGCCTGAGGGCAAATAACATGGCTTCGGATCGAATTCCACGTAATGCACCACCACCAGATCGAGCAGACCATCGCGATCGAAATCGATAAATCCGGCGCTGGTCGACCAACCCGAAGACGCGACGCCCGCCGTCGCAGTCACATCCGTAAACGTCCCGTTTCCGTTGTTGTGATACAGAACGTTGCCGCCGTAATTGGTCACGTAGAGATCCGCGTAGCCGTCGTTATCGTAGTCGCCCGCCGCGACGCCCATTCCCATGCCGCGATGACCCACTCCAGCCGCATCGGTGACATCGGTAAAGGAAAGCTTGCCGGTCCGCGCCAGATTATTGCGTAACAGGCGATTCCCCGGTTTCCAGCCGGGCGGCACGGCAACTTTCAGCTTTCCGTTATTTTGCGCCTCGGTTGGCGTGCCTTGCACCAGGTAAACATCGAGATCCCCGTCGTTGTCGTAATCGAAGAGAGCGCCTCCGGATCCGGTGATCTCCGGCAAAAGGTATTCGCCCATCGCGCCGGAAGAATGAAAAAAATCGAGTCCGGTCTGTTGAGCAACGTCCTCGACGGGGTAATTCGCATGCTGCGAAGACTTACACGCGACTGTAAACAGGCCACACCACAGCAGCAAGACCCCAAGTTTCACCGGATCAGAATTGCATACACATGATAGACTGTCAAGAATCTTGGCGACCGTGTTGGAGCGCAGCGCTGCACTTGTTTCGATTTTCTGGCTAGGCTTGGCCTGTTCCTGCGGCCGCTCAGTTCCGCCGGTTCCCACCGTAGCCCTGCAGGGCGTCGATCCCGAGGTGCGCGACGCCATTGAGACAGCTCGGCGCCAAGCGGCGGACGATCCTTCCAGCGGCGCCGCTTCCGGACGCCTTGGAATGGTGCTGCACGCGCACGCGCTTTATCAGCCCGCCGTGCTGGCCTACGAACGCGCGATCCGGCTGGAGCCTAACGAGTTCCGGTGGCATTATTATCTGGCGATCGCGGTGCAGCAGTTGTCGGGACCGGAGAAAGCTCTGGTCCCTTTGAATGACGCCCTGCGCATCCGTCCGGACTATGCGCCCGCGCTGCTCAAGAAAGGCGACCTGCTGTTCCAACTGGGACGCTTCGCGGAAAGCGAGCGGAGCTATAAGGAGGTGCTGGACGCGGACCCAGGCTCGCCCGAAGCGCTTTATGATATGGGGCGCGTGAAATCCGCGCAGAACGATATTGGCGGCGCGCAGGATTTTTACGGGCGCGCTTGCCGGGCATTCCCCTCCTATGGAGCAGCTTACTTCGGATTGGCCACCATCGAACGCGGGCTGGGGCAAGCGGCCGATTCGGAGAAGCATTTCAACCTCGCCCAGCGCTTCGCCAACCAACATCCCATCACGCCGGACCCGCTCGCCACGGAAATGGGGGCGATGGCCACGGGAATCTACTATCACCTGGGCCAAGGCGACCGGCTCGCGCAAAAGGGACAAATGGATGAAGCCGCGCGCCTGAACGAAAATCTTTTGGAGCGCGATTCGAAAAATCTCACCGCGCTTCTCAACCTGCTGTATCTTTCGCGCTTCGTGGACCGCCTGAGCGATAAGGTCGATGCCTTCTACGCCAGGGCCGTCGAGATCAATCCGCAGGTGCCCGTGATTTACGGCTATTACGGGGCGGCGCTGGCGCATCAGGGAAAGTACGATGCAGCGGCCGCAGCCGTACGAAAAGCCATCGAGTTGCGTCCGGATTATGGCGAGGCGCACGATATTCTGGGCGAAATTCTGGAGCGGCAAAATAGTCCCGCCGAAGCCATCGAGCAGTATCAGCGGGCGCTGGCGTCGCAATCCTCGGATGCGAAAATTCAAATGAAATTATGGCGCCTGCTGATTCTTCAAGGCCGCGGCCGGGAGGCAATTCAGCAAATCCTTCCCACGCTCCAGGTTAACGATTCGTACTCCGCGCTAAGGCTGGTGGTTTTAGGAGAAGCGTTTCTGACGACGGGCGAGATGGCCGAGGCTCGAAAATATCTGGAACAGGCGCGCGGGCGAGCGCGCAGCGACGGTCCCGCGGATCTCGCCGCGCAGATCGATCAGGAATTGGCGCAGATCGCGCGGCGATGATTGTTCCAAAGGGAAATTGTGTGCTGGCGCTGGTTCTCCTTCAGTTTGGCTGGCAGTTTGGCTGCGCGCGCCGGAATCCGCAAGAACTGCTGACGCAGCATCGCAATCTCGGTAAGGCATATTACGAGAATCCTGCCACACAGCAGGAAGCAGTGCGGGAATTTCAGGCGGCTCTGCGGCTAGCGCCCAATTCGCCGCGCGAGAAAATCAATTACGCGCTTGCGTTGCTGCGGGCCGGCGGCCGCGACCCGGAAGCCGTGCGGCTGCTGACGCAAGCCCAAACGCAGGATGCTTCGCTTCCACACACTTGGTTCAATCTGGGGATCTACTACAAGCGCCAAGGCGACGTAAACGGGGCCATCCGGCAATTCGAAGGCATGATCGCGCGTGCGCCCGATGAGCCGGTCGGCCATTATCAACTCGGTGCGCTTTACCGTCAAATCGGCCGGAATGCAGACGCCCAGACGCAACTGCAGCGAGCGGCCGCTCTGGACCCGCAGCTCGCCGCCGCGCCTTTTCAGCTTTACAACTTGTACCGTCTGGCCGGCAACACACTGGAGGCGAATCGCTACTTGGCCGACTTCCAGCGCATCCAGGCTGTGCAAAAAACCTGGGTAATGCCGGAAGATGTCGAGTGGTGCCGGTACGCCGAGATCTACGATCCGCCGGAGGCGCCCGCCGCGCCGCCGGCTGTGCCGGAGCCGGCGTTTGCGGATACAGTACTCGACGGCGCCGTAGATTTTGCAACGGCGGGGATGGCGCTGATCGATTCTACCGGCAGGGGAGAAACCGATCTTTTGGCGTGGTCCGCGCAGGGGGCTAAGTTGTACCGGCGCGGGCAGCAGCTTGCGGCCGGAATCGGCTTGGAGGGCCTGAGCGGTGTGATCGACATGGTCCCCGGCGATTTCGATAACGACGGCCTGATGGATTTGTGCGTCCTGACAGACGCGGGTCCGGCGTTGTATCGCAACACCGGCGGAAAATTCACACGTGTTCAAGCCCGCCTTCCGATGCGCCGGTTCGAGCGCGCCGAATGGCTCGATTACGATCACGATTACGATCTTGACCTGGTGCTGCTCGGCGACCATCCCCTGCTGATGCGTAATCAGGGCGCGGCGGGATGGGCCGATCGAACGTCCGATTTTCCGTTCGTAACAGGCTCAATTGCGGGCGCGGAGAAGCTGCGGGTCATACCCGACAGCAAAGCGTTCGATCTGGCGGTGTTCTATCGCGATCGCGGCCCCGTGCTCTATCGCGACGAACTGGGCGGGCGTTACACAGTGCAGCCGTTTCAGGGCAATCCGCCGCCGCGCACGCAAATCGACGCCGATTTCGACGGCGACGGCCGCATGGATCGGGCCCGGATCGAGACCGGCGGCACCGTACATCTTTTGCGCAACACCGCGAACTCGGGCCGGCACTGGATTCGCGTCCGCCTGACCGGGGTGCGCAGCTTGAAGCTCGCGCAAGACGCTCTGGTCGAAATCAAGGCGGGCAGCGTTTATCGCCGCGATTTTTATGATGGCGTGCCGCTGCTGCTCGATGCCGGCGACCACGCCACCATCGACACCGTGCGCATCACTTGGCCCAACGGCCTGATCCAGAACGAAATTCAGCAGGCCTCCAATCAGACGCACGCATACACGGAAGCACAGCGCTTATCCGGCTCCTGCCCGATGATCTGGACCTGGAACGGGCGCGAGTTCGAATTCATTACAGACGTACTGGGAGTGGCGCCGCTGGGCGCAAGCGATGGCGACGGCAGTTTCTTCCCGGTAAATCACGTCGAGTATGTTTTCATCCCGGGCTCCGCGCTTAAGGTTCAGGACGGCAATTACAACATCCACGTCACCGAAGAATTAAGCGAGGTTTCCTACATCGATCAGATGCAGTTGCTCGCGGTGGATCACGCCGGCGGCACAGAGATCTTCACCAACGAAAAATTCAAAGGGCCGCCATATCCCGAATTCAAGCTGTTCGGCGTGGAACGGCGAATTTATCCGAAATCCGCGCGGGACGATCAGGGCCGCGACGTCCTCCCGGAACTGGCCGCGAAAGACCAGCGCTATCCGGATCGGTTCCGCCGCTCGGAAACCGGAATCGCGGATCTGCATACGCTGGAGCTCGATTTCGGTTCTTCCAACCCTTCGGGCCGCGCGACCCTGCTGCTGAATGGCTGGGTCGACTGGCCCGACGGTAGCACGTTTCGCCGCGCTTCTCAGGAATCCAAGGATGGATTGATCACGCCCTATCTGCAAGTGCAGGACTCCGCCGGGCGCTGGGTCACGATCGAGCAGGACATGGGCATGCCCGCCGGCAAACCTAAAACCATCGCGGTTCCCGTGAAGTTCTTGTCGGCAAGCCGCAAGGTTCGCATCGTCACGAATCTGTGCATCTACTGGGACGAAATCTTCCTCAGCGAAGGCCCCTCCGAGGCGGGCGTGAATCCGCAACCCATTCCGCTTACTTCCGCCGGTCTCCATTTTCGCGGGTTTTCCGAAACCCGCATCGATCCGTCACGCATGCAACCGGACACATTCATCTATAACCGCGTTTCCAGCAATTCGTTCTGGAATCCTACGCCAGGGCTCTACACCCGGTTCGGCGATGTCGGTGAATTGCTCCGCGATGTCGACGACCGGCTGGTGGTGATGGGCTCGGGCGATGAAGTAGCGATGCAATTCGGGCCCGCTTTATCCCCTCCGCCGCCGGGCTGGACCCGCGATTTTCTTCTGAAAGTCGACGGGTGGGCCAAGGATCGCGATCCGAATACGGCGTTCTCTCAAACCGTGGCGCCGCTGCCTTTCCACTCGATGTCCCGCTATCCTTATCCGCCCAATGAGCATTTCCCGCGCGATGCGGCGCACGACGAATATCAGCGTACCTACAACACCAGGACGCCTGCGCAATTGATCGGCGCACTGGAGCCGCGATGAAAACCAGGTGGCTGATCGCTCTCGTCCTCGCAAATGCCGCCTACATTGCGGCTCTTCCCGCGGCCAACCTGTTCTATATCGGCAACGTACTGCTGCATCTGGCGCTCGGCACGGCTGGGGCGATTGTGCTGTGCTGGCAATGGCGGCGCAGCCCGAAAATCGTGCTGCTGATCGCCGGCGCGGTTTTGGGCGGCTTGCTGATGGTTAAGGGAGCGACCCACGATCATTTCCCGGCGCTGTGGGCGCATATAACGCTCGCCGCCGCCGGTGTGGCCATTCTGCTTCCGTCGAACCGCTGGCGTGTCGCTATCGCGGCGCTCGGACTCACGTCGATTGCACTCCGTTTCGGCTGGCCCGCGGAGCGCATCCGCAATTCTCAGACTGTCGCCGAATCGATGGCCGGTGAAGGCGCGGGCACGCAATCGCCGTTCTGGCCATCGGCCGCGACCACCAATACCGGCGGCCTCATCCCGTCCGATTTCTTCATGGAATCCGCCGTGTGCGGCGAATGCCATCGCGATATCTACCAGCAATGGAAAAGCTCCATGCATCACTTCGCATCGTTCAACAACCGGTTCTACGGCCGGTCCATCGAACACATGCAGGAGCTGAGTGGAACTCAGGGGAGCAAGTGGTGCGCCGGCTGTCATGACCACGCGGTGTTCTTCAACGGCCGTTTCGACCGGCCGATAAAGGAACAGGTGGATACTCCGGAGGCGCAAAACGGCTTGGGTTGTGTGTCCTGCCATTCGATCGCGCATGTGAACGGCTCGGTGGGCAACGGAGGGTTCACGATCGTGTATCCGCCGCTGCATCGTTTGGCTTCCACGCAAAATCCGTGGATCAGGAGAGTCGACCGGTTTGTAACGTATCTCAATCCTGAACCGCACCGGCGTACGTTCCTGAAGCCGTTCATGCGCGAGGATTCAGCCGAGTTCTGCTCGGCCTGCCACAAAGTGCATCTGGATGAGCCCGTGAATCATTACCGCTGGTTTCGCGGCTTCAATGAATACGACAACTGGCAGGCCAGCGGCGTCTCCGGCGAGGGCGCGCGCTCCTTTTATTACCCAGCTCAATCCGCCACGTGCGGCAGCTGCCACATGCCAATGGTTGCATCGCAAGATCCTGGAAATCGCGGAGGCATGGTGCATTCGCACCGGTTCGCGGCGGCAAACACCGCCGTGGCGTCAGTAAATAGAGACGACGTTCAACTCAAGGCCACCAAGGACTTTCTCCAGTCCGGATTCATTACCGTGGATCTTTTCGCGGCTTCCGAGGCCGGCACAAACAAAGGCGACATGGAAATGCTGCGGCGCGCGTCGGACACCCCCACGCTGGCATCCACGTTCGCGGTGGGCGAAGAGGCGGAGTCCCCCGCGCCCGCGGTGATTCGCGAGGTGGGCCGGATCGCCGCGCCGCTCGATGCGCCAGCGGTTCGCTTCGCACCCGGGTCGACAGTGCGCGTGGACGCGGTCGTCCGCACCCGGAAAATCGGCCACTTCTTCCCAGCCGGTACTGTGGACGTTTTCGACGTGTGGCTGGAGTTCAAGGCAACCGACGCCAACGGCCGCGTGCTCGCCTGGAGCGGTCGGGTGGAAGACAATGGCCGCGGGCCGGTCGAAAAGGGCGCGCATTTTTATCGTTCTTTCCAGCTCGATGCCGAGGGCAATCCGATTGATAAGCGCAACGCATGGCAGACGCGCAGCGTTCTCTACGTACGCCTGATCCCGCCAGGCGCAGCCGACACGGTCCATTTCCGCTTGCCGATTCCGGCGGACGTGCATGGCCCGGTGACACTCCAGGCGCGCCTGAATTATCGAAAATTCAGTGAATACTATACAAAATATGCGTATGCGGGCGTCGCCAAATCCGGCCGCGCGGGCATCGGATTCGATAGCCGCGAATATGCTTTCGACTCGGCGCCCGTCCCCGAGCTTCCGATCGTGACATTGGCATCATCCACCGTGAACGTCGCTGTCGGCCCAGCGCCGGTTTGGCAATCCATCCCGCGTAGGCAGGATCGCGAGCGCTGGAACGATTGGGGCATTGGGCTGCTGTTGCAAGGCGACCTCAAAGGGGCCGAGTACGCCTTCCGCCGCGTAACCGAAATCGAACCTGAATATCCCGACGGATGGGTGAACGTCGCGCGGGCTTTGATTCAGGAAGGCGAAACCGCCGCTGCCCGCGGTTTTATCGATCGCGCGCTCAAACTCAGTCCTACTCTGGCGCGTGCGCATTTTTTCCTAGCGTCGATACAGAAAACAGACGGGGATTACGGCGCCGCTCTCCGCAGCCTCGACAAAGTACGGGTACAATACCCGCGCGATCGCGTCGTATTAAATCAAATCGGGCGTATCTTGTTTCTAGAGCGCCGGTATGCGGACGCAGTCCGCGTGCTGGAGCAGGCCGTGGCGGTGGACCCCGAAGATGTTCAGGCGCACTACGATTTAATGCTGAGCTATCGCGGCTTGGGGCAAACCGAAAAGGCCGCTCACGAAGAGGCCCTCTTCCGGCGGTTCAAAGCCGATGAGACTTCGCAGCAGTTGACGGCTCGCGTTCGGCAGTTGAGCCCCGAAGATAACAATGAACGCCAGCCAATTCACGACCACGTTCCGGAAGCGAGCCTTTCAAAACGGCCGCTGCCCAGGCAGACAGGCTCATCGGCGCTTGACGAACCTTTCCGATGAACTCCCTGATTTACGCGGCGGGGCTAGGGCTGATCGTCACGAGCCTGTCATGTCTCCCGGGTTGCGGCAGCATTTCGCCCACACGAGAGAATTCCGCCGCAGCATCCGTCAGATTCAGCGATGTGACGGCGCAGGCCGGCATCCACTTTGAGCACAACTCCGGCGCCGAGGGAAAGAAGTGGCTGCCGGAAACGTTGGGCCCTGGCTGCGCCTTTTTCGACGCCGACGGCGACGGCTGGCTCGACATCCTGATCGTGAATGGAAGAAATTGGTCGGATAAGAACCGCCACACTACCGCGGCGCTCTATCGCAACAAACACGACGGTACCTTCGAAGACATCACCAAAGGCAGCGGGCTTGATTTCGAAGCTTATTCGCTCGGCGTTGCCATAGGCGATTATGACAACGACGGCCGCGACGACGTTTACATCACAGCTCTTGAAGGCGACAGGCTATTCCACAACGAGGGCGGCGGCCATTTTCGCGACGTCACCGCCGTGGCCGGTATCCATAATGCGAACTTCGCCACAAGCGCGGCGTGGCTCGATTACGACAATGATGGCAAGCTCGATCTGTTCGTCGCCAACTACGTCCAGTGGACGCCTCAGGCAGATCTGTGGTGCTCGATGGATGGCACGACCAAATCGTACTGCACTCCGGAATCCTACAAAGGCACGTCGTCGCGCCTTTATCGCAATATTGGCAACGGGCAATTCGCCGACGTCACCGAAACCGCCGGTCTTGGCGACCCCAACGGCAAATCGCTCGGTGTTGCGGCATTCGACTATGACGGCGACGGCTGGACGGACCTGTTTGTCGCGAACGACACGCAGCCGAACAAGCTGTATCACAACCTGAAGAACGGCCGGTTCGAAGAGGTTGGGCTTGCTGCCGGAGTTGCCTTCGGCGAGGATGGCGTAGCCCGTGCCGCAATGGGAGTGGATGCCGCCGACTATGATCGTTCCGGCCGCCCGCATCTGCTCGTGGGCAATTTTTCGAACCAAATGCTGAGCCTGTATCACAACGAAGGCCATGGTCTGTTCCTCGATGAGGCGCCCAAATCCGAGGTCGGCCGCGCGAGCCTGCTGAAGCTAACCTTCGGACTGTTCTTCTTCGATTACGATCTCGACGGCTTCGCCGATATCCTTACCGCCAACGGCCACCTTGATCCGGAAATTGAGCATATCCAGCCCAAGGTTCGTTACCGTCAAACCCCATTGCTGCTCCGCAATCGCGGCGGACGCAGTTTCGAGGAAATTGCGAACGCCTTCACAACGCCGATGGTGGGTCGGGGCATGGCTTATGGCGATTATGATCGCGACGGCGATCTGGATGTGCTAATTGCTACGAATAATGGCCCGGCTTTTCTTTATCGCAACGATGGTGGTAACACCAACCACTGGCTCACCGTGAAGCTCGAAGGAACGCGCTCGAACCGCGACGGCATTGGCGCTGTGGTTCGTGTTAACAGCCCCGGCGGCGCGCAGTGGCAGGCGGTTCACAGCGGTTCCAGCTACTGTTCATCGAGCCAGCTTCAACTGACCTTCGGCCTCGGTCCCGACGACAAAGCGTCGAGCATAGAAGTGGACTGGCCGGGCGGCGAGCGCGAGACTCTAAGGGATGTCCATGCCGGACAGAATCTATTAATACGACAACCATGATGAGAGATGTCCTGACCGTATCCGCCACCGCCCAGGCTCGCCTGATTCGCGATGGCGAGATCTCCGCCAAGGAGTTGATCGAAGCTCATATCGAGCGCATCGCCGAAATAAACCCGTGCCTCAACGCCGTCGTCGAAGTGCTGGAGAAATCGGCTCGGGAAGCTGCGGGCCGTGTCGACCGGCAGCGCGCGCGGGGCGAGGTTCTGCCGGCTCTTGCAGGCGTTCCATTTTCCATCAAGGACTCCATTGAGGTCGAAGGCACAGTCTGCAGCGCCGGCACGCTGGGATTGCAGAACGCACCGCCCTCCACCGAGGACGCGACCCTTGTCCGGCGGCTTCGCGAGGCTGGCGCGATCCCGCTCGCCCGCACGAACCTGCCCGACCTTCTGTTCGCCTTCGAAAGCGATAACCTAATCCGGGGCCGCACGAATAATCCTTATGATTTCTCCCGCACCTCTGGAGGCTCGAGCGGAGGAGAAGCCGCGGTCATCGCCGCCTGCGGATCGCCCTTCGGCCTCGGCAGCGATGCTGCCGGCAGCGTGCGTCTGCCCGCGCACTTCTGCGGCATCGCGAGCATTAAGCCCACCTCCGGACGCCTTCCTCGCACCGGTCACGTTCCTCCGGCTGGAAGCTGGATCGAAACTCTGTGGCAGATTGGCCCCATGGCCCGCCGCGTCGAGGATCTCAGCGCTGTCATGCCGCTTCTCGCCCAACCTGACGGGCGCGATCATACGGTTATTCCGGTTTGCAATCGGGATCCCGCCGCGGTTCAGCTAGAACATCTGCGCATTGCGTTCTTCACGGATAACGGCATTGTTCCGGCCGATCCTGAAACCGTTGCCATGGTTCAAAACGCTGCCCGCGCTCTCTCGGCGGAAGTGCGTTTGGTCGAGGAACGCCGCCCGCCTTGCATCGAAGAAAGTTTCGATCACGAGATGCGGCTTATTGGGCCAGACGGTGGTGACGCGTTGCGAGCATATCTCGCCGCAATCGGCAGCACGCGCACTCATCCGCTGCTGGAAGGCTGGCTGCGGAAGCTTGAACCGTATCGCACCACGCTCGCCGGCTTCGCCGAATATTGGTCCGCGCTCGATCGATTCCGCGCCGGCATGCTTGAATTTCTCCAACACCACGATGCGATTCTCTCGCCGGCCTGCGCGCACGCAGCTCTGCCGCACGGCGCCTCAATTAAAGACGAAACCTTTCGCGGATTCAGCTACACGATGACCTATAACGTCACGGGGTGGCCCGCCGCCGTGGTCCGATGTGGCCAGACCGCCGATCGATTGCCGATAGCAGTCCAGATAGCGGCTCGCCCGTGGCGTGAAGATGTGGCGCTATGTATCGCCGCGCGCCTAGAAAGCCTGTTTGGCGGATGGCAGCCGAGCACATTGCCGTAGCACGACGCGAACTGCGCGTTTTCGCCTCCCGAGCACTGCACTCTGAAACACACGAACGCCGTCAACTAACCCGGCGACGCCTGCGTGAAATGGTGGGCGCGACAGGACTCGAACCTGTGACCTCCTGCGTGTGAAATTGGCCGGGTAGTGTGTGACGCGGCAAGCGGCGACGATCGCGAGAGTCCGCGAAGCCCTTGAAATTGGTGGCTTCGCGGTGTCCGCGTTTGTGCTGAGCTTCCCTACGAACTCGCGAGCACCGGCGCAAAATCGGTCATTTTCGCCAATGCGAGTAGGGTTACGTCACAATCCACGTCACAAAATCCGTTATACCGCATTGCGGTATACTACTGAGTAGTGGACGATGCGCCCGAGATCACGGTCCTGCAACTGCCGAAGTTCAAGGCCGAGGCGACGGAGCTGATCGGGACGGACGGCATTGAGGCGTTGGCGGTCTACCTGATTGAACATCCGGATGCCGGCGATGTGATACCGGGATCGGGCGGAGTCCGGAAGCTCCGATGGGCGGCGAAGGGCAAAGGAAAGCGCGGCGGCGCCCGGATCATCTACCTATACGTTGTAATTGCGGCGCGAGTTTACCTGATTCGTTGCTACGCCAAGAACGTCAAGACGGATCTGACCGCCGATGAGAAGAAGCAACTGCGACAGATCGCAGCCCATCTGAAAGGAGCGCAATAGAGAGTGCCGAGGAAAGCAACAGCGAAGAAGGAAGGGAATTTCGGCGAAGACCTGATCGAGGGAATGAACCTGGTCCTCGCTCACCAGCGGGGCAAGGTCGAGCTGGAGCAGGTGTGGCCGAGACC
>JAFAQY010000007.1 GCA_019261985.1 Bryobacterales bacterium | reverse complement strand
CGCAAGTGTTTTCAATACATTCACCGCAACCGCGATCGTATGAAATACCCGGCCTTCGAAGCCTTGGGGCTATGCACTTCCACCGGTGTGGTCGAAGCCGGCTGTAAGGTCGCGATCGGCACACGTTTGAAACGGGCGGGTATGCACTGGTCTACCGCCGGAGCCAACTCGATCATTGCCCTACGCTGCTGTCGGCTCAGTGGTCGGTTTCAGGATTTTTGGGAACGTCGTTCGGAGCGCAGGAAGGCCGCGTGACCCGCTTTCAGATCATTTTCTGTCGTGCGCCCGCGGCTTTTGCCGGCATGCGCCCGGCGCTCCCTTATAATGCGGAGTGCTATGCCCACCCCTGAAAGCCTTCCCGAACCGTGGATGAGGGGTCCGATCCCCGGTGTTCACCCGCTCGTCGCCCCGTCGCTTTATGGTTTTCAGCAGGCCCGCGAGGACCTTGCCCGCTACACGGAAGGCCTCACCACGGAGCAGATATGGACGAAGCCACACGGGTTTGGTTCGGTCGGCTTTCATCTACGGCACATCGCGGGGAGCACCGACCGGCTAATGACGTATCTCCGCGGCGACCAGCTTTCGGAAGCCCAAATGCAGTTTCTGCGCAGCGAGCACGAGCCCGGCGCATCGCGAGAGGAATTGCTGGCTGCGATGGACGCTGTTTTCCAGCGCGCTGAATCCCTTGCACGCACGCTCAACGCCGAGCGCCTGACTGAGCCGCGCGAGATTGGACGCAAGCGCCTTCCAACTACGGTCCTGGGTTTGCTGACCCACATCGCCGAGCACACGCAGCGGCACGTGGGGCAGGCGATCAGCGCAGCGAAGCTGGCACGAACCGTGTGATCACGAGGCCAAGTCAAGCCGCGTCCGATTTTGGCCGCACCTCTTGTTCAATACGCCTTAATTTTGACTGGCGCGCGACGCGAAGCTCGTAGTCTATTTGCAGCCCGAGCCAGAAGTCCGCGGACCGTCGCAAGATACGGCCAGGCGAAGCGACGTGTCGGCACGGGAGGCACGAGGCGGCACATATTCCGAGGTAATGATAATCTACAATCTCCTCGTCGTATGCGTTTCCCCGAACGAATCAGTATTTAAGTTAAGCAAATTGCCGGATCCGCATTGAAGCACGTGATACCCTGTTGATTTCGTTTTCCCATGTCCGTCCAGATCTTTCTTGAGGGCAAGCTCCTCGGCATCGACGAATTCTTGCTGGCGCCCGCGGGCGCTGAGCCGGACCAGGTGTTCCTCGGCCGGTCGCACTGGATCAGTCTGCTCAGCGAGGTCCTGCCGCGGGCCCTGCTCGACGAGCTCGGCTTGGCGAAGATTTTGCTCGGCTCTAGCGGAGGTGGCCAGTTTCTCCTCGTGCTCCCCGAAGAGGCGCGACCCCCGGCAGAGAGCTTTCTCGAAGCCGCGGCGAAGGAAATCACCGAAGTCAGCGCGGGCGCTCTTAAGCTCCTTTGGAGTTGCACCGAAAATCTCGGCGATTGGAGCGACGTGCGGCGCAGGCTCCAGGACGCTATGAATCAGCGCCGCGGCGCGCCGCTGGCGCAAGCTCCGCTTGAGTCGCAGGAAAGCGATCCCACTCCGGCGCACAACTATTTCATCGATTTGGCGTCACGGCTGCGCGATGCCACATCGGCAGGATGGTCGCCGGAACATCCCGGCCGGGTTGCCATCGGCGAAGGCAAGCACATATTTCCTCTCACGGCCTCGCCGGACGCGCTGCCGCTCGCGCGCCACGCCGCCCTCAGCGAAGATGGATACCATCCCGCCTCGACAACTACGTTGGGCGAGCGTGCGATGGGGCTTCAGACCTGGGGCGTCCTGCGCGGCGATGTCGACAACGTCGGCATCCGAATCCGGCGCGCGCAGACTATCGAGGAACACATCCAGCTCTCGGTAATGTACAAGCAGTTCTTTGCAGGCGAGCTGGAAGTAATCTGTTCGATGCCGGAGTTTTGGCGCAAAGTCACGGTCATTTACGCCGGCGGCGACGATTTTGCAGTGTATGGAAGCTGGGATGCTTTGCTCGGGCTGGCCAGCGAAATGGAGCGGCTGTTCCATCGTTTCGCCGAACAGAATTTGAAGGATTTTCCCGGCGCCGAAGGCAAGACCATCAGCATGGCTGTGGCTCTGGCGCCCTCCATAGACGCCTCCCTCGGGGCGGTGTTCGAAGAAGCCGGCCGACGTCTGGAGGCCGCGAAGTCCGCGGACAAAGATTGCATTTGGCTGCTGGGCCGTACACTCGAATGGAAGCAGTTTACGGAAGCCGGCGGCCTGAAGGATTCGCTGATGCGGATGATCGCCGAATTTGGCTGCTCGCCGCAATATCTTCGCGATTTGTGCGGAATTTATCGCGAAACGCAGTCGCGGCTGTCGCGCAAACAAGCGCGCAGAACCGGTGGCGAGCGGCCGTGGCGTTATCACCGCCGGATCGGACGAATCCTGGCGTCGGCCCGCAACGAGGGTCCGCAGCGCGGCGATTTTCAAAAGGCGCGGACTGCTTTGATCGCGGACCTGATCGGCCGCAGCGCCGTAACAGTAAAGTTGCGCCCCGCCGGACGCGTGGCGTTAGAATGGGCCAGATTGTCGGCGGAGGCAAGCAGCTAATGTCGATTGTGGGGCAGGATGCGATCCTGCGCGCGATTGCCAATCGCGCTAGGGGGCGAGTACAAAACACCCGCCAGCGAACTTGGCGCCTCGACGCAGTAGACAACAAGCGCCACAGAGCACGAGGCATATAGGAGCCGTAAGTCTTTATGGACGAAGAAGTACAAACTGAAGCGCCGCAGGCCGCAGCCGCAGAGGCTGCCGCGCCAGTCGCGGAGCCACCTAAGGCGGAACCTCCCAAACCAGAGCCCAAGCCTCAGGAGAAAAGAGAGGAGCGGCCGCGCCGCGAGGATCGACCCCCGCGTGGTCCGCAGGGCGGCGGAGGCGAACGCCGTGATCAGCGTGGCGACCGCCCGCCGGATCGCAATCGCGAGAACCGCGGTGATGACCGGCGAGGAGACGATCGCCGCGGAGATCGCCGCGAAGGCGGTCGGCCCGGCGGCGGACGACCGTTCGAGGGCGCCCCTGAAATCGAGATCGAAAAACTGATCTCCGACAGCCTGTACCTCGACAATCAAGCCCATGCGGTGGTGGCGCGCATGCGCGACATGGATAGCGGCACCAAAAGCCAGCTTCGGCGCCTTTATAACGCGGTTCGCCGCGCCGTGCGGGCTCCGGAGAGCGAGCGACAGCACCACTTCGTGATGCTGCGCGCCCGCCTGGCGTATACCATCGCGCGTCATTCTCTCCGCAGCCTGGACGCACTTGAGCGCCTGCTGCTGCAGGTGACCCGCAAGAACGACCCGCGCGGATACGAGCGGTTCAAAGATCTTTTCGAAGCCATCGTGGCGTATAACGAATAACGAAAAATATGAGCACACACTCGGCTCAAACCGAACTGAAGTTGGTGGGCAAATTGATTCTCACCGGCGACCTGCATTGTGAAACCGGGCTGCACATCGGCGCGGGGAAAGGATCGCTCGAAATCGGCGGCGCGGATAATCCCGTGGTGAAGGACGCCTTCGGGCTGCCCTACATTCCCGGCAGCTCGCTGCGCGGCAAGATCCGCTCGCTGCTCGAGAACGCACTGGGCCTTACTTCGCCCGCCGAGCTCGTCTATGTTTCCAAACGCCGCGGCCAGGAGGTCCGGATTCATCAAAGCGACCGCCCCGACGATGAGATTTGCCTCCTGTTCGGGCGCAATCCCGGCCGCCTGGAGCGCGTGGAAGGCGAAGCGCTGGAATCCAAAGTTGCCAGCCCGGCACGGCTAACGATCTACGACGCTCCGCTGGATCAGGACAGCATCACCGCGCAAATGCGCGAAAACCTGGATGATGAAATCACGGAAGTGAAAAGTGAGAACGCCATCGACCGCATCACTTCACAAGCCAACCCGCGAACATTGGAGCGCGTGCCCGCCGGAGCGCGATTCCGCGTCCGCATGGTGCTCGATATCCTTTGCGATGAGGACAAGGCGTTGCCGCCACGGCTGCTCGAAGGGCTGAGGCTTTTGGAGGATGACGCTCTGGGCGGCGGGGGGTCGCGCGGCAGCGGACGCGTGCGCTTTTCCAATGTAAAAATGATGTGGCGCAACCGCGACTTTTATTCCTCCGGCGGCGAAGAAGTGGAGCTGGCTTCGGGGCCCGATCTCGGGCAGGTGCAGGCGGCTACTAAGAACGGCGCGCTGGCGGAGAAACTGGCGTAGCACAAGCTGAGGCATGTCCTACTTAGTGATCAGACTGAGGCCCACCGGTCCGTGGCGCATCGGCTCCGATTCAGGCGATCGCGATCGCGTCGATCGTATGTATCACAGCGATTCGCTTTATTCTGCCGTGACGGGGGCCATGGCTCGCCTCGGCATGCTCGAGGAGTGGCTCGAAGCCACGGCTAGAACACCGGAGCCAGCGGTTTGCTTCAGTTCTTGTTTTCCCTTTAATGGCGAGACGATGTACGTACCGCCTCCGCGCAATCTATGGCCGCCGCCGGCATCTTCCAAGGTGCGCTGGAAGGCAGCGCGCTTCGTACCGCTGCACACGATCGAGTCGCTTGTGAGCGGCAAGGCGATTTCCGAAGAGGGATTAGCCGTTGACGGCGCTAGTGAGGCATTGATTGCCATGGGCACGCAAGGGCCGTTTCGCGTTTCCGTGAGATCCAGCGCGGCCGTGGATCGCGGCGGCGCGGGCGTCGCTCCGCATTCAACCGCCTGCCTGGAGTTTGCGCCCAACGCGGGATTCTGGACCGCCGTGGCGTTCGCGAACGAGGCCGCGCGCGAAGCTTGGAAAGCGCGTGTGACGGGCGCGCTGCGCCTCTTGGGCGATTCCGGCTTCGGCGGCGAGCGATCGCGCGGCTGGGGCCGTGCGGAGATCGAAATCATCGAGCGGGAATCCGGGCTTTTGTCCTCCGCCGACACGCCGGGAGAGACTGGCTGGTGGCTGCTTTCGCTATTCCATCCCGGCCAGGACGATTCGATCGACTGGGCCCGCGGCAACTATTCCGTAATCGCGCGAGGCGGACGCGTGGAGAGCCACGCTGGTTGGGGAGAGCTTAAGCGCAACACGCGGATGATCGCCGAAGGCTCGGTGCTGGTGGCTGCGCGCGAGCCGCGTGGATCCGCCACCGATGTTGCGCCGGAAGGATTCCCACACCCCGTCTACCGGTCGGGCTTTGCTTTCTGGATTCCGGTTCCGCTCAACGTGGAACCGGTGAGGTCCGCGGCATGAGATACCGTGTCACGTGCCTCACGCCGACCTTGGTCGGAGATGGGCAGAAGCTCGCGCCCATCGACTATATGGTCTGGCGCGATCACGTGAACGTCTTGGATCAACGCCGTATTTTCAAGCTGCTCGCGAAGGGCCCCAGGCTGGATGGCTATCTGGCGCAGTTGAAGAAAGCCGAGAAGCTCGACTTCGGTTCATGGGGAGGATTCGCGCAAAATTTCGCCGGCCGGCGCATTCCGTTTGAGCACACGAGTTCCATCCCGGTCTGGGAGAAAGCGCGCGCCGAGCATTTATTCATACCGACGTTCGCGGCCTCAACCTCAGGGCCCTATTTGCCCGCCACGGCCATCAAGGGCGCGCTGCGTACCGGCGCTGTCTTCGACCGCTGGAGCGAAAAAACAATTCACGATTTGGCCGAGCGCATGTCGGGCGCCGAGCGCGCGCCCAGGAACCCGGCTGCGAAGCTGGAAGACGTGCCTCGGGCCAAACGCGTCGGCGCGAGCGACTCGGGCGTTGGCGCGTACTCGGCCATGAAGATTTACCTTCTGCGCGTTTCCACCCTAGTGCCTCGCGGGCCGGAAAAGTTCGAGCTCGGGTGGAAATCGGCGCGCGGATCTTCCGATCCGCGGCACATCGACGAGAGCACGCCGTTATTCGCTGAGATGGCGGTTCCCGGGACGGCTTTCGAAGGTGCCTGGAACGAAGATTCTCCGCAGGATCGTTCCCGCCTTTTCCAAGCCGCGAATAAGTACGCCTCGGGTCAGTTGGCGAAGCACAAACAGTATGCGTTGTGGGCCGGCCTGCCAGGATTGGGTGCGAAGGCCGAAGCCCTGGAGCAGCGTTTAGCGGAGATTTCGTCCAACCCGAACGCCTGCCTGCTCTCGCTCGGCTGGGGCGGCGGAGTGCTTTCTAAAATCTCCTTCCTTGACACCCAAAACCCCGATTTCCGCGGCATCCTGCGCGAGTCTCCCATCTATCAACGGGCGATCCAAACCGGCCTCCCCTTCCCGAAGACCCGCCGGGTAATCTTCGAGGGCGGCCAGCCGTCGAGTTTGCCGGGATGGGTGGGCTTGGAAGTGGCGTAGTCGCGCCATACTCAAGTTCCCCCAAAGCGCGCTACACTCGACAGTAGGAGTATTACCGTGCAGATTACTACCAAGGGCCAAGTGACGATTCCCCAGGATATTCGTAATCGCCTGGGCTTCCTCCCTCATACGGAAGTTGAGTTTGAGCTAGGCAAGGATCACGCCCGGATTCGCAAGGCGAAGCGCCAGCCCGCCGGTCTTACCCGAGGGCAGATTGCGGTGCAGTTGCTGCGTGGGAGCGCGAGAACCCGCATGACTACTGACGAGATACTCGCGTTGACTCGCGGCGAGGCGCCAAAAACGAAACGGCGCAAATGATATCGGTTTTCCCGGATTTAAACTCGCGTTTGACTGGTTGCCGGGGCGTGCTCGTGGACAGCAACATCATACTGGATGTTGCCACTCAAGATCCCGTTTGGGGGGAATGGTCTGCGCGAGTTCTGTCCGAATTGGCCGAGCGCAGCATCCTCATGATCAATCCCGTGATCTATGCGGAAGTTTCCGTTGGGTATCCGACGATTGAGGAATTGGACACGGCAGTTCCGGCCGCCATTTACCGGCGGGAAGCGCTGCCCTGGGAAGCGGGATTTTTGGCGGGCCAATGTTTCGTACAATATCGCCGGCGTGGCGGCCAACGGCGATCGCCGCTACCGGACTTCTATATCGGAGCGCATGCCGCGGTAGAACGGCTTGGTTTGCTCACGCGCGACGCGGCTAGATATTTAACTTATTTTCCGCGAATTACGCTTTTCTCTCCGGAAACAACGTCTAGTAGCAACTAGCGCGTCGGTCGGTGCCGGTGTGTTGTGGAAACGCAGCAATAAATCGTCCGAGTTTCCTCCGGTAACTCGTTCCGCCAAGCGACGGGTAATGACCAAGTGCCGCTGCCCGGCAACGCTACACTGGTTCCGATGCGAACCATCTCACGCGTCGCCGTCCTCGGAGCGGGAACAATGGGGTCCCGGATTGCGGCCCATTTCGCGAATGCCGGCATTCCGTCCTTGCTGCTGGACCTTACCTCCGAGGCCGCGCGCAAAGGCGTCGAGGCCGCTTTGAAGCAGCGGCCGGGCGGGTTTTTCGTCGAGTCCTCGGCCGCGCTGATAACACCTGGGAGCTTTGACGACGACCTACATGAGATCGCGCAATGCGACTGGGTCCTTGAGGCCATTGTCGAGAACCTCGATGCTAAAAGGGCCCTGTTAAAAAAGATCGAGCCACTGCGTAGGGCGGATGCGATTCTGTCTACGAATACGAGCGGCATTCCGCTACGACAAATCGCGGACGGATTCTCTCCCGAGTTGCGCGCCAACTTCCTGGGAACGCATTTTTTCAACCCTCCGCGGTATCTGCATCTGTTGGAGTTAATTCCGGGCCCCGCCACCGATGATGCCCTACTTGAATTCGTTTCGGGTTTCGCCGAGCGGCGCCTCGGCAAAGGCATCGTTCGCTGTAAGGACACGCCGAATTTCATCGGCAACCGCATCGGCATATTTCTACTCGGCACGCTGGCGAAGCTCACCGTGGAGCAAGGGTTCACCGTGGAGGAGGTCGACGCGCTTACCGGTCCTCTGATCGGCCTGCCTAAGAGCGCCACCTTCCGCCTGCTGGATATCATCGGCCTCGACGTGGCTTCGTTAGTTTCCGACAATTTGTATCGCGCGCTCCCGAAGGACCCCTGGCGCGAGCGCTTCCCGATGCCGGAGTTCCATCGCAAAATGCAGGAGCACGGTTGGCTGGGAGAAAAATCGGGACAAGGCTATTACAAGCGCATAGGCAAAGAAAAAACCATTTACGCGCTGGATTTGAAGACTCTCGAATATCACCCCGCGCAGAAACCGAAATTTCCCGCTGTGGACGCCGTGCGCGGAACCGAAGATATCGGTGAGCGCTTACGCACATTGATCCATGGCACGGACCGTGCCGGAACATTTCTTTGGAAATTGTTGAGTGACTACTTCGTGTATTCAGCCGAAAGCGTGCCCGAAATTTCGGACCGCATCGTCGAAATGGATCGCGCCATGCGCTGGGGCTACGCTCATAAACTGGGGCCATTCGAGCTGTGGGATGCGATCGGGTTCGAAGAAGTCTGCGCGAAGCTGGAAGCCGAGGGCCGGCGGCTGCCGGAGAATACGCTGCGGATGCGGAGCGCTGGGGCGAAATCGCTTTATGAGCCTCGGTGCGATGGGACCAAGTATTTCGATTTTGCGGCCGCGCAGTACAGGCCTTTCTCGGAACCGGGGATAATTCTAAAGCGCGAGCAGCGCATCAAGACCAATCCGGGTGCTTCCTTGCTCGACTTGGGCGACGGCGTGCTGTGCGTCGAATTTCACAGCAAGGTCAATGCGCTCGGCGAGGATCATTTCCGCATGATCCATGCCGGTCTCGAAGAAACCGAGCGCAACTTCAACGCCATGATCATCGCCAACCAGGGCGAAATGTTTAGCGCCGGAGCGAACATCGGACTGGTGTTATTCGCGGCGCAAAACGGCGATTGGGACGACATCAATGACATGATTCATCGCTTTCAGCAGATGAATCTGGCCATCAAATATTCGAAAAAACCGGTGGTCGCCGCCCCGTTCTCGCGCGCGCTCGGCGGGGGGTGCGAGGTTTGTCTTCACGCGGCTCGCATGCAGGCATCCGTGGAAACGTATATGGGTTTGGTAGAGGTCGGCGTGGGCGTTATCCCAGCCGCGGGTGGCTGCAAGGAGATGCTTCTGCGGTTAGGCGACTCGCGCAAGGCAGGCGAATTGATCGGTCAGGCCAGAGTCTCAAGCAGCGCCGAAGAAGCGCGGCAGCTTGGTTTTCTCACCGCCGCGGACCGTGTCACCATGAATCCGGATCGTTTGATCGGAGATGCAAAAGAGCTCGCGCTGGAACTTTCTCTCGACTACACGCCGCCCCCGCGAGCGCACGTTAAAGTCGGCGGAGATGCCGCGTTCGCCACACTAAAGCTCGGAGTCTGGACGTATCGTCAGGGCGGCTACATCTCGGATCACGATGTCGTGGTGCTGGAAAAGCTCGCACACGTGCTGTCCGGCGGCCGGCTTACCGGCGAGCAAGTCGTGTCCGAACAGTACTTGCTCGATCTCGAACGCGAGGCCTTCCTGAGTTTATGCGGAAATGCAAAAACCCAGGAGCGCATCGCGCATATGCTGAAAGTAGGGAAGCCTCTAAGGAATTAATGGAAGCTGTTATCGTAGATTGCGTCCGAACGGCCGTGGGCAAGGCCGGCCGGGGAGCGCTAAAGAATAGTCGCCCCGACGACCTGGCCGCCGTTGTGATCGAAGGCGTTCTGAAACGCCATCCTCAAGTGGATAAGGCATCCATTGACGATGTGATTGTGGGCTGCGCGATGCCGGAGGCAGAGTCGGGCCTGAATATGGCCCGCCTGGCGGCCCTTCGCGCCGGCCTGCCCGATTCCGTTCCTGGAGTCACCATTAACCGGTTCTGCTCCTCGGGCTTGCAGTCCATCGCAATGGCCGCCGACCGCATTCGCGCGGGAGGAGCCCACACTATACTCGCGGGCGGCGCTGAATCGATGAGCCTGGTGCCGATGACGGGCAACAAGTTCTCGCCGAATCCTTGGCTGGTGGATCATCTGCCTGAGACCTATATCGGCATGGGCCTCACCGCGGAACGCCTGTATCGGAAATACGGCATCTCGCGGGAGGAGCAGGACCGGTTTGCGTTGCGGAGTCATCAAAATGCGCTCCGCGCGCAGCAAGAGAAAAAATTCGCGGACGAAATTGTTCCCGTGGATGTCGTGAATGTCGAGCTGGACAATGGGCGTGCTTCGGAGCGGTTGACCGTTTTTCAAAAAGACGAAGGGCCGCGCGCGGATACATCGATGGAAGCGCTCGCCAAACTCAAGCCGGTATTTCATGCCGAGGGAACTGTAACCGCGGGAAACTCTTCGCAAACCAGCGACGGCGCGGCCATGGCGCTGGTAATGTCGGAACCCCGTGCACGGGAGTTGGGGCTGAAGCCGAAGGCGCGCTTCGTCAGCTTCTCAGTCGCCGGAGTGCCGCCCGAGATTATGGGCATCGGCCCGGTGAAGGCCATTCCGAAGGCGCTGGACTTGGCGGGGCTAAAGCTAGCGGATGTCGATCTGATCGAGTTGAACGAAGCCTTCGCGGTGCAGGCTTTGGCGGTGATTCGGGAAGCCGGGCTCGATCTTGAGAAGCTGAACGTAAACGGAGGCGCCATTGCGCTCGGCCATCCATTAGGCTGCACGGGCGCGAAGCTCACGGCGACGATTTTGCGCGAGATGACTCGCCGTCAGGCGCGTTACGGCATGGTGACCATGTGTATCGGCGGCGGCCAGGGCGCTGCAGGTATTTTCGAAAGGCTAAATTAGCGTGCGCGGCGGATATTTTCTTCTGGAACAGGCGACACCCGAGAGCGTCTTCTCGCCCGAATATTTCACTACGGAGCACCGCGCCATCGCAAAAACCACCGAGGAGTTCTGGAATCGGGAGATCGCCCCGCATCTCGACGAGATCCAGCACCAGAACTTCGACGTGCTCAAATGCGTGCTCCGCAAATCGGCGGAGCTTGGCCTCACTGCCGCATTTTTGCCTGAGAAATACGGCGGCATGGAAATGGACCTCGCGACGATGATGATCATTTCCGCGGGCGTCGCCGGCGATGGTTCTTATGCGGCCTGCCATGGCGGCCAAGTAGGGATTGGAACGCTTCCCCTTCTGCTGTTCGGAACCGAGGAACAAAAGCAAAAATACCTACCGCGGCTTGCCGCGGCCGAATTGATCGCGGCATACGCTTTGACTGAGCCGCACGCGGGATCGGATGCGCTCGCGGCGCGCACGCGCGCAGACCTTTCGCCGGACGGGAAGCACTATATCTTGAACGGCCAGAAGATGTGGATCACGAACGGCGGCATCGCCGACTTATACACAGTCTTCGCGAAGATCGGTGGTGAAAAGTTCACCGCGTTTTTGGTGGAACGGCAGTGGCCTGGCGTGGCGCCGGGGGCGGAAGAGAAAAAGATGGGGCTCAAGGGCAGCTCCACCACGGCCGTTTATTTCGATAACGTCAAGGTTCCTGTTGAAAACGTATTGGGCGAGATCGGCCGCGGCCACATCATCGCGTTCAACATCCTGAACATCGGGCGCCTGAAACTGGGGCTTTTCGCGCACGGCGGCGCAAGCGATGTTCTGGCGGTCTCGCTGCGCTATGCCAAGGAGCGGAAGGCGTTCGGAAAATTAATCGCCGACTTCGGGCTGATTCAGGAAAAGCTCGCGGGAATGGCGATTCGCATTTTCGCCAACGAGAGCATGTCGTATCGCGTGGTGGGGGACATCCAGGCGCAATTGGCCGGCTTCTCCTGGGATGCTCCCGATGCGCCGCGGCGGGTGCTGAAAGCAGTGGAGGAATTCGCGGCGGAGTGCTCCTTCGTGAAAGTGTTCGCCTCCGAGATGTTGGATTACGTGGTGGATGAAGGCGTCCAGATTCACGGCGGTTACGGCTACCATCAGGACTATTCGGTCGAGCGCGCCTACCGCGACTCGCGCATCAACAGGATTTTTGAGGGGACGAATGAGATCAATCGCCTTCTCGCCACGGGCATGCTTTTGAAGCGCGCACAGCGGGGCACTCTACCGCTGGTCGAAGCGGTCAAAAAGCTTCAGTCGGAGATTTTAAGCGGCCCGGTGGCGGAATCCGACTCCATCGCAAACGCGAAAAAGGTGGGAATGTTCCTGCTAGGCGTCGCGTACGAGAGATTCGGGGACAAGCTGGAGGAGCAACAGGAAGTAATCGCCGCGATCACGGACGTGTTAATGAACACATATGCCATGGAATCGGCAACGCTGCGCGCCCGCAAAATTGGCGCCGAGCACGCGTCCGAGATCGCTGCGGTATTTGCCTCGGACTCGATGGATCTTATCGAGACCAGCGCCCGGACCGTGCTCGCGGCCTGTTCGGAAGGGGATGCACTGCGCACGAACCTCGCGGTCCTGCGGCGCTTCACGAAGCGCGACCCAGTGAATACCATCGGTCTCCGGAGAAGAATCGCCCAGCGGCTGCTCTCCTCAGGCGTGTCAAAGAGCCAACCTAGTAATATTTAACTAGATGGCTCAGACAACCCGAAACGATGCATCTCGCGAAGCAGTCGCTCCCATCAAGACAATCAATAGAGCCTCTGGCTCCATGGAGCTTTCACGCCTCCTGGATAGCTGGTCGCAGGGCGACGAAATGGAGCAGCGTGAGACGTTTGAAGTTCTCCGGAGGGGACTAGATGAGAATCGTCCTGTAGGGTACAAGCTTTTCTCGTGAGCAAAATAGTCCTGCTGGACGCCAGCCCACTTGGGATGGTTACGAATCCGAGAAGCTCCCCTGAGAATGAAGAATGCAAGAACTGGCTGGCTCTGCTCGCGTATTCTGGTTTCAAAATCGTGATTCCGGAGATCGCCGACTACGAGGTGCGCCGTGAGTTACTCCGCGCCAGTAAGACGGCGGGAATCGCCAGGCTGGACGCATTGAAAGAAATGCTTCAGTACGCGCCACTCACCACGCCGGTCATGCTGAAGGCCGCCGAGTTCTGGGCCACGGCTAGGAATGCCGGTCGCCAATCCGCGGATGACTCATCAGTGGACGCGGACATGATCTTGGCCGCCCAAGCAGCCGCCTTTAATAACGAACGCGATCAAGCCGTGATGGCAACCACGAATATTCGGCATTTGGCGCTGTTTGCGACCGCTCGAATCTGGCGACATATTCAATAACAGTCTATGATTCGCATCGCGAACGGGCAAGGCTTCTGGGGCGACTCGCTCGAAGCGCCGGTGGACCAGGTGCGCCGCGGGCCGATCGACTATCTCACCCTCGATTATCTGGCGGAAGTCACGATGTCCATCCTCCAGAAGCAGCGCGCGCGCGATCCGAAAGCCGGGTATGCGCGCGACTTCGTGGAGATGATCGGGCGCGTTCTGCCCGATCTGACGCGGCGACGCGTGCGCGTGATTGCGAACGCCGGCGGCATAAATCCGAAGGGCTGCGCCGATGCCGTGGACGCGGTGGCAGAACGGCTCGGTATTCCAATTAAGATCGCGGTTGTGGCCGGAGACGACCTTCTTCCGCAGCTCGACGAGCTACTCAATCGCGGAATCGACTTGAAGAATATGGAGACCGGCGCGCCGCTCTCCGTCATCCGCTCGCAGGTGCAAAGCGCCAATGTTTACTTCGGGGCATTTCCGATCGTTCAAGCGCTGCGTGGCGGCGCGGATATTGTCATTACAGGGCGCGTTACGGACACGGCGCTCGGGCTGGCACCGACGATTCACGAGTTCGGATGGGGAGAGGACGATTGGGATAAACTCGCCGCCGGTACCATTGCCGGGCACACCATCGAGTGCGGCGCGCAATGTACGGGCGGAAATTGCCAGTATGATTGGGAAACCATCCCGGACCTTGCCGGTGTCGGCTATCCGATCGTGGAAGCTGAGCCCGATGGGACCTTCGTCATCACCAAACACGCAGGAACCGGCGGGCGGGTGACGGTCGCATCAGTGAAGGAGCAGTTGCTTTATGAAATGGGAGACCCGCGCGAGTACATCACCGCCGACTGCATCGCGGACTTCACGACGATTCAGCTCGACCAATGCGGTCCGGACCGCGTGCGCTTTCGCGGAATAAAGGGACGGCCGCCGACGGCTTTCTACAAGGTTTCGATCAGTTACATCGCTGGGTTCAAGGCACTCGGGTCGATGGTATACGCCTGGCCGGACGCCTACAAGAAAGCTCGTGCGGCCGAGCAGATTCTCCGCAAGCGGCTCGACCATTTGGGTCTTCAATTTGAGGAAATCCGCGCGGAGTTTTTGGGCGCGAATGCCTGCCACGGAATTCCGGCGGCGGAGCCGTCTCCCGACGTTGCTCCGGAGCTTGCCGAAGTGGTCCTGCGGTTCGGCGTTCGAGGACAGGATCGCGCCGCCGTCGAGCGCTTCACGCGCGAAATTCCGCCGCTCGCGCTGAACGGCCCGCCCGTAGTCTCGGGATTGGGCCTCGGCCGGCCGCACGTGGAAGACATTGTGGCATACTGGCCTGCACTGATCTCCAAACACGAAGTGAAACCGGAGGTAACTTTGTGGCCAAGCGAAAGCTGATCGAGCTGGCGCACGCGCGCTCGGGCGATAAGGGCGATACGGCCAACATCGGACTGATCGCGCGCAAACCTGAATATTATCCGCTCCTGGTTCGAGAGGTTACCGCGGAACGGGTGAAGCAACATTTCATGGGCGTCTGCCTCGGCGAGGTGGAGCGTTTCGAGCTACCCAACCTCGGCGCGTTGAATTTCCTACTGCATCAAAGCCTGGATGGCGGAGGAACACTCGCGCTTAAGGCCGACCCGCAAGGGAAAACTTATTCGAGCGCGCTGCTGCGCATGGAGATCGACGTTGATTGAGTACCGGCTCACGGGCGCCGTCGCACGCATTACGCTGAACCGGCCTGAGAAGCGAAACGCGATTAACGAGCGGATGATTGAGGAACTTGCGCATTCGCTAAGCCTCACGGCATTGAATAAAGCGGTGCGCGTTGTGGTGATTGGCGCAGCGGGGGAAGATTTCTGCGCGGGCATGGACATCGCCGCGCTGCGAGAATCTTCCGGCGCGGATGTGCTGAAACATCGGGAGTCGGCGCGATCTCTCGCAGGCTTATTTCGAGCACTGCGCGCGCATCCGCAGCCGGTCATCGCGGCCGTGCGTGGCCGCGCGTTTGGCGGCGGATGCGGGATCGCGACCGCTTGTGATGTTGTGCTTGCCGCGGAATCGGCGCAGTTCGGCTACCCGGAGGTGAAGGTCGGCTTTGTGCCCGCCATGGTGATGAGCCTGCTGCGACGCTCGGTCGGCGAAAAACGCGCGTTCGACTTGCTCGCCGTCGGCGATCCCATCGGCGCCCGCGCGGCGCGGGATATCGGCATGATCACGCGCATGTATCACGATGAGGAATTTGATGCCAAAGTCGAGCAGTACGTGGGCGCGTTAGCCGAACGGTCTGCCTCCGCCATTACGCTCACAAAGAAGCTTCTGCACCACATCGATTCCATGCCCTTCGATGCCGCGCTTGACGCGGGCATCGAGATAAACGCAATTGCGCGTATGACAGAAGACGCGCGGCGCGGGTTCGAGCGTTTTATGAAGAAGTAGTGGCGGCGAAAAACGGCCGCAGCGCTGGATACAGCGATTGAAAAACGCGATGCCCTTGGGCGTAGATCTTCGCTTCCGCGGCCCGCGGCGCCAAACCATCGACTTCGCGCAAAACCGCTTTACAAACTTCAGGAACGCTCGAGTATTCTCCGGTGCCGACCATCGCCAACAGGGCTGCGCCGTAAGCGGACCCCTCCTGCGTTTCCATCCGCGCGACGCGTTTGCCGAAAATATCGGCTAGAACCTGGCGCCAGAACAAGCTGCGCGAACCTCCACCGGAAAGGCGCACAGTCGATGTCTCGCCGCCGAGGGCGGCGATGATGTCGAGACAATCTTTCTGGCTATAGGACACGCCTTCGACCACCGAGCGAATCAAATCCGCGCGCGTGTGGTGCGCCGTAAGACCGATCCAGCCGCCGCGCGCCGTGGAATCGAGATGCGGCGAGCGCTCGCCCATCAGGTACGGCAGCCAATAAAGGCCGGTGCAGCCGGGTCCCGCGGTTGCCGCTTCGTCCATCAGCTCGTCATAGCTTGCGCCCACGGCAAGGCGGTTGCGAAACCACTGCAGACTCAAGCCCGCTCCCTGTGTCACCCCCATCACGTGCCATTTGCCCGGCACCGCATGGCAAAACGTATGTACTCGCCCGAGCGAATCGTAGGCGGGCGTTTCCATATCCGCGAACACCACGCCCGATGTGCCGAGCGTGCAAGAAACGATCCCCGGCTCCACGATGCCGTTACCCACCGCGCTCGCCGCCTGATCGCCGCCTCCGCCAACGACGGGAGTACCCACGGCGAGGCCGGTCGATTCCGCGGCTTGGCGGCTAACCCTACCAGTGATTTCGGCAGATTCGTGCGCGCGCGGAAGGATGCTCCGGTCCAGTTTGAGATCGTTCATCATCTCGAAAGACCAGCGCCGCTGCATCACATCGAACATTCCCGTTCCCGATGCGTCTGAAACTTCGGTCGCGTAATCCCCCGTAAGGCAAAACCGCGCGTAGTCTTTGGGCAGCAGAATCTTTCGAACTCGCTCGAAATTTGCAGACTCGTTATCGCGCACCCACAGCAACTTGGGAAGCGTGAACCCGGTCAGCATCGGATTCGCGATGAATTTAAGAACATTCTCCCGGCCAATGGTTTGGTTGATCCAGTCGACCTGCGGCTGGCTCCGCTGGTCGCACCAGATCAGCGCGGGGCGGATGACGTGGTCATGCGCATCGAGCATCACCAAGCCATGCATTTGGCCGGATAATCCGATCCCGCGGATGTCTGCTCCGCGCGCGCCCGCTTGGTTTAGCGCTCCGCGAATAGCTTGGATCGCCGCCTGCGACCAGTCCTCCGGGCGCTGCTCGGCCCACAGCGGGCGCTCCATGCGCATATCCTCATGCGCGGCAGTTACGCTAGCCGCAAGCTTGCCTCCTGAATCGAGAAGAACCGCGCGGGTGCCGCCTGTGCCGACATCCACACCCATCCAATACACGTTTCCCGAATACACTTTTACTTAAATTGAAAGCTTTCTTGTGGGGCAGGTTGCCAACCTGCAGCGGGTTGCCAACCCGCTTGCCGACCTTTTCTAAAGACCCTCGCCCAGCGCGGTTGGCCACCGCACGCCGGAAACCATCCGGCCCGACAATCGTCGCAGGCGCATCTTTAGTGTCCCGCGGAAGTGCGCGGCACGTGAATCGACATCAAAACGATCACATTGTCGATTTTGCCGAACCAGTGAGGCGTATTCTCGGGAACGATAACGAAATCGCCTTTCGAAACCGTGCGAGACTGGCCGCCCTCAATTCCCGTTCCCGTCAGATTATCGCCATTACGCGTTTCGCTGGTGAGCTTACCGCCGGTCGTCAGCGTGGCGGAGCCGTCGATCACGTAAAACATTTCCGCTTCTTTTTCGTGCACCGCGGCCGGGCCGACCGAAGCGCGGTATTCGAGATTAGCGTTATACGGAGCCAGTTGGAGGATCGGCAACGAAACGGTCGGCTGATTTTCTTTCCTCTCGGCCTTGGCCTTGGCGATCAGCGCCTGAACATCCGCCGACGAGGCGAAAAGCTTCATCGCGGGTGTGCCTCCCTTGCCTTGTTGCTGTCCCATGGTCAGAGCGGCTGTGAGGACCGCTGCCATGCCGATCACGTAAACACGCATGCTGAACCTCCTTGAACTTTAGAGCATGCTATCACACCGTAGAACAAGCTGGAGCTTGTACGACAGGCTGAAGCGTGTCCGGGACAAGCTGAAGCTTGTCCTACCTGACGACGACCTTCGCCAATCCCGCATTCCCCGCCGCATCATAGACGCGGATCGAGAGCAAGTGCTCGCCTGTGGGAAATCCTTCGAGCCGGATCGGGAAGCTCTCGCGAGGTGAATCCGTCACGCCGTCCGCGGCCTCAACGGGCGTCCATGGTCCGGCATCGACAGAGTATTCGCAGCGGCGCAAGGCGGAGGCTCGGTCTTCAGCGGTGACATCCAACTCGAGCACGCCGCCGTTCTTGCGTACAGTGCCGGGCGTGACTACCGGAGGAGTGTTGTCGATCGCGACGGGGGCGCTTACAAGCTCGGCTTCACGCGCGAGATTAACCGGATTCGACGGACGGTCCGAAGCCGTGACGCGGAAGAAATACCGGCCGTCGGCCAAGACGTCGCCGTCGAGCGTGTAGGTCGATTCCGTCATGTTGGCGCGGAGAAGTTTCCACTGTGTTTCTTCTTCGCCGCGAAAATAGAGGCTATAAATCAGGCGATCTCCATCCGGGTCGTCCGCTTGCCAGGAGACCTGGATTTGCTGCCCCGCGCCGCGCGAGATCGGCTGCGCGCCGGTCGATGCGGACGATGAACCGTCCGGAGTATCGGTGACCGTAACCGAGTAACTGGCCGACGACGAAGTGGACGCCGGGGCTTTCGCGGGGCTTGGAACCGCAATCACGTTGATGCTGCGAACTACCGGCGGCGTATTCTGAGGCAAATACGCGACGCTGACGTCGTCCAGAGCGCCGGAAGCGCCGGAGAATTCCGCCCGCCATTGAATGTAACGCGCGTTCGGGCTCGAGACGCCCGATTGCGCGGGGTTCGAAATCGCCTCGGACCAGTCGCTCCAAGTGGAATCGGGCCGTGCGGAATTGCCGGTGCGTGTGCGGAACGTTACTCCAGCGTTGTTTCCACGCCAGCTCAGGCGCCCCCAACGGGCTACTGTTCCGGCGTCATGGACTGGCGATTCGAACCACCCGTTTCCCGCCCGGCCATCTTCAAAGCGCAGCAGTTTCCCCATGCTGCCGGTGGCAGCCAGCAATCCTTTGGAAGAAGCCAGCAACCGCGTCGCGTCCCCCTCATTCGCTTGCGCCACCAGCGTCGGCGCGCCGTTCGCCGAATTATCCATTCTGTAAACGCGGCCCTGGGCGTCGGTGACAAATACCAACGACGAGCCCTGCAGTGCCAGATCGTAAATGTTCTCGTCTTTGGAGGTCCAAATCGTCTCCACCGCGTTATCAGGAGCGATCTTGTAAAGCGCGGAGCGTTCCACGCCCGTCGCTTCAGTCGTGGCGGAGGAAGTTGTTACTGTGCTCTGGGCCGCGGATGAAGAGGCGGAAGCCTTCGGCGCTTCCGGCTTGGGCGCAATATTTATCCCACTCTGCTGATCCGTAACCGTGACGGTCGTCGTGATTGTTGGAACCGCGGAAAGCGCGGCGGCCGCGCCTCCTGCCGAAGCCGCTCCTACTCGCTTTGCGATGCTTCCTCCGAGCGCGGCTGCGTAGATCGTTCCATCCGGAGCCGGCACGATGGCGCGAATCTCCGGCAGGCTGGAATCGTAAAGCACGAACGCTTTGCCTTGCGATGTGATCCGGTACAGCAGCCCATTAGGCTCGCTTCCAGCCAAAAGCCGGCCTTGCGGATCGAAAGCGAGCGCGGTCACATGCGACTGCCCCGTTTCATAGAAGATGCTTCCCTGCCCCGGCGCGTTCACGCGAAAGATTTTTCCTTCGTCGCCCGTCCCGGCGTACAGCGATCCGTCCGGCGCGAACGCCAGCGCCCAAATGTAGCGCGCTTCGGGCGAGAAGTACTCGGCGGCTTTGCCGTTTTCAATGCGATAGATTTTTCCATCCGGCGATGTGCCCGCGTAAACAACGCCTTTCGCATCTACCGCGACCGCGAAGATTTCGGGCTGATCGGAAGTCCAAACCAGCGCGCTTTTGCCATCCGGGAAAACACGATACAATCGCCCGCGATTTCCGGTGCCTAAATAATACGACCCGTCCGGCGCCGCGGCGACGCTCCAAATATCGGCTTGGCCGGAATCGAAAATCATGTGGATTTGGGGCCCGGGAACCAGCCGGCCTTCCCGCGTTACAGACAACCCATTCAGCTTGCCGCGAGAAAAATCGTTATAACCGCTCATCTCCCAGGTTTGCGTCGTCGCGGCGGAACAGAGCGCGGCGGCAAACAGCGCACAGCACCCGGCGCGGGACCAAACCCTCCGGCGTCCGACCGGTACCCCGCCGCACCGGGCGGCGTTGTGCGCTGGCCCAGTGAAGCGCGGGAGCAAAAATCTCATTCCTTAACCTCAATTTGAATCGTCTTCGATCCGGAAACGACGTTCTCTCCCGCCGGAATCTCGATCTCCGCGACCTTCGCTCCGCGGGCGGCGAGCAGATTCTGCGCCCCGGTTTGAGTCTTGCCGAGAACGATCGCCATGGAGGCGGGCAGGCCGGGCAGTTCCCGCCCGTCGATAGCGTAATTCGGCTCAGCTCGCCACACGCGTACGTACGCGTTTGTATTGGAACGCAGGCCGTTCAATAATCCCAGTACCTGTGCCGGCGAACGCGCCGGCGATGCCATCGCGTTCTGCACGTCTACAAGATTGGCCGCCGTGGCGTCCGAAACAGTCACGTACAGCGGGCCCGTGGGCGCGCCAACCGGGATTTTGTAGTGAGTCTTCTTGACGCTCTCCGAGCCGTTCTCTCCGGAGAGCACCAGCGTGAGATCCACATCATCGCCCGGACTCGCGTGGCGAGGCCCCGCGAGATCGGCGATTTGCAACTGATTACGCGTTGACAACGGAACCACTTCGAGGGAAATATCCTTAAGCCGGAACGCGTCGAACCCGCTCCCCAAAGCGTAAGAGAGCGGCGCGGCTGTGCCGATAGATGCAAGTGCCGCCACGTTCACGTCTCCGCTATAGATGTTGTCGAGCTTCACCGATCCACCATCGAAATCCGCTCGGCCTCGAATAGCGTAAGTCGCCGCGCCCACCGCGCGCTCAGTCGAGTCGATCGCGGAAAATACAGCCATCTGCGCCACTAACGGCGTCATCACGCGGTCCTGAACCACGCTCATGTGGTAGGTGTTATTGCCCACCCGGATCTCCATCGGCGACATGGCCGCGCGCCGGCCCGTGAGCCCGGATATCGCCGTGTCGCGGTCCTGCGTAATCGCGCCCATCCATTCTTTGGCTTGCGAAATCTTGAAGGACGAAGCCAGGTTCGGCAGCAGCGCGAGAACTTCCGCGCGGGCAAACGGCATCTCGGTAAAACCCGAGGACAGGAAGCGGTGGCCGAAGGCGTACACGCGATCACCGTCAATCGCGGTAATTGTGCCGTCCGCGCTGACGCTCATATCGCCCGAAAGAAGCTGCACGCTGATCATCGATCCGGGCTCGAGTTTTTTGGGGTCGCCGAGCCGGTCCGGCGGATTGCCGCCGCCGGAAACGCCCTGGCGCGGGTCCATTCCGAGATCGCGCAATTGCGACGCGAAATGTTCCAGTGTGGACGCCGAAAAGCCGGAGAACGAGACAGGCGTTGCGATTTCCTCCAATCGAAGATCGCCGGTCAGGTACTTCTGCCGCGGCGTCGCCGCGAGCCGGATGTTTTTAGTATCCGGCTCGATGCGCAGCATGTCTTCAATCGGACGAATGCCGGCAATGGCTTCCTTCGCCTGTGGAAATCCGAGCGCGACTGCTCCAACCAGCTTTCCGTCGATATAAACCGGAGATCCGCTCATGCCCTGCATGACGCCGGTTTCCGCGAGCGGCCCGCCGGAAAGCCGGGCGAGAATGACCGATTGGCGCGGCCCGATATTTTCGAGCACACCGAGAACCTCGACTTGAAAATCCTCGACCTTAGAACCGGAGAATACCGTTCGCCCAATGCCTTTTTGTCCTGGGCGGATGTCTTTTAACGGAAAGATCGCCGGGGCGGCGTGCAGGGCGGCAGCGACACTAAGCGCGGCCAAATATCTCATGGAGGCCACGGTCTTATTGTAGCGTGCGGCGCCACTTACGGTCCTAGAAGCCGGCGGTGCATGCGTCTGATGATTTCAGGTTTGAAACACTATCACCGCTTGCAGAATTCCGTGCTGGGCCCTGCACTATAATCAGAGGCGCGACGGGACTGTGATTTGAACAGCGATCTCCATTCCGAGAAGCAGCAACTGCACGATCTAGTCGACCAACTCCCAGTTGATCGATTTTCGGCGGCTCTGCATTTTCTGAAATATCTTTGCACTGACCCTGTTCTCCTTTCACTCGTGATGGCGCCTATCGATGACGAACCCTACACCTGCGCGCAGCGCGATCGAGACGCCGCTGCCGAAAAGTCGATCGCACACGAAGGTGGCATTTCACACGAGGAAATTCTGCACGAATTTGGGCTGTGAAGCTCAAGTTCATCTGGGCCGCTAGTGCCCGCGCCGAACTTCGTCGTGTTGATCGGGAAACGGCGATCCGGATCTTACTAGCCCTAACACGCTACGCGGAAACGGGTGAAGGGGATGTGAAAGCATTGGAGGGAAGATTTTTTGGGACGTATCGTTTGCGAGTCGGCCCTTGGTGGTTCGTTTCCGCCGTGGACGGGACGGCGCAATGTTGATACTTGCGGTCGAGAATCGTGGCGAAGCCTATTAGAAGCCGGTAAAGCGCCGCGCGTAATCCACACGGCTATACACTGTAGTCCGAACGCGACCCCACACCTCCGATGCGTGAGATATGATCTATCGGAAGGTTCTCTTTATGCGCGTATTCACAGCCTTTTCGTTCATTTTCGCGGCGGGATTAGCCGCCCAGCACACCTACACCTCTGGCGACATCGAAGACGGAGCGCTGCTCTACCGCGGTACTTGCGTCGGCTGCCACGGGCCGGACGGCAATCTGGTGCCCGGCATCGATCTGCCGCACATGAAGCTTCGCCGCGCCTCCAACGACGACCAGATGATCGCCATCATCCGCAATGGCGTTCCGGGCACCGCGATGCCGCCGAGCAACGTCACGGAATTTCAGGCAGGCACCATCGTGGCCTATTTGCACTCCATCGGCAACACGGCCGGGGGTGCGGCCTCGGCGGGCGATGCCGCGCGCGGGAAGGCGATTTTCGAGGGCAAGGGCGGCTGCACCAGTTGCCATCGCATTCGCGGGCAAGGCTCGCGTTCGGGTCCCGATCTCAGCGATATCGGCGCATACCGCCGCGCGCCCGAAATCGAAAAATCGATCGTGGATCCGGATGCGGAGATTCTGCCGCAGAATCGCACCGTGCGCGTAGTCGCGAAGGATGGAACGGCCACCACCGGACGCCTGTTGAACGAAGACACATTTAACGTGATGATTCTCGATTCGAAGGATCGCCTGGTTGCGTTTCCGAGGGCGAATCTGCGCGAGTTCACGTTTGTGGACAAATCGCCGATGCCTTCCTACAAAGACAAATTGAGCGCCCAGGAAGTGGCGGATGTAGTCGCTTATTTGAGCGGATTAAAGAGCGTGGAGGTGAAGTAATGAAACGCGCGTTGCTGCTGCTTTTGGGCGTGGGTTCTCTATCCGCGCAGGTGACTTTCGATCGCATCGTGAACGCGGCAAAGGAACCGCAGAACTGGCTCACATATTCGGGAGCGTTCGGGAGCCAGCGCCATAGCTCGCTTTCGCAGATCACGCCGGCGAATGTCAAGAACCTGGAATTGCAGTGGCAGTACCAGGTGCGCTCGCTTGAAAAGTTCGAGGCCACGCCGCTGGTGGTGGATGGCGTGATGTACACTGTCCAGCCTCCGAACGATGTCATGGCGCTGGATGCGTCCACCGGCCGCGTATTTTGGATTTATTCCTATACCCCGTCGTCCGATGCGCGGCCGTGCTGCGGCCGGGTGAATCGCGGGCTCGCGATTCTGGGCGACATTCTTTTCATGGGGACCATCGACGCACATTTGATCGCGATAGATGCCAAGAGCGGACGCCCCATCTGGAATCGGGAAGTGGCGAAGGCAGCATCGGGATATGCGTTGACCCATGCTCCCCTGGTCGTGAAAGATAAGGTCATTGTCGGGACGGCGGGCGGCGAATTCGGAATTCGCGGATTCATCGCGGCCTATGATGCAAAGACCGGAAATGAGGTCTGGCGCTTCCACAACATTCCCGAGCCGGGCGAGCCGGGGCACGAAACATGGAAGAACGACGGATGGATGCATGGTGGAGGCTCGGTGTGGGTCACCGGCTCCTATGACCCTGAAACCAACCAGACATTCTGGGGCATCGGCAATCCCGGGCCGGACTGGAACGGCGATCCGCGTCCCGGCGACAACCTGTATACGGACTCCGTGGTCGCGCTAGACGCCGACAGCGGAAAGCTGAAGTGGTACTACCAGTTCTCGCCGCATGACGAGTTCGATTACGACTCGGTGCAAGTTCCGGTGCTCGCCGATATGCAGTGGAAGGGTCGAGCGCGCAAAGTAATGCTGTGGGCCAATCGTAATGGCCTGATGTACGTGCTCGACCGCACTACGGGCGAATTTCTTCAGGGCAAGCCTTTCGTCGAAGTGAACTGGATGAACGGCTTCGACGAAAAAGGCCGGCCCATGCGCGTTTCGGGTAAGGTGCCCACGCGAGACGGCACCTTGATCTTCCCGGGCAATCAAGGCGGAACGAACTGGTACTCGCCGTCATACAGCCCCCGCACAGGTCTGTTTTATATCCCGACCTGGGGCGACTACTCGTCGATCTACACGAAAAACGATGTTGAATTCGAAGAGGGTAGGAACTACGGCGGCGGCCGGCCTCGGGGGACTGTCAATCTTGCGCGTGCCCCTTTGAACGTTCGGAAAGACGGCGAAGGGTTCGGCGCGATCCGCGCAATGGACCCCGCTACCGGCGAGCGCAAGTGGGAATTTAAGATGTCCGATGTAACGGATGCCGGCATCCTCACCACGGACTCGAACCTGCTCTTCAGCGGCGGCCGCGAAGGCTTCTTCTATGCCCTCGATGCCCGCAACGGCGAACTGCTGTGGAAAGCGACGCTCGGCGGTCCGGTTCAGTCCGGGGCGATCACGTATTCGGTGAACGGGAGGCAGTACATTTCGGTGAACGCGGGAAGCTCGCTGTTCGCGTTTGCGCTGCGGCAATAGGGCGAACCGGTATCACGCCTATTCCACATCGACGGTTGGCAGGCGAATCCGCTACGTCAATTTCCGAGCTTTACAAGATTGTCCCTGTATAGGACGCCGCCATGGCGCCAGTGTCTTCCCGCTTCTGGGTCGCGTAGCTTGCGGCGCCGAACCGTCCACTCCTTCGAGCTCGCTTCAGCCAGCACCTCGCCCGGAACCTCCCGACCATCATTGAACTGCGGAGGGAGCAGGACCTCGAATGGACGCAGTTGCTCATACGTGGTCCTTCCCTTGACCGAGAATGGAATGTCCTGGTTGGCAAGCACCTCTAGGGGGGTCAGGGGACATGTGCTCACCCGAGCGGAGCGCGCCGCCCGAGAAACGGTCCAACAGGAATTTTTGGCGGCCGAAGGGATCTAAAAAAATTTTCCGATACTGTCGATCCAGCTGCGGTCTCGTTCGACGTGTAAATAGAGGCGGGCTTCGGTCTCGGCTCTGAATCTAAAATCAAAAGGAAGACAACATGCGATTCATGATGATAGCAAAATTTGAAAAGGAAGGCTCCTTGACCCCAACGCCCGCATTAATGGCGGCTATGGGTAAATTCACCCAAGATCTCGCGCAAACCGGCGCGCTGATTGAAACGGGGGGACTCCAGCCCACTGCCCGGGGGGCGCAGCTCAAGCTTTCGGGCGGAAAGGTCACCGTCACCGACGGACCGTTCACCGAGGCAAAGGAAGTCATTGGCGGCTATGCGATCGTGGAGTTCAAGTCCAAGCAGGAAGCCATTGAGTTAGGCAAGCGTTTCCTGCAGCTTCATGCCGATATCTTAGGACCATCCTGCGAAATGCTGTCCGAAATTCGCGAGATGTACGAGCCCGGCCAGATCCCGGGATGCTAAGCGGGGGGAAATGCAAACCATCTCTCAAACGCCATCGAGCGTTTCCACAGCACGGCGATGGACTGGGCGCATTCTGAGCGGCATCACGGTGCTCTTTATGCTCTTCGATGCCACGATTCATGCGATGCGGCCGGCTGCCGTGGTGGATGCATTCGCGCATCTGGGGTATCCCGTGTCTGTTGCACTGCCCTTGGCCATTACGGTGTTGATCGTCATCGCATTGTACGTATTCCGGCGTACTTCGGTCCTCGGAGCGATCCTTCTCACCGGTTATCTGGGCGGCGCCACCGCGAGCCATGTACGCGTCGGCGATCCGCTGTTCAACATCATATTCCCGGCCATTATCGCGACGCTTGCGTGGGCGGGGCTGGTTCTGCGTAATAACGAGCTACTGGAAAAAATTGTCGATTTCAGCGCACCGCGCCCGGCGCGGCAGCGGGAGCTCCCAGGGCGGCTCTAGCGCGGGCCGCGTCCGCGGCTGCCTTGTGCGCTGGATTACAGAAAGAGGAAGGAATAATCATGCGATTCATGATGCTGATGATCCCGAAAGGGTATGAGAAAGCCGAGCCCGGCACGGCGCCATCCGCCGAGGCCGTAGCGGCGATGATGAAGTACAACGAGTCCTTACAGAAAGCCGGCGTACTGCTCGCGTTGGACGGGCTGCATCCACCGTCGATGGGCGCGCGCATTTCGTTCTCCGGCGGCACGCCCAAAGTCACTGACGGCCCCTTCGCCGAGGCCAAGGAAGTTATCGGCGGCTATTGGATGATCCAGGTGAAGTCGAAAGAAGAAGCCATCGAATGGGCTTGCCGCTGCCCCGCTTCCGGCAACGAGGTCATCGAGCTCCGGCAGGTGCAGGAGTTCGGCGACTTCCCCGCGGATGTGCAGAAGGCAGCTCAGGGTTTTCAGGAGATGCAGCAAAGCGGGCGGAAAACCTGACCGGTGTTAACGTATCGGTGAGTGACGGCTACCGATACACACCGCGCCATCGATGCAGTTTGGAGAATCGAGTCGCCGCGGGTGATCGCAGGCCTCGCGCGAATGGTCCGCGATGTTGGAATTGCGGAGGAGCTCGCCCAGGATGCGCTCGTTGCGGCGCTTGAACAGTGGCCGGAGGAAGGCGTTCCGCGCAATCCCGGCGCTTGGCTTATGGCCACGGCCAAACATCGCGCTCTGGATCTGCTGCGCCGTAATAAGCTCCTCGACCGCAAGCACGAAGAACTTGCTCGCGACCTGCAGGCAAAACAGGAGACGGCTGCCGCGGAAATGGAAGCGAATGTTGACGATTTCGGCGACGATCTTTTGCGGCTGATCTTTACCGCATGTCACCCGGTGCTCCCTCGCGAAGCCCGAGTTGCGCTCACCCTGCGTTTATTGGGAGGGCTAACAACTGAGGAGATCGCGCGCGCGTTCCTCGTTCCAGAGGCCACAATAGCGCAACGGATCGTGAGGGCCAAACGCACGTTGGCCGCCAGGCAAATCCCGTTCGAGGTCCCTCGCGGCACTGAACTCAATCAGCGGCTCGCGTCGGTTTTGGAAGTGATCTATTTGATCTTCAACGAAGGTTACTCCGCGACCGCGGGCGCCGATTGGATGCGCCCCGCGCTCGGCGAAGATGCTCTGCGGCTCGGCCGCATTCTGGCTGAGCTTGCGCCGCAGCAACCCGAGGTGCATGGGCTGGTCGCGCTGATGGAGATTCAGGCATCGCGAGTCAGGGCACGGACCTCGCCCTCGGGAGAGCCGATCCTGCTGCTCGATCAAAACCGCCCTCTGTGGGACCAGCTTCTCATCCGGCGCGGCCTCGCGGGTTTGGAGCGCGCCGAAAGGCTAAGCCAACATCGCGGACCATACACGCTGCAAGCGGCAATTGCGGCCTGCCACGCGCGGGCAGTCAGCGCCGAAGCCACGGACTGGAAACGCATCGCGGAGCTTTATTCCGAACTGGCGGCCCTCCAGCCTTCGCCCGTGCTGGAAGTAAATCGCGCCGTCGCAATTGGAATGGCTTTCGGCGCGCAGGCTGGGCTCGATGTCATCGATGGCATCACCGGAGAGCCGTCTCTGAAAACATTCCATCTACTGCCGAGCGTTCGCGGCGATTTGTTGGCCAAGCTCGGCCGCAATCAAGAAGCCTGCGCGGAATTTCAGCGCGCGGCCGGGCTCACGCGGAACGATCGCGAGCGGAAGCTGCTTTCAGACCGCGCGGCAGCATTGCAGGAATAAGCCGGCGTAGCAGCCTGATTTGTCCGGCGTGATACAGATCGTGCGCGGCCGCGCCGCGAATCAGCTGTAAAGTCGCATTCCTTTTGGGTCCCAATAGCGTCAGCCCGGCGATCACGCCCCGCAGCTTTCGATGCTCCTCTTCCAGAATGTCGATATCTTTTTTCCATGCCGCCTCGCTCAATTCCTCCGGACGCTTGAAGAAATTCGATCCAGGCAGTACGAAAGAGCCTCGCTTTTCAGCTGTCAGTTTCCGCCGCACAACGTATTTCCAATAAGCGCAGTGCAGCGCTAATTCCCAGATGTTATGCCGGTCCGGCCCCGGCCTCCACGCGGCTTGTTCCGCCGTGACGCCGCGAATGGAGCCGCGCAGATTGGGCCCGTGCCAGGATTGCTTATCGAAAGCCTCATCCAGGCCCTCGAGAAGCAAGGCTATTTCGGATTCCATTAGATCCCGCGTGCTCCCTTTGCTTTTTTCACTGCAAATGCCATCCCGGTCCAGGTCTCGTTCGGCGAACAGATCTTGTAATCCACCAGTCCGAATTCGGCGGCGGCGCGGCGGATCATATTTCCGTCAAGGCCGTCGCGCTTGCCTTTGCGCCACAGGATCCAGAGCCTGCTGCGGGCGGCCATGAATCTCATCTTCGGCAACGCAGCTTCGAACGCGGCGTAGTCTTGCACGAACCACAGAGTGATCTTGCATCCCTCCGCGCCGCCTTCCTCGAAGGACGCACCCTCGGGCAATACGCCGATTACTCTGTCGTAATCGGCCGGCGGATCCATAATTCCGACGCGCGCCTCATATCCGATCCCCAGCTTCTGCGCGGCGGTCCGCCCGGCATAGCGCTCCATCATTTGTGCCGGCACAATCGGATTTGAAACCGGCTTCGCGCGCCGGAGGCTCGCTGCCAGCTTCCCCCGCGAAGTGTAGACTGCATCGGATAATATCTTGCGTATCCCTTCGACCTTCTCGGGATCGCCATCCACAAACACGATAGGCACACCGCGCGAGAGTTTGTATCCGCGCAGCGCGATCGCCACTTCCCTTCCGTGGGACGGCCGCCTTGTCAGATCGATCACGAAGATGTCCGGCTGCGATTTCCGCTCGCGCCAGTAGGAGCCGAAGTCTTCCTCATAATCCACCCGATACCCGGCGGCTTTGATCTCTGAAATGAGCGCCTCAGCTTCCTGAGCTTTCCAGTGGAACACCCGGACCCGCGTCATGGTCTTAATCCCCAAAGGGGAATGCCTGTTTCAGCGCGGCAAGTTTCCCCAGGGCTGCGCCGGAATCGATTGATCCCCCGGCAAGTTGCATGCCTTTGCGCAAATCGGCGGCAACGCCCGCCGCGACTAATCCCGCCGCAGCGTTCACAAGGACGATGTCGCGTTTCGAGCCAGGCTCGCCAGCGAGGATTTGCATCGCGATTACGGCGTTGCGCGCGGCATCGCCTCCCGCCAGCATTTCGAGCGAGGACTCTCGCACGCCAAAACAGGACGGCGTCCACACAAGATGCTCCACCCGGCCTTCCAAAATCTGCCAGACGTCAGTGGCGCTCGTGGTCGAAATCTCATCCAAGCCATCGCGGCCGTGCACCACAAACACCCGTTCCGCCCCCAGTTCCGCCAGCGCCTCCGCGATCAGCCGCGCCGCATCGGGCGACGGAGCGCCAATCAATTGACGGCGCGCCCGCGCCGGATTCACGAGGGGCCCGAGCAGATTGAAGACCGTGCGCAGCTTCAACTCGCGGCGGACCGGCTGTGCATGCTTCATGGCCGGGTGCAGGTTCGGGGCGAAAAGGAATCCGATGCCGATTTTCCCAATCGACCGCGCTGCTTCTTCGGGGCTCATAACGATCCGCACGCCGAGCGCTTCGAAAACATCCGCGCTTCCGGTCTGGCTCGACAACGACCGGTTACCGTGTTTGGCCACTCTCGCGCCGGCCCCGGCCATCACCAGCGCCGCCACCGTGGAGATATTAAACGTCCCCGACCCGTCGCCGCCGGTTCCGCATGTGTCCACAACGTCCGCGCCTGCATCTACCACGACCATGCGCTCCCGCATCGCCCGCGCAAAGCCGGCCAGCTCCGCCGCGGTCTCGCCCTTCATCTTCAGAGCGACCACGAACCCGGAGATCACGGCTTCGCTGGACGTACCTTCGAGCAGCGCGGTCATGGCATCATGGGCTTCGACCGAGCTCAGGTCAAAGCCGCCGGACACGCGGTGAAGGTACGGCAAAAGTGACATGCTTTTCTACATCATCGCGCATGGAATTACTGCGACATACGCGCGGCGGCCAAACACGGCTGTAAAGGCGCAAGCGCTCGGCGCCGGCGGCTGGCTGAAAGAATCACAAAAGCAGAATCTTCTACTCCGGCGTACAATCAAATAGGCTGAAAGGAGGGTTGTATGGCAGAAGAAATCCACAATCCCCAAATCAACATCTCGAAGATAGCGGTCGGCGGAGGTATCGCAGGCGCGTTTTTTGCCGCAGTTAGTATGTTGCTATTTCTCATGGGCATTCCGCTGGTGCGATATATGTTCCCGGCAGCGCTCCTTCTAGGCGGCGGAATTGCGCTGGTGCTTCACTTCGCGCGGCATAAGACTACCGGCGCGCCGTGGATTCTTCCGGGCGCCAAATAACGGCATCCGCGGCTAGACCACCGCGCAGCGATCTGGGGTCCTGATCCTCGGTGCGGAATCCGCCCTACATCGGGCCCGCATCGTTATCGTCGCAACGCTTCTTACGCCATCACACACCGGAAATTCGCCGCATCATCGATACTTCCCCGGCCCGAATAGCGCGCTACCTGCGGATACGGGCATAGCGGACGCGTGCGCGCCACTTGGTTATCCACCACGCGGCTCGCCCGCCCCAGCCACCACCAGCGCCGTCACGGTGGAGATATTAAGCGTCCCGAGCCGTTACCGCCGCTTCCGCATGTGTCCACAGCGTCCGCGCCTGCATGCACCACGACGATGCGCTCCCGCATCGCGTGCGCAAAGCCGGCCAGCTCCGCCGCAGTCTCGCCCTTTATCTTCAGGCGACTAAGTACCCCGAGATCACGGCTTGACTTGACATACCCTTCGAGCAGCGCGGGCATGGCTTCATGGGTTTCGACCGAGCTCAGATCCAAGCCGCCGGACACGCGGTGAAGATAGGCAAAAGTCACATGCTTATCTAAATCATCGCGCACGCAACGTCAAGGAAGAGAGCTCAGTCTCTCGCTCGCAGCGGCAAAAATCGCCCGAAGCTGCCGCAGATTATCCGCGGAAAGGCCGGCTTTGACTGCGCTGGTAAAGCGCCCGGCGCGGACCCCATACTGAATCGCTCCCGTCGCTGAATTCACTGCAGTCACTTGGAAGTTGCCACGCGTGGTGTAGCGAGCCTCGAAGTTCTTGAACTGCGTTGGATTCGTGACGATATTCAACAGCGCATCCAAACCGTTCAGAAGTCCGGGGATCTCGTCTGCATCTATGAAGGAGCGTTGTTGGCCATAAGGACCCTCAGTGACTTCGACAACTAATCCCCTCGCGGAACCCGCACGGCCACCGCGAAGCTCGCGAATATTTACCGCAACACCAGCTATGCCGCCGAGATCCTCAAAGCCGAGGATTGCCACCGCTCCCGCTGCCGGCACGATTTGCTCCAGCTTTGTAGCGGGCGGTTGAGTTTGGTCACTCGCCAGCGTGATTGCCTCTATATCCTGGCGAAGCTGATGTACCTCTGCCAACAGAGATTGCAGAGCATCTGATTCCGGTGTCTGGCATAATCCAACCGACGCGACCGAAAGCATAACTGCCACAGGACGAATCTTCATGTGACTCCTTCGAGTGCCGGTCCCCGCGCCTTGAACGCATCCTGTGCCGGATGCCATCAGTATCGGCGCAACCACGATAGTTACGGCATCACACACCGGAAGTTCGCCGCATCATCGATACTTCCCTGCCCCGAATAGCGCGCCACTTGCGGATACGGGCACAGCGGACGCGTGCGCGCCACTTGGTTATCCACCACGCGGCTCGCGATCATCGAATCCGGCGCCTTGCCTCTTTCCACCCAGTTGATCATCGCCGTCATCGGATCGTGGCGATCCGGGCCCGTGCCCCCGCCGCAGTGCGCCATTCCTGGCACCATGAACAGGCGGAAAAAATCAGGCGTAGCCGGACCGTTCTTTGCCACCGCGTGTTCGTAATAGTTCACGCCCGCCATCGGCTGCAGAATCGAGTCCGCCCACCCGTAGGTCATCAGCAGCTTTCCGCCGCGCTTGTTGAATTTCGATAAATCCGGATCTTTGGCGTCCGCTTCCTTGCTCCATTCGTCCAACGTGTGTATGTCGCGGTCGAAATCGAAGCTTTTATAGTCATAGTCGGGCTGAGGCGGTTTATGCACCAAATAGCGCATCGTGTTCTCGGCAAGATTGAAATCCGCCGGCTTGGAGTCCGGCTGAGTGGCGACAATCACATTCAGCCATCCGCTTCCGCTACCGCCGCCGAACAGGCCCGTAACAACGGCTTCGCTACCAAGCATGTACCCCGGGAAGAACGGCTTGCCATTGCTCATCGGACCGCTATACACCCTCGCGACCGCCTCCGCCTGCGCTGGCGTGAGGCAGTCCGGCGCGTCCGCGCCCGCGCTGCATTGCGCGACATCGCGCGCAGGGTCGAAATCGCACTTGCGCGGATCGTCGATCAATCCATCCTTCAGACCGTCGATCGCATCGCACTTCCCCATTACTTTGTCGGCTACCAAAGCCAGCTTCGCCGGCGTGAGCCCGGCTTCGCTGAGCGCTTTCTGGTTCCACATCGCGCCGATGGTGAACCCTGTCTGGTCTACCCACGGCGCATTCGCGACGACGCCGTCAAAGTCGCCAGGGAAGCGCTGCGCTTCGATTAATCCTTGCCGGCCTCCATTCGAGCAGGAGTTCCAATAGGCGCGCGAAATCGGCTTGCCATAGTAGTCCTTCGTGATTGCCTTGGTCGTGACTGCTGTCAAATGAACCGCGCGCCACGCATAGTCGATCGCTTTTTGCGGATTGCTCATCACGAAGGAGCCGCCGGGCTCCTTGCGGGCATCGTGGCCGGTATTCGTCTGTGCGAAGGCGAACCCGAGCTGTAGCGCCTGATTGCGCTGAGTGGCGCGGCCGGGGTCATCCAGCGCTTCACCCGCATGGCCGCCATTGCCGATCATGTAGAAGCGGCCATTCCATTTCGCCGGCAGGCTCACCTCGAATGCGATTTCAGGAGATAACATCCCCGTTACGCGGCAATGGGCCGGAGCGGCGGCGATCTGGTTTGCCGTGATTTGCACGATGTCTTTCGATTTAAACTTCGCCATTGCCTCGCAAGGTTTTCGCGGCTCGAGATCCGCCTTGGAGTAGTCCACCATCGCGGATTTAAGATCGGCGAAGGCTTGCGCATACATTGGGACAGTTGGCGCGGCGATCAAAACGAAGATTTCCAGTGCTGTTTGGGTGCGGCTTGGCATCTGCTCCTCCTTTTTGAATACTCTAGCTTACCGCCGCCGCTTCGGAATGCCGGAGAATTTTTGCCCGCGCGGGTTCCGAGAGAATCAGCGCTGCCGCCAGACCACAAATGGCCGCGAACGAAAGCCACAACCCTGGCACAGCGCGGTTGCCCGTGATCCGAATCAGATAAGTGCAGATCGCGGGAGTAAAGCCGCCGAAGAGCGCAGTCGCCGTGCTGTACGCCAGCGAGAAGCCGGAGATACGCATTTCCGCGGGCATGATTTCGGTGAGAAACACAGCCATCGCGCCGTTGTAGCTCGCATAAAAGAACGCAAGCCAAAGCTCCACTCCCAGCAGCCGCGCGAAGGATGGCGCGCTGACCAGCCACAAAAGCGCCGGGTACGCCGTCGCGAGTGCGGTCAGCGTGCAGCCGATTAAGATCGGACGCCTGCCAATGCGGTCCGAGAGAGCGCCGGAGAGCGGCAAAACAATCAGGTTGCAAGCTCCTACGCATAACGTGACGATCAGCGTATCGCGCGGCGCCAAGTGCAGAACCGAGCTTCCAAATGTCGGAGTGTATGTCGTCACCAGGTAAAAGCACACCGTAGTCATAGTGGCCATCATCATTCCGAGCGCGACCAGGCGCCAGTTCGAAGCGAGCATGCGGACGATTTCGGCCATTCTTGGCTTCCGCGGGCGATCGAGAAAGTCCCGGCTTTCCTCCAAAGACCGCCGCAGAAGAAACAGGAATGGAACCAGCAGCGAGCCGATCAGCAGGGGAAGCCTCCAGCCCCACTGCGTCATTTGGGCGGGCGAAAGAACAGACGTCAGCGCAATGCCCAGCACCGCCGCGAACATCACCGCCACTTGCTGGCTGCCCGATTGCCAGCTCACATAAAATCCCTTCCGTCCGGGCGTCGCGATCTCAGACAAGTAGACGGAAACCCCTCCTAACTCAACGCCTGCCGAAAAACCCTGTATCAGGCGGCCGAGCAACACCAACAGGGGCGCAAGCAAGCCCAGAGTGCGATAACCGGGCAGCAATGCGATCGATAGAGTGCCCGCGGCCATCAACGATAACGTCAGTAGCAGGCCCGCGCGGCGGCCGCGATGATCGATAAAAGCGCCAAGAACCACAGCCCCAAGCGGCCGCATCAGAAATCCCGCTCCGAAAGTCGCAAACGCCGCCATCAGCGAAGCAAATTCGCTCGTGCTTGGAAAGAACGTCGCGCCGATCGAGGCGGCGTAGTAGCCGAAGATCTGGAAATCGTACATCTCGAGCGCATTCCCTGTCGCCACACGAATGATCGGACCGATTTGCGATTTTCGGCTTGCCAAAGGACAAGTCTAGCCTGATAGAAAGCTTCTGCAGTCAGCTATCAGCCTGCCTGAAGCTGAACGCTGATGGCTGAAAGCTGAAAGCTAGTACCGTGTGAAGTAACTCCTCACCGGCGCAGGCGCGGGCGCGCCCTTGATCGCCAGATAAAGAATGTCGTTCAGCTCGTCATCGTCGATATCGTCCGCTTCGCGGAAGTTCATTCGCAAAGATCGCGCCGCCGTCTGGCTGCGAGCCGGGTTGCGATCCGTCAATGAAATGCGAGGCCGTTCGGCGATATACGCGGCCGTATTCGGAGTCGAGCCGAAAGCCGCGGTCAGCGGCCTGGCTGCTGCATCGAACTGCGTCATCGGCCTCAGACCCAGGATCAGCTCGATGGTCCGCATCACGGACGACTGATTGTACATCGTGCTATCGACGATTCCACGCCTGGTATACGGTGAAATCGCGAGCATTACCGAGCGGTGGGAATCCACGTGGTCCGGCCCGTCCTGCGCGTCGTCTTCGATCGAAAAGATTGCGGTCTTTGGCCAAAACCGGCTCTTCGATACGGCTTCTACGATCATCCCCAGCGCCTGGTCGTTATCCGCGAATAAGGACAACGGCGTCAGCTTGTCCGGTGTCGTCCCGTTGGTATGATCGTTGCCTATGCGCACGATCATCAGGCGCGGCATGTCTCCGCCGGCCTCGAACTGCTTCAGATCTTCCAGGAACACCTTCGCGCGCTCGACATCGGGATAATCCAGATCCCATCCGCGATAGCGCATGTTGACGTGTTCCTGAAGAGCGGGGTCGTTGATCCGCCCCACCTGAATGCCGTCGGAGCCGGGCTTGGTCTTGGCCTCGACGAACTCTCCGTAATCGCGCACGGTCAGTCCGGCGGAAAGCGCATTCGACCAGAGATAGCCCGCGGGCGGCGTATTGGCCGGTTCTGTGCCTTCATAGCCGTAATACGGCGAACGGTGCGCATACTCGTTAGGCCAGGTCTTTTGCGTGAAGTCGGGCGCGATGCCCGCCGTCGCCCAGTTATGGCCGTCGGCGCTGACATCGGCATTGGAATAATAGTTATCAAATAGAACAAACTCACGCGCGAGCTTGTAATGGTTCGGACCCGCGGATTCATCGAATAGCGTAAGCGATGGGTCGCCATTGCCCTTCCCGATTTTGCCGAAAACCTGATCGTAGGTCCGGTTTTCCTTAATGATGTAAATGACGTGTTCGACGGGCGACGGCCGCCCCGGTCGCGAGTAGATCACGCTATCGCCAGGCAAGCTGGAATTGTCGAGCTGCGAATCTCGATACGGCGAAAGGCTCATCGCCTCGGCCGTGTATGCGTTCAGGCTCTCATCCGTCAACGGGTCGATTACAGACATGGTTCCCGTTTGCATGCTCCCGACATATTCGCGTCGCGCGGTGCCCTGCCTGTCGACGATATCCGCGCTCGTAGGCCCGGGATAATGCGGATTCGAATAACTGCCCCCTCCGCGCCCGTTCACAATCAGCAAACGCCCGTCCGCGAGCATGCGCAAGGCGGTGGGATACCAGCCGGCGGGAATGAACCCTTCCACGCGGCTGCGCTCATCGGAGATATCCACCACCGCGGCGACATTCGCGTCCGAGCACGCGATAAACATGTGCTTCTGGTCCGGGCTGAGCGCCAGTCCGCTAGGCGTCATCCCGGCGGGCTGCCGCGCGGTCATGCCGATATTCAGCGTTTCGGCAATTTTCATATTGTCGGATTTGTCTACACTCACCGAGAACACTTGATTGGTATTCGAAGCCGCGACAAAGAGCCGATATTTCCAATTCGCGTCGTCGCCCACCTTGGCGGTGCTCAGCACCATGTCCGTTGTGTGCGGACCCAACCGGATGCGCGACATCTCCGAGCCGGTTCTGGTTTCATAGCGGTACACGGAAGCGTCGGCCCAACTCGAAACCAGGAACGATTTCCCGTCCGGATCGGGCAGAATCCGATACGGGCGCCGCCCTGTTTTGTAATGCCCAGCCACGCGACCGTTTTGCGCATCGATAATCGCGACCGAATCGTGATAAAGCTCGGCTGCATACAACAACTGTCCCTCCGGGGAAACCGCGACGTCCCCGATGAAATCGAGGGCGCCGGGCTTAGCTCCGGGCGCGATCTCAAACTGCCGCGCCGGCCTTAATTCGCCTGCGGCCGAAAAAGTAAATTCGTAAACGCTGTTCTTCGATCCCCCGCCCACGTAAACCTTCGAGCCATCGGGCGAAAACGTTAATCCCAGCCAGCCGTCCGCGACAGGCACTCGATCCATTTCCTTCATGCCGTCCACTGCGAACACCGTGATCGAAGGCGGACGAAAACCGCCATTCAAAATCAAAAGGAATTTCCCGTCTTTCGATAATGCCGTCGACATCGGTAGTGTGTCCAGCGGAATCTGCCTTCCAGCCGGTTTGATGCGCCACCCGGTCGACAGCAAGAAACTGCCATCTGGGAGCTTACCCACTTGCTCGCGGCCAGAAGGCTGAGAACAGAGGACGGACACAAATAGAATGGCGATCGCCGCGCGCCAGTGCTTCATAGTACAACCATTTTAGCGGCTGCACATTACACAGAAATTTCACTCGCAGTGGGGCAGGCTTCAGCCCGCCTCTTCTGCCGCGCTAAGGCAACCCGGCCTTACCCTGCAAATGCTGCGCGTCCTGCTGATTCTCCTGGCAGATGTACTCCATCAGTTCCTCATTCGGACGAAGCGTAGCCGTGAAGTGCAGCCGGAACGGCTTCACATACGCGCCGGGATCGATAACCGTGGTCTCCACCTCAAGCGTGCCATAGTCCGTTCGCGTATACCGCTCAATCGTATGTAGCTGCTCGGTATGCGGATGGCCGCGAAAATCGAACCAGAATTTGTCGTTGAAGCCGGTCGTATCCACAACCAGCGTGTCGCCTTCCCAATGCCCGATCGAGTGGCCGTACCACGTCGGATCCGGATCGTCCGGGTGCTTGGCCTGATTTAGGAAGATCTGCCGGAAGCTATGAATATTGCCCTCAAACAGGAAGAACACATGCGTGTTGCCTTGCTGCACGATGCGCCACGGATAAGGGGCAATGCGCGGAATTCCCGTCGGCAAACAATTCGCTTCGGGATCGTCCTTGGATTGCCGCGAATCGAAAATTTTCTTTCCCTCGGCCGTCATCTCAACCGTATCGCCCTTAACGAGGCCCTGCATAATGTCGCCGATCGGGCCGCCGCCGTTCCAGACGCCGGATAGGTCAACGTGCCCATCGGGCAGACGCGGGGTCGGACCCGTGGGCCGTGCCTTGCCTTTGCCCTTGCCCTTCTTCGTATCCGGATTCGCGCTGCCGCCCGCGGGGGCTGTCGCTTCATTCGTGGTTAGAACAGGTCCTTTCGGAGCCGCCGGCTGTTGAGCTTGTCCTAAAAGTTGGAAAGCCACCGCGGCGGACAGGACCGCGATTACTCCACCCACAATCTTTTTCACTTCCTTCTCCTGTCCCGGCTACTTGCCGTCCTCATTTGCCGAACCGGCAAAAACTTTGCGTCCATCGGCCAAAGTCACCGTGCGGGCATTGGCCAGATTTGCGCCGTCCTTAGCCATCGAGCCGCTTACCGTAATGGGGTCGCCGACCTTCAGCGTGTTTCGGCTCCAGCCATTGCGAACCAGCACGTTTGGGCTCGCGAGTTCAAGGTTCCAGGTGGTCACCTTGCCGCTATCGTCTTTTACATCGACATAGAACCGCGCGTGCGGATTAGTCCATTCGACTTTGGAAACCGTTCCCTTCAGGGTGACCGGTTTATTTGCGTCGTACTCTGCGGCAAATGAGTGATGAGCGAGAACCGGAACCGCCGAAAGGAGCAGGCCAATCCCAGCAGCCAGAGAAGCCACCGATACTTTCATTGAAACCTCCACATTAGTTGAGAGCGAGACAGGGCAAACGCCCTTGGCTGAGTAATATAGCACATTTGAGGTGAAACATCGTACCGGGTTTCGCTGCACAACTCCGGTTGCCGCTTCAGGCGCCGATGTAGGCGGCATATCGTAAACTTAACTCCTGGAGGTCAAGGGATGCGCTCCGCGCCCACGGTCAATTTCATAGCGACTCTTTGCGCTGCCGCTCTTTGCATTCCCTCTCTGTACGCACAATCCGGGAAAACGCAGATCGCCCCATCCGACTGGCCGATGTTCAACCGCGATCCGGCCGGAACACGCTATTCTCCGCTGACCCAGATCAACACCGCTAACGTCGCACAGCTCCAAACGGCCTGGACCTACAAATTAAACCGCCCTGGCAAGCCCATCCACGGCGACAGCCCGTCGGAGCTATATCAGGAAATCACGCCGATTGTGGTGAACGGAGTAATGTACATGCCATCGGGCGATCGCGTGGTCGCGCTTGAGCCGGAGACCGGCAAAGAGATTTGGGTATACGAGCTCCCCAGCGGCCTGGCTTCCTTCCGCGGGGTTTCTTACTGGGCCGGCGACAAGCAGAATCCGCCTCGCATCATTTTCACCAGCGGGCACAAGATGGTCGGACTGAACGCGCGCACCGGCAAAATCGACCCCGGTTTCGGCAAAGAAGGCGAGGTCCCGCTGGAAGTCGCTTATGATGGCGCTCCGGTGATTTACAAAAATCTTTTGCTGCTGGGCACCAACTTCTACGGGCCAGGCGATCGCCACATCAATCCCGCGTTGGATCAGGCCGGCGGCCAGCTTGGCGACGTGCATGGCTACGACGTGCGCACAGGGAAAACGTTGTGGGACTTTCATACCATTCCCCGCGCCGGCGAGGTTGGAAACGACACCTGGGGCGGCAAGGAGAGCTGGAAAAATCGTACCGGCAATAACGTGTGGGCGTTCGCGCTAACCGTCGATGAAGAGCGCGGCATCCTTTATTTGCCGGTCAGCGGGCCCGGCGCGAATTTCTATGGCGGCGACCGGCCCGGCGTGAACCTGTTCGGCAACACCACCGTCGCCGTCGATGCGAACACCGGCAAGCTCAAGTGGTATTTCCAGAACGTCCGGCATGAGCTGTGGGATTACAATCTGCCGCCCGCGCCGGTTCTGTTCGACATCACGGTAAACGGCAAAAAAATTCCTGCGCTCGCTCAGGTGGGGAAGTCCGGTTACATGTTCATCCTCGATCGCGTCACCGGCAAACCGGTCTTCGGCGTAGAAGACCGGCCCGTCGCTCAGGGCGATGTCCCGGGTGAGTGGTACTCGCCCACGCAGCCTTTTCCGCTGAAGCCTCCGCCATTATCTCGAGTCAACTTTACAAAGGACGACATCGTCACCGCTGACGACACCACCCCCGAGCACGCCAAAGCCTGCCAGGAGCAGTACGAAAAATTCAACGCCTATGGCGGCCTGTGGAATGCCGGACCCTTCACTCCATTCCCGTATCACGAGGAGGGCGGCAAATCGCGTATCGGCATCGTCTTCCCGGGATTCACCGGCGGCGCCAACTGGGGTGGCGCCGCGTACGATCCGAGGCTTGGCTACATCTTCGTAAATACGAAAGACGCGCCGGGCATCGGGTGGATGGAGAAGAACCCCAAGTACACGCCCGGCAATCCGGAAGGCATTGAACCTTACATCCGGAGCGGCCCAAGCGGCCTGGGCGGATTCAGCGCCATCATCCGTAACCCGGATGGCTCGGTCGCCGCCAATCTCCCCTGCTTCAAGCCACCCTGGGGCCGCATGATCGCCGTCAACGCCACTACGGGCGACATCGCATGGCAGGTCCCGCTCGGCATCAGCGAGGCGTTGCCCGAAAGCAAGCAACACACGGGCGCCACCAACACTGCCGGCGCAATCGCGACAGCCGGCGGCCTGGTCTTCATCGGTTCCACGGCCGACAATCGCTTCCGCGCCTTTGATTCGAAAACCGGAAAAGAACTGTGGGTCGCCAAACTCGACTACACCGCCACTGCGATCCCAATGACCTATCAAGGCAAAAACGGCAAGCAATATGTAGCCATAGTAGCCGCAGCGGGCGGCGGAGGCCGCGGCGCTAGAGCGGGCGGAGCGGCACCGCCAGTGCTGAATCAGGGGTTGGTAGTTTTCGCATTACCCTGACCACAGTTTTGCTTTTATAAATTGTGAAGTGGCGATCGAAGGTGCAAACGGGTAATCCGATACGGCGACCCCGCACTAGCTTCACGAATGTTAGTCCTCAATTCCTCGAATGGACTCGCCGTGGGAGTAGCATCCGGGCAACGCTGGACCTCCGCCCAATACCCGCGTACGTAATTCAGCTTCTCGCCGCCAGCGCTTCCTTCACCCTCTCCGCCGTAAATGGAATCTGCCGCAGCCGCGCGCCGGTCGCATCGAAAACCGCGTTCCCGATCGCCGCGGCCACGACTGTGATCGAAAGCTCGCCCGCGCCGTTAGCTTCTTCGTGAGGCCGGTTCAGCAGCACGCACTCGATCTTCGGGACGTCGAAGCCCAGCGGCAGCGAATGATATGTTCGCCAATCCACGGATGTTACCTTCTCCGCATCCCATGTGACCTCTTCCCCAAGCGCTCGGCTCATGCCCTGCAGCGCGCCGCCTTCCATCTGGTTGCGCAAGCCATCCGGATTCGAAATCGGCCCGCAATCCCCCGCGACCACGATCCGCTTCACCACAATCCTGCCGGTATCCTGATTCACTTCGACCTCGGCCACCATCGCCGAATAGCCGTTGTCGCCTTCATACGCAACGCACGCAATTCCGCGGCCGGTCGAAAGACCGCTCCGGCGCAAGCCGGTTCGAGGCGATGGCCGAGCCTCCCAATTCGCCGCCTTCGCCGCCGCGCTCACCACATCGCTCAACCGCGGATGACTCAGATGGCGCAACCGGTATTCGACCGGATCGGCCTTTACAACAGCCGCAATCTCATCCATGAAGCTCTCGTGCGCGAAAGTATTTTGCAGCCGCGCCGGCGACCTGAGCGGCCCGGTCCAGAACGGGGACTTCAGGCTGTGCGTCAGCACACGCCCACTCTCAACTTTGCCCGTGCCTCGAATCGCGCCATTGAATCGCGCCGCCAGATACGAGGGCACGCCGTTGCTGTTGTTGTTGAATCCCGCCGGGTCTACCGCGGCTCTTGGGCTAAAGGCGTCCGGTTGGAATCCGGCCAAATATCCCGTAATCACGTTGCCGGGCGTACCCAGTCCTGGACGATTCCCTAGACCGGGCGACCACGATTCGTGATCCCAAGCCACGATATTGCCCCGTGCGTCAACGCCCGCGCGCTGATCGATTAAAAATGCGTTGCCGTAATTCTCCCATGCCATCTCTTCTTTGCGCGTAAGTTGCACGCGCACCGGTTTTCCCACCGCCTGCGAAAGCAGCGCCGCATCGTACGTGACGGTATCCGCGCCATTCAGCCCGTAGCACCCCGATCCTCGCCGAAAAATCACGTGTACGTTTTCCGGCTTCAGCCCAAGCAGCATTGCGCAGGTGCTCCGCTGATACCACACGCCCTGCGTGGGCGAATAAATCGTAGCCCGATCGCCCTGAACGTCGGCAACGGCGCAGGAGCTCCCCACCGAAGCGTGCATCTGATAAGGATGCCTATACGTCGCCTTCAGTACCTTCGCAGCCCGCGCTAATGTCTGGTCGACGTCTTTGGAGTTGACCATCAGGTTGTCGCGCGTCTGCTTATCGTTCCGCATGTAGTCGAAGAAATCCGCGTTAGCGGGCAGGCCGGATCCGGCACTCCAGTTCACCTTCAACTTCGAAGCCGCCTGCAAAGCCTGCCATGGTTTCTCCGCGACCACGCCCACGAAATTCTTCCTGACGACCACTTTCACCACGCCCGGCATTCCCTTAACCGAGTCCTCCTCGACCGAGGCCACGGTGGCGCCTACAGCAGGCGGGCGAACGACGCGTCCATGCAGCATTCCCGGCAGCCTGACGTTATGGGCATACTCGAATTGCGCCGTGACAATCGCGGTCAAATCCGGCCGCGGCACTGGTTTCCCTAGCACGGTCCATTCGGGCGCCGGTTTCCGCTTGGCATTCCGATCGAGCGTCAGATTGAACCGCTTGCTTCCGATCAATTCGCCGTAGCCGGCCTTTTTAGCGGCATCGTTTTTGCTCGCGATTACTCCGTCTTTCACCGCAAGCTGATCCGCATCGACGCCCAACCGCTGCGACGCGAGCTTCACCAGCGCCTCGCGAGCCGTTGCCGCCGCAAGCGCCAAATTCGCGTGATTGAAATTAGCCGGATGCGACTGGCTGCCGGAAGTATAGGCCTGATCCGGAGTCAGCGCGGTGTCGCAATAGATCAATTTCACGCGATCAAACGGCACGCACAGTTCTTCCGCCACTAACTGCGCCTGCGCGGTCGAAATCCCCTGCCCCAATTCTTCCTTGCCGCTGTAGGCGGTCACGCTGCCGTCCGCTCCGACGGCGATCCAGGAATCGAGCTGATTCGTCGCCGGAGCGCCCGGCGCCGGCGCATTTCCGAACTGCGCTCGCGCGGCTTGCTCCCCGCCGATGGTAAAGCTCACGATCAGCGCGCCGGAGCCCTTCAGAAAGTCTCGCCGTTTCATCGTGCGGCCATCCTTTCTCCCGCTCGCTGGATCGCCCTTAGCATCCGCACGTTCGAAAAGCAGCGGCACAGCACGCCCGACATCGCCTGCTGAATCTCCGCTTCCGTAGCCTTCGGATTTTTGTCAAGAAAAGCCTTTGCAGTCATGATGACGCCGTTCACGCAGAACCCGCACTGCATCGCGCCTTCCTCGACAAAAGCCTGCTGGATCGGATGCAGCTTGTCAGCCGATCCGATGCCTTCGAGCGTGGTGACCTCCTGCCCCTCCACGGTCTTCAAGGTTGTCACGCATGACCGGATTGCCTGCCCCTTAACAATGACGGTGCAAGCCCCGCACTGCCCCAGCCCGCAGCCGAACTTCGGCCCGCGAAGCTCCAGATCGTCGCTAAGCGCGTAAAGAAGCGGTGTGGCCGGGTCCAGATCAAACGCGTGGGCGCGGCCGTTGACCTTAAGCGTAATCGCCATACCCTTACGATAGCTCTGGCGGCCATAATGTAGTAAGAGCTATGTCCCATCCACGCATCACCATCGAGCGAGACAAACGCGACGGCAAACCGTGTATCCGAGGCATGCGCATCACCGTGAATGACGTGCTTGGCTGGCTGGCCCATGGTATGACGGAAGACCAGATTCTCGACGAGCACCCCGGCCTTCAAAAGGAAGATTTTCCGGCCATCTACGCCTTTGCCGCGGAAGCCGCCGAAATCGCTTATCCTTTTATCTCGAATGCGCAAGAAAGTCGGCCGCCGAATTTCTCCAGTCGGATCGAGCGGTACTCGTCCTGAAACTCTAAAAACGCGGCTTGCGGACCTTCGGCCGCAAGCCGCATTGAAACGGAGACAACGAAAGTAGACTAACGCCGCCTTACGCCTTCACCGACGCATGCGGATCGATGACGAACTTCTTCGCCGCGCCCTTGTCGAAGTCCTTGTATCCCTGCGGCGCCTGATCCAGATTGATCATTGTCACATTGACGGCCTTCGCCGGATGCGTCTTGTCGTGCAGGATCGCCATCATAAGCTGCCGGTTGTACCGCAGCACCGGGCACTGGCCGGTGTGGAACGAGCATGACTTTGCCCATCCCAAGCCGATGCGGATGCTGAGAGCCCCGACCTTCGCCGCTTCATCCACGCCGCCCGGATCTCCGGTAACGTACAGGCCGGGGATACCGATGGCGCCGCCGGCGCGAACGATCTCTTGCAGAGAGTTCAACACGGTCGCGGGCCGCTCGACGGATGCATCCTTCCCGTGGCCGCGCGCTTCGAAGCCTACGCAATCCACCGCGCAATCCACCGTGGGCTCGCCCAGGATCTGTTCGATCTGCTGCGCGAGCGTCGCGTCCTTGCGGAGGTCGATCGTTTCGCAGCCGAAGCTCTTCGCCTGAGCCAGGCGCTCCGGAATCATGTCGCCGACGATGACCACAGCCGCGCCGAGCAAGCGGCAGCCTTCCGCGCACGCCAAACCGACCGGGCCCGCGCCCGCAACGTAGACGGTCATGCCGGGGCCAACCCCCGCCGTCACCGCGCCGTGAAAGCCGGTGGGGAAGATATCGGACAACAGCGTCAGGTCCTTGATCTTCTCCATCGCCTTCTCTTTATTCGGGAACTTGATCAGGTTGAAATCGGCGTACGGAACCATCACGTATTCCGCCTGTCCGCCAACCCATCCGCCCATGTCTACGTAGCCATACGCCGCACCCGGACGCGCCGGATTCACGGTAAGGCAGATACCGGTCTTGCCTTCGCGGCAGTTGCGGCAGCGCCCGCAGGCGATGTTGAACGGCACCGTGACGATATCGCCGACTTCCAGCATCTCCACGTCGTTGCCCTTTTCCACCACCTGTCCGGTGATCTCATGGCCCAGAATCAAGCCCTTCGGCGCGGTCGTGCGGCCGCGCACCATGTGCTGATCGGATCCGCAGATATTGGTTGTCACGATCTTCAGAATCACGCCGTGCGGAGCGTCTTTCCCCCCGAATGGGTCAGACTCGCTCTTGGGCATTTTCAACTTTGGATAGGGAATGGATTGGATTTCAACCTTTCCCGGTTCGATGTATGCAACACCACGATTAGTAGGCATATTCGGTCTCCTTCAAAAGATTTCTCGATCGGTCTCCTTGGGAATTAAAAAGCTGTTGCGCCCGCTTCGGCCACGGCATGATCTTGGTCTCCGGACCCGCCGCTTACGCCAATTGCACCCACCACCTTGCCATCGCGCTTCAGCGGAATGCCTCCGGCAAAGATCATGATCTTGCCATGGTTGGAGGCGTGAATGCCGAAGAACTGGCCGCCCGACTGGGAGTGGGTCGCCAAGTCCTTCGTTGCGATATCGAAAGCTCGCGAGGTAAAGGCCTTCTTTTGCGAAATGTCGATGCTTCCGATCCAGGCCCCATCCATCCGGACATGAGCCACAATGTTTCCACCTTCATCCGCTATCGCTATGTTCATCGGTTGACCGATTTCCGCGGCTTTCTTTTCCGCTGCCGCAATCACTCTGCGTGCGTCCGCCAAGTTCACTCCAGCCATCTTGTCTCCTTGTGATTTTTGGTGCTTTGTGCCTGTTGGCCTCAGTGATTATACATCACTCGTTTTGGAGTGGAGTTATGGCCGCGAGCTTTTGTACAGCCTCCAAAGTATCCGCCTGCACGGCTGTTTTATCCGTCCGGTACCGCTTCACGCGCGCGAAGCGAAGCGCCAGTCCGCTGGGGTATCGAGGGCTGATTTGGATGTCGCCGAATGCGATTTCAGCCACCAGTTTGGGCTGAACATAGACGGTATAAGCATCGCGCGAGACCTCCAGTTTAAGCAGTTCCGCGGTCTGCCACGCCAGCATCTCATCCGTCATTCCTTTGAACGTCTTGCCCAGCATGGCGAACCCTCCGTGCTCCACATCCCGCGCGCCCAGGTGCAGATTGCTAAGCCAGCCATGGCGCCTTCCGTGGCCCCACTCCGCCGCGAGAATCGCCAGGTCCAGGGTGTGGACCTTCTTGATCTTTCTCCAGCCCTGGCCGCGAGCGCCGGCATCGTAGAGCGAATTTCGCGCCTTCGCCATCATCCCCTCATGACCACGGTCCAGAGAACTACGCAGGAACTCTTCGGCGCGTTCCGCGTCCGCGGTCACGAGATGTGGAATCAGATTTTCCTCAGGAGACAATTCGGCAAGCGCGGCGAAACGCCGCGCCTGCGGCTCGTCAATCAAAGAAGCGCCGTTCAGGTACAGCGCATCGAACCAGATCGCAGTAAGCGGCAGTTCCGGTCGCATGCGATTCACATCCAGCTTCCGTCCAAATCTGCGCATCATTACCTGAAACGGCTGCGGGCGTCCCTCCCGTGTAAAGCTCATCACTTCGCCATCCAGAATGACGTCGCGCGCCGGCAGCGCAAGGACAGCTTCTACTACCTCCGGCGCTGCGGCGGTGACATCGTTAAGCGCGCGTGTATAGATCCGCACTTCATCTCCCGAGCGGTGCGCTTGCACTCGCGCGCCATCGAATTTGTACTCGAGCGCCGCTTCTCCAAACTCTTCCAGCGCAGCCGCCGCGTCTTCCGATGTTTGCGCAAGCATCGGTTTTACGGGCCGGAAAAGCTGTATGTCGAATTGATCGAGGCCATCCTGCCCGCCAAGCGCCGCCTTCGCCACGGCGGCCACATCTCCGGCCATCATGGCTGCGCGGCGGATCCTTCCGATTCCCACTCCCGCCGCCTTTGCGATGGCTTCGAGCATGATCCCCTCGAGCGCTCCCTGCCGCAGCTCGCCGATCAGGAGCCGCACCAGGAACTCCTGCTCTTCATCGGTGGTCCGCGCGAACACCGATTGCAGAAGCTCCCGCTTGCGCTGCTCGGACCCGCGGCCCTGAACTTCCGCAAGCTGATCCAGCGCCCGGTCGACCTCCGCAAGAGTAATGCCTGGCGAACTCACAGCAGGCGCGGCGGCGCCGCGCAAGGTCGCGTAGCCAATCCCGATCCTGCCCTGCCGCGTCGCGCCGGAGAGGTAGGCGGTCACGATCTCCACTTCATCGGCATTCGCCTGTTTCAGAAGCTTCGAAATAAGCTCGATTTTCGCGCTACGCCGCGGTGTAGACGTGACATCCTTCGACGCTCTTACGACGGAATGAAGCAGCATCAAAATTACCCTAGCAGGATCCGCGCCCTATTCTGAAATGCATCTTCTCTGAATCGTACTCACCTCGGCCGTGAATAATCGCGTGTCGTTGGACGACGCCCGCTTTCCGAGCAGCGAGGTCATTGACGGTTTTTGCGACTGGCTCGGCGCACTTTTCACTTGAAGGGGAATTTCGACCTCGGAATAGCTGCCCGGCGTGGCTGCGTCCGCCGCCGCCGCGATAATTGCCATGTGGTTACCCCTCGTTTCATCGTAGCTACTTACCACTCTTCGGCGGCGACGTCACGCGGGGGATTCGTCACAAGAGCCTTTCAACAATCGCCATCGGAGCCGCATCGCTTTCCACATGGATGCATCAGGGCGCATAGAGATATATACTGTGGCTTAGGAGCATCGGGCAATGAACCGTTACACGAAATATGGCCTTCTGAGCGCCGCCATCGTCGGCACCCTCGGCTGGCTCGCCTGGGGCGGAATTAAGGACGGCCAGACCTACTTCAAAACCATCCCCGAACTGCACCAGATGGGCGATCAAGCCACAGCCAAGCGCCTCCGTGTGAGTGGTTACGTTATGCCGGGCTCCATCGCGCATCACAACGGCGACGTCAACTTCACCATCGTCGAAAACGAAGGGCTCGAGAACTCCGGCGCGCACCTGAATGTCGTGTACACCGGAGTCGACCCGCTGCCCGACACATTCAAGGATCACGCCCAGGCTCTCGCCGATGGCAAGCTCGACGCAAGCGGCGTCTTCCACGCCACGCACATCCAAGCCAAGTGCGCCTCCAAATACGAAGCCAAGCCGTCGGTTCCCGATCCAGCCATCGCGAAACCCACGGGATCGATCTAGTTGCCGTACCGCCCGCTTTGGGGCAGGCTTCAGCCGACGGGGCTTCAGCCTGCGGCGGGCTTGAGCCCGCCCTAAGCCGTAACGTGAGTTCTGCCATTCTGCGCCGTGCGAATCAAATCCCCGATCGCCGGATCGCCTTTCTTCTAATCTTAGGAACATGCGGCGTCCGGCATCGCGTTCCGTTCTCGTGGGTTTATCGTTTCTCTCCTGGTGTGTGTCCGCGCAGGAGCGCAACGTCGCCATCACCGTTGATGACCTGCCTTATGTTCGCGGGAGCATGCGAACGAATGATTCCGAAGTCGCATCATTAGCCCAGAGCACTAATCAAAAACTATTGGCCGCATTTCAGGCGCACCAGACTCCCGTAACCGGTTTTGTGATCCAGAAAAGTTTGAGCTCCTCGGTCCGACAGTCGGACCGGACATTCTCACGGCTTGGCTAACGCACGGACTCGATCTCGGAAACCACACGTACTCCCATCCCGATATAAATTCCGTCTCGGCAGAAGAGTTCGAGCAGGAGATCGTCGCAGGCGAGTCCACGATCAGGCCACTAATGGAACGCGCGGGGAAAACGCTCGCTTTCCTTCGTTTCCCGTTCAATCACACGGGCGATACGAAGTCGAAATACGACACCATCGCGGCTTTCCTTGCGGGGCGTGGATACAGCGTGGCAACTTGCACCATCGATACTTCCGACTATATCTTCAACGACGCGTACTTGAGGATACTCGCAGCCAACGACCGAGTAGCTGCTCAAAAATTGCGCGACGAATATGTTGCCTACACAAGTGCGGAAATCGACTACTACGCCGCGTTGAACAAGCAGGTATTAGGCTACGAACCTCCAGAAGTAATGCTCTTGCACGATAATCGGCTGAATGCCGGATACCATCGATGAGGTGGTTCGCCTTTTCGAGCAGAAGAAGTACCGGTTTGTATCTCTGGACGCCGCTCAGTCTGACTCTGCCTACCACGCTTCCGAAACGTACATCACAAAATTCGATCCCATGTGGGGTTACCGGTGGGCCAATCAGCGCAATGTCAAAGTCAATGGCCGACTGGAACCCGATCCGCCAAAATGGATAACGGAGTATGGCAAAGGCGGCGCGAAATAGGCTAAGTTCAGCGCGCGCCTAGACTGCAAGCAAAATGCCGTACGATTTTGATGACCTCCTTTGTGTCGGAGGCAATCATGTCCACCGCGCATATTGACCTACCGGCCGTTTCCCGCCGCACCGTCGATAAGGCTTGCAAAATCGCGGAGGTCGGCTGCGGCGACGTCCGAAACAGCCCAATAGCTCATTTCGCCATGACTCCAGTGGAGCAGATGATAGCCGCCTAGTTCCTGCAGCACGAATTTGCCCTCCGCACCGGGCGAAGACGACGCATAAAGGCTGATCACATGTTGTCTGCGCTTATACACGATAGCGGCCGCGGGCTGTTGGTGAATGACTTCCAGGCGACCCCCTACAAGAATGAATCCGTCATTTGTCAGATCGGGAACCGGTGGCGAAAAATCCGTCTTACCCTGAAACCACGGCTTCACCGTGTGCTGATCCGAGCTCTCCACGTCGAATAAATGGCCTGGCTGCAGGGCGCGCAGGTGGTTGTCCAGAATCTCGGCGGCGATGATATTGGTTGAGCCGGCCGTCCGCATCCTCGGCAGAAAGATCATAAGGAGTACGATCGACGCCGCAACACCAACCACAGTGGGGGCGCTTTGCCACGGCCTGCTCCAAAGCCACGCGAGTAACGTCGCTTTCTCTGTGAACCGCGACGCGAGCTTCCCTTCCAGCTTAGGCGGAAGCGTATACCCTGGCTGTCGGGCCGCGATCTCTTTCTGTAGATTTACAAGCGCGGTATATTGAGCCGCGCAGGCCCTGCACTCCGAAAGGTGGCGATCGACGGTAATGGCGCTCGCAACATCAAGCTCATTGTCCAGCCGGGCGTGCAGAAGCGGTTCGGCGTCACGGCAATTCATGACGAACCTCCTCTGCGGGAGCCAGTTCATTCAGCAGCCGTTGCCGCGCGCGCGATAGTCGCGACATCACGGTACCCGCTGGAATTTCGAGAACGGCCGCGATCTCCTTGTACGAGAGGCCTTCGATTTCACGCAGCACCAGCGCCTCCCTGAACTCCGGCTCCAGCCGGGCAATCGCCCGGCGAACCTGTTCGCGCCGGGATTGTTCGAGCAGCGCTTGCTCGGGATTCGGCGACCGGTCGGAGGGCTCGAGTTGATCTAGGTCCATGGTCACATCAGGTTTACGCTTACGCAGGAAATTCATGGCCGTGTTGCGGACGATCGAGAGCATCCAGACCCTGGCATCGCCGCCACGGAAGCTATCGATGGCCTTGAAAGCCTTCAGGAATGCCTCTTGGACGATGTCTTCCGCGTCGTCGCCATTGCGTACCAGCCAGCGGGCGAGGTTATACGCGGAGCGCATGTGCGGCCATACGGTGAGTTCGAAATATCTGGTCCTCGGGTCCACGAATGTCTTTAGAACCTGACTCCGTTATTCCCGTGTGGCGGGACAGTTCCTTCAAAACTCCTTCCTGATTGTATAGGCGCCATTCCCGCCTGATTTATTCCCGAGATTTCGACACGGGAATATTCGTTCGGACCGGAGTGTCCACTTGATCGAAACCTGGCGCGCCGAAAGGGCCGCCTCAAGAAAGGGCTCAATTAAATGAACAAACAGGCACAGAAGCCGGCGGGCGCGCCGGCGGAGATCGATAGACGCGGTTTTCTGAAGTGCATGCAGTGGGCAGGCGCGGGTCTGGTCTGGAGCTTCGCGGGCGGCGTCCCGGCGTCGCGGCTGCTGGGCGCGCCGGCCCAAAAACAAGAGGACTTTGCTTTCGTTCAGATCAGCGATAGCCATATCGGATTCGATAAGGCCGCGAATCCCGATGTAGCCGGAACCTTTCAAACCGCCGTGGAGAAGATAAACGGGCTGACCCGTCAACCGGAGTTTGTCCTGCACACCGGCGATCTCACGCATCTTGCCAAGGCGCAGGAATTCGACACGCTGGACCAGCTTCTTCGGGGATTACGGCAAAAGCAGATCTTCTTCGTGCCGGGCGAACACGATTTGCTCGGAGATGACGGCAAACAATACCTGCAGCGGTTCGGCAAGGCGAGCATGGGACGAGGGTGGCAGAGCTTCGATCACAAAGGCGTTCATTTCATCGGCCTCAATAACTCGGCTCAGCTGGATGGCCTCGGGGCCATCGGGGAGGAGCAGCTCGTATGGCTGAAGAAGGACGTCAGCGGGCTTAAGGCAAGCACGCCGATCGTGGTTTTTGCTCATATCCCGTTATGGGCAGTGTATCCGGAATGGGGTTGGGCGACGAAAGATAGCGCGCAGGCCCTCGATCTGCTCAAGCGGTTCGGGTCTGTCACGGTGTTGAACGGACATATCCATCAGACGATGCAGAAGGTCGAGGGGAACGTGACCTTCTATTCGGCCATGTCAACGGCGTTTCCTCAGCCGGCGCCGGGAAGCGCGTCCGCGCCCGGACCGATGAAGGTGCCGGACGAACAGCTTCGGCAAGTGTTGGGCATTCGGAATGTGAATTTTGTCGCCGGCTCGCATCGCTTGGCCGTCACCCAATCCAATCTGAGTTAATCGCCGCCTTAAGGAAGTTCAACATGAAAACAGTGGCCGTATGTCTGGTCGTTTTCGGCGTGCTTTTGGCGATCGCTTCCAGCACGGGCGATGCGCGGCGCGGCCGCGGTGCCTTCGAGCAGACCTGTACGGGATGCCATGCGCTTGATCGCGCGAAGGTCGGTCCGCGGCTTCGTCATATTTACGGCCAGCCGGCCGGCAAGGACAGTCAGTTCGGCTATTCGGACGCGATGAAGGGCGCATCCGTAACCTGGGATGACGCGACATTGGACCGGTGGCTGGCCGATACCGAGAGCGTTATTCCTGGCAACGACATGGCCTTCCGTTTAGACGATGCGAGTAAGCGCGCCGACATCATTGCTTATCTTAAGGCGCTTTCGGGGAAATGACGGGCATGATACGAAACCTCGTTCCAACGTTTACCGCCGCGGCGATACTTGCGGCGGGTTCGCTGATTCATCCGTTCGGAAACATCGATTCGCGCGCAGTGAAAGGACCGATCCTGAGGGGGGCAGGCATCGATGCCGAAACGCTTGGATTGTTCCAGCGTGCCTGCCAAAATTGCCATTCCTTCAACACCGAGCTGCCGTTGTACGGCCGCATCGCCCCCATGTCCTGGCTGATCGCACGCGACGTCCGGCAAGCGCGGCTTCACATGAATCTTTCACTCTGGCAGGAAAACCTGGCCGAGGACCGGATCATGCTGCTCAGCGAGATCGGAAGCGCCGTCAAAAACGGCGACATGCCCGTTCAGCGATACCTTCTGCTGCACCCCGAGGCGCGTTTGTCCGACCAGGAACGGGAGCAGATTTACCAGTGGACGCGAGCCGAGCGCAAGCGCCTGAAGTCCGCGCCATCGCACTCAGGAGCCGAGCGCCGGCAGGACCGTCCCCTGCGCCCGAGGGGCAGCGTAACCTCTCCCTCCTTCCTCAGTATTCACTTCAAATGAATACCCCCGTATTCCTGGATTCCCTCTTCCGCGACCTGCATTACGCGAAAAACGCTCTGCGGAAAAGCCCCGGATTCGCTGCCACATCCGTCCTGACGCTAGCTCTTGGCGTCGGCGCGAACATTGCGATTTTCAGCCTGGTGAATACGGTGCTGCTCCAAGACCTGCCGTTTCGCGATCCGGACAGGCTGGTCGAAATCTACGAAGATTTCCGGCAATTAGGTGGGCCCGCTACGGTCGAACCCTCGCCGGCTTCCTTCCTCGCGTGGCGCGCGATGAACCAGAGGCAACAGAATTCGGCCTTCGAAGATATGGCGGCGATGAACGGCTTCGATAGCTACAACCTCACGGGGCAAGGCGAGCCGGAGAGACTGGCAGGCATTGCCGTGACCGGCAATTTACTACCGCTCATTGGAGTGAAACCTGTCATGGGCCGGACCCTGCTACCCGATGATGATAAACCCGGCGCGCCGAAAGTTGTCGTCATTAGCGATGGGCTGTGGCGGCGGCGATTCGGGGCAGATCCAACGCTGGTCGGCAGAACAATCAGTCTGAACGGCGCGAAGTACGAGGTCGTTGGGATAATCCCGGGAACGCTGCAGTTTCCCACGCCCGGCGCTCAAGTTTGGGTCCCCATCGCTTTCGCGCCCGGCTCGGATCAGGAGCGTTTTGCGTTCATTCTGACCGTTGTTGGACGGCTAAGGCATGGAATCCGGCTGGAGCAAGCGGACGCCGCCGTTGCAGGATTCGCAAAAGCGTTGATTGAGAGATTTCCCCGCAGCGAAAAAATCGGCACGAAGGTTTTGCCTTTGCACGATGTACTGACAACGAAGATTCGCCCCACGCTGATGCTGCTGCTGGCCACCGTCGCCGTAGTCCTGTTGATTGCTTGCGCCAACGTCGCTCAATTACTCATGGCTCGGGGCGCCGGCCGCCATCGGGAAATCGCCCTCCGAGCCGCGCTCGGAGCACACCGCAGCCGGATCATCCGTCAATTGCTGACGGAAAGCGCGGTCCTGGCTGGGCTCGCGGCGCTGGTTGGCGCGGGGGTCGCCATATCCACGTTCTGGTTTCTTGTTCGCCTGATCCCGAATACGCTTTCCACCGGGACCGGGATTTCCATCGATCTCCGAGTGGCCGCATTCGCCGTGATTGTGACGGGGATCACTACGGCAGTCTTTGGCGTCGCGCCGGCCCTTACGGCTGCCAGGTCCGATACCAGCGCCTTATTGCGGCGCGGAACCGCGGGCAGCGCAACCAGCCGTCTGCGCGGCTTCTTCACGGCCAGCGAAGTTGCCCTCACCGTGGTCCTGCTGATCGCCGCGGGCCTTCTGCTCCGGAGTTTGGCCAATCTTCGCTCGGTAAATCCAGGGTTTGCGACCTCCAAGTTGTTAATCGTTGAAACCGTGCTGCCGCCGTCGAAGTACTCCTCTCTCCCCGCGCGCATGCGGTTTCTGGATGATGTCCTCGACCGCGCCGCCGCGCTCCCCGGAGTCGTGTCCGCCGCCTACACCAGTTTTGCGCCGTTGACGTTCAAAGGCGGTCGAGCGGGGTTCACGATCGAAGGGCGTCCGGATCCTCGTCCCGGCGAAGGACCTCCGCAAATGGCTGTGGACCGGGCGGTCAGTTCCGGCTTCTTTAACGTCATGGGGATCCCTGTGCTAAGCGGCCGATCCTTTGACCGGCGGGACACGGATTCTAGTCCGCCGGTGGTAGTCATCAGCCAAGCCATGGCTCGGACATTTTGGCCCGATCGGGATCCAGTCGGACAGCGAATCCGCATTGGCGGCCCGAAGTCGTTCACGATTGTCGGCGTTGTCGCGGACTCACGCCAACTCAATTTGGACCAAGCGCCAGAGGCGGCGGTATATTTACCGATGACGCAAGGCGCTATGGGTCCGCAGTTCCTTTTCCCGCGCCACCTAATCATTCGCACGCTCGCCGATCCAACCCGGCTCGCGTCCGAGGTACGCCAGATCGTTTCCGCTGTCGATCCCGATCAGCCGGTCTCCAAAATCCAAACTATAAATCAGATGATCGAGACCGAAGTGAGTGGCCGGAACACGCAAGTAACGCTGATCGCAGTTTTTGCGTTACTGGCCTTGGCGCTTGCGGCAGTTGGCTTATACGGGGTTCTTTCTTACACAGTGGCGCGGAGCGCTCCCGAAATCGGCATCCGAATGGCGCTGGGCGCGCGGCGCTCTACTGTCATCGGGATGGTCCTGAAACAAACCACGCAGTGGGCCGGAGCAGGCTTAGCCGCCGGTGTCATCGGAGCCGCAATGTTAGGCGGTTCGATCGAACCATTCCTTTATCAGACGCACTGGGCGGACCCTCTAACCTTCGTTGTGGTTGGCGGAGTGGTCGTCACGATTGCCGTTCTAGCAAGTCTGGCGCCAGCCCGTCGCGCCGCGTCGATCGATCCGATGAAGGTATTGCGAATGGAATAGCGGGGCAGACTGCCGGAATCTGCGGCCGATTGCCAATCGGGCCAATGCGCTAGTCGATATGCTCGTACGCGAGCAGCGTCACAGCCTCCGGCAGCAGGACCTCAAACTGCAACAAACGCGCACAGGCCGATCTGGCCGTATGAAAGGAGCTCGGGATCGTGATGACTACACGATGACGACGGAGCGGGCTGGGCCGGAACATGTTATGCGTCAGGCTGAGCGGGACGTACAGTGATTCGGTAATCTTGTAGGCGAAGCACGCTCCGCCGATGTCCTCACTGTATTTCCATGTCGACATGGATGCCTTCTTCGTTTCAGTTGAAGAGTTGTTCGATCCATCGCTGAAGGGCAAGCCGGTTGTGGTGGGCGGACGGTCGAATGAGCGGGGCGTGGTTTCGGCGGCATCTTACGCCGCGCGGAAGTTCGGAGTTCATTCCGCGATGCCGCTCCGCACTGCGTACAAATTGTGCCCACAGGCGATTTTCGTCGAGGGGCATCGCGAGCGGTACCGCGAATATTCGGGCAAGGTATATGAGGTGCTCCAGCAGTTTTCGCCGCGCGTGGAGATGGCTTCGATCGATGAGGCGTACCTCAATCTGGCCGGGACCGAGCGGCTGCACGGGCCTCCGCTTGCGGCCGCGCACAAACTGCATGAGGCTGTGAAGCGCGTAACCGATTTGAACTGTTCCATTGGAGCGGCGGGATCGCGCCTAGTGGCGAAGGTGGCCTCCGATCAGGCGAAGCCGAACGGCGTCTTGTGGATTCTGCCGGGCCAGGAAGCTGCGTTTCTTGCGCCATTAGACGTCAGAAAAATTCCCGGCGTGGGCAAAGTCACCGAGCGCAATTTGCACACCTGCGGCGTTCGCAAGGTCGGCGACCTAACGGCGCTGGAGGATTCTTTTTTGGAAAAGCGTTTCGGGAAATGGGGGCTGGCGCTGGCGGGCAAGGCGCGTGGGCGCGATGCCGGCGGCTGGTTCGATACGGAAGTCGGAGAAAGCGGCGATCCCAAATCCATCAGCCACGAACATACGTTCTCGGTAGACACGGCGGAAGCGGTCGCGCTCGATGCCATGCTGGTCCGGCTATCGGAAATGGTGGCGCGGCGCTTGCGGGATCACCGGCTGTGGGCGCGCACGGTTCAGATTAAGCTGCGCTACTCCGACTTTTCCACCTTCACTCGGGCACGCACTCTGGAACACGCCACTCAGATGGATACCGAGCTTTCGGCCGCCGCTCGCGATTTGTTCCACAAGGCTTGGAACACGAAAGCGATTCGTCTTCTCGGCGTGTACGCGCAGCAGCTTGAAGCGGCGCAGGGGCAAGCGAGCCTCCTCAATCATGAGAAGAACGAAGCTTGGCGCAAGACGCTTAGCGCGGTGGACAAGCTGCGCGATAAATATGGCGACGGCGTCGTATCCTTAGCGGCTGGGCTGGATGCCGCGTTCCGCGCTCGGGTGCATGAAAATCCGGAAAATTTGCCGGGGAAAGAGCCGGAGAAGCGGCGCGGCTGATTGCGGAACTTCCGTAACGCTGGGGCGGGCTGAAGCCTGCGCCACAGCTGGTTTTATGCCAAGTCCTGCGATTAAATACTAGCCGTGGGGATTATGTTCGAGAAAGAGGCGCGTCTCATCTGGTCGGGCGTTAAACCGGTGTGCTTCGCCGCGTCTTCTTCTGAAATTGCTCCGCAATCCACCGCGCGGCGGAAATAGTTCAACAGTCCTTGGCCGGTGGCTGCGTCGTCGAAGACACCGCCGACTCGCGTGGCTTGCGCGGCTTGCGCGATGAAATTTTTCAGACGCTCGGACGCGGCTTCAAGGCCGTCGAGGAAGAATGCATAAACCGCGGCGAAGCGCGCAGGCAACTGCGCCGGATGCAGATCCCAGCCTTGATAGAAGCCGTTATCGAGCGCGTGCGAGACCCCATCGTAATGCAGCTTCCAGGCCGCATGCACCGGATGCGGCGGGATGGGCAGGATATTGGTTGGCCCATCGGATAACCTGATTCCCGACCCGGCAAAGTGAATTTGCATCAGAGACCGAGCCGTATCGCATGCGGGATGCAAGAGACTTTGCCGTGAGGCCGTGATCCCGAGGCTGGCAGTGTAGTCGTAAGGGCCGAAGTGGGCCGCGATGCATCGGCCTTGCGCGGCGGAGATCAATTCCGGGATTCGCGTGAGCGCTTGTGGCGTCTCGATCATCATCTCCATTCGAAGGTTCGCAACGGGTTCGATGGCTCTGACGAGCTCCGCGACTTGCTCCGGGACCGTGATCTTCGGCAACGCGATAACGAAATTGTCCGGCACGCGCCCGCCGAGGCCATCGAGGAAACGGTGCAGCGTGCGCATTGCCCGACCCTTCCATTCGGGATTCAGCGGCTTAATGCGAATTCCAAAAAAGGGCGGAAGCGATGCTTCGGCAAGCGCCGTTACGGTCTCGCGCGCGGCCGCATCCGCCGCCGCATCTTCTTCGGAATCCGAGCGGAACCCAAAGCCGTCTTCGAAGTCGATGCGGAGATCTTCGACGGGCTCGCGGTGGAGCTTCTCAGAAACGCGCGTATACACCTGCGCAGCTACGTTCCGCGGCATATCGAAAGCGGCTGCGAAAGAGGCAAGGTCAGGGGCGTGCTCGGCTAGCGCGCGCTGCGCCAAGCCGACTAGCTTGCGGCACGTTCCGGACTTGAATAAGTGCGCACCGCCGTAAACAACGTGGACGGGCTGGCGGGTTGACGGCTCAACCATTCATCGCAAACAGGCCGCGGGTCAGCTATTTGCCCGGATGCAGCAGAAGTTTCTGGACACGCCAGTTCAGGATCTCCGCGGTGTAGATTTCGTTCTCCGATGGACAGGCGATTTCGTGGATCCAGCCGAACTGCTTCAGCTGACGCCCGGATTTTCCGAGCATTCCTACAACTTGTCCGTCGAGCGTCAGTTTGTACACGCGGCCAGGGAATGCATCCGAACTATACAAGTACTGCGTGCCCGGGCCCGGGGTGATGCAGATGGCCCAAGGAGCTCCGCTCTGCGCCACCGCTTGCTGCGGCGTGGGCTGCGCGCCGAACCACGGGTGGGCGTCCGGAGGGACCGGCACATCGATGGTGATGATCTTCAGGAAATTGCCGTCGTGATCGAACACCTGGATGCGGCGATTGCCGCGGTCGGCGACGTAGATGTTGCCCTTGGCATCGGCGGCGATGCTGTGCGGCGTGTTGAGCTGGTTCGGCTTCGGGTTGGCGCGATCGGCCTCGGGAACCGGGCCGCCCCATTGCTTGATCCAGTCGCCGTTCTTGTCATACTTCGCCACGCGCGAATTAATGTAGCCGTCGCTGATGAAGATATTGCCTTCGGGGTCCCAGGTCACGTCGGTAGGCTGGCGGAACTGGCCGTCGACAGCCGGGCGCGGCGGATTCACTCGCGTCCACGGGCCGCCTTCGTCGGAGGCTTCCTTTTTGCGACCGAATACCATCACCACGCGGCCGTCCGGATTGAATTTGATGACCATGTCCGAGCCTTTATCGACGGCCCAGATGTTGTCGTCTTTATCGACCCGAACGGTGTGGGCGAAGGACCAGGCGTAAAGATTGTGCCCGATCTCGCGGACGTACTTGCCGTTCTGATCGAATTCGAGGATCTGCGCGGCGGTGGCGCCATAGGCCGGGCCAGTGCTATTGCCGCGATTGAAAACGAAGACGTGCTTCTTGGAATTGACCGCCACGCCGGAGGCCTCGCCCAGGTGCAGGTCGGGCGGGAGCTTCAAGAAATCGGGCACGGAATCGACCTTGATCTCGGGAACGGGTCCGCCCAAGTCGGCGGCGTACTCGGCGGCGCCGAGGCATGCCAGGGCAAGAAACAGGGTAGGTTTCATAGGGCCTCCTTTAGTCCAACAGGTTACGATATCAGATTTAGTGGAGCGCTTTTGAATGTCGCGGGCGGGAGGGAGGGGGAAGCTGCCCTGGCATTCGTGCTGGACTTCACCGCTTGGGCGGGCTGAAGCCCGCCGCAGGCTGGCAGCCGTGGTTGGCGTTCAGCGGACGCCGAGCCGGCCTTGTATCGCTTCCAATACGGAGTTTCCGGGTTGATCGAGCTTGAATGTTAGATCGAGCGGCTGGCTGCCGGCCGGTACATCCTGAGGAACCGCGGAAACTGCTTGGCCGGGACCGGGCATCACGGCGTGAATACGGTATGAGGTTCCGGTGTAGAGATTCAGCGTAAACCGTCCGTTCTGGTCCGAAAACGCTTGCCCCGCGAATTTGTTCGCGAAATCGAGGGCGCTGACCGTTACTCTCGCCATTGGGCGGCCGTCACCTGCGATGGCAATGCCGGTGATAATGCGCTCGGGCTGGGGATCAGGCAATGTCAGATCGTAGGCGCGGAATTCCGGCTTGCCCGAAAAATCGATTACTGTTGCTTGCTCCGGAGCCTGGGTACCCGGGTAGTACCAGCGCGGGTAGGGCACGAAGCGGCTGGGCCCGTTGTTAAGATTGATTCCCAAGTAATACTGTCCGGGCTTCGTGATTCGCAGCTTATAATAGCCGTCCGCGTCGACTATGGCTGTGTCTCCCGGCTGGTTCTGCGTCGAGCGGTATTGAACCTCGATTCGCGGAACCGGTTGCCGGCCGGCGGTTGTCACACGGCCGCTGATTCGGAGAGTTCGCTGGAAGAAAACTTCAACGCAGCCCTTCGCGTGAAGCTGCGTTTTGGGGTCGTCCGGGAGGTCGCCGTCGGTTTGTGAGTGGATCGTATACTCGCCCGGCGGAACACCGTTGAAAACGGCATCGCCTGCCCCGTTCGTAAGGGCTGCATATCGCGTGCCGCTGTTTTCAGCGATCAACGTCTCATCCGCCTTCGCCGGGTTAGGGGGTGTTCCGACGCGCACTCGGATATTTCCACTTGGCGGCGCTCCGGCCATGCTGTGCAGATACGCAAGATCCTCCGCCGCGTCGGCGAGAGTGCGCGTCCGGGTGCAGATGCCGGTTGTTAACTTTCCGTCGGCGTTCTTGTTTGCGTAGACGATGTAATCGACGCCCGGCTGGAATGGAAATCCGCAATCGCCTCCGCCTTTGCCGGTGAGCACTTCGACTTCTTGCTGGCCCATCCCGATTCCGCTGAGAACCTCGCCGACTCGAATCCGTATAGTCCGCTGAGGAAATGGCAAGGGCGGCTGACTGGCCGTGCGTCTGCCGGTCTGCGGACCCGCTGTGGGAACCGGTTGAGGAGGCGGCGGGTCGAGAATATCTAAAACGATTCCAGTGAACACCGCATCGGAAATGCCAGCGGCAGAGCACGGCGTGCCTTTGCCGACGCACGAGCAAGCCCACGCGGGCGCACACGCGAGAAGCACCGCGGCGGCAATCCGCATATGCTTATTCTCTCAAAATCGCAGTATGCTAAAAAGGCTATCAGCTGTCAGCTTTCAGCTCCAAATGCTCATTGCTGAAAGCTGATCGCTGACAGGTTTAGGTGATGCGAATGACTACTTGTGTTTCTGTGCTTATCGTGCTCGGGGTATCGGTGTTGCCCGCTTTGGCGCAATCGGGAGTCGGAGAGGCCGGAGGAGTCCCGCGGCTTCCCGATGGCCATCCCGATCTCAACGGAGTTTGGCAGATTCCCTATACGCCGGACATGTCGCGGCCGCTCGGCGGAAAGCTGCCTTACACGGCCCGCGGTGAAGCCGCTTTCAAGAATTACGATCCCTCTAAGTTCGACTACACCGCGCACTGCCTGCCGCCGGGCTTGACGCGCGCGATCAACACTCCCGATCCCATCGAGATTACCCAGACGAAGGACCGAATCGTAATCCTTTTTGAAGGATTCAGCAGCTTTATTACGGTACACACGGACGGACGGCCGCATCCCGCGAAGCTGGAGCCGACCTGGTTCGGGAACTCGGTGGGGCATTGGGAGGGCGACACGCTGGTGATCGACACCACCGGGTTCAACGACAAAACGCGGCTCGATACCATCGGCCACGCGCACAGCGATCAATTGCACGTGGTGCAGCGCTTCACCCGCAAGGATCCCACGCATATCGGCTTTGAAATTACGGTGGAAGATCCGGTTATGTATACCGAGCCGTTCAAGAACGCGCGCACGTTTACGCTTCGCCCCGACTGGGATTTGATGGAATACGTCTGCGAAGAGAACAACAAGGACGTGAGCGACGGGCACGTGAAGTAAGGCTAAAAAAACAGCAATAACGAGCACACTCCGGTAAGCACCAGCACTGAAAGCTCGAAGAGGGCTTGCGAGACGCGGCGGACGAGCCAACTTCCGGTGATCGCTCCCGCGACAACTAGCGGTACCATCATTGCATTGAACGTCAGCGACGGGCGGCTGAAGAGGTGATACCACGCATAGATCGGCACTTTCGTCAAGTTCACCACGAAGAAAAACCAGGCTCCGGTTGCGACGAACTGCTCTTTGGGCAGCTTCTGAGTTAGAAGGAACAGATTCATTACAGGGCCGGCGGCATTGGCGACCGTGGTCGCAAAACCGGCAAGGATGCCATAGAAGCCCGCTCTGCCCGCGGTCTCCGGCGCTCGGCCAAACCGGCGCCGCACCTGGATCCCGAGCATCAGCAGGAGAATCGCCGCGATCACGCGCCGGATCACGGGTTCGCTGAGGCTGAGCGCGAGCGCCCCTCCGGCCATTCCGGCGAGGGTCCACGGGATCATCGAAAACAGCTTCTTTGCGTCCGCGTGCCGGCGCCAGTAGATGACGGCGAAAACGTCGGCGGTCGAGAGAATGGGAAGCGTCCAGCCGGCCGCCTGGCGCGCATCGCCCACCGTAAGGACCATCAGCGGAACCATGAGCGAGCCAACGCCGGGAGCGCCTGTTTTCGCGATGCCGATCAGATAGGCGCAGAGCGATCCGAGGATCCATTGCCACGCGGCTAGATGAGGCATGCGTCAGCATACCACTGTGATGGAAGGCGCGGACAACGGGACGGCTGGGGTTTGGTTGGAGCTTCACCGCTCGGGCGGGATGGAGCTGCCGCAGGGTAAAGCCTGTACGCTATAGCATCTTGTGCATGGCTTCGCGATCCCAACCCAGCACGATTTCTTTGCCTTTTACCAGAATCGGGCGGCGGATCAGGTTCGGGTGCTGCGACATCAGGCGGATCGCCTCCGCGCGTGAAGGCGGCGAATCCTTCATCTTTTTTTCGCGATAAACCTCATTACGCGGATTCAGGAACAGCTTGTAATCGCGATCGCCGATTAGCGCGTTTAGCTCGGCTTCGGGCAGGCCTTGGTTGAGGTCTATTTCCTCGAATTTCGCGCCCTTGTCGCGAAGGAAACTCTTCGCGTTGCGGCAGGAACTTCAGGTGGGTTTAAGGTAGAGTTTCATTTTTTTAAGTTGCGCGGTTGGCAACCGCGCGCAGGCTGGCAGCCTGCCCTACTTAATCGCTGAGCTGACGCCTAACAGGCGCTCCGACGTTTCTTCGAATTCCTGCTTTGCATCGGCGTACTTTTGGCCGCTGGCGGAGCTTGGGAATCCGGCGTGGACGTGCGCTACTTTGCCGTCGCGCCCTAAGAAGAAAGTGGTCGGCCAGGCGTTGAAGTTGCGCAGTTGCGGCAGTTTTTGATTTATCTCCTGTGTTCCGCCCGCGACCAGGATCGTGTAGTCGATGCCGTAGCGCTTCTGGAACGCTCGCATGCGCGATGGGTCTTGCAACTGCTCCGCATCTTCGAAATCGAGTGCAACGATTTCCACTCCTTTGGCCCGGTACTTCTTGTACATTTCTTCAAGGAACGGAGCTTCGTCGTGGCAGTTGGGGCACCAGCTTCCGAGAATATTTACTATGACGACCTTGTTCTTGAAGCGAGCGTCGGTATTCGATATGGGCTTTCCGTTCAAATCGCGGAAGGAGAACTGGAAGGGCTGATCGGGGTCCTTGACTCCGGTATGGAGGGTCGGGTCGGTTGGCGGCGGGAGGCCCTTCGCCCGGGCGGCCTCAGGCCGCAGGGCGGTGTACTCGGTGTTCCCGTTCATCAGCAGATGCAGACTGCCATCCGGCTGGGGCGTGGCGATGAGCAGCGCGGGGCGGGCGCCCGAGAAATGGCTCAGCGTGAATTTGCCATCGCGCCAGACACCCGCGAGCGTGCCTGTGTCGCCGTCCACGCGGAGGATCGATGCCTTTATTTCGGGGCCATTTTGACGAACCAGAAATTGCCATGCGTCCTCGCCCTTGCCGCTCTTCAGCGCAATCTCCCACGATCCATCGATCGGCGGCGGGTTCGGCGAAGGCGGCGGTGGCTGCACATGCGGAACGGCGCGGAATCCGTAAGTCCCGCGCGTGCTGTGATAGACGCCCTCCAGCGCGCTGTCTTTGTACACCGCTTCCAGCTTCGACGTGGTGTAGTCGAAATTCAGCGTGAGCGAGCCGTTTTCGAATTTTCCCGTTGTGGACCGGTACAGCTCTTGATCGTTGAAGAAGGTTCCTTGAACATTCGAGCCTTCTCCGGAAATTACGAACCTGCACGGAACATCGACTCCGCCGGCATGGACAGTGGCATCCCACTCGCCCGCGAGGGATTGAGCCCACAGGGATGGAACGGCCATGGAGAAAGCCAACAAGAAACCAGCGCGCATCGGGACCTCCTGCCGAATCGTATCATGTTGCGGGTGTTAATTTGTTGCGCAAGAGGAAGAACATCACGGCTGAAATCGCCTGGGCGGCGACGCCAAGCAGCACTAAGCCAAGCACCGAACGGTCGTACAAAAGGCCCATTGCGGAACTGCCCGCGAACCAGGCCGCGCCGAATGCCGCGTTGTACAACCCGAACGCCCGGCCGCGCTTGCTCGGACCGACGATTTGCGAGATCCCAGCGCGCAGAGTGGCGTCCATCGCTCCCATGCCCGTTCCCCAGCAAGCGACGCCCGCGATGGCGGCGTTCGTTCCGCCCAGGAAACAAAGCGGCAGGGCTGCGAGAGAAACGACGATTCCGGCCGAGAGGATAGCAAGCCCGAAGCGGTCGTAAAGGCGGCCGAAGATCAAAGCGGTGATTCCGTTCATGGCCATCGCGACGGCATAGAGCAGCGGAATTCCCGTGCGGGAAAATAAGCCGATCTTGCCGAAGTGAAACGCGATGATCGGAAAATCCACGAAGCCGAGAGCCAGGAGACCGGCGGCGGCGATATAGAGCCAGAAAATGCGCGGGAGCCGTCCTGCTTCGTGCGACTCAGCCCGACCGCCCGACTGGCCTGTAATGTCATAGCTGCGGGCCATAAACAGGGCGGCGAGGGCGGCCGCGGCCGGGATTGCGAGGAACAGGAACGCCGGTGCGTAGGTGCGCGTCCTGCCTAGCGCCCAAAACATAAACAGCGGCCCGATAACCGCGCCGATCTGATCCATCGCGGCATGCAGGCCGAATCCCCAACCGCGTCCGACCTCGATCGCCGCTGCCGAAAGCAGCACGTCGCGGGCGGGATTGCGCAGCGCCTTTCCGATTCGCTCAGCCACGATCAGCGCCGCGGCCATTTGCCAGCTCCGAGCATAGGCAAGCATTGGAACCGCTGCCAGATTCACCAGATAGCCGAGGACGGTGATGGTCCAATACGCGCGCGTGCGGTCGGCAAGGATGCCGGAGCCGAGGCGGAGGGTAAAGCCTAAGAACTCGCCGAGGCCGACCACGATGCCGACGGCCGCCGCGCTCGAGCCGAGCGATCGAAGGAACGGGCCGGTAATGCTGCGCGCGCCTTCGTAGGTAATATCCGCGAAGAGGCTGACGATCCCCAGGCAGACGATGAACTGAATGGCGGCGGCGCGGGAAGGCGTGGGCTGGGTCGCCAAACCTCACGATAGCAGCATCGTCGGATGCCATCGTGCGCGGTTGCGAACCGCGCGGTTCGGGGCTTGCTGAAGGCTCGGCAGGCGGCCAACCTGCCCCAGAGTTTCACCACATCGCTGGATGGCGGCACCACGGGAGTATGAAAGTGCCTGGACCGGATGGTCTTCGGTCGCGGCTGCCACCGCGCTGTCCGGGTTGGTTGAAGGCTCGGCAGGCGGGTTGGCACCTAAATTATGCGCGCAGACCATTCCTCCTGCGCGGTTCTGATATCCGATCTGTAGTCGGGGAAAGCTGTTGAGATCCGACTAGTTCTGCTCTCCTCCTATAGGTTGTTGTTTTGTTTGGCCGTTTCGT
>JAFAQY010000128.1 GCA_019261985.1 Bryobacterales bacterium | reverse complement strand
TCAAACTCGCCTTCCGGATATGTCCACCAATACACCGTCGTGTCGGACGCAAGCGGGAATTCCGACAAACTGTATTACTTTTGGCAAAGCGGCGCCGCATTGGGCCTGGTCTCAACATATTACGGCCGCCAGGAGCCTGGGTGGGCCTTGAGAGACGAAGTTGTGCCCGGGTGGGTGCAAGATGCGGTGGGTAACAGCTACATCGCCGCCACGCAGACGGTATTGGATCCGGGCCAGCCGTCTCAAGCGGTCAAACAAACCAACCAAACCGTCGACATCTACGGCAACGTCACTCAGGTGGTGTACTACAACTGGAACAACCTGAGCACGCCGATGCGGACGGATAATTTCACCTATCTGAACTCCTCCGCGTACACCTCGCAATACATTTTCAACCGTCTGACGTCATCGCCTACCACAACCATCTCGTACGACGGCGCTGGGCTGTCGAGCGTGAGCGGACTGCGGGAATGGGACTCGAACGTGCAAAATGTCACGGCGCGGGGTAATCCCACGACCATCACTGGACCGGACGGCACTACGACGTTCACTTATAACGTTGCGGGCGCGCCGGCCAGCATGACGGTGAATGGAGTCATGGTCGCCGTGACGACGAATGGTTCCACAAATTACGCCGCGCCTTCGCAATTGACTACAGGCAGCCTCACGCAGACGATGAGCTACAACTCATTCCTGGGGACGACTAGCACGACGGGGCCGAACAATGCGAGCGTCTCGATCGGCTACGACGCCAACGCCCGGCCGACTTCGGTAACCTCGCCCTTCGGGGCAGTCACCACGACCACCTACAACGACACGGCTTCGCCGGCGACGATTTTGACAAGCGTGAACGGCCGTTGGACGCGGCAGACTTTGGACGGGCTCGGCAGGACGATTCTGACCGAAACCGGAACCGGCTCGACCACCATCTCGCAGGCTGAAACGGTGTACGGACCTGTGGCGGCGGATCCCATGGGCAAGGTCCTAAAGCAAGCCGTGCCGCACGCGCCGGGTGCTACTCCGGCGTGGACGGTATACGGCTACGACCCTCTCGGCCGAACCTTGAGCGTTGTCGCGCCGGACGGCGCTTCCACGACGACCTACTCGTATTCCGCCAATACCGCGACCTCAACCGATCCGGCGGGCAAGTGGAAAAAGTTCACGATGGACGGCGTCGGCAACCTCGCGCAGGTGAATGAACCCAATCCCGCGGGCGGCGCGGACTACGTGACCAACTACACCTACGACATCCTGGGCCACGTGACCAGCGTATATATGCCACGGCCGACAGGGACGCAGACCCGCTCTTTCAGCTATAGCGGCAACCTGCTCACCAGCGCCATCAATCCCGAGAGCAACACAACCAGCTACAGCGTGGGCAATGGGCGCATCAATGGCCGGATTGACGGGAAAAATCAGCAGGACATCTATGCTTACGACCCTTATGGGCGGCTTAGCCTGGTGTACCACCAGTTGGTGGCCAACTACGGCGGCTACTGCGGAGTCGATTCCTACTATTACGACACCAACCCGTTCGATTCCACCTATTCGCAGAATGCGCTAGGGCGGCTGACGGCGGTGCTCTACGGTGGCGCGGGATGCTACGGGGGCGGCGGCAACTTCGTCGAGATGTACAGCTATAACTCCGGTGGGGCGGTGATTGGAAAACGCTTGCAGGGCCGGGGCGTGGATCTGAAGGGAACCTTCACCTACGATAATGAGGGACGGCTGACGGGCATTCAGTATCCCCGGCCGAGCGCGGCGGGCAACTCGGCGGTGTTTATCCGAACCGATACCGGCCTCCAGGGGACCTGGAAAGGGTTTCGCGGCGGCGACGGCTACAACGTGATCGGCGACACCACGGCTTATCCCGCATACGTCACGGTCACGCCGTCGGGCCAGTCGAATTATACTTGGGCGAGCGCCACCACGGACGTGCGGGCCCTGCAAACGGCCTCCTCGGGCACACGCATTGCGGCGACCTGGTACACCTCCGGCAGCTACACCGTAGACATGGATTTCACCGATGGACTTACGCATCGGGTAGCGGTGTATTGCGTGGATTGGGACAGCCCTGGAGGCGGGCGGACGCAGACGCTCAGCATTCTGGACGGAGACACGGGGAGTGTGCTGGATTCGCGCAACCTGGCCGGGTTCCAAAACGGCGTGTGGGAGGTGTGGAGCTTGAGCGGGCACGTAAAGCTGCAGGTGACCAACACGAACTCGTCCGAGAATGCCGTGATTTCCGGGCTGATGTTCGACCCGGGCGCGCCGGCAGTAAGTTACACTTACGATTCGATGGGGCGGCTGTCATCCCTGTCCGACACCTGGACAAGCGTGATCGCTTCGGCGAGCTACGGAGCGGGCGGGCAGTTGTTGAGCTTGTCGGGCGGGAGCTGGGGGACGGAAACGCGCACCTACAATTCGCTACAGCAACTAACTCAGTTGACATCGCCGGTCTGGAACATGCAATACAACTTCTCGCCGAGTCAGAACAGCGGAAAAATTCTTTCGCAGTCGGTTCTCATCAGCGGCGAACAGATCAGCTACACGTACGACTCGCTGAACCGGCTGGCTTCGGCGGCGAGCAATCAGAACTGGAGCCAGACGTTCAGCTACGATGGCTTTGGGAAACTGACGAACGTGACAGGAGTGAACGCGCCGGGTTTGGGGGTGACCTATAATCCGGCGACGAATCAGCAGACGACAGACTGCGCGGACCTGAACGGCAACGTCATGGGGAATGCCTCGTGCGCGGGAGCCAACGCGTACGGTTACGATGTCGAGAACCGTGTGTCAGCGGTTCCGGGCGGAATGCAGTACGGCTATTCGCCGTCGAACCAGCGGGTGTGGCGTGGCAATGGATCGAGTGTGGATGAGATCGCGTTCTGGGGACCGGCGGGGCAGAAGCTGGCGACGTATCAGATCAGCAGTGGAGTCGCGGTATTGACGAGCGCGAATTACTACTTTGGCTCGAAGCTAATTAAGAATGCGCCTGGGATGGCATACACGGACCGGTTAGGATCGACCGTGAAGACATATCCGTACGGGCAGGAGCGGCCTTCGGCGACGGCCAATGGGAAGGAGAAGTTCGCGGGGTATTTGCGGGATCCCGAGACCGGAAATGATTACGCGGTGAATCGATATGAGCAGCCGGGGATGGGGAGGTTTTTGTCGGCGGATCCCAAGCCGAACACCGGCGCGTCGAATCCAACAACGTGGAACCGGTATAGCTATGCGGGTGGTGATCCGATCAATAATACTGACCCAAGCGGCCTGGATTGGATCTGGGCCGGCTCGGGGTGGTGTTCGACATTGGACTTTTATGGCGGCTGCTACGATCCCGGAATGTCGGGGAGCTGCGGCTATTACGCGCAACTCGCGTGGATGAACCCGGTGGGCTACGAGCAGGAGTGCGGCGGAACAGGGTTATGGGGCGTGGTCTTTTTTGCTCCGCCGGGCGGCGGTGGTGGCGGGGGCGGCGGAGCGGGCGGCGGCGGTGGCAGTGGCAGTGGTGGAGTGCAATACAGTTGCGACCAACTGCTCGCCATGTGGACCGATCGCTACCTCAGTAACTACAACGGCTGGACGGGCAAATCGCCATTACTGACAGGCTTAAGCGGCGATGCGGGCACGTATCTAGTCGGGCTGTCGGAATCATCGGGCGTCGATCTCGCGTTTATTCTGGGCATCGGGAGGGCAGAGAGCTCCCTGGGCACGGCCCCTAGCATTAACGGCGGAGAGTACAACGTTTACGGCAACAGCCTTCACTTTACGACGTGTCGGCCGAAAACCAGGGATTGCTCCAAGCCGCCCTACACGAGCTACACTGCCGCCACAAGCGATGCTTTCAGTACGATAGGTGGTTATCTCCAGCCCGGCACGACGCTGAGCACGGCCAAGGCATATGGCACATACGAGGGCGGTGAGACGGGCTGGGAAAAGAAACTCGGTTTCCTAAACCAGACGGACGCAGCCCTAACCGGAAACCTGGGCAACATCCGTTTCAGCTGTGACACCACTCGAGCCGACCAACTCAGGCTCGCGCTGATGACAAGCGGAGGGTTCTAACCGTGCGCAGCATTCGCATTTGGTGCGTCCTAATCGCAGCCCTCTTACCCGTTCCTGCCGTTCACGGTCAAATTTTGCTGCCTCAAGTCTCTCACGATGAACGATCCGGTTTGGTCATCCACTATCCTAAGGGCTGGTGGACGACGGACGATTCACCCGGATTCGAGATCGTCAGCTTCCCCCCGAATAAGCGTCCACCAGTGATTCTGGTACCTGACAACGAGGCCCAGATAGCGGTTGTGTGCCAGAAGCCCGATCCGGGCCGCGGCGGTTCTTCGATCCGGGACTGGCTTCGCTCTTACCGTGTAACTTCGGAGAATGGGTTTCGCATCACCGAGTCGCGCGTAGTTATCGATGAGGCGGGCAGCGTCCCCGCCCTGAGGACCGAAAAGGACCTGGAACCTCAGTTTCCACGCGGTGTCAAGGTCGGCTACGATTTTCCGCTCGCCGAGAAGCTCTGCGACGCTACGCTCTGGTATCGCGGCCAGGCGAGAGCCGTCGAGTTTGAGGCGATTCTATTGGCTATCATCAAACACCTTGAGCCGGATGCCGGATCCCGGAAGCCCGGGGCGTGACACTCGATAGAACGCTTGCTCCCTTTCTGTTTCCTTTGCAGGAACAGCCGCTAGATATCGGGCGGCACCTACTGCTTCTTCGGCGGCGCGGCCGGCTCTTCCTTGAACTGATCTTCCGGGAGTGGGGCAGGCGCGGGAGTTGTGTCCGTATCGAACACGATCTGCGACTCCGTGCTGAACTTGCGGTATAGCCGGAACTCGATATCGTTCTTGCTCTGGAACCGTCCTTCGCGCGAGCGCAGTTCCACGCGGACCGGCAATACGAAAGGACGGCCGGAAACATCGACGAAATCGTAATTCAAAGCTTCCGCCACTTGCTGAATCGGGAAATCCGCCGGAATCGTGTCGCACTGCATCATGATCCGCATAATCATTCCGGTTTCCTGATCGGCATAAATCAGCCCATGATAGCCGCTCACGATTTCCCGGCCGGACTCCTCATGCGAAATCGAGTACTTGGATCGCGACTGCTGCACGCGAAAGTTAAACACATACATGACGCGCCCGCGCAGCTTCGCCCATTTTTCCCAGTGGAATTCGGTCTGGGCTTCGGGCTGAAAGATCTCGGCGAGCATGCTCCCGAACTCGCCTGACGATGTCGCCCCGCCTAGTTTCAGGTGGCTGACATTCACCACAGGCTTGTCGTTCACCATCACGACCTTGTAATCTTCGTGTCCGTCCACGTAGCTCAGGTGTTCCTGAATGATGTCCTGCTGAGCCCAGCTCTCGTGGCCGGTGGAGTCTACATAGCGGCGCGTCACCTGCGTGCATATGAAATTCGGGAGCGTCTTCGTATAGTTAACGGCATGCTCAGTCAGTTCATCGAGCATACGTTTTTGCTCGGCTGCGCTAGGCGGAGGAACGATAACCGGCGCGGGCTTTGCCGGCGGCGGAGCGGCCGGCGACAGATTGGCTGTCGAATCCGTTAGACCCCGCAGAGCGGCAACCGTCTTTGGCCCCGCTCCCGAATTCTGCAACATCTCTACCGTGGCATCGTCCAACCGGTTCGTCAGTTTAATAGTGCGCACGAAATCGGCGACCTTGCGGTCGTCATTGTGCTGCTGAACGGAGCTTTTGATGAAATCGACCAGTTGGGCAACGGTCATCTGCCGCTGGGCATACGCAGCCGCCGCGCAGAGAAGAACGATTGTAAACACAATCCGCAGCCTACCCATGACTATATTGTGACGCTTTTCGGCACGTTATGGGTTTCCTGGGGTGTTCCCTACGGTCTCGGCCTTTTCAAGCTGCAACGTCACGGCCCCGATGGGAAAATTCATCCGCACCCGAATCTGCACGGCAAGTTTTCGATTGTCGTCCGTCAGCCAAATATTCACTCTTCCCTTGCGCGTGTAAACCACGCCATTCAACAGGTCCGCTTCATAGCGGACAGTCTTATACGTCCCGGAGGGGGTCTTGACCTCCTCCCGTTCCTGGGCCTGAATCTTTACGGCCGCGTACCGGCGGCCATCGCTCACGGGGGTGTGAATGGTCTGGCCCGCTTCAATATTCGCTTCCCGAAGCTTCAGAAGAGCGCCGACTACATCTGTAACGCAATTAGGCGTTTCAACGCTATCTTCGTGGAGAATAGCGTTTTTGATCAGGTCGCGCTCGACGTAGAACGCGCGGTTGTGCGCGCGGTCGTAGGTAATGCGAGTATCGTGATGCCGCTTGCCCTCTTTCGAGTCCATGATGCCGGATGTCGCGCAGTAAGAATCCTGGTAATTCACCTCATACAGATCTTCGACTTTGAAAAGGCTGGAGACGATGCCCGACGATTCCAGCCGCAGGGCGGCGTGGCCCTTGCTGTATTCGAGCGTCACCGTGCCCGCGCGAACCAATCGCCACTCCACGGCGTAAGTTCTTTTTTCTGTAGATTGTTCCGCCGGAAGGAGGGAGGCGGCGGCAAGCGCCGAAAAGATTCCGGCCAGAAAGCGCATTCCCTCCGAGTGTAACAGCAGCGTTGCGGATAAACTGTAGAAATGGCCCGCATTCCGGGACGCCATTTCGTTCGCAACCTGGTGGAGCGCCGCGCCTTGGTGGCTCAGCTCGTCCGCCGCGATTTCGAGATGCGCTACGTCGGCTCAGCGGCAGGATGGTTATGGGGGGTGGTGCATCCGCTGGTCATGCTGCTGAGTTGGGTGTTCGTCTTCAAAATTTGCCTGCAAATGGAGCTTCCCGCCGGCAGCGTCACCCAAAGTTACTGGATGTTCGTTTTCTGCGGATACCTGCCTTGGATGCTGTTCAATGAAACGGTGGCAAGATCAGCCGGGTCGCTGGTGGAGCAGTCGAATCTGATCACGCGAACGGTGTTTCCTTCTGAAGTGGTCCCGGTTTCGATTTTTCTTTCCTCTCTGATTCATCACCTGATTGGCCTTGCGCTGGCCATCGTCGCCGGAGCCATTGCGCTCAGGACCTTCAGCCCGATGATTCTGCTGCTGCCCATGTACATTTTTTTTATTGGCCTGCTGGCGGTGGGCGTTGGCTGGATCGTCGCGAGCTTGCACGTTTATCTGCGGGATACCGGGCAGGTGCTGAGCGTGGTGATGACGCTGTGGTTCTGGCTGACGCCGATCATGATCGATGAGCAAAAGATTCCGAAGCGCTTCCATCCCCTGGTGGCCTGGAACCCTATGTCGTGGGTGGTGCGAGCGTATCGCGAACGGTTGCTGACTGCGAATTTTCCGCAATGGCGCGAGATCGCGGTACTGGGCGCGTATTCGGCGGCGGTGTTCATTATAGGAGGGCTGTTTTTTCGTCATCTGAAGCGCGGGTTTGCCGACGTTTTGTAGCGCGCAGCCTGCTTTGGCATTGCGGGCCTAAGGGCAACGCCGACATCGTATACTAAGCTTTTATTCCAATGCAGAAGTGGCGGGGCGATGTTTTGTTTTTGGTGGAAAACCTTGTTCTCAAGGATTTTCGCATCCGCTACCGCAATATGTCGTTGGGAATCCTTTGGAGCATGATCAACCCGCTGGTGATGATGGGCGTTTTGACCTTCGTCTTTGGTCGCGTTTTTGCCAACCCGAATTCCCCGACGTTTCCTCTATTTGTCCTCTGCGGACTAATTCCTTTCAACTTCTTCGCCGGCGCCCTGTCAAGCGGGACCACGTCGATTGTGGAGAGCGCTCATTTGATCAAGCGCCTGCCGGTTCCGCGGGAGATCGTTCCGGTAGCCTCCGTGCTTTCCAACTGCGTCCACCTAACGATCCAACTGGTGTTGCTGGTTGCCATCGCGCTGTTTTACAAGCTGCCTCCGGCTCATCCGTGGCTGTGGTTACCGGTGCTGTGGCTTTTGTTCATTGCTTTTGTCTGCGGCTTGGCATTGGGCGCAAGCGCAATTAATGTGTTCATTCGCGATACGCGCTATGTGGTGGAGTCGTTCAATTTAGTCTTGTTCTGGCTGGTCCCGATCTTTTACTCGTTCACGATCATTCCCGCCAAATACGTGACCATTTACCGGTTCAATCCGGTTGCGGCGCTGGTTCTGGCAACACGCGACATTATGATCGACCGTCACTCGCCGCCCCCGTCGATCATGATCAATATGGCTATCGCGGCGTCTATTTCCATCGCCATGGGGCTGTTGATTTTCTCGCGCCTGAAGCGGCGGTTTTACGAGCACATCTGATGCCCGCGCTTATTTTCGACCAGGTAACGAAAACATTTCCGCACCATCCGGGTCAGATGCTGTTGCGCGACCGGATCCGCGAGATGGTTCATCCGAGCACATCGATGCACGGCACGCGCTTTGAGGCGCTCAAGGATGTCTCCTTCGAGCTAGCTCGCGGCGAAAGTCTCGGCTTAATCGGAGCCAATGGCGCGGGAAAGAGCACATTACTCAATCTGGCGACCGGGTGCGCGAAACCGGATTTCGGACGAGTGGTGGTAAACGGAAAGGTTTCGGCGCTGTTGGAACTAACCGCCGGTTTCCATGGAGACTTGACGGGAGCCGAAAACCTTCGCATTAACGCGGCCTTGAACGGCTTAACGCGGCGTCAAACTGCGGACCGGTTTGAGGAGATCGTCGAGTTTTCGGGCGTGCGCGATTTCATAAACGAGCCACTGCGAACGTATTCGAGCGGCATGGCGATGCGTCTCGCGTTTTCGGTGGCGGTGCATACAGACCCGGATATTCTTTTGATCGACGAGGTGATCGGCGTCGGGGATCAGGATTTCGCCGTGAAATGCCTGGACAAAATCAAACAATTCCAACGCGAGGGCAAAACCATTCTCCTGGCGTCTCATGCTAATGAACTGCTGAATATGCTGTGTGAGCGCGCGCTGTGGCTGGATCACGGCCATCTAGTGAAGATCGGACCGGCGGCGGCCGTCACTGCTGCGTACGCTTCCGGTCAAACGCCGTTGGCGGCAGCGGCCTTCGCATTCGACTGAGATGGGGACCGGATTGTGCTGCGCACGGCCAGCGGCGGTTAGCAACCGCCGCGCAGGATGGCATCCTGCCCCACAACGCTACTACTGATGCGGCTCGTCACGTTTCGTAATCGCGAGGGGCGGCCTGAAGCAGGTGCGTTTTCAGGTCACGAAATTGCCGGACTTGGGACGGATATGGTATCGATATGCGCCTCCGGACGCTTTGAACCGGTTCCTGGCCCCGCATACGACGCTCGCGCTACAAAGCTATTCGCGCCTATTCCGCGCCCGCCCAAGTTCATCTGTGTGGGGTTGAACTATCGCGATCACGCCGCCGAAGCCAAGATGGAGATCCCCGCTGTACCGACGATTTTCAACAAATTTACGAACGTGGTGATCGGGCCGGGCCAGCCGATTGTGCTGCCGAAAGTATCCACCAAACCGGATTACGAGGCGGAATTCGCTTTTGTGATCGGACGCGGTGGACGGTATATTCCGGCCGCAAGCGCGATGGAGCACGTATTCGGCTACACGATCGTGAACGACGTCAGCGCGCGCGATTTTCAGGGCGCCAGTACTCAGTGGCTGATGGGCAAGACGTTCGACACATTCGGACCGATGGGTCCATGGATCGTTACGCGCGACGAAATCGCCGATCCACACGCGTTGGAAATCTCGCTGGAGATCGGCGGCGAAATCTTGCAGAAATCCAATACTCGGGAACTGATCTTCAAGACCCCGGAGCTGATCGAATACATTTCACAAGTGGTGACATTGGAGCCTGGTGACGTTGTCGCCACGGGCACACCTTCGGGTGTGGGCTTCGCGCGCCGGCCGCGCCGCTGGCTGAAACCGGGCGAGGAAGTAATCGTGAGGATCGAGGGAATTGGGGAGTTGCGGAATCCCGTGGTCGCGGAAGCGGCTTCCTGATTTGACCGCGCTACTTCTTCTGCTGCCCGCGCGGCTCCGAAGCCGGCGGAACGAGGTTCTTCATTCGTAAGTAGACCACCATGCTGCCGTAAATCTCGTTATTGTGCCCGTAGTTGAGCGTTAGCAATCCCAGCCGCAAATTGCGCGTCTGGCGCCCGTTTTCTTGCGTAATATCGATTACCTGAGCGCCCGAGGCATCGGTCAGCGCGGAGTAGACGCCGTCGCAATAGGAGAATGCATCGTTCGCGGCCTTGATGAACTCGGCCTTGGTGGTAAGCTTCTCGAGATTCATCGTATTCGGATTCTTTTCGCCTTTGGCTTGCGAGCACCAAAGAAAATTGAAGTTCGCTACATGCCCGACCTGCTGCCCAAACGTGCGCACTTCCATCTGGGACCCCGGCCGCATGTCATAAAATTCTTCCGGCATCTTCTCGGCTGTCCGCACGATGTTGTTGCGATTGTTGGTGTAAGCTTGCCGAAGCCATGTGGACATCGGGTTATCCTGCGCGGGCTGAGGACCTTGAGCAAAGGCGCAGGCCGCGAGCGCCAGGACCAACAGAGTCCGTATGAGTTTGTGCATGGTTATCTCCTGGAAGCTTAAGTTAACACAAGGGCCGGCTTAGGCGAAGATGTCGTCGACGCGGATGCTCGCTCCCGCAGCAAAAAAGAGCGGAATCTCCTGGCCCACTCGATACGTGATGCTGCGGCTGTCAGGCGTAAACACTTGGATTTCTCGGTCGCGCATGTCCACTTCCCAGAACTCGCGGGAGCCGTTATCTAGGCAGACCTTTCTTTTTTCTTTCAGCTCGGAAGTGGTATTTGACGGAGACAACACCTCGATCACTAGCTCGGGTGGCCACTGCAGGTAACCATTCTGGGGAGTCGAATCCCAGCGTTCACGCGAGACGAAAGCCACGTCCGCAACCCAATATTCGTGATCGGGAGCGGGCCGATAGCCCACCTCCGTCTCAATCACACCGGCATCACCGGCGAACGGCTCCAATCCCTGTCTTAGCTTACGTTGATGTTGCTTATGTCCGTGCTTAGGCGGCGCCACCTCGACGACCTCTCCATGGTGAAGTTCGTAATGCCCAGACTTCGGGTCCGGCAGCCGCTCAAACTCGGCGAACGTCATCAAATGAGTTGGCGTCGTTGCCACAACAAGCTCCTTCCTGATTATAGAGGGATCCGGCCAAAACAAGTTCACCGCCTTGCGTTTTCGCTAAACTATTAATTTGACCGAATTTGAACAACGCCGCCGCGCCGCAGCGGAACAGCTCGCGGCCAAGAAAGTGGATGCGCTTCTTGTCTCTTCCCTCGCCAATGTTCGCTATCTCACTGGATATGCGGGATCAAACGGGCTGGTTCTGATCACTCCATCCGAAGAGCATTTTTTCACTGACCCGCGCTACGGCTCCGAAGCCGCGGCAAATCTTTCCTGTAAAGTCCACGTATGCAAGGGCGAGTTGATCGCCGCGGCGGCTGGAATTATAAGACGCAAGAAGTTCAAGAAAATAGGCTTCGAACCCGCATGGCTTCGCATGGACCGTTACGCGCAACTGCAGGACGCTCTTCCCGCCGGAGCCGCCTTGGAGCCAGTTGCCAATCTCATCGAGGAGTTGCGGGCGGTGAAGTCTCCAGACGAGATCGCAAAAATCCGCCGCAGCGTGCGCGTTAATTCGGAAGCTTTCGCCCGGACCATGAACCGCGTGCGCCCGGGCGTTCGCGAACACCAAATTGCGGCCGAACTCGATTTTCAAATGCGCATGCTCGGAGCGGAGAAGACCGCGTTTGACACGATCGTGGCCGCGGGTCCAAGGTCGGCTCTTCCTCACGCCCATCCTACAAGCCACGCGATCGGCGATAAGGAATTGGTTCTTATCGACATGGGCGCGGTCGTCGACGGCTATTCCAGCGACATGACTCGGGTGGCTCATATTGGCACGCCCCCGCGGCGCATTCGCGAGCTTTATAAGGCGGTATCGGAAGCGCAGCTTGCGGCGATCGATTCAATCCGCGCTGGCGTGCCGGCCGCCAGGGTGGATGCGACCGCGCGAAAGGTTTTGAAAGGCTTTCATCTCGACAAACAGTTTGTGCATTCTACCGGACACGGCCTGGGCCTGGAGATCCATGAAGCGCCGAAAATCGGGAAAAAGGAAAAGATGAAGCTTCAGGCCGGTATGGTGATTACGGTCGAACCCGGAGCCTATGTAAACGGGTTTGCCGGAATACGTATCGAAGACACTGTGCTGGTAACCGAGAACGGCTGCCAAGTCATCACCCAGACGCCGAAAAAGCTATTCATCCTGTAAATGACAATCGATGAAATCAAAGAGCTGCTTCGGCTTTTCAATGAAAGCGGCGTGGGCGAACTGGAACTGCAGCGCGGGGAAGACCGCCTGCGGATTCGCAGGGCGGAACCAACCGCGGCGATGCCGCAGGCTCCGGTCGTGATCGCCGCGCCCGGCATGGTGGCGCCGATGCCCGCCGCGCCACCCGAGCCCCCATCCGCGCCACCCGTGAAAGCCGCTGAACCAGCGCCGCCCGTGAAAGCCGCCGAGCCTGCAGCGGCCGAGCAGGTTGTGGTGAAATCGCCGATCGTGGGCACGTTTTATGACGCTCCTTCGCCCGACGCGCCGCCTTTCGTGAAAGTGGGCGATTCGGTAAAGGTGGGCCAAGTGCTCTGCATCGTGGAAGCAATGAAACTCTTGAACGAAATCAATGCGGAAGTGGCGGGGACGATCGTCTCGAAATTCGTGGAGAACGGCAGCCCGGTGGAGTATGGAGAACGTCTGTACGCCATTGATCCCGGCTCTTCATTACCCGCGCAAAACGCGGACCGGCGCGGCGGAGGTTAAAACGACTGGTCGCGGCCGGCCACCCGCGCCGCTGGTTTTGCGCTAAAAAATGTTCAAGAAAATTCTTATTGCGAACCGTGGCGAAATCGCCCTCCGAGTCATCTGCGCCTGCAAGGACCTTGGCATCAAAACAGTCGCGGTGTATTCCGAAGCGGACCGCCACAGCCTGCACACCCGGTTCGCCGATGAAGCTATCTGCATTGGCCCGGCGAAAAGCGCGCGCAGCTATCTGGATATTCCGAGCGTGATCAGCGCCGCGGAAATTACAAATGCAGAAGCCGTTCATCCGGGCTATGGCTTCCTCTCCGAAAACGCCGACTTCGCCGAGGTGTGCGAAACCAGCGGCCTGAAGTTCATCGGGCCAACGCCGCCCGTGATCCGCCGAATGGGACTGAAACAGGAGGCCCGCGCGGCCATGAACGATGCCGGCGTGCCCGTCCTGATGGGATCGAAAGACGTTTTGAAGAGCGTGGAAGAAGCTCTCGACATCGCCGGAACGATTGGCTATCCGGTGATGCTGAAAGCCTCGGCGGGTGGCGGAGGGCGGGGCATGCGCGTGGTGCGGAACGCCGAGGATCTTCCGGGGCTGCTCTCGCAAGCACAGGCCGAAGCCGCCGCCGCGTTCTCCTGCGGCGACATGTACATGGAGAAGCTGGCCGAAAACCCTCGCCATATCGAATTCCAAATCCTCGCCGATGAACAAGGAAACGTCGAGGTTTTAGGCGAGCGCGAGTGCTCCATTCAGCGGCGGCACCAAAAGCTGGTCGAGGAGGCGCCCTCAACGGCGGTAAAGCCCGAACTTCGCCAGCGAATTTCCGATGGCCTTCGCGTGGCGCTCAAAGCGATCGGATATACCAACGCCGGAACCGTCGAGTTCCTGATGGACCAGGATGGCAATCTCTACTTCATCGAAGTCAATGCGCGAATCCAAGTGGAGCATCCTGTCACGGAAATGGTAACCGGAGCAGACTTAGTGAAAAGCCAGATTCTGATAGCGGCAGGCGAGAAGCTGACCGAGATCCTGCCATTCCCGTTAGGCACGCCGCCGTTGCGCGGCCATGCGATCGAGTGCCGCATCAATGCCGAGCATCCGGAAACCTTCGTGCCCTCGCCGGGCCGGATTACCGGGTTAAATCTTCCGGGCGGCGCCGGCATCCGCGTCGACACAGCCGCCTACACGGATGGAGTGATTCCGCCCCACTACGATTCGTTGGTGGCGAAATTAATTGCCTGGGGTTCGGACCGGGAAGAGGCGCGGCGGCGCATGCTTCGGGCATTGGAAATGTTCGTGGTAGAGGGAATCCATACCTCCATTCCGCTACATGAGCATATTCTGAGCCACCCGGACTTTATCGAGGGCAAGCTCGATACCGGCTTCCTCGCGCGCACGGGAATCATCAGCGCGGGCGAGAAGAAGTAGCGCCGCGGCGGAAGATGCACAGGTAAAACGCACGTTGTAAATTGGTTTGCGCGAATAGTCTTCAAAAGGAGCGGACCATGAACTTACAACGCAGGGAGCTTCTGTTGGCTGGCTTGGGGACACTTGTCGGTATGGGAACCGCACGCGCGCAAACCTCGGCGGCGCCCCTTGGCGTAAAAGCATTGGTATTCGATACCTTCGGCACCGTCGTCGACTGGCGCGGGTCGATCATTGCGGAGGGCGCGGTATGGGGGAAATCGAAGGGAATCACGATCGACTGGGCGCGCTTCGCCGACCGCTGGCGTGCCGGTTACTCCCCTGCGATGGAAAAGGTACGGAAGGGCGAAATGCCGTGGACCAAACTCGACGGGCTGCACCGCATGCTGCTGGAGGATCTGCTCAAGGAATTCGGAATTAACGGACTCACGGAAGGCGAAAAAGACCATTGGAATCGCGTCTGGCACCGGTTGAAACCCTGGCCCGATTCCGTTGCCGGCCTTACGCGGCTGAAGAAAAAATTCGCCATTGCGCCGCTGTCGAATGGCAACGTTTCTCTGCTTGCCGATATGGCGAAGAACGCCGGTTTGCCGTGGGACCTGATTTTGTCCGCTGAACTAGCTCGCCACTACAAGCCGGACCGCGAGTCTTACTTGACGGCGGTCGAGCTGCTGAGCCTCAAACCAGACGAAGTGATGATGACTGCCGCACACCGTAACGACCTCCAGGCTGCCCGCGGCTTCGGATTACGCACCGGCTTTGTCCACCGCCCCGACGAGTACGGTCCAACGCGGCGGGGAGACACGGCGAAGACGGGCGATTTTGATGTGGTGGCGGAGAATATTGTGGATCTGGCCGAGAAAATGGGAGCCTAGACCACCGCATGCGCGTGGGCATGGTTTAGCAGGATTAGCCGCAATAGTCAAAATGGGGTTGCTTGAGTCCCGAAAGCGTGTCGGTCAGGCTCTCCCGGATCTGATTCAGCCTGGCGTTTTCGAATGCAAGCCGCTGTTTGAGAGTAAGCAGGTCGTAAATGGCGCGATTACCGGCTGCGATTAACTCCGAGGTGGGCCGGGATCCGGCCTTAATGCATGCGGCGCGGTCGGCCAGAGCGGCCGCGACGGCGTCAAGATCGTGATCCCGTAGCGCCGCCATGAGATTGTGCGTTGCCTCTTCGAGCGTCATTGCGTGCGGTATCTGCCGTACAGAACCAAACTTAGGCCTTGCAGGCTCGCGGTCAATGTCTGCTGTTGATTCTGAAGCTCGGCGAGCAGGGTGTCCGCCTTTTGAAGCTGCGAGGCCAGATTCTTCTGCATGGTATTAATGCGATCGGTGATGCTCGTGATCTGGCTTTGGATGTGTTTATCTGACGTGCTTAGGCCGTTCTGCTCGGTCTTGATAAGCCCGGTAATGGGGTCGCTGTATTGTTGGAGGGCTTGCGAAAATCCACCCAGTCCCGCAGTGGCCGAGCCAATGAAACTGAACGCACCCGAAAGCTGAGAATCGGAGAGTTGACTGAACGTGGTTTGATTGAACGATGCCGTTCCGCTGCTGTCGAATTCAACTCCGAGATCGGCCAAGCTCTCTACGGACCCTTTGGAACTCGTGTAGGAGGCGATCTGCTGCATGGAATTGCGGAGCTCTGTAATAAGCGTGTCGCCGCTAAGGAGACCTCCCGAAGGGCCTTGTTGCGTCTTCAGATCCGTTTGCACCTGGTTATACGCGGTAACAAAATTTTGCAACGCCGAGCTGAGTTGAGTAGGATCGCTCTGCAGAGAAAGAGTCACGGGCGTGTTCGTGGTGCCTTGGATTGTAAATGTGAGGCCCGGAATAACATCGTTCACGACATTGCTCGGCTGCTGTAAATTGATTCCGTCCAACTGAAATTGGGCGTCGCTGCCCTGATTGTTGTGCGTGAGCCATTGTGCCTTGGCGCCGTTCGGGTCATCGATCAGTTGGAGTGTTGTGGCGCCCGTGGCGTTTGCGGCCACCGAGAGGTAGTTTCCGGCCGATGTGGTGAGAATCGACGCAGTTACTCCGGCGCCCAGGGAATTTATCTCATCGCGCAGCGAAGTCAGGTTGTTGTTGGCCAGCGTGAAGGTGTAGGGCGTGGATCCTACCAATAGCTCCATAGTTCCTGTGGGGGAGACGGGCGTGGAGTTGGAATCGGCGTAGCTGGTCAAGCTGGTTTCGTTGGCGGCGCTCGCGGGGGCGGTAATTGAATTGATGACGTAGTTTGCCGGGGACGTGCTGCCCGTATTGATTGCGGCCACGGCGCTGGGATCGGAACTGCTAGCCGATAGCGCTTGCCCTCCAGCTAGCTTGCCCAGGAATTGGAGGCTGTTGGCCAGCGCAGAGACATCCGTTTGAAACACCCCCAGCATGTTCTGTTTCTGCTGAACGTTCGAATCTTGATTCTGAAGCTCTTGTATGGGGATTTGCGCGATCTGTACCGCGCGATTGAGGACGCTCTGGAGATCGCTGGAGTACTGGCTTACACCGTTCAAAGCGATAGGCGTAAACAGCGAAGAATTTGAAGAACTAAGGCCGGAAACGGAAGAGCTCATGGCGCGACAGTTTGGTTATCGACAACTTGTGGGGTTTACATTAGCGGTTTTCCTGTCTGCGGTGGCAATCCTACACGATTACTCCAAGATCTCTTTTCAGGTCAGCGCGTGAAGAACTCCGGGGACACAGTATTAGCGCGGCACCAACTAGCTTAGCCAAGCTAGGCTGTTTTCTTCGACGCCGCACCGGTGATCTCTGGTGTCTTCTTGTTCTCGGCCCGGAGGCCGCGAACCGCTTCAATCTGGGACTCGGTCACTTCGGAGAATCTGTCCGCCGCCTCCAGAGCCCGCGCGAATGCGCGCTTCCATCCAGGTCGTTTTCGTCCTCGCGTCAGGTCCTGCTAGACGGCTGCCACTGGAAGCCGTTCTTTGAGTTCATTCGCCAGGTCTCACCGCGGCCGCGCTCCACCTGGCCCGGTTCTTGCGGGCGGGGTGCCGTGATACGTTGCGCCGCATGAATAGCAGTTCGGCGGGATTCCAAAGTTCCTCTCGCGAGCCGTTCACCGCAACGGACAGAGATTTTTTGTCTTTATCGAACTGCCAATGATATACACCGGCAGTTCCATGCCGGAAGTGGATGCGGCGATGCTTGACGAGGTCGTGCGGTGTTTTCGGTTTGGGATGTGATTTGAAATAATCGCGAGCGCCCACCCATCGCACCCCGGTGATCCCTGGACATGCGAGCTGCGAGCACGTCCTTTTGAAATGTATTCACCAAAGTGAATGCCTGCATCGAAGCCTCCGGCCATAATGTCGAGGGCGGCTGTCGTCTGCCGGGATATCGAGAACAATTTCCGGACAATCGTGCGTAACATTTTGCGAGTTTCGGTCCGAGGACGGTGGTGTTGACAGCGCCAAGTCCGGCGCATATTATTCCATGATGTTATCGGCGTGCCGGCACCATAGGGCGTGTTACTAAAATCGGTAGGCGGCGCACGCTGGCTTCGGCTCGAACCGTTTCATGCAGTGGGAACTAGGGCTGTATTCGTCGGACACCCGCTTCTGGGGAGGTAGCGGGGCGGCGCGACTACACTCGACTAGGGAAAAGGGGAACAAATGAAGTCGAATGTTCAATCGGGTTAACCGTATTCTTAATCTGCGGAGCCTTGACGATGGCACAACAGCCGTATACTGACCCACTTGACGCTGCCGCGCGGGCCGCATCATCGGGGAACCTCCAAGTGGTGCAAAGCTTCACAGACACTGTGGTAAGCTACCTGCCGTTTGCGTTCCACCCGTCAATCGGCCTGAACGGCAGGCTTTTTCAGGCGGAATTGCTATATCGACAGCACGGGCGCAAAGGTGTAGGCATCGGTGAGCTCGTCTCCGCCCTAAATGGCGTCGCTGAGGCGCTCCAGCTTCCGTCTTATGTTAAGACAAACGTCAGCCAGATGCAGACCTATCGGCTACGAATGGCCCGGGTCTATCCAGCTCTTGTACGGCCTGCAGCAGCATACGCTCCGGGGGGGCAGCGAGACTTGTCGCTATGCCCCTCGGCTGCGGCCTTCGTCATTTTTCATCTACTGCAGCTCAAGTTAATCGAGCCCTCGTATCAGGTCGATCCTGACACTTGGGTGAGGAACGTGAGCGCAAAGGCTGCAAACCAGGCGCCCACGCCCTCGAGGTCCACGTCGCTTGGGATTGGTACCCCCGCGCCCCCGCCGTCGGCACAGTATCAATCGATCGCAAGCGGCCTCGCTACGAACAACGGATTAACTGCGGCATCGGTCCTGGCACTGCTGAGCACCTTGGGAATCTGAGGGCAAGTGGGTAAGGAGGACTGTCAATGACGCGAATAACACGCCGAGGAAGCGCCCGCACTCGATAGGACTGAAGTCGCTTGCCAGATTATTGATCTCCATCTTTGAATTTGAGTACGTCGAGACGGAAGTTCCGATCGACGTCGCGCCTGATGACAACCCGACCCGCAGCCTGAGCCCCGACATTATTGTCATAAAGAGCAAATACTCAACCTTCACGAAGGCCAATCCAGGCCCGCAAGACTTGCAATTGGTAGTGGAGGTCGCCTATTCGGCCCTCGATTTCGACCGCTCGACAAAGGCGAACCTCTACGCCCGAGCCGGTATTCCTGGGGTGCTAGACGTGGAGGGGCGCCGCATGCTGGTCCATCGCGATCCCAGGAATGGAACATATGCCTCTTTGATTGTTTACAGCGACCGGGAGAGTGTCGCTCCGCTGGCATCGTCGTAGTCGGAATTTGTGGTGCGCGATGCTCTTCCAGAGGCTGATTAGACTGAATGTAATATCGCCGCAATGATTTCGGCTGTTCGGGTGATGGTCATGCCGGAACGATTGAAATAAAGATTACCGTCCTCAAACACCACGCGCCCATTTTTCACGGCCCGCAATTCGCTCCACCAGGGGAGTTTTTCGAGGACGGCCTCTTCCGCTTGCGAACGCTCCCGATCGAAACCGCACGGAGCGACGATAAGAACCTCCGGATCGGCTTCCCGAAGCTGTTCAGCCGGGATCGCGCGCGAATACTGGCCTTTGGCGGCCAGCAACGGCTCGCCCCCTGCGATCTCGACCAGCTCCGGTCCCCAGTTGCCCATCGAAAACAGCGGGTCGGTCCATTCGAGAACGACGACGGTGGGCCGGCGCAAGCCCTCGGTCACCCGGCGAACGCGATCCAGGCGTTTGCGTTGATCGCAGATAACCTCCTCTGCACGCTGTTCAGGCACCCCGCCGCCGCGGGCGATCTGGTGAATGCTCTCGAATATATCCTGCAGCGAAAATGCCGAGAGCGGGATCACCTTGGCGCGAACCTCAGGCGTCAAATCCCGCGGCGTGATGGCGCAAACCTCACAGTGCCGCTGAGCAATGATGACGTCCGGATGCAGCTCGGCAATGCGGTCGTGATGAATGGTATATAGCGGCTCGCCGGAACGGATGCGCCTGTTTACCTCGGTGTCGATGTCGCGGCTGGACACGGATATATCGAACGCCGGCTCGCTGCACTGGGGCAGCGAGCGGACCCAGCCCGGGTTGTCGCATTCGTGCGAGCGGCCCACGAGAAAGTCGCCTAGCCCAAGGGCACAAACGATTTCCGTGCCGCTCGCCAACAAAGAAACGATTCGCATACGTCAAGCAGGCACAACGGCACTTACCATCACCGAGTGCTTGTGCTAATATCGATTGTGCCGCACCGTGTTCTAGGCGTCATCCCCGCCCGGTACGCATCTTCAAGATTTCCAGGGAAAGTACTCGCCACCATCGCCGGCAAAACCATGCTCCAACACGTTTGGGAGCGGGCTTCGCAGGCGCGTTACCTCACAAGCCTAGCGATCGCGACGGATGACGAACGCATTCGCGACGCGGCCCGCGAGTTCGGCGCGCGAGTGGTGATGACGCGCGCGGACCACGTTTCCGGAACCGACCGCGTGGCGGAGGCCGCTTCATCGTCGAATGCCGGCATCGTCGTGAACATTCAAGGCGATGAACCGATGATCGATCCAACTGCTATCGATATCGCGATTCTGGGGCTGATTGAAAACGATGAGGCGCCGATGGCGACGCTCAAGAAACGTATCGAGCGGCCCGGCGATGTCACAGATCCGAATGTGGTGAAGGTAGTGACGGACGCGAGTGGGATGGCGATTTATTTTTCCCGGTCGCCCATTCCGTATCTGCGGGACAAGCAAGGCGACGAAAGCCGCTCCCCGGCCTTTCCGTACTTCAAGCACCTTGGGCTTTACGCGTACCGGCGGGATTTTCTGCTCGCCTACCCCGACCTGCCGGTAGGGCCGCTCGAGCGCGCCGAGCGATTGGAGCAATTGCGGGCGATTGAGAACGGTTTCAAGATTCATGTTGGAGAGACCGAGTACGATTCGGTAGGCGTCGACACGCCCGAAGACTGTGCGCGTGTGGCGGAAATTTTCGAAAAAACCATGGTGAGCACTTAAGACAATGGCGAAATATATATTTGTCACCGGCGGAGTGGTTTCCTCATTGGGAAAGGGAATCGCCGCAGCCAGCCTGGGCTGCCTGCTGGAGAGCCGCGGCCTGAAGGTGACGCTGCAAAAGTTCGATCCGTACCTGAACGTCGATCCGGGTACGATGAGCCCGTTCCAGCACGGTGAAGTCTTCGTCACCGACGACGGCGCGGAAACCGACCTCGACCTTGGGCACTATGAGCGGTTCACGCATGCTCCCCTGACGCAAGCGAATAACCTGACCAGCGGACGCATCTACGAGCAAATCATCTCGCGCGAGCGCCGCGGAGATTATCTCGGCAAAACCGTACAGGTGATTCCGCACGTCACCAATGAAATTAAAGCCGCGGCACGGCGCGTCGCCACGGCGGCAGATCAAACCCCGATCGATGTTGTGATCGTGGAGATCGGCGGCACGGTCGGCGACATCGAATCGCTGCCGTTCCTCGAAGCCATCCGCCAGTTGCGGCACGAACTGGGCCGTGAGAACACTTTGTTCGTTCACGTTACGCTGGTCCCCTGGATCGCGGCGGCGCAGGAGCTGAAGACGAAGCCGACCCAGCACAGCGTAAAAGAACTACGGGCCATCGGTATCCAGCCGGATATTTTGCTTTGTCGTAGCGAGCGCCCGCTGCCTCAAGATGTTAAAGAAAAGATCGCGCTGTTTTGTGACGTTGACGTTCCAGCGGTGATCACTGCCAGCGACGTCGCAAGCGTGTACGAATGTCCGCTGGTGTTTGCAAATCAGGGTCTGGACGATATCGCCCTGCGGTTACTGCATATTGAAGCCGCTCCTCGCAAGCTCGGCCGCTGGAGCGACATGGTGCAGCGGATGCAGCGCCCGGCTCGGGTTGTGTCGATCGGCCTGGTTGGGAAGTATGTCGAATACGAGGACTCCTATAAGAGCTTGAAAGAGGCCTTGCTGCACGGCGGACTGGCGCATGACGCGAAGGTGAACATCACCTGGATCGAATCGGACAAGCTGAAGTGGCCCGAGGCCATTGAAGAGCTGGAGCGCTTTGATGGAATCCTGGTCCCCGGCGGCTTCGGCAAACGCGGCGTCGAGGGCATGCTGAACGCAATCCGCTATGCGCGCGAATGCAATGTGCCGTATTTCGGGATCTGCCTGGGCATGCAAACGATGGTAATCGAGTTTGCACGCAATGTTTGCGGATTGGATAAAGCCAACTCCACCGAGTTCGATCCGGCCACACCCGATCGTGTCATTTACAAATTACGTGAGTTGAAGGGCGTCGACGAGCTGGGAGGCACCATGCGGTTGGGCGCTTACCAATGCCTATTGGCCGATAGCAGTTTTGCGCGCGCGGCGTATGGGGCGAAGGAGATTAGCGAACGCCACCGGCACCGGTACGAATTCAATCGCGAATATGAGGCTATCCTAAAGCAGCACGGATTGCGTTTGACCGGCGAAACGCCGGATGGCATTTATGTCGAGATCTGCGAACTCGCGAACCATCCCTGGTACCTCGGCTGCCAGTTTCATCCCGAGTTCAAATCCAAGCCGCTGGAGCCGCATCCGTTATTCCGGGCGTTCATCGGCGCGGCGATCGAGTACCGTAAACAGAAGCATAGTGGGGCGGACGACAGGTTTGCGGCGCCGGCTTATTCCGTCGAAGAACCAGCCGGTGCGCATCACGTCCGCGCTTGAATTCCGTGCTTAAATGATCATGCGCCTGCGGGGTCGTTTGTGGGGCAGGATGCTATCCTGCGCGCGATTGCCAATCGCGCTGGGCGATCTGTGCAAGCGGCGGCCAGACGGGTTAGCAACCCGCCGCGGGTTGGCAACCCGCCCCACATGTTGATCGCTCCAGGTCTCGAAATCGGTGGGGGCGCCCCCTTGGCCTTGATCGCCGGGCCGTGCGTTATGGAGAGCGAAGAGCACGTCCGCTTTCTGGCATCGGAACTGTCGAAGGTGCAAGCACCGTGGGTCTTCAAAGCGTCATTCGATAAAGCTAACCGCTCGAGTGTTAACTCCTATCGCGGCCCCGGCCTGCGGGAAGGCGTGCGGATTCTGAAGACCGTGCGCGCGCGCGGCATTCCCGTCCTTACGGACATTCACGAGCCGGCGCAAGCCGAGGTCGCCGCCGAAGCCGCCGATATATTGCAGATCCCCGCGTTTTTGTGCCGCCAAACAGACCTCCTGGTGGCAGCCGGGCGCACGGGTCGTGCGGTAAATATTAAAAAGGGACAGTTCGTTTCGCCGTACGAGATCCGGCTGGCGGCGGAAAAGGTCGCGTCCACCGGAAATAATCGCATTTTGCTGACCGAGCGGGGATCGTCGTTCGGCTACAACAACCTGGTAGTGGATATGCGCGCGATCCCGATGATGCGTGCCTTTGGCTGCCCGGTTATCTTCGACGCGACGCACAGCGTCCAATTGCCCGGCGCGGCTGGGACGGCATCGGGTGGCCAGCCCGAGTTCATCGAGCCGCTGGCAAGCGCAGCCGTTGCCGCTGGCGTCGATGGGGTATTCCTCGAAGTGCACGAGGCCCCGGAACGGGCTCTATCCGACGGCGCGAACGCACTGAGGTTGGGCAAGCTGCCAGGTTTGTGGGCGAAGTTGCAAAGGATCTGTTCGGCGGCGCGGGTGGAATTTGTCAGTCCGCCGGCCGCCAGCTCCGGTCGGGGTTGAAGCGCGTTATCGTCGCCGGCGACTGGCCGGTGGCTGGGGAAAGATCCTTCTCATAAACCACTCCGTCCTGATTCACGATGAACGTGTGGACGCCGGTCACGCCGTACTGCGCGGGCCAAGCGATCAGCCCGAAGCCGCCGATCAGTTTGTTGTTCGCGACATAGTTGTGGGCGCCGCCGGGCGCATTTGGGCCTTGTCCTACGAGCACGCGGAAATAATAGCCGTGATAGGCCGCCAGCGAGCCAGTTCCGCTGGATTCAGCGCGCGCCAAGCCGTGTGGAATTAGCGGGTCGGCTTCGCCTTTCCAGTACAAACCGTCGTGGCGGCCGGGAGTGCTCATCAAGCGCGATGCGTATAGGAGAATGCCATTCTTATCGCGTTCTTTAGACGCGTATTTCATCTGCGCGTCCACGTAGCCATGGCAGATCTCGATGGCGTCGAGCTCGTTTGCTCCTATGCGCCGGGCGCGCATTTCAGCGGGCGTCTCGGACGCATCGAAGCTCCATTTACCTTGAAGACCGCCGGTGCGGACCACCGGCACGGGGAACGGCCAGTCTTCATCTCCGACTGCGAGGACTGCGCGATTCGGATTCATAGGAGAGATTTGAATACGGTGCTTCTCCCGCGCCAAACGCGCGAACTCCGTTTGTTCATTTCGATCTTCCGTTGGATTGCCTGATTTAAGAATGCCCGTCGCGCGAGGTCCGAAAATGGCCGCAAGGCGCGCGGAGTCGTGCTCGTTTGCCGCGTCGATTAGAGCCTGCGCGGCGGCATCGGGAGAATCGAAGCGCTCCTGGGCGATTGCGGCCGCGGCGGACGCCAGCGCAATAAACAAGAAACGGCTTTGCCTCGGAAATGCCACGATGCTACCTCCTGCCGCCTCCGTGCGGGCCGCCCCCCGCCGGGGGACCGGCGCCGCGCGATGCTCCGCCGAAGCCGCCCCCTCGCGGAGCTGCCAACCTCTGCCCTCCGCCTATCGCGGAGAATCCACGGTCGCTCTGAGCCCGCGCCATTCCGCCGTTGTGATATCCGCCGAAAACGCCGTGATTGTTGGTGAACCCGCGCTGCTCAAACCCCGGAGTACCGAAGCGCTGCTGTGGAACGAATTGTCCGCGATTTACCGCTCCATTGAACCCCTGGCCCTGCCAGCCGCCGAACCTGGGGTTGGGGCTAAGGGCGCGATTCCCCCCAAACGCGTTTCCGCCAAACCGTCCGGCTACACCCCGGTTCGCATATGGCACCCCAAGGCGGTGCTCCGGATCGTGCACCCACGCGTTTCTGCCTGAGTAGCCACCGCGATAGCCACGGAAACCGTAACGGTTAAAAAAAGACCCGTCGGCGAAAATCGTGCCGGTGTACCAGTTGGGCGTCCATCCCCAGCCGCCCCAGCCCCATCCGCCCCATCCGCCGAAGTCAAGTCCGAGATTGACTCCCGGAAACCAGCCGAACCCAACGCCGGTACCGAATGACGGATACACAAGCGGCGGGTAAGCTCCGTACATAGGCGATCCCCAAACATAGGTGGGGTCGTAGTACGGCGCGTACCAAACATCCGGATTTGCCGGCTGAATGCTGATGGCGGTCTGCCCATTCTGCTCTTCTGTTGTAACCGTCTGCTGCGGAGTCGATTGCAGGGCGCCTTTGGCTTGGGCTTGCGCACGCATCCGCTGCACCGCGGCCATCACATCCGGCTGCTGGGCCAGGAACGCATTGCCGAGCTGGGTGGTCCACGAGATGTTTTGGGATAGCCAATTTACTACTTCGGGAAAAGCGACCAGCGCTTGCACGCTCGGGTCCCAGTTCTGATTCTTCGCCTCGTCCATGAGCTTTTGGCCTTTCCAGTCCGGGTGATCGCGGAGCCATTGTTGGGCCTCGGCAATCTCCATTGGGTACGTGGAAGCGGCGAGAACTTGACCCAAAAGGGGATCGGGATAGAGCGCGATGGGGGCTACGAGATTGTCGAGCTGCTGCGGTGATAACGGCGCTGCATTGGGGCCGTTCTGCTCCGGCTGTGGCGCGCCAGGGGCTCCTGCGCACGACATCATCAGTACGACGCCTAGCGCGCGCGCCGCTTTTTCAGCCGTTGGCCTCAACATGGTTCACCTACTTGCAAGACGGCCAGGACGGTCGTTTGACATGCCTCAGTCCGGCTATTTCCGGGCTACTGGCTTCACTATTGGGAGGACGGCTGGGCTGCGGTCGTTTCAGCCGGGCATTGCTACGATTGAGGGCCGCGATGCTTGGCCTGTTCCATCGCGATCTCATTCACGTGCGCCAAAGTTTTCGCGCCCGAAGCTCCTTCGATCGCGCGCACGGCGATCTCCTGCACCTGCTTTTTGGCCTCGTCGAGCTGCTTTTGCAACTCACCGATGTACGCATTTTGGCGTGAAACGACATCTTCCAGCGACTTGAGCTGGAGCTCCGCGATCCGCTTGTCGGATTCAGATTCCTTTTTCATGAGCACGATTTGCTGATCCGTCTGCGCCCGCGTATCCTTCACGGCCTGTGCCACAGCCTGCTGCACTTCCTTCTGTAACCGGGCCGGGAAATCGGCGGCCTCCTTTCGCAGACGCGCGACTTCCTCTTCTTGCTCGCGGAGAGTGGACTCGCGACGCGCCCACTCCTTTTCCATCGCCTCCCGGCGCTCGGCGTTTTTCTTCTCCTGCTGGCGCTGCTCCTCTTCATACTTATCTTGGGCGCGCTTGCGCTCGAGGTTTTTCTTGTACTCGTAATCGTCGATCTCGCGCTGCCGCTGTTTTCTCAGACTTTCTTCCTGTTCCTTGCGCTCGCGTTCCGCCGCGGCGGAGTTTTCTTCCCATACTGCGCGCTGCGCCGAGATCTCGGCTTCAAGCTGCTCCTTCTGACGTTCGTAATCTTGAACTAACTGGTCCAGCGCCGTGGCGGCGACGTCCAGCTTGTGCAGGCGCTCCAATTCCTGCCGCTCGAGATCGACGGCGGAGCGCAGCGCCGCAAGACGGTTGACCTCTTCCACCAGCTTTTCCGAGATTCCGCTCAGCGAGCGCGAAACCTCGATTCCGAGGCGGGAGATTTGTTCCACCACTCCGTCGACGCTAATTCCTTCCACCGCCTGCCGGATCTCGCCCTGGTGATGACGAGCGGCCTCTTCAGCTTTGGCATCGGAGGCGGCTCGGGCTGCTTGAGCCTCCTCCTGAATGGCGGCGAATTCTTGTTGTATTTCGGTTTTGGGGCGCTTTACGCGCGGTACGGTTTTAATAATCGCTTTTGCCATTTGGTGCTAATCCTCGTCATGCTGTGAAGCCAGGCGCGTCACCACACTCAAATCTTCAAGCGTGGTCACATCTCCGGAGACGGTATTGGTGGTAACGATTTCGCGCAGAAGGCGGCGCATGATCTTTCCGCTGCGCGTCTTGGGGAGCGCTTCCGTGAAGCGAATCTCTTCGGGACGCGCGAACGTGCCGATTTCGTGCGCCACCCATTGCCGGAGATCCTTTCCGAGCTGATCGCGATTGAAGTCGCCTTGCTTAAGCGTTACGAAGCAGCACACGGCCTGGCCGGTGATCTCGTGCGGCTTTCCGACCACCGCGGCCTCGGCTACGGCGGGGTGGCGGACCAGCGCGCTCTCCACCTCCATCGTGCTGAGCCGGTGGCCGCTGACGTTCATGACATCGTCGACCCGGCCCAGAACCCAGTAATACCCGTCGTGATCGCGGCGGGCAGCATCGCCGGTGAAATAGGCGCCGGGAACTCGGGACCAGTATTGCTCCTTGAAGCGCTCGGGATCGCCCCAGATGGTGCGGATCATTCCCGGCCACGGCCGCCGGATGATGAGAAAGCCTTCCCGCTCCGGACCCACCTCTTTACCGTTCAGGTCCACGATATCCGGGACCACGCCGGGCAAGGGCAGGGTTCCCGAGCCTGGCTTCTGGGGCACTGCGCCCGGCATGGGCGCGATCATGGTTGAGCCGGTCTCGGTTTGCCACCAGGTATCCACGATCGGGCAGCGGGCTTTTCCGATTACGCGGTGATACCACTCCCACGCCGCGGGATTGATGGGCTCGCCCACCGAGCCCAGCAAGCGCAGGCTGGACAAGTCGTGCATCTTCGGCCACTGCTCTCCTTGGCGCAGCAATGCGCGGATCGCCGTTGGCGAAGTGTAGAGCGTGTTGACGCGGTATTTCTCGACGATTCGCCACCAGCGGTCGAACTGCGGATAATCGGGCGAGCCTTCATAGATGACGGTCGTAGCGCCCGCGGACAGTGGGCCATAGACGATATAGGTGTGCCCGGTTACCCAGCCGATATCGGCGGAACACCAGTACGTATCTTCGTCTTTCAGGTCGAAAATCCACTTCATGCTAGCGGTGGTCTGGGTAAGATAGCCGCCCGTCGTATGGAGAATTCCTTTAGGCTTTCCGGTCGTGCCCGAAGTATAAAGCACAAACAGCGGGTGCTCGCTATCGAGTGGCACAGCGGGGCAATCTTCGCTCGCGGTCGCGTCGAGTTCGTGCCACCAAAGATCGCGCCCCGCCTGCATAGTTATTTCCGATCCCGTGCGGCGGTAGACAATCACGTCCCGGACGCTCGGACATTCGGCCATGGCTTCGTCCACCGCGGGTTTGAGCTTGACCTCTTTGCCGCGCCGATAGCCGCCGTCGGCCGTGATGACGACGCTCGCGCCCAAATCCTGCACGCGAGCCTTGAGGGCTTCCGAAGAAAAACCGCCGAACACCACGCTGTGAATAATGCCGAGGCGCGCGCACGCGAGCATCGCGATTGGCAGCTCAGGGATCATCGGCATGTAGATGATGGCCCGGTCCCCGGTCTGATAGCCGCGATTCTTTAGAACGCTTGCAAAGCGCGACACCAGCCGGTGCAGTTCCTGGTACGTGATGAAGCGCTGCTCCCCAGGCTCGCCCTCCCACAGAATCGCGACTTTGTTCTTACGGTGAGTAGCGATGTGGCGATCCAGGCAATTATAGGAGGCGTTAATTTTCGCGCCGACAAACCATCGCGCAAACGGAGGCTGCCACTCCAGCACATGCGACCATTTCTCGAACCAGTGGATTTCCTGCCCGGCCACTTCGCCCCAAAACTCTTCCGGGTTCTGCTCCGCGCGCCGGTACAGCTCAAGATAGCCTTCCATGCCCTGAACATTCGCGTTACGGACGAACTCCGGGCTGGGCGAGTAAACGGTAGGCTGACTCATATCGAAAGGGGATTGTAGCAGACTCGGTTTTCACGCAACATCCGCCTGCCACCATTCAATGCGGGGCCGACCACAAGGGCTTAGCCGCGGAACAGATCATCGCCCGACAACGATCCGATTCGCAAACGGCATCCGCAATCGGAGCGGGCGCTCGCGATGGCGCTCTTCGTTTAAATTCCGCACGCGCGCGGCTAGCAGATCGCGCAGCGAGATCATCCCGGCCAGTTGACCGTCTTCATCCACCACCGGCATGCGGGTGAGGCCTGTTTCCGCCATGCGGAACACAACGGCGCGCAACGGCTCGTCGGGACGGGCCACGACGGGAGCTCTGACCAGATTGCCCAAAGACATTTCGGGCGAAGCGGATTCGGCGATCTTGCGCAGCTCCTTGCGGGTGATCACGCCCTGAATCCGGCACTGCTCGTCCACCACTGGAAAAAGGTGCTGGCCGCGTGGCGTGGGTTCGTGGATGATGATGCTGCGGAGGTCGGCAGCGGTCGCGCCCGATGGAAGCGCCACCAGGTGTGTTCGCATCGCCTCGCGCACGAACAGGATTTCGAGCGGGTCGGTAGCGTATTCACGAGTGATGTGGAATCCGCGCCGCGCGACTTTTTCCGTAAGGATGGATCGTTTCAGCAACAGAACCGTTGTGGCATGCGCGAGCATCGCGGCCACCAGCAGCGGGAGCAGAACGTTGATGTCATGCGTGAGTTCCAGCGCAAACAGAATCGCGGTGAACGGAGCGCGCATGGTGCCGCCCAAGATGGCTCCCATGCTCACCAAAGGCCAAAATCCCGCGCCGGCGTTGGGGAGAAAGCCGGCTTCCACTCCGCCCAGCGCCGCGCCCATCATTAGCAGCGGAGCAAGCACTCCGCCCGACGTGCCCGACCCGAGCGAAATAATCCAGATCGCCGATTTCACCAGTAGTACGCCGGCGATCACCGCTGTCGGCACGTCGCCTTGCAGCAGCGAGCGGATGGTGTCATAGCCGACGCCCAGCGCCTGGGGAAAAATCAATCCTCCCACGCCAACCGCAAGTCCGCCGATGGCCGGCCACCATTGCCAATGAATGGGCAGCCTGCTGAAAGCGTCTTCGGCTGCGTACACACCCACGGTGAGAAGCGCCGAAAGGCCGCCGGCGAGCAGGCCCGCAATCGCGCATCCCGCCAAGCCATGCGGGCCGATAAATATAGCGTGTTGCGGGACTGGAAATAACGGGCCCAGCCCCAAAATGTAACGGCGCGCCGCGCCGGCCGTGGCGCTGGCTAATGCGACGGGGATCGCGCTTCGCGGCTTCCATTCAAACAGCAGTAGCTCGACGGCTAACAGCACTGCCGCGATCGGAGTTGCAAAAGTTGCGGCCATGCCGGCAGCAGCCCCCGCAACCAGCAAGGTCTTGCGCTCGGCGGCCGTGAGGTGAAAAAGCTGGGAGATCACCGACCCGATCGCGCCGCCTGTCATAATGATCGGGCCTTCGGCGCCAAACGGTCCTCCCGAGCCGATGGAGATCGCGGCCGATAGAGGCTTCAATACCGCGAGCCTTGGCTGCACCTTGCTGCCGTTGATCAGAATGGATTCGAGCGCTTCCGGGATGCCGTGGCCTCGGATGCGTTCCGAACCATACCGCGCCATCAGGCCGATAACTAATCCGCCGACGACCGGGACGAGTAGCGCGAGCCAGCCGAGGTTGTTGCCGGCCGGCGAGACGAGGGATGTATCGATTCGCCCGTAGTAAAACAAATTGGTGAAGAACCCGATCAGGCGAAGCAGCGCCCACGCAACGAATGTGCTGAAAACGCCGATGCCAATCGCCATCAAAGATACGGGAATCAGATGAGGCGTAGCCGTGAAATCGCCTAACTGCTGGGATGATCGCTTCATGACGCCATCCTCAAGCGGGCATGCCGCAAGGTAGCATTGAGCGCTTTCGCTAACTCCGGGCCCGAGCGCTCCAGCTCGTTCCGGTGCGCCAGCGCAAGTTTGTGCAGAATCGCGCGTCCGGCCGCGGTAAGGGCGATCCAGACTTCGCGCTTGTCTTCAGGCCCGGCTTTTCTCGCGATGGCGCCGGTGGCTTCGAGCCGGTTGACCAGCTCCACCGCGCTGTGATGCTGAATGAACAGCCGCGAGGCGATTTCGCCGATGGTCGGCTTTACCCCTTCCGGCAGACCATGCACGGCCAGCAATAGTTGGTGCTGCTGCGGCTCAAGGCCGTGCGTTTTCGCAATGGCCTCGCTGAAGTGAATGAATTTGCGGATTTGCCTGCGGAATTCCGCCAGATCGCGGTACTCGCCGCAGGAGAGATCGTGGATTGCGCTCACACTTATATCGTATCACGACATAATTTGTGCCGGCAGGCTGCGGGACTAAAGTCCCGCGCAGGCTAAAGCCCGCCCCACTCCCTCTGCGAATACATCCGGCTCGGTTAGCAGACTCAAGACCAGAAATGATTCGGACTCGAAATCGTAGAAGAAGCCGGGTTGAACCAGAACATCGTATTCGTGCAACAGTTCGGTGGCCCAGGCTTCTTCTGAACGCATGGATGGCACCTGCAACGTCGCATACCAACCGCCTTCGACGCTCAGAACGCCGGCCACGGAACCCGACGCCATCTGCCGTAATCGCCTAAGATTGCCGGCCGTGCGCTCGCGAATCTGCCTTTGGATATCCCGCGATGCCGCCATAATTCGCGGAAGCGCTAGTTGGATCGGAGTTCCGACAGAAAGATATGTGTCGGCGATCCACTCCAGCCGCTCGATAGCTTCGCGATGACCCGGTCCGGAAGCGACGATCCAGCCCAGCTTCATTTGCGGCAGTCCCGCGACTTTGGACAGCCCGCTCATCGAAAACGAGAGCGTCGCGTCGCCGGCGGCCAGGGTCGATACGCGGGCCCCATCGTCCGCGAAACCATAATCGGAAAAAACCTCATCGGACAAGATCGCTACGCTGCGGCGGGCCGCGATAGCCTGCAATCGCTCCGCCTCATCACGCTTCAAGAACGACCCCGTTGGATTGTTGGGATTCACCAGCACGATTGCCTTGGTGCGAGCGGAAATAGCCGCTTCGAGCGCGTCTAGATCAAAGTGCCAGATTCCGTCGTATCGCAGAGGATAGGCCCGCAGGTTCACGTTTTCCAAAGCGGCGAGAAACTCATATAACGGATAAGACGGCCGGGGAATCAGAACTTCGTCGCCGGAATCCGTGAGCAGCTTGAACAGGTACGAGTAAGCCTCGCTAGTGCTGGCCGTCAGTACGATTCGGGACGGATCCACGCTGACGCCGCGCTCGGCGTAGTAGTGCGCGACAGCTTCGCGTGCGCCCACAAGACCCAGCGGAGACGGATCATAGCGCAGCGCAGCCGGATCGGCCAGCGCCGAAAGAATGGCGGGATCGTAGCGAATTCCTGCCCGCGTGGGATTCGATTCGGTGAGGTCTAAAATCTGCCCGCCCGCTCGGCGCTTCTCGTCGATCAGCAAGGAGAGCGGGTTGGGGGGCAGGTCCCACTTCAAGCGGGAGGAAAACACCCGCTAGTTTTTCACTGGGGGCATCTCGTACAAGTAGATGAGATGCTTGTTATCGATTTCCTGGACCTTGGTGGGCTTCCATCCGGTAACGGCGTAATCGTGCGAAACCACGCGCGCACCGGGCTTGAGAAACTTTTCCAGGCGCGGGCGCAGCCGCGCATTGAGCGGCGTATCCAAGTAGATGGTCACCACATCCGCGCCGGTGAGATCCGCGGTCAACAGATCGCCCTCGATCACTCGCGCATCGGAAGCGATCCCCTCCTTCTGAATACGTTGATTCGTCTGCGCTGCAAGCTTCGGTGAAATCTCGATGCCGACGGCTTTGGCCTTGTAATTCTTGACGGCGGCGATCAGAATGCGACCGTCTCCGCTGCCCAGATCGAAAACGGTCTCGCCCGGCTTGATATTGGCCAGGGTCAACATGCTATCGACAACCTTCGCCGGCGAGCCGACGAACGGAGCGAGTTTCTTGACGTATGCCGGATCTTGAGCGAGCGACGGCAGCGCCATCGCGGCAAATAAGGAGAATGCGCAGTAAAGGCGGAACGCCCTACTGCAAACCTGAAGCTGTACTACGCCCATGCCTCGATTTTACAATACGGGACACCATTTCGGTCACGGAAAACCACAGGTCGCGAGGTTTCGTAATGGTATATTCCGTTCCCTTGAACAGCTTCACCGCGTGTCCGATGGAATCGCGCCAAGGCATGGCCTGCGGGTTCAGGTTGTAGTTCACGTAGAACACCGGGAAATCGACGGCAGCGGCAAACGGCTTAAGCTGGTCGTCCGGGACGGAATCGTCGAGCATAATCTTCGGTCCGGCGAAGATCAGGGCATCGGGGTGGTCTCCTGAGATTTCGGTCTGGATTAAGTTTGAAAGAAACTCCACTTCGCTGTGCTTTTGGCCGAGCTTCTGAGCGTCCACCGTGCCCAATTTGATGTTCTGGACGGCTTCACCCAGCGCGGGGAAATCGATGCGATCGGCTTCCGATTGGCGATAAAGGACCTTCTGCTGTTGAACGTTATAGGCAATTAGCGAGAATTTGCCGAACCGGGGCTCCCGCGAAATCTGACGGAGCATTGTTACCAGCGCCTGCGTATCGAGGGGGCGGAGGGCCGCGGAGTCGGCGTTCTGGGGCGCAAAGTTAACCAACACCTTTATTTTCAGCGGCTGTGAACCATCGTCGCGCGGCACGGGAGGCTCTTCGGCAAACTGTTCGACTTGGGGACCTTCCACCATTCCGGGCGGAAGCGTAAGCTCCATTTGCTTGTCTTTGGCGGGCAAGGCGGCTTCAGAATCCCAAAATGAGGAACAAACCCGTTCTGCCCGGTCGCGCATCAGCCAGTCGACATGGTAGTTGCCTTCGCCTAGCTCCACCATGCCGGAAAGGGTGGCGTCGCCTTTTGTCTCTTCATTCATCATTGGAACGTGAATACGTTGAATGAAGAAGCTTGGCTCATCGGCCCCGGCCGGGGTGACGCGGAAAAGGATCGTAAGCTGGTTTTCGCTACCCGCCAAATCATTCAGAGGAATCGACACGTCGTAATGCGTATGGAATCGAAGATCGAAGCCGAGCTCCGGCTTCGCTGGCGTCACGGTACACGGCAGGTCTTTTCTTGCCTCGTGAGTTTCCAGCACCGCCACGTCGGAGTTATTGATGCGAACCGCGCCATTCGTCCCCACCAGGGGGGTCTGCGGCATCGCGGGTAGGGCGAGCATTCCCGCCAGGCCCAGGCAGCGCCAAATTCTGATCGATTCCGTATGCACAACAGCCTCCGGATCAACGATGATCCGCACAATACTATATTCCGTATTATGCGATCTTTTATTTGGAATCTTCAAGACCCAATTTCGCCTGCGCGGTCTGAGAAGCTCCCAAACGGATGATTGTCTAAGCCCGCGCCGTGTTACGAAATTTGGAAGGGGCGTTGAATGGCGCACGGTTCGCCGGGTGGCATCCGGGCCCACGAAGGGCTCGAAACGTCAGCTTCATCGGAACAAGGATCTGTTGACCAGCCCCGGACAGCGCGGTTGGCAACCGCGCGCCGGATGGCATCCGGCCCCACTAAGGCTCAAAACGTTAGTTTCATTGCAACTTGCATGATCCGCGGGTCCTGCGCTGAAAGGATCTGGCCGAACTGCGTGCTGTTGCGGCCTAGCGTCACATTGCCCGCACGGAAGCTATTCGTCAGGTTGAAGGCTTCGCCGCGAGCTTCCAGGCTGACTCGCTCGCGGACCCGGAAGACACGCGACATGGCCATGTCGATCTCCCACCAGTTCGGGCCGGGGATGTTGGCGCGCCCAAGATTTCCGTAGGTCCCGAAGGCTGGCTGCGCGAAGGCTGCCGGATTCAGCCAGCTTACGCAAGGCGCCGTATTCGCGCACGGTCCGCCCGCGTTTAGGAGAGGATTTTGCAGGATTTGGTTCGGCCGCTGGCCGCCGCCGCCGACCAAAGCGTAATCGATTCCGGTACTCGCGGTCAGAAACGCCGCCGATAGATAGCGGTAGCTGGTGGAGAGCTTCCAGTCGCTCGCCGCCATGTGTAGAGCCTCTTGCCGGAACCGCGGGGTCTCAAGCACGCCCGTGACGTTTACGATGTGCCGGCGGTCCAACGCCTGTGTTCCGTTCAGCGTCCCGGTTTCGCAGTTACCGCGGTCGCGGCGCCGGTTGGTTATATCTTCATATGTTCCGCCCGTGCCGCCAACCAAGGATCCGATACCAACGTCGCCGATGCAGTGCGACCAGGTGTAGTTCGCGTTTAGGCTCACATTCCGGCTCAGGCGCTTCTGCATCGTGAGAATCAGTCCGTTGTAGCTGACGGTGCCGCCCGATTCAAATTGATCCAAAGGTCCGAGGTATTGCCCCTGCGACGGATTGATCAGGTACGCCAAGCGGCGCTGAAGCGTGTTCGACGTCGAGTTGCAGCCTGTGGTCACGCCGGGCGGACACGTGCCCAGGGGAGACGAGCTCGGCACGATTTGCGCGGGGTTGAGCTGAAAACTCACCCATAAGTGCGCCGTTTGCGTGCCCAGGTAATTCGCCGAAAAAAGCCAGTCGCCAATCTGCCGTTGCACGGCGAAATTCCAGGTGTAGACGGTGGTGGCTTTCGCGTTCGGCTGCTCCGCGACGAAGGTTCCAAACTGTATAAAGGGAGCAGTCGGGCCGAAGCTGCCGGGAAAGGGATTGCCTCCCGGATACGCCGACCAGGGATTCGCCAAAGGCAGGGGGCCGGGAATCCCCACCAGCGCATTGCCGAAGGGCGGCGCGGTGGCCGGCGTGGACATGATCTGGATATTCGGAAAATCGTAAGAAATGCCGAACGAACTTCGGATAGAGGTCTTGCCATCGCCTTTTGGATCGAGCGCGATGCCCACGCGAGGCGCGAATTCATCGTAGCGGTTTTGTACGCCGGTCAAGCCCGCGAAACCGGGGTCGCCCGCGTACAGCAGCCCTGCCGGCGCGTTCTTAAAAACCGTACTGTGCACTCCTTGCAGAAAACGGTTCCAATCGAATGTGTAGACCGCGCCATTGTTGAGGCGCTGCGGCAGGAACGGTTCCCATCGCAGGCCGAGGTTGACCGTCAGACGCCGCGATATTTTCCAAATGTCCTGGCCGTAGAGGCCATAGCCGATCCTTGTCGTGAACACCGTGTTCGGCGAGCCTTGCGTCATCGAGCCGATTTGTCCCAGCAGGAAATCCGTCATCCCGAGGCCGGTCGCCGTCGGCAATCCGGTGAACGAAAACGTGGCCGAGGAATATACGTTTGCCTTCTGGCTGTGCTGGTAATGGAAGCCGGAAAATCCGAAAGCCAGTTGGTGATTTCCGCGCACTACATTCACGTCGTCGGACACCGTGTAGTTGGTGGGGACGAAAGACGCGAAGATGTTCGTGCCAGCCCCGATGCTAAAGCCACCCGTTACAGTCACGACCGTCTGGTGGGGAACCAGGCAGGAAAACGTGACGCCCACATCGCAGGCGTCGAAATAATCGTCGCTGAAGCGGAAGACCGCGACGCGGTTGTACGACGCACGAAACGAGTTGATCGTTGTGGGCGAGAACAGGTAGGTGTGGCCGATGGCCCAGGTCTGCGCAAGGTCGTCGAGGCCGCCCTGCGCCGTATCGAGAATGTTCTTTGAGAGCGCGTACGCCGAGGGCTGATAGAACGTCGTTGCCATGTAGCGGCCGAAAAGCGTTTGCTTATCGCTGATCTGATAATCCATGCGGCCCAGCACCTGGTATTCATTGATTTGAGTGATGGGGCCGAAGGTAGTACGCCCACAAGGATCGGTGGATTTCGGCAGGAACTTCACGATATTCAACGCCTGAGGGCTGAAGCGATTCACGGGAATCTGCTTGTTTGCAAATACTCCGCCGAGCGGGTCTTTGATGGTGGCCGGAAATGTCGAGCAGCCGCTGAAATCGCCCGTCAGCATTTGCTGTGATGGAACGAAGGCGGTTCTATCCGAGGGATCCGATCGCGTCCGCGTGCCCTGATAACCGACAAAGAAAAACAGCTTGTTGTGAATGGCCGGTCCGCCGAATGTCCCGCCATACTGGTTGCGCTTGAGGGAATCGCGCGAGGAGGCGAAGAAGTTGCGCGCATTGAGGTCGCCGTTGCGCAGGAACTCGAAAAGGCTCCCGTGATATTCGTTCGTGCCGGACTTCACGACCGCGCTCACCGATGCGGCCGAATGCGTCCCGTCTTGAGCTCCCAGCGTGCTGGTCTCGACCTTGAACTCCTGCAATGCTTCGGGGAAAGGGAAGGGGAGATTTACGGCGTCGAACAGATTGTTGTACATCGTTCCGTCGAGGTAATAGCCGACACCGGAGAGCTGCCCGCCGGCGACCGCGATCTGCAAACCGCCCGGCATTCCGGCCGTGGCATTCGCCCCGCCGGGAATGGAGGCTCCGGCGAGCTGGATCAGTTGAGCGGCATTGCGCCCGTTGAGCGGCAGTTCCACGATACGCTGGTTTTCGATGACGCCGCCGATACTGGTGGTCTGCAATTCCACTTGGGCGGCGTTGGCCTCAACCTGCACTCTTTCGGAAACCGCGCCGACTCTGAGCTGCACGTCAATCGTCGGGTTGGTTGCGACTTGAAGCACGATGCCGGTTTGTTCATAGGCCGCAAAACCGGACTTGCTGACCTCAAATTTATAGGGCCCGATCGGGAGGTCCGGCAGAACATATGTTCCTTCAGCCGAAGTGGTGACGCTGCGGACGACGCCGGTGTCCGTCTGGGTCGCTTTCACTTCGGCGCCGGGGATCGCCGCGCCGCTTGCGTCCTGAACGACGCCTTGAATTTGAGAGGTCGCCTGCGGGTACGCGATCGCAGCCGTGAAGACGAGAGCAACCACCAGCCGGAGGTTTTGAAACATGAAGCCCCTTTCTTTGTCGGGCGAGTATATCGAAGGGGTATATGGGAGTCAACCGGCGGACAAGCAAGTGACAAGCAGGATGCTCCAGATTGTCATACCGCTGGCCCTGATTGGCTACAAAATTCGGCAGTAGGTTTTTCTTGACACGACAACTGCCATACGGCTAAACTTGCCTAGATCGTTTCGCGCAATCTCGCTGAGGGAGCTAAATAAAGCAGTTCTGTTCCCTACTCGAAATCGATTGGAGGTACGACTCGAATGCGCACCTTGTCAGTTGCGTTCTCGATTTTCCTTTTTGCGCTGGCCGCGTTGGGGCAGACGGCAAACGGCACTCTCACAGGTACGGTAACAGACCCGGCCGGCGCGGTTGTGGCAAACGCGCCGATTCAGGCCAAAAATACCGGCACGGGCTTTACTTACGAGGCAGCCTCCTCCGGCACGGGAGCGTATACACTATCTCAGCTTCCGGTGGGGACTTACGATATCTCTGTGAGCGCGCCGGGATTCAAGAAGGCTGTCCGCACGGGAGTTGAGGTGGCAGCGTCCACCACCTTCCGGGCAGACTTCGCGCTTGAAGTCGGGGCTGCCACGGAATCGGTGACCGTAAATGCAGAAGCCCCACTGCTGAAGACGGAAAGCGGCGAATTAAGCCAGAACGTAAATTATGATCGCGCGCAGGAGTTGCCGGTTATCAACATAGGCGGGAACAACGGCGGAGGCGGCAATGTACGGAACCCCCTAGCCGTGATTACGCTCTTACCGGGCGCCCAATTTTCGAACGAGAATACCCTCAGAATCAACGGAATGCCTTCTAGTTCTCAATCGGTCCGAATCGAGGGTCAGGATGCGACCAACGGCTTCTGGCGGCAGCTCAACCAGGGAGTTCAGTCCAGCACGGACGCGATTCAGGAGGTCTCGATTCAAACCTCCAACTATTCTCCCGAGTATGGGCAGGCTGGTGGCGGCTATATTAACTACACCATGCGGAGCGGCACGAACCAACTCCATGGCGCCACTTACCTCTATGGCCAGAACGATTTCTTTAACGCGGGACTGCCGTTCACCGATGCGAGTCTCACTAACTCTGAGAAGACGGGACAGCACATCCGTAATTCTATCCGCCGCTATGATTTCGGCGGAACATTCAGCGGGCCGGTCAGAATCCCGAAGCTGTACAACGGCACGGATAGGACCTTCTTCTTCTTCAGCTTTGAGCAGTTCATCTCGCACACCCTGACCGCGAATGTTACCAATACCGTGCCGACAACCGCCTACCAGCAGGGGAATTTTTCCAGCGCGCTGAATCCGCAGTTGCTGGCCGGGGGCGTACCCCAAACCGATGTAGTTACCGGCAACCCGCTGCTCGGCAATGAGATCTTCGATCCCCTCACGCAGACCACCTTCAATGGCTTAATTGTTCGTCAACCCTTCCCGAACAACACGATCCCGGTGAACCGGCTGGATCCAACAGCGCTCAAAATTCAAGCTCTTCTTCCCCAACCAACCAATGGCCTGCTTACGAACAACTACATCGTTCCTGCCTATTTCAACTTCACTCACATCGAGATCCCATCTATAAAAATCGACCACAACATCGGTCCCACCGCCAAGATCTCGGTGTTTTATTCAGCGAACCGCCAGACCTCCCCGTCGGCCAATGGTTATACACAGGTTTTCACAGGGGCTGAACCGCTGGATCAGTTATCGCAGACTACACGCGTCAACTATGATCAGTCGATCACTCCCACGCTGCTGATGCACTTCGGAGCGGGCTTGCTGAACACCTCGGCCCATAACTTGCCGCCTTCGTTCGACTCCAGTACTTTGTTCGGCGCCACCGGCGCTTTTTATGTGAACCAGTTCCCGAATATCACGCCGGGTTCGGACTTCGCCAAGGGGGGGAGTTCAGTTGGGATGGGTGTTGGCTTCGGGGCTACTGTCCAGAAAGATACCAAGCCCACGTTTAACACCAGCTTCACTTGGGTGAAGGGCAGCCACACGTACAAATTCGGCGGCGAGGCAATCCTGGAGGGCCTGCCTATTCGGAACACGACGCGCGCAAATGGCGTCATCGGGTTTGGACAGGCGGAGACAGCCGACCCATACACCACCGGCATACAGTACTCCAACGGCGCGACAGGATTCGCCTACGCCAGTTTTCTGCTTGGTCTCGAAAACAGCCTCACGGTTTCGCCCTTGGCGGCGGCCCGCCTTGGCAACCACGCGTTCGGAATATACGCGCAGGATAACTGGAAGGTGAATCGCAAGCTAACGATTGATTATGGGCTGCGATGGGATTTTGCGACACTGCTGAGCGAGCAGTACGGGCGCATGCAGAATGCGGCATTTAATTTGCCCAACCCTGTCGTGGGCGGGCGTCTCGGCACGGTGGTTTATGGCCAGAACTGCCATTGCCAGTTTAATGGCAACTACCCTTATGCATTCGGTCCGCGTCTCGGTATCGCTTACAAACTGGACGAGAAGACAGTTCTGCGCGTCGGCGGAGGTCTATCCTATGGCACGTCCCCAAACAACGCTTTTCTTACTTATAGCGTGCCGGACTTTTACAACTTCGTCGATCAGCCCGTGGCAGGTCTTCCGGCACAACAACTGAAGTACGGTAACCCGTTTGCTCCGGGTAACCCATTCGGGAACCCGCCGTTAACCTACCCCGACTTGTCGCAGCACTTCCCTTACCCTTCAACACCGGGGTACATCGTTCCGAATTCCCCCTTTATTTCCATCGACCGCAATGCGGGTCGCCTACCGCGGATTGCCCAATGGAGCGTTGGCATCCAACGCGAAGTGCTCCGGGGAACGGTATTGGATGTAACTTACGTCGGAAACCGGGGCGCGTACTGGACGGCGCCCACTCTATCTACTTACGCTTACAACACGTTGACCCCTGCCACTGTCGCGGCCGCCGGATTGAACCCGACCAGCGCGAGCGACTTGGCTCTGCTCAATCTGAATATCACTTCGCCGCTTGTGCAACAGCGCTTCCCGAATCTAAAGATTGTGACCGCGGCTGACGGCTCGCCGACTGTTCCCGCCGTTTACCCCGGATTTCCGGCGACGCAACTCCTGCAGCAGGCGTTGCGGCCGTATCCGCAATTCATTGGCATTCCGCCGTTCCTGGGTCCTCCGCTGGGTGACACCTGGTACGACGGGCTTCAAGTGAAGGTCACCAAGCGCTATTCGCATGGCCTCGACGTGCAGTACAACTTCACTTATCAGAGAGAATTCGCACTGGGCGTAAACTCCGACACGGGCTATCTGACGCCGAATGCGCCACCCATCAACGATGTTTTCAACTACCGGCAGAACAAGGAGATCTCAGCGTTCGAGCGGCCGCTGGTCAGCGTGCTCTCGCTGAACTATACGACTCCCAGGTTCGTGGCTGACAGGGCCGGACTGAAGGCGCTTTCCTGGATCGCCCGGGACTGGGTATATGGCGCGGTGTTGCGCTATCAGAGCGGCCAGTTGCTGACGACCGCCAAGTCCAACAACGGCTTTTTCGGCCAGCTGGGCCGAGGCGTTATGCCTGTGTTCAACAATCCAGCCGTTTGGGGCGGGGGCAACACTTACCAGAACGTGGTTTCCGGCCAGTCGTTTTTCGCGATGGATCCAAACTGCCATTGCTTCGATCCCACCAAGCAGCTTGTCCTAAACCCGGCGGCTTTCGCGGATGCCGGCACAGGCCAGTTCGGCACTGCGGCGGCTTATTATGAAGGCTACCGCTGGCAGCGCCAGCCTTCCGAGGCGATGAGCTTCGGCCGCATTTTCCCGCTTTCAAAGGAACAACGGGTCAAACTGCAAGTCCGCGTGGAATTCCAGAACGTTTTTAACCGGGTGTTCTACAACACGCCGTCTACCACTAATCCGACATCGCTAACATTCAGAACGAATCCGTTCCCCAACGGGCAGGCAGGAGCGCTATCGCTGGGCTACGGCTTTGTGAACTCGCTCAACGGCTCGGGAGCGCAGCCCCGCACGGGCCAGTTCATCGCGCGCATTACGTTCTAACGAGTTTGTCGCTTGAGCCCCGCCTTACCGGAAAATCGGTATTGGCGGGGCTTTTTGCTATAATTTGACCGTGACCGATACTCAGATCTTGGCCATCGCGGTTAGCTTTGCAGGAGCCTTTCTGGCCGTTCTGACCGGCGTGCTGCTCAACAACTCCCGTTTAACCGACATCAAAGAGATAACACAGCGGGAAATCATTAACGCGAAAGAGCTGTTGCGGGCTGAGATAAAGGCCTCGGAATCAAGTACTCATACGGACATTGCTGAGCTCAGGACCACGGTTGAAAAACAGCATTCCGAACTCCTGCTCAAAATCTCCGAGCTCGAAAACCGGCGCGTGATTCAGTAAGTCCCAAAACTTGCCAATGGCGCAAGAATTGCGCTATTGTAACAAGAAGAGTCCCGTTCGGGACGGTTCTATTTTCTTTTCCCCTAGTTTGGAGGATGTTGACCGGAATGCGTTTGACCTCGTTGTCCGCCACTCTGCGGCGCCTTGCTCCCGTAGTTCTGTTGTTCCTGCTCGCTGTCGCGAGTTCCCTGCCACTGCATGCGCAAGGCGAGGCGGAACTGCGGCTGCCGCCCCTTGACGTTTCTTTCCTGGGCGGCGCGGTGCAAGGTACGACGCTGCTGACGATCGGTTTGGTAATCAGCGCTCTGGGTTTCGTGTTCGGGTTGGGAATGTATATGCACCTTCGCAACCTTCCGGTCCACGCGGCGATGAAAGAGATCTCCGAATTGATTTACGAAACTTGCAAAACTTACCTGGTTACGCAGGGCAAGTTCCTGATAATTCTCGAAGTCTTTATCGGCGCGGTCATCGTGTTTTATTTCGGCTTCCTGTTAAGAATGCCCGCCGAGCGCGTATTGATCATCCTTGCGTTCAGCGTGATCGGAATCATCGGCAGCTACGGAGTGGCCTGGTTCGGCATTCGCGTGAATACGTTCGCCAACTCGCGCACGGCGTTTGCGAGTCTTCGTGGTAAACCGTACCCGTGCTACGCAATTCCGCTCAAGGCCGGGATGAGCATCGGCATGCTCCTCATCAGCGTCGAACTGTTCATCATGCTCTGCATCCTGCTGTTCATTCCGGGCGACTACGCTGGGCCTTGCTTCATCGGATTTGCCATTGGCGAATCGCTGGGCGCGGCCGCGTTGCGCGTGGCCGGTGGAATCTTCACGAAGATCGCCGATATCGGCGCCGATTTAATGAAGATCGTTTTCAAGATCAAGGAAGACGATGCGCGGAACCCGGGCGTGATCGCGGACTGCACCGGCGATAACGCAGGCGATTCCGTGGGTCCCTCGGCCGATGGTTTTGAGACCTATGGCGTCACCGGCGTTGCGCTGATCACGTTTATTTTGCTCGCCGTTAAGGGCGACCAGACCAAGGTCGAACTGCTGGTGTGGATCTTCGTGATGCGCGTCATGATGATCATTTCCAGCGGCCTCTCGTATTTCATAAACGAATCCGTGGCTAAAGCAAAATATGCGCACGTGGACAAGATGAACTATGAAGCACCGCTGACCTCCCTGGTCTGGCTGACCAGCTTCATCTCTATCGGCGCTACTTACCTTCTTAGTTACCTGATGATCCCCAACCTGAACGGCGACACTTCGATGTGGTGGAAACTTTCGACCGTGATCACCTGCGGAACGCTGGCCGGCGCGATTATTCCCGAATTGGTCAAGGTGTTTACATCCGTGCATTCCGCGCATGTGAAAGAAGTTGTAACGTCCTCGAAAGAGGGGGGGGCGTCGCTGAATATTCTTTCCGGGTTTGTGGCCGGGAACTTTAGCGGATTCTGGATCGGAATGTCAATGCTCACGCTGATGACGATCGCGTACGCGGTCAGCACGATGGGCCTCGGTGCTTTCATGATCGCTCCAGCGGTGTTCGCCTTCGGTTTGGTGGCGTTCGGATTCCTCGGCATGGGACCGGTGACGATCGCTGTCGATTCTTATGGTCCGGTGACGGATAACGCGCAGAGCGTATATGAGCTGAGCGTCATCGAATCGATTCCCGGGGTGGAGCAGGAGATCAAGAAGACGTATGGGTTCGACGTCGATTTCGAGAAGGCCAAGCATCACCTGGAGGAAAATGACGGGGCGGGGAACACGTTTAAAGCGACTGCGAAGCCGGTGTTGATCGGCACGGCTGTCGTCGGCGCTACTACGATGATTTTCTCTATTATCGTGAGTCTTACGAACGGCCTCACTCAAAATGTGGAGAATCTTTCCTTGCTGTATCCGCCCTTCGTTCTCGGCTTGATCACCGGCGGCGCGGTGATTTACTGGTTCACCGGCGCTTCGACGCAAGCGGTCACCACGGGAGCGTATCGCGCCGTCGAGTTCATCAAGGCCAACATTAAGCTGGAAGGCGCCACCAAAGCTTCGGTCACCGATTCGAAGAAGGTGGTCGAGATTTGCACGCAGTACGCGCAGAAGGGCATGTTCAACATCTTCTTGACCGTGTTCTTTGCCACACTGGCCTTTGCTTTCTTCGAGCCGTTCTATTTCATTGGTTATCTGATCTCCATCGCACTGTTCGGCCTGTATCAGGCGATTTTCATGGCGAACGCCGGTGGCGCTTGGGACAACGCGAAGAAGATCGTTGAAGTGGAATTGAAGGCGAAAGGCACTCCGCTGCACGATGCGACGGTTGTCGGCGATACGGTGGGCGATCCGTTCAAAGACACCTCATCGGTCGCATTAAACCCGATCATCAAGTTCACCACGCTGTTCGGCTTACTGGCTGTTGAGCTCGCCGTTTCGCTGACCAGGGAGCAAGGATCCACCCTTTCAAACATCCTCGCCATTGTGTTCCTGATTGTCGCGCTGTTCTTTGTTTGGCGTTCGTTCTACGGCATGCGGATCGGTAGCGCGAAGGCGTAGGATGCGCCTCGGTCTATTGTTGTTGTTCTGCGTGCTGCCGCTGGGGGCGCAATCGCTCTCGAATCGCCGCGCGCCCGGGTTTTCACTGCCGGACTCGACAGCAACCCAGCACGATTTGCAGGATTATCGAGGCAAGTGGCTTTTGCTCGATTTCATGAAGACCGACTGCCCGCACTGCATGGCTCTCTCGCACACACTGGAGGGAGTGAAGGCGCAATTCGGATCGAAAGTCGCGATTCTGTCGATCGTTGTGGCTCCTCCGGAGAACACGAACACGGTCGCGCGCTATGTTGCCAGCCAGAAGGTGACCACGCCAATCATATTCGATCAGGGGCAAGTGGCCGCATCGTATTTCAAGCTGACTCCCGCGAACCCGAGCTACGATACGCCTCATCTGTTTGTGATCAGTCCGGCGGGGACGATCGTTAAGGATTGGGCCGATAACCCGGCGACGACCGACATCCTGGAAAAAGGCGGCCTGGTGCGCGAGCTTCAGACTGTGATGAGCGCCTCAGCCGCGGCTCAGAAGTAAAGGTTTGTGGGGCAGGTTGTTAACCTGCGGCGGGTTGCCAAACCCGCCTGCCGACCTTTGTGCCAACCCCGAACAGCGCGGTTGGCAACCGCGCGCCGGATAGCATCCGGCCCCACAAGCCTTCACTTCGGGAACGACGCCAGCGCCGGCTTTACACCCGCGGCCAGCGGCGACCTTGCCGTGTTCATCACCATCGATAAGTACGTGTAGTAGCCTTCCAGGCTTGCCGCTTCCACCACGCCTGCCTCCCCGAACTTCGCCGCGGCACGCGCGTAGGTCGGATCGCTTACGCTCTGGTTGTGCAGCAGCTCCGTACAAAAATCGTAGATAATCTCTTCGTCTTCGACCATTCCCGTTGGCCGCCGCCCGTCCGCGACCGCGGCGATAATCGCCGGACTGAGGCCGCCGTTAATCGCGAGCGTGCTGTGCGCGTTCCATTCGAAGTTGTTGGTCCAATGCCGCGCGGCGATCAGGATCGCGAGCTCGGTCAGCTTGGGCGATAACGCGCTGTTATTCAAGTTGTGCAGCCGCAGTTCGAGCGAGGGCGCCAACAGGTCGGGCACACGCAGCAGGACGGTCCACGGCGGTCCGGTAAGATCTGCCTTGCGCAGGTCTTTGTAATCCTGCACCGCCTTCTTCTGCGCTGGGGTCATTTTGTCGGCTGGAATCGGAGGCATGCGGTCCTGCGCGTTTATTGAGGGGATTGCCAGTGCAAGCAGCATGCCGGCCAAAGAGGTTCTTTTCAGTTCCATACGTTGCGATGATTGTATCGTATGGTTCCTTTGTTCGATAGCCATGCCGGCACACGAGAGGAGTTGGAGCCCGGAGCAGTCCTGTTACGCGGGTTCGCAGATCCGAAAGCCCGGGCGCTGCTCGAGGAAGTGGATCGCATCGCGCAGGCTTCTCCCTTCCGCCATTTGATCGTGCCCGGCGGCCATACGATGTCTGTCGCGATGACCAACTGCGGCCGGGTTGGTTGGGTTTCGGATCGTACCGGCTATCGTTATGACCCAAATGACCCTGACACCGGCGCGCACTGGCGTGCGATGCCCGAATTGTTTCTCGACTTGGCGCAGCGCGCAGCCGCGGAGGCGGGGTTCGCCAACTACGACCCGGATGCGTGCCTGATCAATCGCTACGCTGCGGGCGCGAAGCTCGGCCTGCATCAGGACCGCGACGAGAACGACCCGGTGTCGCCGATCGTTTCGGTGTCCCTCGGTCTTCCGGCCACCTTCATGTGGGGAGGAAAACGCCGCTCCGATCCGGTGCGCCGTATGCGCCTGGAAAACGGGGATGTGGTGGTGTGGGGAGGTCCGGCCCGGTTCGTGTATCACGGAGTTGCGCCTCTAAAGAGCGGCGCGCATCCGCTGACGGGGGACATCCGGATCAACCTGACGTTTAGAAAAGTATTCTAGTAGGACAAGCTTCAGCTTGTCCGGTTTTCATTGGGCAAGCTGAAGCTTGCCCTACTTTGTCTGTTAGCATAAAAAGTTCACCCCTTCCGGTTGATGTTTCCACAAGCATGAAAGCAGTCAAAGGGATGCGCGACATCCTGCCTCCCGCTTCCGCCGTTTGGAATCATGTGGACGCAGTCGCGCGCGAAATATTTCGACTCTATAATTACCAGGAAATTCGGACGCCGATCCTGGAGGAAACGAGTCTGTTCGCGCGCGGGGTGGGCGCGGAGACCGACATCGTCACCAAGGAAATGTACACGTTCGAGGACCGCGACGGCGCGTCGCTAACGTTGCGGCCCGAAGTTACAGCATCGGTAATGCGCGCCTACATGGAGCACCGCCTCGACCAGCTTCCGGGCGTTAAAAAGCTGTTTTACAGCGGCCAAGTGTTCCGGCGCGAAAGGCCGCAAAAGGGCCGCTATCGCCAGTTTTATCAG